>NZ_JBFPKF010000001.1:0-868121 GCF_040948685.1 Paraburkholderia sp. BR14374 | reverse complement strand
CAACATCATGACGGTGGAAGACCCGATCGAATACGACCTGTCCGGCATCGGCCAGACCCAGGTCAACGAGCGGATCGGCATGAGCTTCGCGCGCGCATTGCGCTCGATTCTGCGTCAGGACCCGGACGTCATCATGATCGGTGAAATCCGCGACCTCGAAACCGCGCAGATCGCGGTGCAGGCATCGCTGACCGGCCACCTGGTGCTCGCCACGCTGCACACGAACGACGCGGCATCGGCCGTCACGCGTCTGACCGACATGGGCGTCGAGCCGTATCTGCTCGCCTCGTCGCTGCTCGGCGTGCTCGCGCAGCGGCTGGTGCGGCGACTGTGCCCGGTGTGCCGCGAAGAGCGCACCGAAGAAGACGGCAGCAAGCGCTGGCATCCGGTCGGCTGCGACCGTTGTGGCCAGTCGGGTTACGCGGGACGCCGCGGCGTCTACGAGCTGCTGCTGATCGACGAAACGATCCGCTCGCTGATCCACCGCAACGCGGCCGATGCCGAAATTCTCGAAGCGGGCCGCGCCCAAGGCATGCGCACGCTGCGCGAGGATTCGGAGCGCTGGCTCGCATCGGGACTGACGTCGCTCGAAGAAGTGATTCGCGTGACAGGCGGAGCATAAGCGCATGCCGGCATTCCGTTTTGAAGCGATCGACACGGCGGGCAAGGCACAAAAAGGCGTGCTCGACGCCGACAGTGCGCGCGGCGCGCGCACCAACCTGCGTTCGCAGGGACTCACGCCGCTCGTCGTCGAACCGGCGGCGTCGCGCACGCGCGGCGAGCGCAATCAGCGGCTCGCGCTCGGGCGTCGTCTGTCGCAGCGCGAGCAGGCGATTCTGACGCGGCAGCTCGCGAGTCTGCTGATCGCGGGCCTGCCGCTCGACGAAGCGCTCTCGGTGCTGACCGAGCAGTCGGAGCGCGACTACATCCGCGAGCTGATGGCGGCGATTCGCGCCGAAGTGCTCGGCGGTCATTCGCTTGCGAACGCGCTGCAGCAGCATCCGAAGGATTTCCCCGAGATCTACCGGGCGCTCGTCGCGGCCGGTGAACACACGGGCAAGCTCGGACTGGTGCTGTCGCGGCTCGCCGATTACATCGAGCAGCGCAATGCCCTGAAGCAGAAGATCGTGCTGGCGTTCACGTATCCGACGATCGTCACGATCATCGCGTTCGGCATCGTTACGTTCCTGCTCAGCTATGTGGTGCCGCAGGTCGTCAACGTGTTCGCGAGCACCAAGCAGCAACTGCCGTTTCTGACGATCGTGATGATGGCGCTGTCTGGTTTCGTGCGGCACTGGTGGTGGGCGCTGCTGATCGGCGTGATCGTGGTCGTCTATCTGGTGCGCGCGACGCTCAGGCAACCGGGGCCGCGTCTTGCCTTCGACCGCTGGCTGCTGACCGCGCCGCTGCTCGGCAAGCTGGTGCGCGGCTATAACACCGTGCGCTTCGCCAGCACGCTCGGCATTCTGACCGCGGCGGGCGTGCCGATTCTGCGCGCGTTGCAGGCCGCGGCCGATACGCTCAGCAACAACGCAATGCGCGAGAACATCGACGATGCGATCGTGCGGGTGCGCGAAGGTACGTCGCTGTCGCGCGCGCTCGGCAACACGAAGACGTTTCCGCCGGTGCTCGTGCACCTGATCCGCTCGGGTGAAGCGACCGGCGACGTGACGACGATGCTCGATCGCGCGGCCGACGGCGAAGCGCGGGAGCTGGAGCGTCGCACGATGTTCCTGACGAGCCTGCTCGAGCCGCTGCTGATTCTGGCGATGGGGGGCGTGGTGCTCGTGATCGTGCTTGCGGTGATGCTGCCGATCATCGAGCTGAACAACCTCGTGCAGTAGCGGTAGCCGTAGCGCGAGGAAGGAAGAGAAAGGATTTGCGCGGCGTGCCGTATCAGCCGCGCAACCGCTTCAAGTTTCAGCGCACGTAAATGGTGGGACCGCTGGAATTGGCGGGCAGGAAGATTTCCGAGTGGGCGCCGTTGCGGTCGATGATGATCGAGCGGGCGCGAACTTCGGAGAGCCTGGTGCCTTGCATCAGCGTGCTGCCGAGCGACACCGCGTGCGGCGACTCGCCACCGACGCTGACGATCGCCGCGGCGCCTTCGCTCAACGCGAGGATGCCGAACAGATGGATGTCCTGATTGACGTTGCGCGCGAGCTGTCCGCCGAACAGCGTCGCGGCCTGGTCGGTCGAGACCTGCGCGTGTGCGGCGGCAGCCGGCAGCGGCGCGCCGGACATCGTGGTGAGCGTGATGACCCAGTAGGTGAGCGTCGCGCAGAAAGCGGCGAACAGCGCGAGCGACAGGAGGCGGATTTGGATGGCGTTCATGCGCACATTGTACGGACTATTGTGAATATTGCGGTGGGTTGAAAGCCTTCAACTGCATGACATTAAAATGACCGGCCCGGCGTGTTCAATCTGACAACCCGAGCCGAAAATTTCACCTGAAAAGAGGTAGCAAGCTATGCAACTGTCGACCATTCGCCGCGCTGACAACGCGGGTTCACGCGGCCGTCGTCAACGCGGCTTCACGCTGATCGAAATCATGGTCGTAATCGCGATTCTCGGCATTCTCGCCGCGCTGATCGTGCCGAAGATCATGAGCCGTCCGGACGAAGCGCGGCGCGTCGCCGCGAAGCAGGACATCGGCACCGTGATGCAGGCGTTGAAACTCTATCGCCTCGACAACGGCCGCTATCCGACCCAGGAACAGGGCCTGCGCGCGCTGATCGAAAAACCGTCCACCGACCCTGTGCCGAACAACTGGAAGGACGGCGGCTATCTCGAGCGTCTGCCGAATGATCCGTGGGGCAATGCGTATCAGTATCTGAATCCGGGCGTGCACGGTGAGATCGATGTGTTCAGCTACGGCGCCGATGGCAAACCTGGCGGCGAAGGCAACGATGCCGACGTCGGGTCCTGGCAATAAGCACGCTGAACAGAGCATCCCGCCAGGCTCGATGATGTTCACGCACGCGCCCTCGTTGCCACTGGGTTGGCCGCTGGTTTCACCGGGCGCCCTGCCCGCCGCGCCGCAATTTGCGTGGCGCGACGAAGCGTGCGTGCTTCACCGATGCATTGCTGTTTGAATATTCGTTGATCGTCGATGGCCGGCACTATGCGCACGTCCGCTTGCAAGTCCCGTGTGGACACTCCGTGTACGGCTTCACGGCCGCGCTCCCGGCAACGCCGCGGCCGCGCGGCTGGCTTCACGCTGCTCGAAATGATGGTCGTGCTCGTGATCGCGGGTCTGCTCGTGTCGCTGACCGCGCTGACGATGACCCGCAATCCGCGCACCGATCTGAACGAAGAAGCGCAGCGTCTCGCGCTGCTGTTCGAATCGGCTGGCGACGAAGCGCAGGTGCGGGCGCGGCCGATCGCGTGGCAGCCGTTCGAAGGCGGCTTCCGTTTCGATCAGCGCACCCAGGACGGCTGGCGTCCGTTGCGTGACGATCTGCTCGGGCCGCGTAAGTGGGAAGGCGGCGTCACCAGTGTCGCGATCAGTTTCCCGGGTTCGGATTCGCACGCCGATCGCATCGTGTTCGGTACCGAGGCGATCGACGTGCCGGTGCAGGTCACGCTGTTTTCGGCGGCCGGACAGGCGACGATCGTCAGTACCGGCAATGGCCGCTACGAGGTGCGCTGACATGCGGATGCGACGTTATGGCAGGCCCGCCCATGCCTCTTCTCTTTGCAACACGCGCGCTATAGCGTGCCGCAACCAGCGCGGCTTCACGATGATCGAGGTGCTGGTCGCGCTCGCCATCATCGCGGTGGCGCTTGCCGCGTCGCTGCGCGCGGTCGGCAGTCTGGCGAGCGGCGAAGCGGATCTGCACCGGCGTCTGCTCGCCGGCTGGAGCGCGGACAACGCGCTCGCGGACCTGCATCTGAAGCATGCATGGCCGGACATCGGCTCGACGAGCTTCGATTGCTCGCAAGGCAATCTGCAACTGCGCTGTACCGAGCATGTGACGGCGACGCCGAATCCGGTGTTTCGCCGTGTCGAAGTGATGGTGACGATGCCCGGCCAGTCCGGCAATCTCGCCCAGATGGTCACGGTGGTCGCGAATGAAATCAACCGCTCGCTGTGAGCGCCGCCGCCGTTACGGCGCGCGCGGCTTCACGCTGATCGAACTGCTGGTCGCGATCGCGATCCTCGCGGTGATCGCCGTGCTGTCGTGGCGCGGGCTCGATCAGATCATCCGTGCCCGCTCGACGATCACGAACGCGATGGAAGACGAGCGGGTGTTCGCCCAGCTGTTCGACCAGATGCGCATCGACGCGCGCCAGGCCGCCAGCGACGACGAAGCCAGCCAGGCCGCGGTCTCGGTCTCCGGCAACACGCTGCAGATCGTGCGGCACATGGTGCTGCCGGGCACCGCGCCGCGTCTGCAGGTGGTGCGCTATCAGATCTCGAACGGCCGCGTGGTGCGCTATGCGTCGCCGCCGATCGGCAACGTCGGCGACTTGCGGCGCGCGTTGCACGGCAGCGACGAAGATTGGACCGCGGTGCCGCTAATGGGCGGCGTCGGCTCGATCTCGGCGCGCATGTATGTGCCGAAGCTCGGCTGGACCATCCAGATGAACGACGTGCAAACCGCGATGAACCAGGCCGTCAACAATCTGAAGGTGCCGCAACTCGGCAATGCGCCGATGCAGCGCTCGGTGACGGGGCTCCAGGTCAGCATCGGCGCGACATCGCTTGCAAAGCCGGTCACGCGCGTTTTTCTGGTCGGAGAATGACATGACGTTCTCCTCGTCGTTGCCGAAGAAGTCCCCATCCGCTTCGCGCGCACGTGCACGCGAGCGAGGCGCCGCCATCATCAGCGCGCTGCTCGTCGTCGCGTTGTCGGCGATCCTCGTGTCCGGCATGTTGTGGCGCCAGCAGGTGCAGATCCGCCGCATCGAGAATCAGCGGCTGCTGTCCCAGGCGCAATGGGTCGCGCGCGGCGCGCTCGACTGGACCCGGCTGATCCTGCGCTCCGAAGGCGACACGTCGGCGGGCATCACGTATCTGGGCGGCTTGTGGGGCGTGCCGATCGCGAAAACGCGGCTGTCGGATTTTCTCGGCCAGATCGGCGAGGTGCGCGCTGAGCAAGGCGCGGCCACGTACCTGTCGGGCTCGATCGAGGACGCGCAGTCCAGATTCAATCTGCGCAATCTGGTCGCGAGTCCGGCGCCCGGCGTGACGCAAATCAGCGCCGAGCAGATGGCCGCGTATCAGCGCCTGCTGGTATCGCTCGGCCTGAGCGGGCAGCTCGCCAAAGTGACCGCGCTGCACGTGCGCGCGGGGCTGTCGCAATCGGCGACGCGCTTTCAGACCGGCACGTCGATCAGCAGCTCGCCGCAGGTCGGCGGCGGCGGGATGAGGGGCGGCAACTTCACGAACCAGCCCGGCATCGAGGACGGCGAAGACAACGTGGCGGTCGCGCCGCTCTTGATGACGGGCGTCGATTCGCTGCTCGACATTCCGGGCTACACACCGGAGATCGTCGCAAAGCTGCGGCCGTTCGTCACCGTGCTGCCGACCGTCACCGCGATCAACATGAACACCGCGTCGGCCGAAGTGATCGCGGCGGTGGTGCCGGGCATGACCGTGTCGCAGGCGCAGGCCTTGGTCGCGCGGCGCCAGACCGTGTTTTTCCGCAACGCCGGCGACGTGCAGCTCGCGCTGACCGCCGCCGCCGGCGTGCAATCGGCGTCGATCGATCCGAATCAGTTCGACGTCAATTCGAGCTACTTTTTAGTCCACGGCAGTGTGCAGCACGAGCGCGCCGAAGTGGATCGCACGACACTCGTCTATCGCGATCCGCTGACTCACACTACGCGTATCGTGCGGGTACAAGACCAACTATGAATAACGCAATCCACAGAGAGAGTGGCCTTTGAGCACGCTGATCGTCCTATTGCCGCCGCGTGATCCGGCGGTGCCCTCGCAGGAGTGGCAACTGCCCGAGCTGCCGTTCGTGCTGCTCGACAAGGCCGAGCGCACGCAGCGCGCCGGGCGCTCGGCGCTCGCGCTGCTGCCGCGCGCGAACACGACGGTGCTGATGGTCGCCGCGCGCGACCTGCTGCTGATGCCCGCGACGCTGCCGCCGCTGCGCGGCCCGAAGCTGCGCCAGGCGCTGCCCAATATCGTCGAGGATCAACTGATCCAGGACCCGCAGACCTGTCATATCGCGGTCGATCCGCAGGGGCTTGGGGAAGGCCGGCACCTGCTCGCGATCATCGATCGCGGCTGGTTCCGTTTCATCTGCGAGGCGTTCACGGCGGCCGGTCATCGCAGCCTGCGCGCGGTGCCGGTCACGCGTTGCCTGCCGCCGGCGCCGGTGATCGAAGTCGCCGCGAACGTCGACGAAACCGCCGAGGCGCGCGAGCCGGTGATGGCTGGCGCGGCGAGCGTCGCGACGTCGCTGCCGGGCGTCGCGCCGGTGGTCGCGCCCGAAGCGCCGTCCATCGTGCCGATGGTGGCCGCGGTGCTCGGTGCGGTCGTGCAGACCGCGCCCCCGCTGCTGGTCGAAGGCGCGGTCGACAGCGGCGTGCCGCGCGTCGAACTGGCGATTGCGCGCGGCGTGCAGGGCGAGGGTCTCGCGGCCCCGGCCAATGCGGTGAACGCGACGCTCTCCGCACTGGCGGGAGCGGCGCCGGTGTCGCTGTACATGCTGACCGAAGTGCCGGGTAACGAGCCCAACCACCCCACGACGAGTCCCGCGCGGCTCGCCTCGCATATCCACGGCGCGAGTCCGCTGCCGTTCGAGCAGCTCGCTCGGCGCGCGCTCGAATGCCGCTTCGACCTGTGCCAGTTCGAATTCGCGTCGCAGCCGTGGCGCCTCGATCGCGCGACGCTGCGGCGTCTGCGTTTGCCGATCGTTCTCGCGGTCGCCGCGCTCGTCGTCGCGATCATCGGCGCGAACGTGCAGTGGCTGATGCTCGCGCGTCAGCGCGACGCGATCAACGCGCAGATGACGGAGCTGCTGCTCAACACGTTCCCGAAGACGACCGTCGTGCTCGACGCGCCCGATCAGATGGCGCGTCAGGTGCAACAGCTGCGCGTCGCGGCGGGCGAGCTGTCGCCAGAGGATTTCCTGTCGCTCGCCGACGGCCTCGCACGCTCGTTGCCGCCGCTGCCGGTCAACGGCATCGCCGCGCTCGACTATCACGAGCACCGCCTCGACGTGACCTTCAAACCCGCGATCAAGGTCGACCCCGACTTCGCCAAGCGCCTCGCGCGCAACGGCCTGACCGGCGCGATCGACAGCAGCACCGGCAAGTGGACCATCAGGAACGGACAATGAAAGCTGAACTCGCTCAAACATGGGCTGGCTTCTGGGACCAGCGCACCGATCGCGAAAAGGCGCTGCTGACGTGGGGCGGCGCCGCGCTCGCGGTGGCGATCGCGTGGTCGGTGCTATGGGCGCCCGCGCAGGAAGGCCGCGCGCATTTGCGTCAATCGCTGCCCAGCCTGCAGCGGCAGCTAGCGCAGATGACCGCGCAGGCGAACGAGGCGCGTTCGCTGTCGGCGGCCGCGCAAGGTGTCGCGCCGACCGGCGCGGCGCTGAAGGACGCGCTCTCCGCATCGCTCAGCGAGCACGGCCTCGCCGCGACGCAGGTGCAGTTCGTCGGCAACGCGGTGCAGGTGCAGATGAAAAACGTCGCGTTTCCGGCCTGGACCGCGTGGGTCGATGACGTGCGAAAGCAGTTCAAGGTGCAGGTCTCCGAGGCGCATATCACCGCGTTGAAAGACGACGGCCAGGTGGATCTGACGGTCGCGCTGCAACCGTCGAGCACGAAATAACGACGCGCCGCTCGCTACAGGATCTCCCATGAATTACTGGATGTGGCGCCTGCGGAGGGCGCTGCCGTGGCTGGTGGTCGCCGTTTTGTCGGTGGCGGCCGTGACGCTCGCGCTGCTGCCGGCCGCGTGGATTACGCCGCAGTTCGCGCGCCAAACGCACGGGCACGTCAATCTCGTCGACGCCGAGGGCTCGCTGTGGCACGGCTCGGCGACGCTGATGCTGGCCGCCGGCTCCGATATGAGCGCGGCGACGCTGCTGCCAGGGCGGATCGAGTGGCGCACCGCGTTCTGGCCGCTTTTCACCGGACGCGTGCGCATGGTCATGCGCCATAGCGAGGCAATGCCCGACCCGATCACGGTCGATGCGACGCCGCGCGGCGCAACCGTCACGCCGGGCGTGCTCGCGGTGCCGGCGTCGCTGCTCGCGGGGCTTGGCGCGCCATTCAACACGCTCGATCTGCAGGGCAATGTGCAGTTGTCGTGGACCGACTGGCGCAGCTTCAACGGCGAAGCGTTCGGCCAACTGACGATGACGCTCGACGACGTCAGCTCGCGTGTGTCGCTGGTGAAGCCGCTCGGGTCGTACCGGGTCAGGTTTCAGGCGCAGGGCAAGTCGTCGGCGCTCGATCTGAGTACGATCAAAGGACCGTTGACGCTGACCGGCAGCGGCACGATGTCGGCCGCATCGACGTCGTTTCGTGGCACGGCGAGCGCCGCGCCGGAACAGCATGACAACCTCGCCGGCCTGCTGAACCTGCTTGGCCGGCCGAGCGGGCCGGATACGGTGGCGCTGACGTTCATGCACTGAGGTGCGCTTCGCGCGCGTAGCGCGATGAAAAAAGAGGCATGGCCGCGAATTGCGGTCATGCCTCTTCTATATTGCGATTCTGCTGCGCGGCGGGCGCAGCGGGCAATTATTTGCTTTGCACCCGCGCTTGCGGCGCATTGCCCTGTGCGATGGACGCCGCGCCGACTTCCGCAGCCGCACCCGCCGGAGCCGATGCCGGCAGCGGCGCGGGCGCCGCGACATCGCCGGTCTCGCGATTCATCTGCGACGCATCCCAGCCGCCGCCGAGCGCCTTCACGAGCCCCACCGACGACACCATCCGCTGCCCGGCGATATTTTCGAGCTTCTGTTCGGCCGTGAACGCCGTGGTCTGCGCGGTCAGCACGTTGACGAAGCCGACCGTGCCCGCCTTGTACTCGTTCGTCACGATGGCGAGCGCCTGGCGCGCCGAGTCGACCGCCTGCCGCTGCACGACGATTTCCTGCTCGAGGATGCGCAGCGACGCCAGGTTGTCCTCGACGTCCTGGAACGCGGCGAGCACCGTCTGCCGATAGGTCGCGACATCCGCGTCATAGGTGGCGCGCGCGGCCTCGGTTTGGGCCTTGCGCAGGCCGGCGTCGAAGATCGTCCCGGCCAGTTGCGGGCCGAGCGTCCAGAAGCGCGACGGCAACGTCAACAATTGCGAGAACACCGAGTTCTCGAAGCCTCCGGTCGCCGACAGCGTGAGCGACGGGAAGAACGCGGCGATCGCCACGCCGATCTGCTCGTTGGCCGCCGCGGCCTTGCGTTCCGCCGATGCGATATCCGGCCTGCGTTCGAGCAGCGCGGACGGCATCTGCGCGGGCACGGCGGGCGGCGTCGCGGTGAGCGGCATCGGCGGCAGCGAGAACATCGACGCGGGCACGCCGATCAGCACCGCGATCGCGTGCTCGTCCTGCGCGCGCTGGATGCCGTTCTCGATCGCGGCGGCCTGCGCCGATTGCAGCTGCGTTTGCGCCTGGATCACGTCCGAGCGCGCGGCGACGCCGGCCGCGTACTGATTCTGCGTGAGCTGCAGTGAGCGCTGATAGGCGAGAACGGTGTCGTCGAGCAGCTTCTGCGTGGAGTCGAGCGCGCGCAGCAGGAAGTAGGTCTGCGCGAGCGTTGCCTGAGCGGACAGGCGCGCGTTTGCGAGTTCGGCGGCCGCGCCCTGCTGGCCGGCTTTCTGTGCGTTGACCGAGCGCGTGACCGAGCCCCACAGGTCCGGCTCCCAGCTCGCCGTCATCTGGACGTTGAAGCTGTTATTGATGCCTTCGCGACTCGTCGCCGTCGTCGCATTGCCGCCGGTTTGCGCGCCGTTGCCCGAGCGGGTCGCGCCCGCCGACGCACCGATGGTCGGGAAGTACGCGGCCCGCGCTTCGCCGACGAGCGCGCGCGCCTGCCGGTAGTTCGCGGCGAATTGCGCGATGGTCTGGTTCGCTGCGTTGAGCTTGTCTTCGAGTTCGTTGAGCTTCGGGTCTTCGTAGATCGCCCACCAGTCGCCGCGGTCGTGTTGATCGGCGGGCTCGGCAACCTTCCAGCCGGGCGCGGCCTCCTTGAACGACGCGGGGATCTCGGTGGCCGGCCGCTGATAGTTCGGGCCGACCGCGCAGGCGGCGACGAGTGCCGAGCAGGCCGCGCTGACGGCAAGGGATAGGACGCGCGGTGCAAATGCCCGCGCGCGCGAGATTCGAACAGACTGCATGCAATGAATTCCCTCTGGACGCCGCGGTATGGCTGGGAAGG
The DNA here is from genome assembly GCF_040948685.1 of Paraburkholderia sp. BR14374. Lineage (NCBI taxonomy): Bacteria > Pseudomonadati > Pseudomonadota > Betaproteobacteria > Burkholderiales > Burkholderiaceae > Paraburkholderia > Paraburkholderia sp. BR14374. Next base: position 857,769 of record NZ_JBFPKF010000001.1, on the reverse strand, counting down.
GCGCCAGCGACCGGGCGAGATCGTGGTCTGCCGGCATGTTAGCGTATGGGCCCGCGCAAGCGCGGGAAACCGAAAGCTGAAAGGTTAATGCGGGGCGGTGCGCAGGTGTGTTACTTGCGGTGACGCGATGGTTACGCGTTGTTACCGGCGGAGCGAGGAGCAGCGGGTTTGCGGTGTTTGAAATGGCGAGAAAGGCGCGGTGAATCGGTACCCCTTCAGAGCCTCGTTTCCGTTGATTGGGTCTGCTGGCGTTGACGCTGACGCTGACACGCGAGCCTGCCAGCCGCGGCCCGGCACGACGCATCACCGGATGCGAGGCAAGCGTTGCCGCTGTTGGCTGTCGCGGCGACGACGTTTTCCGTCTCAATCGCGAAGCTTTCCTTCGGCAATACGATTTCGCTGGATTCCACGATTACGGCGTTGCCCTTCTTCGCCCGCTTCGTTTCCCGTCGATGCTCGGCCCAAGCGAGCAGCGCGACGCCCACGGACCCGCCCGGCAGCACGAACAATCCCGCGAATAGCGCGAGCTTCCACCAGCGGTGCCGGCCCTGGAAGCTATGGAGTGCGGAATCGGTCAGTGAGCGGCTGAGGCCGCCAAGCGTGTTTTTGAGGTACAGCATCGGGGAAATCCTTTGGCGCGCGTCGCGAGGCGGGCGGCGTGCGGTCGATCGGTCAGAACATGGTCTCGAATGGCGCAGGACGCGCGAAACTCATTGCTTGTCATAATATTGACCATGCAAGCAAATTTCAAGGTACTGTGCGGCGCAAAAGATTCGACTGTTGTTTTTTTAGGTTGGCTCGTTGCGCACCGCAAAATGTGATTTGACTTGTCTGCTTAGGCAGCTAAACTTCGTCTTGCGTGGATGTTTCGGACCCCCCATGGTTGATGGCCCCTACAAAGCGGACGAAGTCGAGCTCACGAGCAGTCTTGGCTACTACCTGACGAAAGCGCGCAATGTGCTGGTCGAGCGCACGGACCGTGCGGTCAAGCCGCTCGGACTCACCGCGCAGCAGATCGGCGTGATTCTGATGCTGTCGTCGCGACGCGCGAGCACGCCTTTCGAGCTGTCGCGCGCGATGTCGTACGACAGCGGCTCGATGACGCGACTGCTCGATCGCCTGGAGAAGAAAGGCTTCGTCGTGCGCACGCGCAGCAACGACGACCGACGCATGGTGAAACTGGAGCTGACACCGCAAGGCCATGAGGCCGCGCGGCAACTGCCGAACCTCGGCGCGACCGTGCTGAACGACCAACTGCGCGGCTTTACCGCCGAGGAACACGCGACGCTGATTCACCTGCTCGCCCGCTTCATCGCAAACGGTCCCGAGGGGGAAGCCGACGTGGGTTGCGGACCGGCGCCACCGCCGGACGAGCCGCAGCGATGAGCCGAAGCATGCGTCGAGGCGCGGTCGTCGTCGGAGGGCGGCGGCGCTCCATCACGAAGTACTAGCAAGACAATCACAAGGCGCCTTTCCAAGGCGCCATTGTCATCAGATATCTGTCTGGGCAGAGGGTGATGCGGCACGTAAGCATCATGTCTGGGACGCCCGATAAAGCTGCCACGACAAGCTTTTGCCGCCTGAGGAGAACCAAAGTTATGGATGCCACGGCTTCCAACGCCGCGCTGCCCGCAGCCGAACCCGCTCCGCTCAAAGGCGGCACGCTCGCGCTGCTGACCGTCGGGCTTGCGCTCGGCACCTTCATGGAAGTGCTCGACACGTCGATTGCGAACGTCGCAGTGCCGACCATTTCCGGCAGTCTCGGCGTCGCGGCCAGTCAGGGCACCTGGGTGATCTCGTCGTACTCGGTCGCCTCGGCGATTGCCGTGCCGCTGACCGGCTGGCTCGCGCGACGCGTCGGCGAGGTACGACTCTTCACGCTGTCGGTGCTGCTGTTCACGATCGCGTCGGCGGCCTGCGGTTTCGCGCATAACTTCGAATCGCTGATCGCATTCCGGCTCGCGCAAGGGCTCGTGTCCGGGCCGATGGTGCCGCTGTCGCAGACGATTCTGATGCGCTCGTACCCGCCCGCGAAGCGCGGCCTCGCGCTCGGCTTATGGGCGATGACGGTGATCTGCGCGCCGATCTTCGGCCCGGTGATGGGCGGCTATATCACCGATAACTTCACGTGGCCGTGGATCTTCTACATCAACGTTCCGATCGGCCTGTTCTCGGCGTTCTGCGCGTATCTGCTGCTGCGTGGCCGCGAAACGCAGACGACGCGCCAGCGCATCGACGTGGTGGGCCTCGTGCTGCTCGTGACCGGCGTGTCTTGCCTGCAGATGATGCTGGACCTCGGCAAGGACCGCGACTGGTTCAACTCGACGTTCATCGTCGCGCTCGCCGTGATCGCGCTCGTGTCGATTGCATTCCTGCTCGTGTGGGAGTTGACCGAGGAGGAGCCGATCGTCGACCTGTCGCTGTTCAAGGACCGCAATTTCGCGCTTGGCGTCGTGATCATTTCGTTCGGCTTCATGGCGTTCTTCGGCTCGGTGGTGATCTTTCCGCTATGGCTGCAAACGGTGATGGGCTACACGGCGGGCCTCGCCGGTCTCGCCACGGCGCCGGTCGGACTGCTTGCGTTGTTTCTATCGCCGATGATCGGCAAGAACATGCATCGGCTGAATCTGCGCATGGTCGCGAGCTTCGCGTTCATCGTGTTCGCGATCGTGTCGTTCTGGAACTCGACCTTCACACTCGACGTGCCGTTCGGCCACGTGATCCTGCCGCGGCTCGTGCAGGGCATCGGCGTCGCGTGCTTCTTCGTGCCGATGACGACGATCACGCTGTCGAGCGTGCCCGACGAGCGTCTTGCGAGCGCGTCGGGTCTGTCGAACTTTTTCCGCACGTTGTCGGGCGCGATCGGCACTGCGATCAGCACGACGTTCTGGGAAAACGACACGATCTATCACCACGCGATGCTCGCCGATACGGTCAACACGTATTCGGCCAACACCAGCGCCTATACGAATGCGCTCGCGGGCGCCGGGCTGTCCGGCGACAGTCTCACCGCGCAGTTGAACCAGGTGGTGACTAGCCAGGCGTACATGATGGCCACCAACGATTTTTTCCGCATCTCGTGCGCGGCGTTTATCGTGCTGGCCTTGCTCGTGTGGATCACCAAGCCACGCAAGGGCAGCGGGCCCTCGTTAGGACACTGAAGCAAAAACGCGGCAGCGGCGAATGCATCGCCGCTGCCGCCACAGCTTCAGCTATTGCGACATCGCCTCGCCATTCGGCAGCCTGGTGGTCTTTCCGGGCATCGTCTCCGGATGCGTCGCATCGGGCGCGTTCTGCGATGGCGTCGCACTGCCTTGCGGCGCGCTGGCGGCTGTGCCCGTGGTGCCTCTCACATACTGCTTGAAATCAGCACCGGCTTCCCACGGATTCGGCTTGCAGCCGAGCGAGCTGTCGCAGTGCGCGGAAAAGCCGATCGTAACGGTGCCATCGGGTTCCGAGGCGCGCGTGATCTGAAACGCGAGAGCCCGCTTGCCACCGTCGGGGCCGGCGGTCTGGATCAGCGAGTCGTTAGCGGTCTCGATCTTGTACTTCGAATGACTCGCGACCCACGATTGCGCCCGTTGCCACCAGAGATCGCATTCGGCCTTGTTCGAACACGTCAATGGCTTAGTCGCGATCTGCATGACGTCCGGATTGACCTGACCCTGCGTTGAGCATCCCGCAGTCGCTACGAGACACAGTGCGGCCAACAGAGCTTTGTTCTTCACGTCGGTACCTCCCCTGCGAAGCCTGTCATAACATTTTGGACCACCCCATCCGGGCGGTGTTTCACCCAGATCAGAGAATCGCGACGGCGCGTGGAGAATTTGCCGATTGCGCGCGCTCGAAGAGAGCAATCCGTAGAGCTTACTTGCGGTTTCGCACGACAAAGAAAAAGCGGCCACGTGGGCCGCTTGATCACTTCTCGAGTTGCTGTGGTCCGAGCGCTCAGACACTGAAGCGATTGAGCGTATAGGCGCGATACGCGGCGACGAACGCGTCGAACGAACCAACCTCCTCGCGTTCGAGCTTCGCCTGTTCGTCGAGCGATTGCACTGCGAGGTCCGCAAACGCCTTGGACTGCTCGGCATCGAGCGGACGCGCGCGGAAGTACGCGGCGTGCGCTTCGCTTTGCGCGAGGCCGAACGCGAGAAAGCTCTGCTGCTGGTCACGCATCGTTTGCAGCACGCGCGCCGATGGCGTGAGCGATACGTCCGCGAGCTTCGCGCGTTGCGCGGCGACCGCGCGCGCGTGTTCGTCGCCGCCCCTCAAGCCGTCGAGCACGGCCGCCGCGGCGTCGATTTTCACGAGCAGTTCGTCGGCCCATTCGGTCATCGCGACCGGCTTGCCGTCGCGAACCAGTTCGAGGCCTGGCTTGCGGCCTTCCATCGTCACGCGGCCGAAGTTCTGATTCGCTTCGGTGTAGGCGGGCGGAGGCAATGGCGCGCTGTCGTCGAGCGCGCACACGAGCAGGTACGCGTCGAGAAAGCGCGATGTTTCGAGCGAAATGCCGCTTGGCTCGAACGGATCGATATCCATGCAACGCACTTCGACGTATTGCACGCCGCGCACGGCGAGCGCATGGAGCGGCCGCTCACCCGGATACGTGACGCGCTTCGGACGGATCGTCGAATAGAACTCGTTTTCGATCTGCAGCACGTTGGTGTTGATCTGCACCCACTCGCCGTCGCGTTGCGTACCGATTTGCTCGTAGGCGGGATACGGCTGGCTCACGGCTTTCGCGAGCGCGTCGAGATAGCCCGGCAGCGTGTCGTAGTCGGCGTGCAGCGCGGCTTGCGCGGTCGTGTTCGAATAGCCGAGATCGCTCATGCGCAGGCTCGTCGCGTACGGGCGATACAGCGTGTCGGCGTCGAACGTGTCGAGAGTGTGTTTGCGATCGCGGAGGAATCGACGATCGAGCGCGGGGGACGCGCCGAACAGATACATCAGCAGCCAGTTCGTGCGGCGGAAATTGCGGATCAGCGCGAGGTAGCGGTCGGACTGGAAGTCGACGGCGTTCGCGGTGGATTGCTGATCGGCGTGCAGCAGGCGCCACACTTCTTCGTTCAGCGAATAGTTGTAGTGGATGCCCGCGATGCACTGCATCGTGCGGCCATAGCGCAGCGCGAGGCCGACCCGGTACACGTACTTCAGCTTGCCGATGTTCGATGTGCCGTAGTGCGCGATCGGAATGCCGTCGTCGGTGTCGGGCAACAGCCCCGGCATCGAGTTGTTCCACAGGATCTCGTCGCCGAGCTCCGCGTAGACGAAACGATGCAGCACGTCGAGCTGCGCGAGCGTTTCGGCGGCGTCCTGCTCGGCCGGCGTGATCAGCTCGAGCAGCGCCTCGGAGTAGTCGGTCGTCAGCGACGGATGCGTGAGCGCCGAGCCGAGCGCGCGCGGATGCGGCGTCATCGCGAGCTGGCCGTCGCGCGTTACGCGCAGGCTTTCCCTTTCGATGCCGCGCAGGCCGCGTATCAGCGCATCGCGCTGCGGGCTCGAGTCGAGCACGGACAGGCGGTGCGAAAGCACGTCGGTCGTGCCGGATGGTGTGGTGTTTGGCATTGATGCAGGTCGGGCGTTGCCGGTCGCCGTGTATCGCCAGACGATTCACAGGCGATACAGCGGCTGACAACGTTCGGCGGAATTTTCAGTAGCGGGCACTTTAACATCTCGCCAGAACGGCTGCTTGCGGCCGCTTCGGCGGGATTTGAGCGCGCATGGGGGGGCGCGCTGAACTGCGCCATCGCCATCAGCGCGTCGTGACGACGCTCAGCTCAACTTACCCGCCGCGCGCCGCGCCCGCCCGATCCGCTACCTCGTTCCACAGATGCATCGCGGCATACGCGCGATACGGCCGCCACGCGTCGCTGCGGCTGCGCTGCTGTGCAGGCCGTATCAGCGAAGGATCGCGCGCACAGATCGATTGCATCAGCACGAGATCCGACGCGGGCCATGCATCGGGATCGCGCCATGCGCGCATCGCGACGTATTCGACGGTCCATGGGCCGATGCCCGCGAGCGCGAGCAACGCAGCGCGCAGGCTCGCGGCGTCGACGGTGTCGCTGCTGTCGAGCGGGACGTCGCCGCTCGCGACCGCGCGCGCGAAGCCCTGTAACGCGGCGACGCGTTTGCCGGGCATGCCGATCTGCGCGAGATCGACTTCGGCGAGCGCGGCCGGCGTCGGAAAACGCCACGCGGTGTTCTGGTGCGGATGGCCGTCGATGCGTTGGCCCGCGCGCTGCACGAGCCGTCCGATGATGGTCGTCGCGGCCTTCACGCTGACCTGCTGACCGACGATCGCACGCACCACCAGTTCGAAGCCGGACCACGCGCCCGGCACTCGCAGGCCAGGCACCGCGGCGACGAGCGGCGCGAGCCACGGGTCCGCGGCGAGTCCGGCGGCGATCTTCTTCGGATCGGCGCGCAGATCGAACATCTTCGCGATCGGCGCGGCGAGTGCATCGGCATGCCGGCTCGCCGGCCCTTCGATGCTCGCGACGACGCAGCGCTTGCGAGGATGCAGCCGCACGCTGAGTGTGCCGCTGTCGCCGTTCCAGTCGATCGCGCGACGATACGCGCCGTCCTCGACGGCTTCGACGCCAGGCGTCGCGCGGCCGCTGAAAAAACGCAGCAGCCGCAGCCAGTCGAACGGTGCGTTGAACGGTAATTCCAGAGTTGCGACGTCGTTAAGCGTGCTCAAGCGGCGTGATCCAGGTTGGAGTGGCGGGAATCGCCATCGGGGCGGCTTGCGTGGCGGCGGGGCGCGTCGCCGGCTGAAGCGCCGCCTGCGTGCTGCGCCTCATTGTCGAGCAACGCGGCCTTGCGCGGCAGCCCCCAGCGATAGCCGGCGAGCGACCCGCCCTTTTGCACGACGCGATGGCAAGGAATCGCGAGAGCGACCGGATTGGTCGCGCATGCGCTCGCGACAGCGCGCACCGCGCGCGGCGAGCCGACCGCCTCGGCGATCTGCGAGTAGCTGCGCGTTTCGCCGTACGGGATGCGTCGCAAAGCATCCCACACGCGCTGCTTGAACGCGGTCGACGCGATGTCGAGCGGCAGGTCGAAGTCCTGGCGCGTGCCGCGCAGATACGCATCGATCTGCGCGATGAACGGAGCTAGGCGCCCCGCGTCTTCGCGCAGCTCGGCGTTCGAGAACTCGCCGCGCAATTCGTCGATCAACAGCGCGGTGTCGTCGCCGAAACCGATCTTGCAGATGCCCTTATCGGTCGCCGCGACCAGCACGAAGCCGAGCGAGGTCGGCGCGCTCGCATAGCGCACCGTGAGCCCGGCGCCCTTGCGCCGGTATGCGGACGGCGCCATGCCCAGCTCGGCCGGCGCGCTGTCGTACATGCGCGACGGCGAGCCGAAACCGGCGTCGAGTGTCGCTCGCGTGACATCGGCGCCGCCCTGTAGCGCGTCGCGCAGCGCGGCGCCGCGCTGCGCGGCCTGGTACTGACGCGGCGACACGCCGACGACGCGCTTGAACAGGCGCTGCAAATGAAACGGGCTCACGTGCACGGCGTCGCTCAGCTGCGCGAGCGTGAGGCGCTGCTGCGGATCGGCGTCGAGCGCCGCGCACGCCCTCGCGACGATGTCGAGCTCGCGTGGCAGGCCGCCCGGCTGGCAGCGCTTGCAATCGCGGAAGCCCGCGGCGCGCGCGGCGGCGGCATCGGTGAAGAAGGCGACGTTTTCGCGGCGCGGCTGGCGGGATGCGCACGACGGCCGGCAGAACACGCCGGTCGTCCTGACCGCGTAGAAGAATGCGCCGTCGGCATCGTGGTCGCGGTGGGTGACGGCGTCCCAGCGCTCGTCGTCGGTGCGCCACTGGGTGGCGTCGGCGTCCGCGGCGGTGCGCATAGGGGTGGAATGGCGAGTGGTGGCGTTCATGATGTCTTGGGGCCAGAATGGGCAGTCAGTGTCGATGCTCATCAATCTAGGCCTGTTCGCTACACAGTACGCGCCGGTTCTTGCTCTGTCATTCGGACGCGCTTGTCCTCACCCCTAGTGGGGTCAAACCGGGCAAATCGCAATCCAAAACGCCGCGGAACGTCCCGGCGGCCGGGCGTTTTGCCTCAAAGTGCGACAATTTCGCACGATATCGGGTTTTCCCTTAAAAAGTTATTGCGTCGCACCAAGCCGATGTGTATATTAGTCCCTGTCTCCTCCATGTCTCCTCCTGATATGGATTCAGCCCGCTCCACTTGAGCGGGCTTTTTTTTGCCCGCCGATCCGCCCCCCGCCCTTTCTCCTACACTTCCTAATCGGTTCTCCGAACTAGCGAAAGGGCGTTCCACATGAAAATCCACATTCGCGAGATCGACCACGTCGTGATCCGGGCGACGCACGTCGAGACCCTCGCGCGCTTTTACTGCGACGTACTCGGTTGCAGCGTTGAAAAGGAGCAGCGCGAACTCGGCCTCACGCAGCTGCGCGCGGGCCGATCGCTGATCGATCTGCTGCAGGTCGGCGCTAAGCTCGATCGCGCGGAAAACGGTGAGGCGGGCGCGGGGCGCAACATGGATCACCTGTGTCTGCGCGTCGAGTCGTTCGACGCCGACGCGCTGAAGGCGCATCTGAGCGCGCATGGCGCGCGGCTCGGCGAACAGGGGGTGCGTTATGGCGCGGACGGGTTTGGACCGTCGCTGTATCTGTTCGACCCGGAGGGCAACATGGTCGAACTGAAGGGGCCGCCGGAGGCGGCGCGAATCACGTCGCTCTGAAAGCGAAAACGAAACTGCGCAAAAACCGGTTCAGACCGGTTCCATCACGCGTCGGCGGGCGCTTTCAGTACGGTCCAGTCGATCTTCACCGCGTCGGCTTCGGCACTGCCGAGCCAGGCTTCGCCGTCCTGCACCGTGCATTGCAGCCGCATCGTGCGCTCGGTGAGTGAGCCGAGCGATGCCGCGACGTCCTCGCCCAGTGTCCAGACCGTCACGTTGCGCAGGCGCTCGACCTTGTTGCGCACGCCCTGCCACCAGATTTCCGAGGTCCGCCCGCCATACGCGATCAGGATCACGTGATTGGCACGGCCGCTCGCCTTCGCGATGCGGCGCTCGTCGGGCTGGCCGACCTCGATCCAGGTGTCGATCGCGCCGGTCAGATCCTTCGCCCACAGATCCGGCTCGTCGACATCCGACAAACCTTTGCAAAACTCCAGCCGCTCCTGTGCGAACAGCGCGAACGCGGCGACGCGGACCATCATCCGTTCGTCGGTTTCCGAGGGGTGACGGGCGATCGTCAGTGAATGGTCGGCGTAATAGTGCCGGTCCATGTCCGCGATCTGCAATTCAGCCTTGTATATCGTCGATTTGAGAGCCATGCCGTTGCTAAACCAGGCGCTCGCTCCACCGGAGCGCAGCGAAAATGAATCGTCGACGGCGCGTTGCCGTTTCTTGTGTTTGCTGTACATCGTCTGTTCCTCCCGCGCCGTCGGCCGGTGCCTATGACACGGAAGGAAGCATTTAGCGGGCCACCACCGGTTCCATGGCGGTGCCGTACACGTCGCGAGCCGCCTCCCGCAGCGCCTCGAGCACGACGGCGGCCGCCGGAGACAACAGATGCGACTGGCGCGTGATGATACCGAATGTGTCCATCCTGCACGGTAAATCGATCGGTACGCGTTTCAATACCCCGTACTGTTGGTACTGACGCGCCACTTCATCGGGCAATACAGCCAACATGTCGCTTTGCAGGAGCAGGCTCGAAATCGCGAGGAAGTTATTCGTATTGACGACGTTCTGCGGCGGATTCAGGCCAATCTGCGAAAACATCAGATCGAAGCGGTGGCGCAGCACGCTGCCAGGCGGATGCAGCACCCACGCCGCGTTGACGATACCGCGCAGCGTCAATCCCGTTTCGTTTTCGAGCGGATGGCCAGGACGGGCGACCACGCACAGCGGTTCGTCGGCGAGCGGTTCGTAGCGCACGTCGGTCTTGAACTGATTCTGCCGTTCGAGCACGCGGCCGATCATGATGTCGAGATCGCCTTCGGCGAGCCGCGGCAGCATCACGTCGGAGGTCTCGACCTCGGTCCAGATCTGCAGCTGCGGATAACGCTCCTTCACGCTCGCGATCGCGCGCGGCACCATCGTCGCGGCAGCCGCGGCGATCACGCCGATGCGCACCTGACCCGCGAGCCCCGAGCGCAGCGCCGAGATTTCGTCGTGCGCCTGGCTCAGGTTCGACAGCACCATGCGCGCGTGGCGGATCATCACCTCGCCGTACAGCGTCGCGTGCATACCGTGCGGCGTGCGGTCGAACAGGCTCACGCCGAGCATGTCCTCGAGTTCTTTCAACAGGCGCGACGCGGCCGGCTGCGTCATGCCGAGCACGTCAGCCGCGCGGCGCACGTTGCCCTCCTCCTCCATCGCGGCAAGCAGCAGCAACTGGCGCGTCTTCAGGCGCGCGCGCACGAACCAGTTCGAATAGCTACGCGTCATCGCAGGGGTCTCCAGGTTTTTATGGCGATGTTTGTACGTTCTGCTTTGAAGTTCCCATGATGCCATATCGAAACTGATATCGGAGAAGCCTAAAAAGGGATTGGAAAGTTATTGGGACGACTCATACCATTCGTGGACTTTTGTGAACTTCCGGTGCGCCTTTTCCGCCGATGAACCGCGATCCGCTCGTCCCCCTCGTTACCAGCCCGTTTCGCCATTACATCAATGGCGGATGGGAGACGGGTGCGACCGCGGGCGTGTCGCTCAATCCGTCGGATCTCGACGAACCGGTCGGCGAATACGTGCGGGCCGACGTGCGGCAGACAGACAGCGCAATCGAGGCGGCGCACGCGGCGTTTCGCGACTGGTCGCTCGCCTCCGCGCAGCGCCGCGCCGACGCGCTCGACGCGATCGGCAGCGAAATGCTCGCGCGCCGCGAGGAACTGGCGCGTCTCCTCGCGCGTGAAGTCGGCAAGGTGCTGCCCGAGGCGCTCGCCGAAGCGACGCGCGCGGGGCAACTGTTCAAGCTGTTCGCCGCCGAGGCGCTGCGCGCGTTCGCCGAACCGCTCGCGTCCGCGCGTGCCGGCGTCGAAATCGACGTGACGCGGGAGCCGCTCGGGGTGGTCGGCGTCATCGCGCCGTGGAGCGCGCCGCTCGCGATCGCCGCGGCGAAGATCGGTGCCGCGCTCGCGCATGGCAACTGCGTCGTGTACAAGCCGGCCGAATCGGTGCCGGCCTGCGCGGCGGCGCTCGCGTCGATCGTCAGTCGCGCGGGCTTGCCGGCCGGCGTGTTCAACCTCGTGATGGGCAGCGGCCGCAAAGTCGGTGCGCGAATCGTCGCGCATCCGCTCGTCGCCGCGATCAGCTTCACCGGTTCGTCCGATACCGGCACACGTGTGCTACAGGCCGCCGCGACGCGCCAGGCACGCGTGCAGCTCGAGATGGGCGGCAAGAATCCGTTCGTCGTGCTGGCCGACGCCAATCTCGACGGCGCGGTCGATGCCGCGCTGACCGGCGCCTTCAGCGCGACGGGCCAGCGCAGCACCGCGGCCGCGCGGCTGATCGTCGAGCGCGCGGTATTCGCGCAGTTCGTCGACGCGTTGCAGGCGAAGCTCGCGAAACTCACCGTCGATCACGCGCTGAAGCACGGCAGCGACATCGGCCCGGCGGCGAACGCCGCGCAGCTCGAACGCAATCTCGAATACGTGCGCATCGGCGAACAGGAAGGCGCGCAGTTGCTGCGCGGCGGTAGGCAGCTGCAGCGCTCGACGCGCGGCTATTTTTTCGAGCCGGCGCTGTTTGTCGGCGAACCGGAGCATCGCATCGCGCGCGAAGAGATTTTCGGGCCGCTCGCGGTCGTGCTGCGTGCGGACGATTACGAACACGCGCTGCATCTCGCGAACGACACCGCGTACGGATTGTGCGCCGGCATTTGCACGCGCTCGCTCGAACGCGCGCGGCATTTCCGCCGCCACGTGCAGAGCGGTCTCGTCACGATCAACCTGCCGACCACGGCCGTCGAACATCACGGACCCGGCGGCGGGCGCAAGGCGTCGGCCTATGGCGCGAGCGATGCCGCGTTCTGGACCGCCGTGAAAACAGCGTACGTGGCGGGCTAGAACCGATGGGCCGCACCACGGTTTTCGCCGCGCCACTGGCCGTGCGCCCCGCTCCACGAATCGCCGGGCTTGCCGAGCCGAGCTCCACCGCGATCCGCGCGTCGGCTGGCGCCGCCCGCGTTACCCCGCTGCAACTACCACGACATCAATGCAGCTTTTCAACCTCAGGAGACAGTAGATGACCAGCAAGCTTCGCCGTTTGACTCTGACCGCGATCGCCGCCGCCGCCCTCGCCGCGCCGTTTGCCGCGCAACTGTCCGCGCATGCGGACGAGCCGCTCAAAGTCGGCTTCCTCGTGAAGATGCCGGAACAGGCGTGGTTCATCAACGAACAGAAAGCCGCGACCGCGCTCGGCCAGAAGGACGGATTTTCGGTAGTCAACATCGGTACGCCCGACGGCGAGAAAGTGCTGGCCGCGATCGACAACCTCGGCGCGCAAGGCGCGAAGGGCTTCGTGATCTGCGCGCCCGACGTGCGTCTCGGACCGGCGATCCAGGCGCGCGCGAAGCGCTACAACATGAAGTTCGTGACGGTCGACGACCAGCTGGTCGATTCGACCGGCAAGCCGCTTGCCAACGTGCCGCACCTCGGCATGTCCGCGTTCAAGATCGGCAATCAGGTCGGCACGGCGATCTCCGAGGAAATGAAGCGCCGCGGCTGGAAGCCCGAGGAAGTCGGCGCGCTGCGCATCACCGACTACGAACTGCCGACCGCGAAGCTGCGCACCGACGGCGCGACGCAGTCGCTGCTCGCCGGCGGCTTCAAGAAGGAAAACATCTTCGACGCTCCGCAGAAAACCACCGACGACGAAGGCGGCTTCAACGCGGTGTCGCCGGTGCTCGCGCAGCATCCGAACATCAAGAAGTGGGTGATCTTCGCGCTCAACGAGGAAAGCGTGCTCGGCGGCGTGCGCGCGACCGAACAGCTGCATATTCCGGGCACGGACGTGATCGGCGTCGGCATCAACGGCGCGGGCGAGGCGTTCGCCGAGTTCCAGAAGAAGGAACCGACGGGCTTCTACGGCACGATTGCGGTCAGCTCGACGAACCACGGCAAGGAGAGCACCGAAAACCTCGTCGAATGGATCAAGAACGGCAAGCAGCCGCCCGCTGATACGCAGACCACCGGCAAGCTGATGGTCCGTAGCAACTGGCAGGACGTGCGCAAGGAACTGGGTATTTAAGCGAAGTTCTCGCAGCAGACGGCGGGCCGCATCGCGCGTTGCGTTTAGCGTGAGCGTGGCCCGCTCTGGTTCCATCCGTTCGAGGTTTTTCCGATGACGTCCTTATTCACCGGGTCTCATGCCGGCGACGCGGCGCTTGCGCCCTCGCCTGCACCGACGCCCGCATCCGATGCTCCCTATCTCCAGCTCGAGGGGATCACCGTGCGCTTCCCGGGCGTGCTCGCGCTCGACCAGGTGTCGCTCGAAGTGCGCCGCGGCGAGGTGCACGGCCTGATGGGCGAAAACGGCGCCGGCAAGTCGACGCTGCTGAAGGTGCTGTCCGGCGTCAATCATCCCGTGTCGGGCACGCTGTCGCTCGATGGCGTCGAGCAGCAGTTCGCGACGACCAAGGCGGCAATCGCCGCGGGCATCGCGATCATCTATCAGGAACTGCATCTGGTGCCGGAGCTGACCGTCGCCGAGAACCTGATGCTCGGCGCGCTGCCGAATCGCTTCGGGGTTCTGGACGAAAAGGCCCTGGTCGCGCGCGCGATGCGGGAGCTCGAACGGCTCGGCGAAAAGCTCGATCCGTCGCAGCAGGTCAAGCATCTGTCGATCGGTCAGCGGCAGATGATCGAAATCGGCAAAGCGCTGATGCGCGACGCGCGGGTGATCGCGTTCGACGAACCAACCAGCTCGCTGTCGTCGCGCGAAACCACGCAACTGTTCCGCATCATCCGCGCGCTGAAGGCCGAAGGCCGCGCGATCATTTACGTCACGCACCGGATGGATGAAGTCTACGAACTGTGCGATCGCGTTACCGTGTTTCGCGACGGCCGCCGCATCGACACCTTCGAGGCCGGTGCGGGACTCGATCGCGATCGGCTGATCAGCTGCATGGTGGGCCGCTCGATCACCGATGTGTACGGCTATCGCGCGCGCGAGCACGGCGACGTGCAGCTTCAGGTCGACGGTCTGATGGGGCCGGGCCTGCGCGAACCGGCGTCGTTTTCGGCGCGCAAGGGCGAGATCGTCGGCTTTTTCGGGCTCGTCGGCGCGGGCCGCTCCGAGTTGATGAAGCTGATCTACGGCGCGGTCAAGCCGAGCGCCGGCGGGGTCGCGCTGAAAGGCAAGCGTGTGCAGTTCGCCACGCCGCGCGACGCGGTGCGCGCCGGTGTCGCGCTGTGTCCCGAGGATCGCAAGCAGGAAGGCATCGTGTCGATCGCGTCGGTGTCGGACAACCTGAACATCAGCTGCCGCCGCCACTTCAGTCGCTTCAACGTGCTCAACGGCCGCAAGGAAGCGCAGACCACGCGCGAGTTCATCGGCAAGCTCGCGATCAAGACCCGCAACGGCGACACGCCGATCGGCACGCTGTCCGGCGGCAATCAGCAGAAGGTGATCCTGTCGCGCTGGCTCGCCGAAGAGATCGACGTGTTCCTGATGGACGAGCCGACGCGCGGCATCGACGTCGGGGCGCGCAGCGAGATTTACGGGCTGTTGTATGGGCTCGCCGAGGCGGGCCGCACGGTCATCGTCGTATCGAGCGATCTCGCCGAGGTGATCGGCGTGACCGATCGCGTGATCGTGATGAAGGAAGGCTGCATCGTCGGCGATCTGCCGAAGGCGCAAGCCACGCCGGATGCGCTGATCAAGCTGGCGTTGCCGCGCTGATCGGCCAACGGCTCTCGCCACCAGACCTCTTATCGAATACCGCAACGAAAACGGCATTGAATGGAACAGACATCATGAGCATACCTTCCACCGATTCCTCGACCCCCGCCGTCGCCTCCGCCGGCTTGACCGCGCGTGCCGCGCGCACCTGGGACCTGATCAACAAATCCGGCATCGTGATGGTGTTCATCATCCTGTTCACGGTGCTGTCGTTCACGGTCCCGGGCTTTCTGAGCTCGCGCAATATCCAGGGCTTGCTGCTGTCGGTCACGCTGATCGGCTCGATCTCAGTCACGATGATGTTCGTGCTTGCGCTCGGCGAGGTGGACCTGTCGGTCGCGTCGATCGTCGCGTTTTCCGGCGTGGTGGCTTCCGTGCTGATCACCGCGACACATAGCGTATTCATCGGCGTCGCGGCCGGCGTGCTCGCGGGCGGCGCGGTCGGGCTCGTCAACGGCACGCTGGTCGCGCGCTACAAGATCAACTCGCTGATCGTCACGCTCGCGATGATGGAGGTCGTGCGCGGCCTCGCCTACATCACGTCGAACGGCGACGCGGTGATGATCTCCGAGGAGCGCTTCTTCGATCTCGGCGGTGGCTCGTTCCTCGGCATTTCGTATCCAATCTGGAGCAACATCATCGGCTTCGTGCTGTTCGGCTTCCTGCTGAAAAAGACCGTGTTCGGCAAGAACGTGCTGGCCGTCGGCGGCAATAGCGAAGCGGCCGTGCTCGCGGGGCTGCCCGTCACGCGGATCAAGATCACCGTATTCGTGCTGCAAGGGCTCGTGACCGGCTTCGCGGGCGTGATGCTCGCGTCGCGCATGAGTCTCGGCGATCCGAAGACGTCGGTCGGGCTCGAACTCGGCGTGATTTCCGCTTGCGTGCTCGGCGGCGTGTCGCTGACAGGAGGTGTCGCGACCATCTCCGGCGTGCTGGTCGGCGTGCTGATCATGGGTTCGGTACAGGACGCGATGAGCCTGCTCAACGTGCCGACGTTCTATCAATACCTGATCCGCGGCGGCATCCTGCTGCTCGCGGTGCTGTTCGACCAGTTCCGCCGCAGCAAGCGCGTGCACTGACGCGCCGCTGCACCTGGCCGGTTTCCTGCGCTTTGCGAGAAGGCGTACTGCCGATGCGGGTCGATAAAACCCGCATCGGCTTTTTTATTGTGCGTGAAGCCTGGCCTGTATGAAAAGTAATAAAAAAAACGGCTTGGCATCTGAATGCCCAAGCCGTCCTTTTTTAGCTCACGCGTTCACGGCTGCGACTTTAAAGCCGCAGTGGAGACGCATGCGACCGTGTTCCGGCTTTTGCCGGAATACCGGTGTTGTACTTATTGCTTGATAAATCGGTCGTTCGCCCAGAGCCCCTCGGTGTCGCTATTGGCCGCATTCACGAACTCGACGTCGTGGCCGACCACGCGCACCACCCGGAAACTCGAGTCGGTCGGTGTCGATACGCATTGATATCCGGAGAAGAATTCCTGCATCTGCTGCTGTTCACCGGCTTGCGCATGGTGATCGACGGCATCGAGCTTGTCCTTCGATACGCAGCCATACGCATTGGCCTTGAACTGGATCGTTTGCTGCGGCTTGATCACGACGTCTTGCGCCTGAACGCTAGCGGCAGCCAAACCCGCGATGGCGAAAACAACGGCAATTCGAGTTTTCATTTATTCCTCCGGGGCGGGGCCGAAAAAATACTCGGTTAGCTATGTATTTAACTCTAACGATGGACCCACAGCTTGCACTTTAGGAGAAGCAAGAAGAACGACAAGCACATCTTGTGTGCGGTCGCAACAGTGGCTAATTGTCGCACCCGCTCTCAGGGCTGATTAAAGCTCGAGCAGACGCCTGATCGAATGGCAATGAAAAGAATTACTAAAAGACCAACTCGCTCATCGCTTTAGCTGGTAAAGCTTTGCGCCCGCCTTCGCGTAAACGCGGAGCGCCAATTAAGTGATTTAGTACAATTTAATCAATCAGTTTGTGCATCGCACACAAAGTCATTCGGCGGGCGAAAGCCGCTACGTGCAATAACGCGGCAGGTGCAGAAAAAAAATAGTGCCAGCCGTCTCTCTCAGCTTTCGCGAAGGGCCTGCAACGGCTTGCGGGTACAGGCGCTGCTCTACAATTGGAACAAATCTCCCGCACCTGGAGGCTATCGTGAACGAGCACGTAATACTCGGGATTTTTCTGGTCGTTCCGCTGCTCATCGTGATGTTTCTTTTTTCCGACGAACTGTGGCAAGAACATCGCGACCTGCACGACGGTCGGCCGTTGTCACCGCGTCCGCGGCGCATCGACTGGCGCCATCCGCTACGCCGTTCTCGCGATCGGCTCTGAGGCTGCGAGCGGACCCCCTGAAGAAAAAAGCCTGCCACAAGGGCAGGCTAAAAAAGAGATCCACACTCAATGCCTTGAACACAAGGCAATAGCAGTCTAGTCGCGACGCGCCAATCGGTGGGTTTCAACGGCTTTTACAGTTGTTACCGCACGTGACCGTCATGCCTCGCGCGGCAACGTGTCCGCAGGCCCACGCGTCGCGCTTCAATGGGCGCGCCAGTGCGCGCGAATCCGTTTGGCGAGCGCTTCAAGCGTGTCGGCGTCGGCGACCTCGCGCGCATGCAGCTTCAGCGGCTGGCCTTCCCAGCGCGGAATCACATGGAAATGGACGTGCGGCACCGTCTGTCCCGCCGCCGCGCCGTTGAACTGGCCGATGAAAACGCCGTCCGGACGCAGCGCCGCGCGCACCGCGATCGCGAGCTTTTGCGCCATGCGCGCGGACGCGACGAGCGCCACATCCGACAGATCGAAAATCTCCGCGACCGCTTCCTTCGGCACGACGAGCAGATGGCCGTCGGCTTGCGGCATCAAGTCCATGAAAGCCAGCGCCTGGTCGTTTTCGGCCACCTTGATACACGGTAGTTCGCCGCGCAAGATTTTGGCGAACGGGTTGCTGTCGTTGTAGCTCATCGCGTTTCCTTTCGTTTGGTCTGGTTTCGATTCATGGGTCGAGCGGGACGCTGCTGTTTCGCGCAGCTTCGCATCGCGGGCTTCCTATTTTCTACCCGAATGCTTACGCCACGCGTGCGGCGCGCCGGATCGCTTGAGGCGGCTGGCCGAACGCGCGCAAAAACGCGCGCCGCATCCGCTCGGGGTCGATGAAGCCAGTGTCGGCGGCGACCGTTTCGATCGAATGACGGCCGGTTTCGAGCATCGTGCGGGCCGCTTCGACGCGCAGCGCCTCGATCGCGCGGGCCGGCGACTGGCGAGTCTCGTCGCGAAACGCGCGGCTGAACTGACGCGGGCTCAGATGCGCGACGTCCGCGAGCTGCTCGACGCTCAGCGGTTCGCGCAGATGACTCTTCGCATATGACAGCGCGTTCTGGATCCGATCGGACTTCGGTTCGAGATCGAGCATCGCCGAGTATTGCGACTGCCCGCCGGTGCGGCGGTGATAGACGACGAGCTTTTTCGCGATCGCGCGCGACGCCGCGACGCCGAGGTCGTTCTCTACCAGCGCGAGGCACAGATCGATGCATGCGGTCATGCCGGCCGACGTCCACACCGAGCCGTCGACGATGAAGATGCGGTCCTCGTCGACCCGCGCGCGCGGAAAGCGCCGCTGCAGATCGCGTGCATGCGCCCAATGAGTGGTCGCGTGGCGGCCGTCCAGGATGCCCGCTTCGGCGAGGACGAACGCGCCGGTGCAGATGCTCGCGGTGCGGCGTGAGGCGGCGAGGGCCTCGTTCAGAAACCCGAGCAGTCCCGGCGACGACGGCGCGATTTCCATCGCGCCGGTGACGATCACCGTGTCGTAGGCGGGATCGCCGAACGGCCGCGTCGCGACCTCGACGCCCGCCGAACTGCGCACCATGCCGCCGTGCTCGGAGATCACCGTGACGTCGTACGCGGGTTCGTCGGTGTCCTGATTGGCGAGTTCGAAAATCGATATCGCGACCATGTCGAGGATCTGGAAGCCCGGAAACACCACTACACCGATGCGTTTCATTTGCGATGTCCTGATACGAGGGAAATACGACATTTGAGACAAGACGGTACGCGCTTAGACTCAGCTCGTCAACACCGCCGCATCAGTGCGAAAGCTGCGAGACGGCGAGTTCACGGATGTTCCCATTCACCAGTCAGGGCGGTCGCATCGTGCGCAGCCCGCAAGGAGAGCTTCAATGACAACGCAGGCAGAGAAGGGCGTACAACGCGATTCGAACGGAGGTAAGGGCACGGCGGTGATCACTGGCGCATCGTCGGGAATCGGTGCGGTCTACGCGGATCGGCTCGCGCGACGCGGCTACGATCTGTTGCTGATCGCGCGCGACAGCGCGCGCCTCAGCAGCCTCGCCGAGCGGCTGACGAAGGAGACCGGGCGGCGGGTGAGCACCGTCAGCGCCGATCTGACCAACAAGGCCGACGTGCGCCGCATCGAGAACCAGTTGCGCGCCGAGCGCGGCATCACGATGCTGGTCAACAACGCGGGCGTCGGCGCGACCGCGACGCTGCTCGACTCCGATGTCGATGAACTCGAGAAGATGATCGACCTGAACGTCACGTCGCTCACGCGCCTGACGGCGGCCGTGTTGCCGGGTTTCATCGCGCGTGGCGCGGGTACCGTGATCAATATCTCGTCGATCGTCGCGCTGTCGCCGGAATTGCTGAACGGCACCTATAGCGGCACCAAGGCGTACGTGCTGAACCTCACGCAGTCGCTGCATCACGAGGTGGGCGGCAAGGGTGTGCGGCTGCAGGCGGTGCTGCCGGGCGCGACGAGTACCGCGTTTTGGGATCGCGCGGGTCTCGCGGTCGAGAACCTGCCTGCGCAGATCGTGATGAGCGCCGAGGACATGGTCGACGCGGCGCTCGCCGGTCTCGACCAGGGTGAGTTGGTGACGATCCCGTCGTTGCCCGATGCCGCCGACTGGGAGCGTCTGAACAGCGCGCGTCTGCATCTGCAGCCGAATCTGTCGCGCAGCGCGCCGGCCGAGCGCTATACGCGCGCCGTGGCGGCGTGAAACAAAGGGGGTAGGGCAGCGCAAGACTCAGCCGCTCACCGCGACCTGATTCTTGCCGTCGTGTTTCGCGCGATACAGGCCGACGCTGGCGGCCTCGATCAGCGACGTGACCGGTTCGGCCGCCGACGGCAGCACCATCGCCGCGCCGATGCTGATCGTGACGACACCCTCTGCCGAGCCCGCATGCGTGATCGCGAGGTCTTCGACCGCGATGCGGATTTTCTCCGCGAGCAGGCGCAAGCCGCCCGCCGACGTGCCAGGCACGACCACCGCAAACTCCTCGCCGCCGAAGCGCGCGGCGAGATCCGGTGAATGGCCGAGGCACGCTTCGATCGTATGCGCGACGCTCTTCAGCACTTCGTCGCCGGCGACGTGCCCGTAGGTGTCGTTGTAGGCCTTGAGGTGATCGACGTCGATCATCAGGAGGCCGAGGCCGGTCTTGTCGCGCGTGCCGCGGCGCCATTCGTCGGCCAGATGCTGGTCTAGGTAGCGGCGGTTCGCCAGGCCGGTCAGACCGTCCGAATGCGTGCGCCGCTGCAACTCCAGATTCGTCGCCAGTAGTTGCTGCTGTAACTGCCGCAGCGCGCGGTATGCCTCGTCGCGCTGCTGCAGGTTCAGATACGAGCGCGAGTGATAGCGGATGCGCGCGATCAGCTCGATGCGATCCGGCAGCTTGACGAGGTAATCGTTCGAGCCGGCCGCGAACGCCGCGCTTTTGACGAGCGGCTCTTCTTTGGTCGACAGCGCGATGATCGGGATGTCGCGCGTGGCCGCGTTCAGCCGATATTGCCGCACCAGCGTCAGACCGTCGGCGCCCGGCATCGCGAGATCTTGCAGAATCACCGTCGCGCGAGTTTCCTCGGCGCAGCGCACCGCGTCTTCCCAGGACGCGCAGTAGTGAAAGTCGACGCCCGGCTCGTCGGCGAGCGCCTCGCGCACCGCGTCGGCGATGACCGGCTGGTCATCGACCAGCAGCACCGTGATCGGGCACTCGCCCGCCGGCGCGTCGGCGAGGATGCGCGCGAACGAGTCGTCGATGGCGAGACCCGGTGGATCCTCCGCGACGAGCGCATGCGCCTGCGCCTGTCCTTCGTCTGCGGGATGCAGCGTTGCGACGTTCTGGGGCGGTTTCGAGGTGTCCATGTGGTTCAGCGCGAATGAAGGTCAGGGAAGGCCCGTCAGGTTATTGCCATTGGTCAGATAATAGTCGGCGCCCGCGACAAGACCAGTCCGGCTGAAGCCGCGCAATGCTCTGCGTGGACTGACGCTTCCGACGTTATGCGCCTGTTACAGAGTTAATGTCCGGTTACCAACTGCAGCATCTATTTCCGCCAGCGCCAGCGACAATTCGTCCATGCCTGAACGGCGGGAGCTCAATATGAAAAAGTTCGCAGTGGCGTTGGTAATGGCGGGTAGTTTGACGGTGGCGGGCCAGGCGTCCGCGCACGGACACGGCGGCGACGTGGTGGGTGCGCTGATCGGCGGCGCGGTGCTGGGCGCGGTGGTCAGCTCGGCGTCGACGCCGGCACCATTGGTCGCGTATCCGCAGCCGGTTTATGCCGAGCCCGCGTATCAGCCCGCGCCGGCCTACGTGGCACCGCCGCCCGGGTATTGCTATGACCAGTATCAGCGTGCCTATGTCGCGTGCGGCGCACCGCCGCCCGGACAGTACGGCTATGCACAGCCGCAACCCCGAGCCGCAGTGGTGAACGTGGCATGGTTCTGATACGCGGATGATCCAGACGGGCAGCGCGCAGACAAAAAGGCCGTCGCTCGATGCGACGGCCTTTTTTTATTGAGGCACGCCTTAATGCTTGTGATGCAGCCACTCCGCGTAATGCGTGTCGAGCCAGCGCTCGAGCTTGGGCGGTTTGGACGGGTCGCGGTGACGCGACATCATCCAGATGGCAAAGCCGACCACCAGCATGACGGCAGGCCCCATCAGATAGGCGAGCATTGATTCAGGCATCGAAACCTCCGTATCTGCTTGCATCCATCTCTCAGTGTAGGCGAAGGAAGCGGGGAAAGAACGATGATGTGAAACGGTCGTGAATCGCGGAAAAAGGCGCATTTTCGCGCGCTGTAGAAACCTTATTTTTTTATGACTTTCCTTTGTTCGATTAGGTTTTGGACGAGGTCGCATCGGCCTGTGTACCATCCCGATTCCGGCGTGGCGGCAAGCGTCACATCTCGCCAAAACCCATGACGATGCCGTCAAGCCGTCCCGTTCGCGGTCTGCCGTGCGACTTCCATCTGGCTATCGACAAAGTCCGCCCAACTCTGAAGCATGCGACGGTCCCGCGCTGCTTCGTCGGTTGCTTCACGATTCGTGATGTCGCGTGTCGCGGCTGATTGCTGCTCCATGTCGCGCAGATGCGTCGACGCGGTGCGACGAAAGTCATGCAGCACGAAATGCTCCACGTCGAGCCCCAATGCCTTGACCGCCTGGTTCAGCGTACTTTTCGCGATCGGCCGATCGTCGCCCCTGACGCTCGGGAACACGTACGTCTCGCTGGTGCGCGCGCGCTGCAGCTCGCGCAGCAGCGCAACCGCCTGACGCGGCAGACGTACGATGCGCTCCTCGTGCGCGTTCAGGCGGGCAGCGGGGATTGTCCATAGCGCGTTGTCGAGATCGAACTCGGCCCATCTGGATTCGATGAGGTCCGATTTGCGCGCCATCGTCAGCACCAGCAGGTGCAGCGCTAGCTTCAGCGGGCGGCGGATATTCGACGTATCGATGGTGCGCAGCATGACGCCGATCTCGGCGCCGGACAGCACGCGGGTGCGGCTGACGAAGGTCGCGATCGAGCGCGCCGGGACGACTTCCGCGGGGTTGCTGGTCGCAAGCTGACGTGCGATCAGGTATGCGTACAGGCGCTTCACGACGTTGCGCGTGTGCAGCGCCATTTTCGGCGCGCCGCGGCTTTTGATGCGCTCGCAGATCGCGACGATGTCGTCAGCGGTGACCGCGCCGATCGGCTTGTTGCCGATCGCGGGCAGCACGTCCTTGTCGAGCGCGCGCCGGGTGGTGCGGCGATATTCGTCCGACTTGCCGGCTAGCGCCGTCGCGACATAAAGCTCGGCCGCTTCGCGCAGCACGTCGGCCTTGCTTTCGGCACCTCGATCGCGCCGCGCGGTCGCGACCGGCGAGATGCCCTGCGCGACGAGTGCCGCGTACCTCTGGGCCTTCGCGCGCGCGACGCGCAGCGAAATCATCCGGTAATCGCCGATCGTCGCGAGCGGCTGACGCTTGCCATTCAACGTATAGCGGAAGCGCCAGACCTTGGTGCCGGTCGTCATGACTTCGATCACGAGGCCGTTGCCGTCGGCGACACAGTAGCGGGTCGCGCGCGGTTCGAGCGCGCGGATCTCGGATTCGGTGAGCGGGGTGGCGAGGCGGGGCATGCTTTGGGGACGCTGTACGTCGTTAAGGTTCGGACAGCGGGGATTTTAGACTTTTACCACGGTTGTGTACCAAAAATCTGAGGGTTTTTTGGTTGACAGAATGCGATTTTCGATTGCGTGCCAGCAGCGGCTATTCGACCGCGGAACCTTAGGTCGCCGCGGAATCCTGCCGACTCGCGAGTTCGGCGTTACTTGCCGATACAGAATCGGCTGAAAATCACTCCGAGCAGATCGTCCGAGCTGAACTCACCCGTGATCGAATTCAACTGATCCTGCGCGAGCCGCAATTCCTCGGCGAACAGGTCGAGTGCCTGTGCGTTCTGCTCCGCATGCGCGGCGGCGGTCGCCAGATGTTCGTCGGCCGCGCGCAATGCAATCAGGTGACGCTCGCGCGCGAGATAGACGCTCTCCGCGCCCGCCTGCCAGCCGGCAATCCGCAGCAGTTCGTCGCGCAACAACGAGACGCCGTCACCCTTCTTCGCCGACAGCCGCACCTCGCTGAGTTCGAGATCGGCGTCGAGCGCCTGCGTGGCGGGCGCGAGCCCGGTGAGGTCGGTCTTGTTCAGCACACGCACGACCGGCACGCCGCGCGGAAAACGTCCGGCGATCGTTTCGTCGTCGGCCGTCATGCCGGCGCGCGCGTCGAGCAGATGCAGCACCACGTCCGCGCGCTCGATCTCGCCCCATGTACGCTCGATGCCGATCTTCTCGACCTCGTCCTCGGTGTCGCGCAGGCCCGCCGTGTCGATCACGTGGAGCGGGATGCCTTCGATCTGGATGGTCTGCGCGACCTTGTCGCGAGTCGTGCCGGCGATCGGTGTGACGATCGCGAGTTCGGCGCCAGCGAGCGCATTCAGCAGCGACGACTTGCCGACGTTCGGCTGCCCCGCCAGCACCACCGACAAACCCTCGCGCAGCAGCGCTCCCTGGCGTGCCTCGCTCAGCACATGCGCGAGACGCTCGCGAATGCGCGCGAGCTTGCCGCGCGCATCGGCGGCTTCGAGGAAGTCGATTTCCTCTTCCGGGAAGTCCAGCGTCGCTTCGACCAGCATCCGCAGCGTGATCACCTCTTCGACCAGCGCGTGGATGTCGCGCGAGAACGCGCCGTCGAGCGAGCGGCCGGCCGAACGCGCGGCGGCCTCGGTGCTCGCCTCGATCAGATCGGCGACGGCTTCGGCCTGCGCGAGGTCGAGCTTGTCGTTCAGAAACGCGCGACGCGTGAATTCGCCGGGCTCGGCGAGCCGCAGGCCAAACGCGCGGCCGGCGTCGATGCAGCGCTGCAGGACCAATTGCAGCACGACCGGCCCGCCATGGCCCTGCAGTTCGAGCACGTGCTCGCCGGTATACGAATGCGGCGCCGGAAAGTACAGCGCGATGCCGCGGTCGAGCGGATTGCCGCTCGCGTCGAGAAACGGCACGTAGCTCGCGTGACGCGCCGCGAGCGTCTGGCCGGTGAGGGCCTGCATCAAAGGTTGGGCCGCCTCCGCGCCGGCACGGCCGAACGAAATCCGCACGACGCCGATGCCTCCCCGGCCGGGCGCGGTAGCAATGGCAACGATGGGATCGGAGTCGGTCGTGAGCATGTGAAGTCTGCGAAACGGGAGGGGAAGGGCAGGCCGCGTTGGTCGAGTCGGCGCGAGGCATTGTAACGCGCGCGCTTCGGACGAAAGGGCTCGCGGGAAGGACACGAAGCGGAGGACGCGTCTGTTTTCGCTATCGCTTGAACATCTCAGATTTATCCCAACTAAGCTAGGATTATTATCGCGCTACTTAAGAATAATTGAGACTCGGCAGCACCTGCCGTTCAGGCAAAGCCAAGCCAGGCAATAAAGAGATGAAAAAAATCGAATTCGCGCAACGCTTTATCGGGCGCACGCTGCAAGCTAAAACTATCTCAAATAAGAGAAAACAAAGCTTGGTCGGTTGTCAACTGGTTGAACTCTGAATTGCACAATCTGGCCCATGCCGACCGACAAAGAAAAAGCCGCCTTCGCCAAGAGGCTGAAGGATCTGCTCGAGCCGCTGAAAATCCGCGGCGGGACCAAGCTCGCCGAGCAGTTCAATCTTCGCTATCACGGCGAGCGTCCCGTAACACCCCAGACCGCGCACAAATGGCTGACGGGTACGACGATTCCGAAGCCGGACAAATTGCGCACGCTCGCCGAATGGTTGAACGTCAAGGAGCACTGGCTCCATTACGGACCGCCGCCCGGCGCCAGCGCACGGCCGATGGCCCGTGGCGAAAAATATCCGCCGACACCCGAAACGATCGAGCTCGCGTCGAAGATTGCATCGTTGACCCCGAAGGATCGGAATCTGGTCGAGGAAATGATCGTGCGCTTTTACGGCGAAGATTCCGACGAAGAGTGAACGTCGAAACCATCGCATTTTCTTCGACCGCACCATGAAAAAAGCCGCCCGGTTGGCGCCGGGCGGCTTTTCGTTTTCAGCTTTGCGACACGGCGGCCATGCAGGCCGCCGTGCGACGCGATATCAGGCCGGCTTCGCCTTCGAAGTGCCCATCATCCGCGTGATGTAGTACTGCTGCGCGATCGACAGCACGTTGTTCACAACGTAGTACAGCACGAGACCCGCGGGGAAGAAGAAGAACATCACCGAGAACGCGATCGGCATGAACATCATCATCTTGGCTTGAACCGGGTCTGGCGGCGTCGGGTTCAGCTTGGTCTGCAGGAACATCGATACGGCCATCAGCACCGGCAGGATGAAATATGGGTCCTGCTGCGACAGATCCTGAATCCACCAAATCCACGGCGCGCCGCGCATTTCGACCGACGACAGCAGCACCCAGTACAGCGAGATGAACACCGGAATCTGGATCACGACCGGTAGACAGCCGCCGAACGGATTGACCTTCTCGGTCTTGTACAGCTCCATCAGCGCCGCGTTCATCTTCTGCGGATCGCCCTTGAAGCGCTCGCGCAGTGCCTGCATGCGCGGCGTGATAGCCTTCATGCGCGCCATCGACTTGTAGCTCGCGGCCGACAGCGGGAAGAACACCGCCTTGATCAGCAGCGTGAGCAGCACGATCGACCAGCCCCAGTTGCCGACGTAGCTGTGGATCTTCGACAGCAGCCAGAACAGCGGCTTCGCGATGATCGTGACCCAGCCATAGTCCTTCACCAGATCGAGGCCCGGCGCGATGCCCGCGAGCATCTGCTCTTCTTCCGGACCGGCGAACAGACGCGCGGACACGCTGACGGTCTGGCCCGGCTGGATGGTCGGCATTGCCTGCTTCATACCGACGCGATACAGCGACGGATCGATCTTCTCGGCGTAGAAGTCACGCTTCACGCCTTCCTGCGGAATCCAGGCCGACGCGAAGTAGTGCTGGACCATCGCGACCCAGCCGTCGTTGGCCGACGCCGCGAAGTTCTGCTTGTTCTTGTCGAGATCGCTGAACGTCATCTTCTGGAAGTGATGCTCGTCCGTGTAGACGGCCGGTCCGATGAACGTGTGCGAGAAGCGCGGCGTTTCGACCGGCTGGTCGTCGCGCACGAGTTCCATATAGACCTGCGGCGTCACCGGCGAGGTGCCGACGTTCTGGACCTTCGTCTCGACGCCGATCACGTAGCTGCCGCGCGTGAAGGTGTACGTCTTGATGACCCGGAGGCCGCCCTTTTCCGGCGACTCGAAACTCATCTGGAACGAGTTCTGACCTTCAGCCAGCTGGGTCGGCTGGTTCGGCATCAGCGTGAAGACGTCGTTGTGATTCGGGAAGTCGCCGCCGAGCAGGCCGGTGCGTGCGAGATACGTGTGGCTGTTGGTCTTGTCGAACAGCGTGATCACGAGATCCGGCTGCTTGCCGTCGCCCTGCTTGATGAGCGACAGGCGCGACAGTGTGCCGCCGCGGGTGTCGATTTCGCCGGTGTAGACATCTGTGCCGAACTTCACGAGATGCGATTGCTCGGCCGCCGGCGCGTTGCCGGGCGCGGCCGCGTTAGTGGCCGGCAGGTCGGCCGGCTGGGTGCCCGGCGTCGTGGTGCCCGGCGCGGCAGTGCCGGCGGTCTGGGTCGGCGTCGTGCTCGGGAAGAACATCGACGGGCGTCCGTGGTCGCGTTGCCAGTTGTCGAACAGCATGACAGCTGACATAAAAAAGATGACCCATAGGACGGTGCGTTTGATATCCATGCGTTGTCTCAGTGTCGATGGAACGGCGCGTCAGCGCTTTTCAGAAGTGGGTGGCGGGACGAGATCGATGCCGCCCGCGGAAAACGGGTGACAGCGGCAAACACGCCTCACGGCGAGATAAGTCCCGCGCGCGGCGCCATGATACTGGATTGCCTCGCGCGCGTAATCAGAGCAGGAAGGGTAAAAACGGCACCGGTTGCCGAGCATGGGGCTCACGGCAAGCTTGTAAAAACGCAATAAAGCGAGAAGTACCGTTTGCATGGCAGATGCGGCCGTACGGCGCCGCGCAACGTGAAGTACCGGGCGACGCCCGCGCCCTGTAGCTGCCGGCGCAACGCCCGTTGCGGCGACCGCTGTGCGGGCGGTCACTGCGTCATTCCGTCCTGGGCGCCTCCGCGGGCGGCGCCTGACGACGGGTAATTTCGCGCGCTGCCTTGTCGAGCAACGCCGCGATTTCGCTGCGGCACAGTGCCTTCAACGGCGGCGATGACGCGCTCGGCAAAGCTTTTTTGTCGAAACGCGTGTGTAGACGCAGCAGCACATCCCAACCGCCGAATTCCGCGCGACGCAGCCGAAAAGCTTCACGCGCGATCCGACGCACCAGATTCCGCGTGGCCGCGCGCGGCGCATACTTCTTCCCGATCACGAGGCCAAGACGCGCCTCGTTGCCGGTGGGCCGGCCGTACACGACGAAGTGCGCGGTACGGCGCCACGGCCGCAAACGAAAAACGGATGAAAATTCATCCGTTTTTAGCAGCCTTGCGGCTTTGGGGAAGGCGGCTTGCGCTCGCAACGGAACCGAGCCCGGTTGCTGCGCCCCGGCCGCTCCCGCTTCGCCGCGGGCTTCGGTCACAGCGCGCAATCCGCTTGCCTTAGATCGCGAGGCGCTTGCGGCCCTTCGCGCGACGTGCGTTGATGACCTTGCGGCCGCCAGCGGTCTTCATACGAACGCGGAAGCCATGGGTGCGCTTGCGACGGGTAACGGAAGGTTGGTAAGTACGTTTCATGTTGCTCTCACTTGATCGAAAAAAACCGCGCGATCATCGCTGAAAGCGCAATGGCCGGTGGTTTACTGGAATTGGTTTTCGCGGAACCCGCTATTTAAACTGGTTTTCCGTTGGCCGTCAATAGTTTAGCCTGCTTCTGACTCAGCCGGGGTTTGCCGGGCGCGGTGATCGGACCCTGTGGATAACTCACTTTCGGGTCCGTTTTGGCGTTAGAATCTCGCCTTACTTCCCAAAAATGTTGCACGTCGCTCCGGCACGCTTGTCCCGCAGACCCTTGTGGCACAAGCGCCTGGGGCCGTTACGCCTGGCTGCTGAGGGCCTTGTTGCGGGCGCGCGACAGGGGCAGCGGCGACCGCCGTGCACACCATAACGATAGCAACTTGATGAACGAATTCTGGCAACACTGTTCCGCATTGCTGGAGCGTGAGCTTACGCCCCAGCAGTACGTGACGTGGATCAAACCCTTGGCCCCGGTCGCCTTCGACGCCGATGCGAACACGTTGAGCATTGCCGCGCCGAACCGCTTCAAGCTCGACTGGGTCAAGAGCCAGTTCTCCGGCCGCATCGCGGATATGGCCCGCGATTTCTGGCACGCGCCGGTGGACGTGCAATTCGTACTGGATCCGAAGGCCGGTATGCGCGGCCCGGCGGCCGCTGCGCCGACTCCGTCGTCGGCGCGCCCGGCTTCGACCGCGCCGCAAGGCGGTAATGCCGGCGGCGTCGCAGCCGTGGATGCCGCCGTCGGCGCCGTGCAGGCCGCGCATGCCGCGCATGCCGCGCGCGCGAATCCCGCAGCCGCGGCAGCGGCGCTCGCCGCGCAAAACTCGAATCCGCGCAGCGCCGCCGAAGACGCCGCCGACCTCGATCTGCCGAGCCTCGACGCGAACGAAGCCGCCGCTGGGCGCCGCACGTGGCGGCCGGGCCAAGGCGCGGGCGCGGCGGCAACCAGCGAAAGCGACTCGATGTACGAGCGCTCGAAGCTGAACCCCGTCCTGACCTTCGACAACTTCGTGACCGGTAAGGCGAATCAGCTCGCCCGCGCTGCGGCGATTCAGGTCGCCGACAATCCCGGCATTTCGTATAACCCGCTGTTCCTGTACGGTGGCGTGGGCCTCGGCAAGACCCACCTGATCCACGCGATCGGCAACCAGTTGCTGATGGACAAGCCCGGCGCGCGGATTCGCTACATCCACGCGGAACAGTACGTGTCCGATGTCGTGAAGGCGTACCAGCGCAAGGCGTTCGACGACTTCAAGCGCTACTACCACTCGCTCGACCTGCTGCTGATCGACGATATTCAGTTCTTTTCGGGCAAGTCGCGCACACAAGAGGAATTCTTCTACGCATTCGAGGCGCTGGTCGCAAACAAGGCGCAGGTGATCATCACGAGCGATACGTATCCGAAGGAAATCTCGGGTATCGACGACCGCCTGATCTCACGCTTCGACTCGGGCCTGACGGTGGCGATCGAGCCGCCCGAACTCGAAATGCGCGTCGCGATTCTGATGCGCAAGGCGCAATCGGAGTTCGTGAGCCTGAACGAGGACGTGGCGTTCTTCGTCGCGAAGCATCTGCGCTCGAACGTGCGTGAACTCGAGGGCGCGCTGCGCAAGATCCTCGCGTATTCGAAGTTCCATGGCCGCGAAATCACGATCGAACTGACCAAGGAAGCGCTGAAAGATCTTCTGACGGTGCAGAACCGGCAGATTTCGGTGGAAAACATCCAGAAGACGGTCGCCGACTTTTACAGCATCAAGGTCGCGGACATGTATTCGAAGAAGCGTCCGGCGAATATCGCGCGGCCGCGGCAGATCGCGATGTACCTGGCGAAGGAACTGACGCAGAAGAGCCTGCCGGAAATCGGCGAGCTGTTCGGCGGGCGCGACCACACAACGGTGCTGCACGCTGTGCGCAAGATCGCCGACGAGCGCAGCAAGGACGCGCAGTTGAACCACGAACTGCACGTGCTGGAACAGACACTGAAGGGCTGATTGGGCTGGCCGCACGCGATTGCGAAACGGACGGCGGCACCAATCGCTGTGACATAGAGAAACGGGCAGGGGACCAACAACCCGGCGGCGCAGCCGGGTCCTGACGGGGAATGGCAAGGAACGCGACGGCAAGCGGGCAGAAGCGACGCAAAAACGCGGCGAACCCGCGATGAATTTGCGGTGAAACCGGCCCGAAGTGACGGAAAAACGCGCCTGCGAACCGGTAACGCCGGGCAGCGGCGTGAAAAACCGTCGGTAACCCGGACTACGCCCCGCAAAATCGACCTGTTTATTCCCGAACTCGCCCCCATTTTAGTGAGGCGGTCCCGTTTTCAGGCACAATACAGGTTTAACCGCCCGGCGGCGACGGGCGGATTTCACGCCGTGTCGGGCGCTTTTCAGGGCGCCGGCGGGGAGCCGTGGCTGCACGCTGAAATGCTTGTCCCGTAAGGCGTGCAGGCCGTTATATCAACGAAGGAACCCTATGCAACTGGTCAAGACCGAACGCGACAACCTCCTCAGGCCGCTGCAAACCGTGAGCGGCATCGTCGAACGCCGCCATACGTTGCCGATCCTCGCCAATTTGCTGATCACCAAGAACGGTCCTGACGTATCGTTCCTGTCGACCGACCTCGAGTTGCAGATCACCACGCGCGCCGATTTCGGCGTGGGTGGCGATTCGGTCGCGACCACGGTGGCGGCGCGCAAGCTCCTCGACATTCTGCGCGCGATGCCCGACGGCCAAGTCACGCTGACGTTGAACGACAAGCGCCTGACAGTGCAATCCGGCAAGAGCCGCTTTGCGCTGCAAACGCTCGCCGCCGACGAATTCCCGACTGTCGCTCAGGCTAAAGACTACGGCGCGAGCCTCGTGGTTCCGCAAAAGACGTTCCGCCAGCTGCTCGGCATGGTTCATTTCTCGATGGCCCAGCAGGACATCCGCTACTACCTGAACGGCATGCTGCTGGTGGTGGACGGCGACCAGCTGATGGCGGTCGCGACGGACGGCCACCGTCTCGCGTTCTCGTCGATGAAGATCGAGGGTTCGTTTGCGCGCCAGGAAGTGATCATTCCGCGCAAGACGATTCTCGAACTGCAGCGCCTGCTCGAAGACATCGACGACACGGTCAAGATCGACATCGCGCAGACCCAGGTCAAGTTCACGTTCGGCCAGGTCGAACTCGTGTCGAAGCTCGTGGAAGGCAAGTTCCCCGACTTCCAGCGCGTGATTCCGAAGTCGCACAAGAACAAATTCCAGATTGGCCGCGAAGAACTGCAGCGCTCGCTGCAACGCGCGGCGATTCTGACGTCGGATAAGTTCAAGGGCGTGCGCTGCATCGTCGAGCCGGGCCAGTTGAAGATCATGTCGACCAACGCCGATCAGGAAGAGGCGCAGGAAGAACTGGAAATCGCATACGACGGCGACAGCGTCGATATCGGGTTCAACGTCACGTACCTGCTCGACGTGCTCGCGAACCTGAAGGTCGACATGTTGCAGGTGAGCCTGGGTGATGCCAGCTCCAGCGCGTTGATCACGATTCCCGAGAACGACGAATTCAAGTACGTGGTGATGCCGATGCGCATCTGACGCGTCCAACATCAAGAAGAACACCAAGGGGCGCAGCGCCCCTTTGGCGTTTTTATGGCGTTTTGAAAAGTCCAGAGCAGCAATCTCGCAGTAACGCAGAACCGGAAAAAATCCATGACTGACATGAACAATACGCAGCCCGATAACAGCTACGGCGCCTCGTCCATCCAGATCCTCGAAGGTCTGGAAGCCGTGCGCAAGCGGCCTGGAATGTACATCGGGGATACATCGGATGGCACCGGTCTGCACCACCTCGTGTTCGAAGTGCTCGACAACTCGATCGACGAAGCGCTCGCCGGGCATTGCAACGACATTCAGGTGATCATCCACGCAGACAACTCGATCTCGATCACCGACAACGGCCGCGGCGTGCCGACCGGCCTGAAGATGGACGACAAGCACGATCCGAAGCGCAGCGCCGCCGAAATCGTGATGACCGAGCTGCACGCCGGCGGCAAGTTCGACCAGAACAGCTACAAGGTGTCGGGCGGCCTCCACGGTGTCGGCGTGTCGTGCGTGAACGCGCTGTCGGCGTGGCTGCGCCTCACGGTGCGCCGCGATGGCAAGAAGCACTTCATGGAATTCCACCGTGGGGTGCCGCAGAACCGCGTGCTCGAAGAAATCGACGGCGTGACCACGTCGCCGATGCAGGTGGTCGGCGACACCGAAAACCGCGGCACCGAAGTGCATTTCATGGCCGATGACACGATTTTCGGCAATGTCGAATACCACTACGACATTCTCGCGAAGCGGATTCGTGAGCTTTCGTTCCTCAATAACGGCGTGCGGATTCGCTTGCTCGATCAGCGCTCGGGCAAAGAGGAAGATTTCGCGTTCGTCGGCGGCGTGAAGGGCTTTGTCGAGTACATCAACAAGAACAAGTCCGTGCTGCACCCGAACATCTTTCACATCATGGGTGAAAAGGATGGTGTGGGCGTCGAAGTGGCGATGCAGTGGAACGACAGCTACAACGAAAACGTGCTGTGCTTCACGAACAATATTCCCCAGCGCGACGGCGGCACGCACCTTACCGGTTTGCGTGCGGCGATGACGCGCGTGCTTAACAAGTACATCGCCGATCACGAGGTCGCGAAGAAGGCGAAGGTCGAAACGTCGGGCGACGACATGCGTGAAGGGCTGTCGTGCGTGCTCTCGGTGAAGGTGCCGGAGCCGAAGTTCAGCTCGCAGACGAAGGACAAACTGGTGTCGTCGGAAGTCCGCGCGCCGGTGGAAGAAGTAGTCGCGAAGGCGCTCGAGGAATTCCTGCTCGAGACGCCGGGCGACGCGAAGATCATCTGCGGCAAGATTGTCGATGCGGCGCGTGCGCGCGATGCGGCGCGCAAGGCGCGTGAGATGACGCGTCGTAAAGGCGTGCTCGATGGCGTTGGTTTGCCTGGGAAGCTCGCGGATTGTCAGGAGAAGGATCCGGCGAAGTCGGAGATTTATATCGTCGAGGGTGACTCGGCGGGTGGGTCGGCGAAGCAGGGGCGTGATCGGAAGTTCCAGGCTATCTTGCCGCTGCGCGGTAAGGTGCTGAACGTCGAGAAGGCGCGTTACGACAAGCTGCTGTCTTCCGAGCAGATCGTTACGCTGATTACCGCGCTTGGATGCGGCATCGGCAAGGAAGACTACAACCTCGACAAGCTGCGCTATCACCGCATCATCATCATGACCGATGCTGACGTCGATGGTGCGCACATCCGGACGCTGTTGTTGACGTTCTTCTATCGGCAGATGCCGGAGATGATCGAGCGCGGGTACATCTATATCGCGCAGCCACCGCTGTACAAGATCAAGGCGGGGAAGGATGAGCGGTATCTGAAGGATGAGTCGGAAGTTAATGCGCATATTCTTCGGCTCGCGTTGCAGGGGTCGGAGTTGGTGGCTTCTGAAGGTGCGACTCCGATTACTGGGGATGCGCTCGGTGAGTTGGCGCGGTCGTATCTGTTGGCACAGGCGGTGGTTGATCGGTTGAGCCGACTGTACGACGCTGGCGCGCTCGAGGCGGTGATGGATGGCGTCGCTGTCGATCTCTCCAGCGAGCAGGCGGCCGAGGCTTCGGCTCGCGCGCTCGAAGCGAAGCTGCGGGATGATGCGCTGAAGCCTGATGTGACCGTGACCACGATGTACGACCCTGTGCGGGAACTGCGCTCGCTGCGCGTCGCGCGCACGCATCATGGGAATCAGAAGATTTCCGTGATCGATGAAGAGTTTCAGTTGACTGCCGATTATCAGCAGCTTGTTAATACCGCTAATACCTTTAAGGGGTTGATTGGGGCTGGCGCTGTGATCAAGCGCGGGGAGCGGAGTATGGCTGTCACCGACTTCAAGAGTGCAATGAAGTGGTTGCTGGCTGACGCTGAGCGGAATATGTCCAAGCAGCGCTATAAAGGCCTCGGTGAGATGAATCCTGAGCAGCTTTGGGAGACGACGATGGATCCGCAGGTGCGGCGTCTTCTTCGGGTGCAGATTGAGGATGCTATTGCAGCTGATGGCATCTTTACTACGCTTATGGGGGATGATGTGGAGCCGCGTCGGGCTTTCATTGAGTCTAATGCGCTTAGGGCGGGGAATATTGATGTTTGAAGTGGATTGTAGATGGACGCATATCCTGAGAAAAACGGACGCATAAACCGAGAAATTTATGGGGCGCGCCGCCCTGATAGTCCAGTTTGATTGCGCCGCAGAGCTGTGATGACCAAAGCCCGGAAGGCCTGTAAGCCAAGATACTTACAGGCCTTCTTTGTTTTGTGGTCAGGATTTTGGCCGAGGAGCGACGGAAACACACAAGGGCTCGAGCACATCCCAGTGGCCTGGTGCTTCTATCACGCCGTGACTGCGAGCAAATCACTCGACTCCAGAGCCGCAACCGCGTGCTGAGTCAGGTCTTCGACCCGGATATTTTGTTGTCCCGGCTTGCATCAATAAGTACGATGTCTTCTCTATCCTGAAGCTTGAGGTCGCGGAGAATGCCCGTAATTTTCACCAGCTCGGTATCCGAAAAATACAAAATAACCTTGATAGAACGGTCCGTTTGACTTGCCTTCGCATAGACTTCGACCTGTTTCTCAAGGTTACGCCTCAGGCTTGAATTGCTCGCTAACTTGAATTCAACAAGGCTAGCGTTTCGCTTTCCCTTCGAGACCTTGTAATCCACCGGACCGCGCCCATTGTTGACCTCGGCGTTTACGTCGAACATCGTTGCGTACCAAGTCAAGCGAAACATGGTGTGAAGGTCGCTCTCACGCTTGACGGGCGTACCGCCCACATAGAAGACCCGATAGCCGTCGTTGTCTTCTATGACATGTTTCAGGTACTTTACTCGCTGCAGAGCCTCCTCGTATGAGTCTCCCTTCTCGTAAAACTCTGTGCCGACCAAGTGTTTCAGAACCAACTCGCGAATGTTATCCACGAACTGCGTGTGGGTTTCTTGAACCTTCTTGCTGCTGACCACATGCGCTTCTGACGCATTCTCCTCCTTCCATTTAATGTAATGGTCAATCAGCACAGTGAACTGCTCAATAGTTCGCAGAGCTGCGGCTTTCCGTTCATCCTGCGTTGAACGTTCGTTGATTTGCCGCAGGAAGTGGTCATTGACCTGAGCGCGGAGCTGCTCGTCCGGCAATGATTGTCGGAGCTGAAAGAACTGACTCAGCATGTCCCCCTGGTTAATCCATGCTTCGTCGCGGGTCAGAATCTCACATGGCGTGAGGATGACGTAGTCGCCGGCATGCCATGGCAGCACAAAGTGTCCAGACTGCCAGCGTCTCGTCTCGTAGTTAAAGTTGACCCGCTCGACATGAACTTGCTTTAACTGGTTCGAGTGCAGATGCTCCTTTGCAAAATCCTCGGTGTACTTGAGCAGGTAACCCTTGATGAGATTCGTCGTGAAATCGCTCAAATGGTCTCGCCCAACACCGCCGCTGAGCAGGCCGAGTTTTTCCAAATGTGAGCTCTTCGTCAGAGTCTCCGTCCCAAAATCGCGAAATACCCTTTGAAAGTTCCGGGCAAGCGCCAGAGCAAACTGTTTCCCAAGCCCAGTGCCACTGTTCCCCTGCCGGCTGAATCCAAGCCAATTTTGTTTGACCTCCCGGAAGAAAAGCCACTGGGATATGGCACCCTCGGTTAATTCATCCGCCTGAGCCCGGTCACGCACAAATACCAGGTACTTAATGATGTCGTCGTGTAAGGTCCGGAATTCCGGGCGCTTACTATCGAACAGGAGAAACGGGTCGACGAAAAGCGGCAGGTCGTTAACAAGCGCAATATTGAAAGCACCATGGGCATCGAGAACATCCGGCTCGACATTGAATACATCCGAGAAGTAAATCACCTGCCACGCCTCCTTATTTTCTTTGCTGTGTACATAGCCGCACACCCGTAGACTGGCTTGTGCGATTGCGCTGCCTCGCTATATCTCGCCCCCGAACACAGCCCGCTCTAACGCTTCATGTTCACGCCTCCACCCCGGCATTATCTGGGTAACCAGATTCCAGAAGAGCCGGGTGTGGTTCTTCTCAATGGTGTGGCATAGCTCGTGAACAATGACGTAGTCCTGCACGCTGCCGGCCAGCTCCATCACTCTGGGGTGGAACTGCAAGACATTCGCAGCATCGCAGCTCGCCCATCGGCTTTGAAAATGCCGGATGAAGGCCCCTGCGGCTTTCAGCCCTGTTTCGCGCTCCCAATGACGGACCCTTGGCAGCAGTTTTTCTTCCGCGCGCTCGCGGTAAAAGCTCTCCAACAGAGGCACCAAAGCATCGGACGTGATTGCGCTGCCCGAAGGGGACTCCACCACGAAGCGTGACGCGGTAAATGCCAGCCGTGGCGTCGCCAAAGCAGACATGTGACGGACCTCCGTGAAGTAGCTGCGCCCACAATACCTGAGCCGGCTGCCGGTCACGATGACGTCTTCGAGTTGCGGCTTGTTGACCAACTCCAACTTCTCACGTATCCACCGGGCGCGCCGACGCACCAGGGCCTCTTGTTCTGATACGTCCACCCACGGTCCGCGCAACAAAACTGGGTGGCCACGCTCGACCGTCACATAATGGCGCTTCAGCCCTGCGTCTGGCCGAAACTGCCACTCGATTGTGGTCTCTCCATAATGCAAGCGCGGCATAGCTCAGTTCTTCAGCAAAATGGTCAGCAAGTGACTAGCGTGGTCTCGCGCGACGGCGCGCTGCCAGCCCGCCAGCGGCACCAGCAAGCTGCTGATGCGCTTCTTGATTTCCGGGTGCAAGTCGGGCATGGCTTTCCAGTTGCCGGATGCCATAGTGTGGCTGAGCTCCGCGTCCTCGAACAACTTCGTTGTCACGCCTCGGGCCACATCGCTCGACAGATGCGACTCCAGATAGTGAAACGCGGCGGAATGGGCCGGACTTGAAAAGCCGGTGTTGTCTTTCTCCTTGATGCGCTGACCGAAGAGGTCCAACTGCTCCAGAAACTTCGCTTGGGTAATACGGCCTGCCTTTTCTTCTTCAAGCAGCTTTTCCAACTCTTCCGCCAACTTGTCAAAAAACACGGGGTCCTTGTCGCGGCCCGTCTCGATGGTGTGTTTTAGCTGGTTTTTCATCACCAGCGCCTGGCTGCCGGGGCTGGCCAGTTTTTTGAGCCGGTCCATGTCTGAGGCATCGAGAATCGACACCTCTTTGCCAAGCAAGCTCTTGGCTGGGCTGGCGCTGATGTATTCGTCCAGCAATTGCTGGAGGAGCACGGATTCGAGCTTGGTTATGCGTTCCCGATATGCCGTGCCGGGCAATTTGTCGCGCAACATCAGGCGGATTTCGGCAAACAGTGTGAAATACGGTTTGAACTCTACCCCGCGCACATCGGGCAGGATAATGTCGATACTGCGGTTGAACTGTTTGACCAGCTCCAGAAAGTCCTCCACCTTATCCAAGCGGGCTGCCGGGTCGAGGAAGGTTTCAGCATCGGCCTTGTAGTCCTCACGTTGGCTAACCGGGTCATGCTTGCGCGGCAGGAGCTTGAGAATCCGTTCGAGAGTCGCTTGCAGTTTGGGCAGTTCGCTTTCCACGCCTTCCCACACTTGGGCCGCCTTGACCTCGCCGCCGTAGATTTTGAGAGCGTGGTCCAAGTGCTCCACTACACCGTGGTAGTCCACAATGTAGCCCGCATTCTTGCCTGCCAGAGTGCGGTTCACGCGCGCGATGGCTTGTAGCAGGGTGTGCTCCTTGAGAGGCTTGTCGAGGTACATAGTGCCGACAATCGGCGCATCCCAGCCAGTGAGCAACATGTCGGATACGATGATGAGCCCGACGTTGTTGGCGTGTACCTTTCCGTCCTTCCCCTTTGTTTCATCGCCATAGGGCAGAGGAAACAGCTTGCTGACGAAATTGGCAATCTGCTCCGGCGGCATGGCGACCGGTACTTTGCCAGCTTTGATTTCTTCACGCACGCGCTCTTCGATGGTGCGTACCTTGCCGACGTCGATACCTCTCACGGCAGCGGCTTCCTTCTCAGATGCACCGGTCCGCGAGGCCGTGATGTTGGCCAGCGACACCACAACGCGACTCTCGAAGGTAGGCAACCCTTGCTTCCCACGCTCCGTCATGATGGCGTCGAGCAGGTCTTTGTATCGCACGGCCATCTCGCGGCCGTCACATACCAGCATGCCCTTGAGACCCTTGGCCCGCACGTTGGTCAGAAAATGTTCCACCAAATGGTGGGCCACTTTCTCCATACGGTCGCCGGCTTGTCGCCAGCGTGTGAGCAGTTCCTGCTTCAGGGCGTGCTGGCGAGCCTCTGGTTCGTTGATGAACTGGTCTTTAAACGCCTGGTCGAGATTGACATCGGGCAGCAGCGCCACCCAGGCGTCCTGATACTTGATGGGCAACGTGGCCCCGTCGGCCACGGCCTCATGCAGCCGATACTCATCGATATATTCACCCCCGCCAAATTCGGCTAGGGTAGAGATGTATCTGTATATGTGCGCAAGACGGGGCATGAAATGAAAATATTTGAATATTCTGAAATCTCACAGAGAACCTCGCCTTTCTTGACGAGGCAAGACTGCCCGACTTGTACTCTGCATCGCGTCCACTTGTACCGCGCATCGCTCGCGCTTGTACGTGGCATCGCTTCAGCTTGTATTCCGCATCGCTTTTGCGGAAACGATGTGAAAAACGACCGAGGACTCGCGGAGTTATTGCGAGTCGCTATGCCCCCTAGTACTTATAGACTTAATAATCGGGGTAGGCAGGCCAGCAGGCCCCAGAGCTGGTGAACCGCACCGATGCCCGGTCTCCGGTGCCCGCGCATTAGCGGACGTCAAACTCCCGAGCTGCTTGCATCATGGACGGGGCACGCGAACGAGTGACCGAAAAAATCGCCACTTCGCGTATTACCGTCGAACTATGACCTGCAGTCGCCAGCTCCGGTCAGCCAGATGTTCCGCAGCTTGGAAGCCGCTTTGGCCACCAAATTTTTGGGCGGCGGCGACATGATAGCTATCGTAAGTACGATGTGACTTCATCTCCAGAATTTAGCAGTTTGCGTCCGGCTGGCCAGGATTCGCGAAACGGCGCAGGAATCTGTTTTTGCTCGTCGCCGGCTTAGCGCGCTGCATCGCACGAAGCGCACGTACAGTCTCCCCATTGAAAGGATGCATCGAGACCACCGCAGTCCGGGCATCGTCAACGAGCGAGCGGCGTACTCGAGAGATGGGCCATTCGGAATTGTGCGAAAGGCGGCTGTCCAGAAAGAAAACCGACAGGCTGCTCACTCATCAGCAGCGCCTGCCTCATCACATAGGCACCCCGGCGGGCGCGATGATTCACTTGCGGCCAGCTCATCCTGGTTGCCCGCTTTTCACAATACCGCTCCCGTGCCGGCGCGCGAAGATGTCGAGGCTGTAGCGCTCAGCGTGCGGAGCGTCGCAACCAATTTGAAAATGCCTCTACGAGGAATTTCGGCTAGAGGGCCGCGCTGAATTGCTGCTGGTCCAGTGAAATGGTTGCAATGATGGACTCGAACTCCATCATCAGGTCCGGATGGTGTTGAGTAACATATTGTCGTGCAGATTCGTTTTCGAGGAGTTTGGCGAGATAACCTTTTGCAAGGACCAGATTCAATACATCCTGACCGTAAGTCTGTTCCACGAGCTTGTACTGACCCTGAAGGTTGCTCATTTCCCGCTCCATCTTCGCCATTTGCTCCGGGCTAACGCCAGTCAGTTTGCTGGGCTTCTTCCCCTCTGCAAGCAGCGCCGCGGGCGTGGCGACCAACAAGGCTTCGGCGTAGGAGACGGTTACATTATTCGCGGCCACCATCAGTTCAACGCATTCCACCTGCCGCGTCGGCTTCATTTTGCGAATTGCACGAACAAGCTCCGGGGAGAACTGCCGGTCGCCGAGAAGTTCAGCCGCCTCCGGGCACACGCCGTCGAGGAGCGACATCTTCTTGATAATCAGCGATACATCCACTGAGAGCGCTTTCGCCAGTCGTTCAGGTGATACGCCTCGCTCCACTACGCGACGTATCATGTAGTGCTCCTGGATTGTCGAAAGACGATTGACGCGGTTGTTATACGTGTAGCTTTCGTCATCCGTCGCGACAAGACAGGCAGCGCGCTCGTGCCCGAGGTCCTGGATGGCGAGCAAGCGCAGATGACCGTCCAGTAGAACATGTTGCCCGGAAGACTGGTCCGCAGCCGTTACGGAGAGCGGCTCGATAAGACCCACCTCCTCAATGGAGGTCCTTATCTGCTTGTATTTTCGTGATTCGACCACGGGCGCCGGTATCCTGCGCGAAGGCAGGATGTTGCAGACTGGCACCGACAGGGGTTCTGGAATGAATCCGAGAGTGACGCCCGTCATGAAACACCCCCGCTTGGCCAGACGCGTTCGGCAAGATATTTCGGCAGGCTGGCTAGCCCTTCTGCGCGCAGGAGGTTGATGAAGTTCTCTTCGGCAAACAGTTGCCTCAGTGCACCGACGACAAACAGTAACCGCTGTTGTGTGAATTCTGCCTTTCTGACCATGGATTTCTGACGTTCTACCTCGCGCTCATAGGTGCGTACGAGACTCGAAGTCGTGACGGCAGCGGACTTGCTGGTCATGTTGCGCGCGGCGCCTCTCCCGAGCGCCTTTCTGCGCTCGATGACACGGCGTGCGTTCATCAGCTGCTTGCCCCGCAATTTGCCGGACTCGTAGGCCTCCTGGAGTGCGGCCTGTATGTCGGCGTCGTCGTCGCCGGCACCGACAATCGTGAGGGCGGCATTCAGGGGAACGAGGCCTTTCTCTACTGCAACCACGAGCCTCTCTTCGCCTTGATGCAGCAGCGTGAGGATGCCCTGAACGTAAGTCGGCGTGAGACCTGTTTTCTCGGCTATGACCTTCGGCGCGTACCCGTGCTGCTGCAATTGCCGAATGCCGGCAAGCCGTTCGATGGGGCGGCACTGTCTGCGCGCAATGTTTTCAGTCAGACTCATGACGAACGCGTCCTCATCGCTGACGCTTACCACGAGCGCGGGAATCGTCGTTTCGCCGAGCGTGCGGAACGCCTTCAGTCGCCCCTCGCCGCACACGAGCAGGTATTTCTCTATGCCGCTGGCCGTGGCTCGTGGTGTGACCACGATAGGCTTTTTGAGACCGATGGTCTTGATGTTGTCGACGATTTCCTTGAAGACCCGACCATTCCGTTCTCGCGGATTGATAACTTCAATCTGGGAGACGGGGACCATCCGGATTTCTCCGGGCTGCTGCCGCGTAGTCACGCTACCCTCCTGAGACGGGCGCGTTCGGCCATGCCATAGAGGTAGTCCAGCGTATCGAAGCGATAGCTCTCGAACTCGATGGGATTCTGGTCTGCCAGATGAATGCGAGGCTGGCAAAAATCCAGGTGTGGCAACAGGTAGTAGTCCAGGGTCGATTCATTCGTCTGGTTGAGACGCACGGCGACCGTGATGTCCGGCAGAAGGCTGGTGT
Source organism: Paraburkholderia sp. BR14374 (assembly GCF_040948685.1). NCBI lineage: Bacteria > Pseudomonadati > Pseudomonadota > Betaproteobacteria > Burkholderiales > Burkholderiaceae > Paraburkholderia > Paraburkholderia sp. BR14374. The sequence goes on along the minus strand of NZ_JBFPKF010000001.1, from coordinate 815,753 downwards.
CAAAGCGCACCTTCCAGTGATTGCGGCCATTGTCATGTGCCTGACAGCGCGCGAGTACGATGCAGGCTGTGAACTCCTCATTGACCGTCAGCAGGTCCGTTGCCGGGTCGCGTATCACTGCGCCACCCAAATCCGCGATTTTTGTCTCCGTTTGCGCGACGATTTCGGGATGAAGTTGCCGCAGGAAGCGGTTGGTTTCGATGTAACGATAGTCTCGGCCAGGCGTAAAACCGACTGTCTGGTAGGCACGAATCAGGCTGCCGAAACGGTACACATAAACCGACGTGGAAGGCATGCCGTCGGTTTCATCAATCACAACGCCCGACAGAAACCCACGACTGCGGTATAGGTTGCGCAGTCGTTCGATTAGCTCCTCACTGGAATAGCGACGAGCTCGCGCTCTCATGATGCCCTGAGCGGTGTAGAACGTCTCGCTCGGCACGATTGCCTGAAATGCACCTTCCTTTCGAATCCACATGTCAGGTGTATTGGTCACCCGCACTTTTTTCAGCTTGAACGACACACGGTTGTACACGTTGTTGCCGATGTATTTCTCGTTGGTCAATACCTCCCGTACCGTGGCTCGAGTCCATTCCCGGTCAAGGTCAGTCCGCACGCGCATACCGTTCAGACGCGCCGCAATTTCGTATTCGTCGAGCGACTCGTCGATAAACCAGTCGTAAATCAGGTTGACGGTTCGCACCTCGCATTCCGGTCCCGGCATGAGAATTACCCGGTCTGTCTGCAGGCTTTTATGTTCGCCGCGGCGCAATTCCGTTTTCATGAGACCGTGGTCGTCGACCAGCACGCGGCGCAGTCCATAACCGGCGGGACCTCCTTGCCGGAAACCCATCTCAATCAAACGGCACTGGCCGGCGAACACCTTCGCCGACAGCTCCCGGCTGTATTCGCCGGCCATGGCCCGCTTTACCCCTTTGACGATAGTCGAGACAGGTGAGCCGTCGTTCTCGAACTGCTCGGCGCAGTACGCGACCTGGATGCCAGCACGGCGGCAGATGTACTCGTAATACGCGCTTTCGTCGGCGTCCTGGAATCGCCCCCATCGACTCACGTCGTAGACGAGGATGACGCAGAAATCGGCCTTGCCATTGACCACATCGGCAATGAGATTTTGAAGCGCCTGCCTCCCGTCGATTCGAAGGCCGCTTTTTCCCTCGTCGGCATAGGTGCGGACAATCTGGAATCCGCGTCGGGCTGCGTAGTCCCGAATCCGGTCGCGCTGATTCTCGGTCGAATACTGCTGGTGTTCGGTCGACATGCGGACGTACTCCGCTGCGCGCCCGGCAGATGAACTGGCGACGACCGGTGCATCCGCGAAATCGAATGACATGCTCCACCCCGCAACTCAGAGACGGACACGCGGCAGGCACCAGACGCAAGGGTGCATCGGATACGAGCGTCGCGGCTTCACATCAGTAGGTCGCATTCAAAAGCGAACGGCGACAAGGCAAAGGTAGCAGGCCCGACACCAACGCGTATCAGGTCATCTCTTTGCAATCACATCGGCGGCGCTGTCGGCGCAGACAGCACGGCGATGTGGACTGTCCACGCGTTCATTTTTGCAACGCCGGCATCGTCCGCGTGAGATAGCAGGTAGAAGCCAGAGTCCAGCGGCCGGGGGAGCCTGATGACGTCCATCTTTGCAACTGGCCTGAAACCCCGTCGTGCGTTGCGCAAGCGCTGCATACTGCGATTGCGCTCGCGATACGCCGGATGGGCAGCTCGATATTCGCGCCAGTAGCTCGAGTGGTTTGCGCGCCATTTCGCCTGCGCCCGGGCCTGATTGTCGCGATAGTCGCTGTCGTTACGGAGCCGGTTGCTCTGCCAGTCGCGACGACGGGCGCGCTGGCAGGCCTTCGAGGAGCAATATCGCTGACGGGGAACATGCGGCAGCGGCACAAACGCGTTGCCACAGGCAAGACAAAGGCGGGTCGATTTCATGGGCCCCTCCGTGTCGGGTCGAGACGAGCGCCCGCGACCGGCTGACCCACCAGCGAAATCGCTGGCCTGAGAGGGGGTAGTGAACCAACCCTCACCTTCATCTTTCTTCGCGATATACGGCGAATGGTAGGGCTTCTCCACACCAATCGATTCGATGCGCGAAGAGTAGCCACCCAGGTCATGGACCTGCGCGTAGGAGACCAGCGTTGGAGGGTTGCGACGTTGCGCGAGTGCAGCCGACAATTCCTCGAGGTGCTGCTCCGAATCCCCCTGCAGAGCAAGGTCGTAGCCCTGCCAGGCAAGCAATTGGTGGCCAAGCGCGAGCGACCGTGAAAGGGCCGAGACGAACGTGGAAAGCTCGTTGTCGTCGAGCCAATGCGTCTTCGAGGAGCTCGGCCCGCTTGCCACGGCCGATTCGATAAGCAGGCCGACGCGCAGTGGATAGCCCGCACCGTCGCGCTCGAACGTCGGTACAAAGCGTTCATAGTCGAGACCGGCGTCTTCACGAGCGCGCTCGAACTGTGCCTCTTCGATGACGTCGACGGCATCAGCGCCCAGCGCCGCATAAGGATTGAGCAAAAACGCCTGTGCCCGTGAGCCCGCAACGCGCCGTCCGGGCAAGCGCTTGATTTCACGAAGCACCGTCTTCACTTTCGGCGTGACCAGAACCTGGACGATTCCCTCTCGGGTCGTGATGTCATATCGGTCACGAATCTCGCGAACTCTATCGAACGTGTCGAGCCAGTCGTCTGGCGCCCCGTCGAAGCTTGGCTCGATTTCGACTACGTGGTCGTCCGCCACTTCAACCGACCGCCTCAGACCTATATTGAGCTTTTCGGGACTCAACACCACCGAGCGACAGAGAAAATCATCAAGTCCTGCGTCGGCGTCGAGCGCGAGCTTGCGAATCCGCCCCCAACCTTGACGGTTGGCCAAATCAGAGCGGTCCTCGTCACCACGGCGCGAGAACGCAACCACCGCTTTGAAGAGCTTCCATTGCGCGGGGCGCATCAGCGTCTCTGCGGTGCCTTCCGACATCACCGGCCCCGTGAGAGTGCCTTGAAATTCGCGGCCGCCATCGACGCGCCATCCATCTACCGCAATACCGAACTCGCGGTCGACCAGCGAATGGCCGCTTCGCAGGTACGGACGGAAGTCGGTGAAAGGCGGAATTCGAAGAACCTCGCGCAGCTGCCCGTAGTCCTGCCGTTCGAGGATTTCATATACGGACTGCCAGTCCAGCAAGAATCCGTCCCCGACCGGGTTGGCGAGGCCGTCATCGGTGAGCTGCGTGAGGTAGCCCCCGACGAGATCTCCGTCGACCGTCGCACCCGGGCCTTCAATTCGACGCGTCAGAACGATGCCCTTATCCGACCACTGCCGCTTCCAGGTGGCGGCGTCTCGCGCTTTTGCCTGCTTGAATAACTTGAACACAGTTTCGCCTTATTTCCACCAGCCCTTGCCCGGCTTCGCATGGAAGCCCCAATCCGCCAGGACTTGGCCGATATGTCCATCATCCTCATCTCCACGCACCCACAAGTTTCCGCCGACTGCAGTCCTGTCGTCGATTTGCAGACCATGCGTTGCCGCGAATCGCTTTAGCGCGACATGCGAGTAGGATTCGTGCGTCTGGGTTCGGTTTTGCGACGAGCGAGCGTTCTCGCGTTGGGGTGTGAAACTCGTCGGCTTCGCACGTTCGTTTGCGGCCTGGGTTCTGACTGAAGCACGTGAAGTGTCGACTGAGGGAACAATCTGAAAACTCTCGCGAAGCGTTGCCTCGAACATGTCCTCCCAGCGATTCCAGCCATGAATGCCATCCCCATGCTTGAGCCAGAGCATGCGATTCGAACGCTTGAGCGAATTCCGCTCGTCTTTCCCGAGCTTCAATGTCTGACTCGTATTAAAGGGCAGCGAACGACTGGCGTCATAGCCATAAAACGCATTTCCGAGGCCACTAAACTCCACCGCGACCAACTTACCCATCGTCATGATGAAAGCGTTGTTGGCACCGGAGGCGTCGAGTTCGCGAGTCAGGCCCTTCATTTTCTTGCGCAGGGCAACGAGGTCAGGTTCACGCGAATTACGTGCGGTCGAGCCTAATGCAAACTCGATGTCGTCGATGGACTTGACATATCGCTTCCAAAATTCCATTCGGCGACGGTCGGCGAGCCCGTCCTCTGCCAGCTTCGTAAAGAAGGTCTCGATAAATTCGAGCTTCAGCCAGTCAGAGACCATCGTTCGAGCCGCGGGCGCAACGCCACCCCATCGTGTCGCATTTGACGGCAGCCACGGATTGCCCCACCAGGTAACAGCATGGTCGCGAAGTCTGGGATGGAGCGGGCTGCCAGAGACCCGGGCGTATCGGTCAAGGACCAGAATTGTTCCTCGGTCACGGAGCACTTCGTTACGGGCCAGCAGGCCGAGCAAGCGAGGTAGCAGGCTCACAAACTCGTCGTCACCGAGTTTCGTCGCACCCTCAACCTGCGTCAGCACGAGCTGGCGCAGAAACCACGACTCCTTTCCGATTTGAAGCTGCTCACAAATACGGTCGATATGCGATTCGTCTCCGCGCAGCAGCTGGCTCACATAGGGAGTGCAGGGCGCTTCGTTGAAAAGCTGTCGATTCTCAATTGCTGTGTCAACCCATGCGGGGCCCGGTCTGCTGTCCCGTATCTCACGGTTACGGTCGTGAAGATAGCCTTCGACAACCACGCGCTTCAGTATCCGCTTGCCCAGGTCACCGTTTGCCAAGGTCAGGATTTCAGGGACGAATTGACGCAACACGGCTTCCTGCTCGGGCGCCAGATTTGATTTCCCAAACGCAAAGCGCGCGCGGTCCCCAAAATCGATGACATGCCGGTCACGGTCTATCTTGATGCCGTTGTACCGCTTCGCTGTGGCTTGAAACCGGTCGAGAATAAGCTCTATATCCTTCCGATGCTGCTCTTCCCGCTTTTCTTTCTCCGTTACATTCTTTGTCACGGCGAGCAAAGCTACTCCCATGACCACGAGAAAGAGGACCATCAGCGCAGTCATCAAGTCAGCAAAAGAAATCCAGAAGGGCTTTTCCGCCTCATCACGGCCTCCACGCCTGACGACGATTTGAGTCCCAAACATCGTCTAAGCGCCGCACGGTGGTCGCGACCGTCTCGCCATACATCGCCTGATAGATCCGGTGCCAGTGATATGGCGACAAACAGGCAATCTCCGCCAGCCGTCCGATATCGAGCGGTTCGTCGAGGTGATCGTAGATATGGTCGAGTACGCGTGCGAGTCGCGTTTCGTATCGAGCCCGATGATCTGATTCGTGCATGACTGACTGGACCGCAGAAAATTGGCGCGAGAGGATGCGAACAAGGTACCACGCTGCGGCATGCCAGCCGTTTACCAAAATCTGCGGATTTAACGTAATCCGCGACAAGCGGATTAAGCGCCTGTTGACCGCGCGATGCGCGCGCACAAACGGGAGTGCCCGGCGCAGCCCCGGTAGGGCAGCCAACGCCGGCAACGTGACGTTGCCCCGATTTGGCGCTATCGTCTAGTACGCACCACCGGCAGCAAGCAGCAAGCAACCCGCAGCATCAAACCGCCGTTCCCATTCCTACCCGCGCTCGCGCGAAGCAATGGAGCCGCAACCATGAGCTACACCGAATCGATCGGCAGTCGCACATACCGCTTCGCCGATCTGAAAACCGTGCTCGCAAAAGCGAGCCCGCAACGCTCGGGGGACCAGCTCGCCGGCATCGCGGCAGCAAGCGAAGAAGAGCGTGTCGCCGCCAAAATGGCGCTAGCACAAGTGCCGTTGCGCACGTTCCTGAACGAACCGCTGATCCCCTACGAAACCGACGAAGTCACCCGCCTGATCATCGACGATCACTCGCCACAAGCCTTCGCCGAAATCTCCCATCTGACGGTAGGCGACTTCCGCAACTGGCTGCTGAGCACCGCAACCGACACCGACGCACTCACTCGCATCACCCAGGGCCTCACACCAGAAATGGTCGCCGCGGTCTCGAAGCTGATGCGCAACCAGGACCTGATCGCCGCCGCCCGTAAACGCCCGGTCGTCACCCGCTTTCGCAACACGATCGGTTTACCGGGCCACATGTCCGTACGCCTGCAACCGAACCACCCAACCGACGACGTCAAAGGCATCGCCGCCTCGATGCTCGACGGACTGATGTACGGCTGCGGCGACGCCCTGATCGGCATCAACCCCGCCAGCGACAACCTCACCGCGATCACAAAACTGCTGCAGATGATCGACGACTTCCGCCAGCGCTATCAGGTCCCGACGCAATCATGCGTGCTGACGCACGTAACCAGCACGATCGCCGCGATCGAAAAAGGCGCGCCGGTCGATCTCGTGTTCCAGTCGATCGCGGGCACGGAGAAAGCGAACGCGAGCTTCGGCATTTCGCTCGCGCTGCTGCAGGAAGCGTACGAGGCGGGGCTGTCGCTCGAACGCGGCACCGTCGGCAGCAATCTGATGTACTTCGAAACGGGGCAGGGCAGCGCGTTGTCGGCGGATGCGCATTTCGGCGTCGATCAGCAGACCTGCGAGGCGCGCGCATACGCGGTCGCGCGCAAGTTCAAGCCGTTTCTGGTGAACACGGTGGTCGGTTTCATCGGCCCCGAGTATCTGTACGACGGCAAGCAGATCACGCGCGCGGGTCTCGAGGATCACTTCTGCGGCAAACTGCTCGGCGTGCCGATGGGTTGCGACATCTGCTACACGAATCACGCGGAAGCGGATCAGGACGACATGGACAATCTGCTGACGCTGCTCGGCGTCGCGGGCATCAATTTCATAATGGGCGTGCCGGGTGCGGACGACGTGATGCTCAACTATCAGAGCACGTCGTTTCACGATGCGCTGTACGTGCGCGACGTGCTCGGTTTGCGGCGCGCGCCTGAATTCGAGGAATGGCTGGAGTCGATGCAGATCATCGACGAACGCGGCGCGTTGATCGGCGCATCGGCGCGGCAACCGCTGCTCGAAGGCGCGCGCGACTGGATGGGGATCGCATGAGCGAGAACGACGCACTCGACAAGGACCCGTGGAACGCGCTGCGTCGGTTTACGCGGGCACGCATCGCGTTGGGCCGCGCGGGCAACAGCCTGCCGACCGCGCCGCTGCTCGCGTTCAATCTCGCACATGCGCAGGCACGCGACGCTGTGCATCATCCGCTCGATGCGGACGCGCTTCACGCACAATTGCAAGAACAGGGTTTCAACACGCTCGATGTGCATAGCGCCGCGCCGGATCGCGAGCATTATTTGAGGCGACCTGATCTTGGGCGGCGTCTGTCGGATGAGAGTCGCACCACGCTTGCGCGTCTGCCAACGCAATTAAACGATGTGCTGTTCGTGATCGGTGATGGCCTATCGGCGTTTGCCGCATCGAAGCAGGCTGTACCGTTGCTGCAAGCGATACATCCAAAGCTGGCGGATTGGACCATCGGTCCTGTAGTGGTCGCGCGTCAGGCACGCGTCGCGCTTGGCGACGAGATTGGAGAACTGCTCGACGCGAAAATCGTCGTGATGCTGATCGGCGAGCGGCCGGGTTTGAGTTCGCCCGATAGCCTCGGCATCTACATCACGTACGCGCCGAAAGTGGGTTGCAGCGATGCGCAGCGCAACTGCATTTCGAACGTGCGCCCCGAAGGGCTCGACTATCCGCAGGCCGCGCATAAACTGCACTATCTGCTCACGCAGGCGAGGACGCTGAGACTCACGGGAGTCGGTTTGAAAGACGACAGCGATGATCTGCTGGCAAACGCGCCGACGCCCCCAGCCGTGAGCGACGGTTCAACGTAGGATGCAACGAGCGTAAACCTCGGAGCCACTCACTTTCGCAACAACCTCAACCCATTTCCCACCACCAGCAAGCTCGCACCGACATCGGCGAACACCGCCATCCACATCGTGCCGAAGCCCATCAACGTCAGCACGAGAAACACGCTCTTGATGCCCAGCGCGAGCGAGATGTTCTGCACCAGCACCGCGTACGTCGCTTTCGACAGCCGGATGAACGCCGGAATCTTGCGCAGATCGTCGTCCATCAGCGCGACGTCGGCGGTCTCGATCGCCGTGTCGGTTCCCATCGCACCCATCGCGAAGCCGATATCGGCGCGCGCGAGCGCGGGCGCATCGTTGATGCCATCGCCGACCATGCCGACCGTCGCGCCATCGCTGGACCATTGCGCGATCGCGCCGAGTTTGTCCTGGGGCAACTGATCGCCGCGCGCCTCATCGACGCCGACCTGATGTGCGATCGCCTCGGCGGTGTGGCGGTTGTCGCCGGTCAGCATCGCGGTGCTGACACCGAGCCGCTGCAATTCGCTGACGGCGGCGCGGCTCGTCTCCTTCACCGTGTCGGCGACGGCGAACAGTGCGAGTACGCGTTGCGCGTCGGCGAGCAGGACGACGGTCTTGCCCTGCTCTTCGAGCGCATCCAGACGCGCTTCGAGTTGCGCCGAGCAGCGGCCCAGTTCTTCGATCAAGCGATGATTGCCGAGCCAGTACTCGATACCGTCGATATCACCGCGCACGCCGCGTCCAGCGATCGCTTCGAACGCATCGACGTGCAGGTGTTCGACGCCGTCGTCATTCGCGGCAGCAGCAATCGCCATCGAAACAGGATGATCGGAGCGGCCCGCAAGGCTCGCCGCAAGCGTGCGGTATCGCAACGTTTCACCCGCATCGCCAACCACCTCGAACTCGGTCTGCACCGGCTTGCCATACGTAATGGTGCCGGTCTTATCGAGCGCGAGCCGGGTGAGCTTGCGCCCCTGTTCGAGGTAAACGCCGCCCTTGATCAGAATCCCCTTGCGCGCGGCAGCCGCGAGCCCGCTGACGATCGTCACCGGCGTCGAAATCACGAGCGCGCACGGACATGCGATCACGAGCAGCACCAGCGCCTTGTACACCCACGCGTGCCACGCTCCACCAAACACGATCGGCGGTATCAGCGCGACGGCGAGCGCAATCGCGAACACGATCGGCGTATACACGCGCGCAAATTCATCGACGAAGCGCTGCGTCGGCGCTTTCCTGCCCTGCGCCTCCTCGACCGCATGGATGATGCGCGCGAGCATCGTGTTGCCAGCCGCAGCCGTCACACGGTAGTCGAACGAGCCCGCCTGGTTGATCGTGCCGGCGAACACATCGTCGCCGACGGCTTTGTCGACCGGCAGGCTCTCACCGGTGATCGGCGCCTGATCGACGCTCGAGCGGCCCGCGACGATTTCGCCATCGAGCGCGATCCGCTCGCCCGGCTTCACGCGCACCAGCGCGCCGGGCGCGATCGAGTCGACGCGCACGAGCTGCCATGCGCCATCGGGCTGCTGCACGCTCGCCTCGGCGGGCGTGAGCCGCATGAGCCCTTCGATCGCGTTGCGCGCGTGGTCGAGCGAGCGCGCCTCGATCAGCTCGGCGATCGTGAAGAGCACCATGACCATCGCAGCTTCGGGCCATTGGCCGAGCAGTGCCGCGCCGGTCACGGCGATGCTCATCAGCGCATTGATGTTCATGTTGCCGTTGCGCAGTGCGACCCAGCCCTTACGATACGTCGTGAGCCCGCAGGAGGCGATCGCGACGACTGCGAGTCCCGCCACTACCCACACAGGCGCACCAAGCCAACTAGCGGCTTCTGAGGTCGCCGCGATCACGCCCGAGAGGATCAACGGCCACCACGGCTTCTGTACGGCGCCAGAAGCCGCAATGGACGCCGCGCTGGCATTGCCAGCGCTGGCATCGCTCGCCAGTTCGGGCGTGAAGTCGAGCGAGCGCAGCGCGGCGAGGACCGGTTCGAGCGCATCCGACGCGTGGACGACGGTCAGCACGCGCTGCATCAGGTTGAAGTCCATGCTGCGCACGTCCGGCATGCGAGCGAGTTTCTTGCGGATCAGCGCTTCTTCGGTCGGGCAGTCCATCTGCAGGATGCGGATCGCGGTGCGCAGGTCGTCGCCGACGGCCTCGGACGCCGGCAGGCGCATCGGGGTCGGCGTGAACCCGGTGGAGGCGCAGCAGGCGCCGTGAGAGTGACCGTGGTCATGGTCATGGCCATCGTCATGATCGTGTCCTTCATGCTGATGACCACTACCCGCGTCGGCACCATGAACGTGCTCATGCCCATGCAAATGCCCGCATTCCCCATCCGTATCCATGCCATGAGCATGGTCGTGCCGTGCATCAACCTCCCCGCAAGCCCCGTGGCTACAGGCTTCGCCCACTTCTGGACGATCGGTGACAAAAGGGTTGACTTCAGGCATTGGTGGCTTCCTCGTGCGATTTGTGGTCTAGTAAACACCTTGAAGCCACTACAAGGTCAAGGCCGCGTGGAGGAAAGGTCCATGAAAATCGGCGAACTGGCGAAAATCGCTCATTGCACGACGGAAACCATCCGTTTTTACGAAAAAGAGCGCCTGCTGCCCGAGGCGGAGCGCACCGAAGCCAACTACCGCAGTTACACGGCGAAGCACGTCGAGCGCCTGCGTTTCATCCGCAATTGCCGCGCGCTTGACATGACCCACGACGAAATCCGCGCATTGCTGCGTCTGACCGACGCGCCGGCGAACGGCTGCGGCGGCATGCATACGCTGGTCGAAGAGCACATTGCGCATGTCGACACGCGTATCGAAGAACTGCATCAATTGAAGGCGCAACTGACGACACTGCGCGACCAATGCCACGGCGAGCATCCGGTCGAAGACTGCGGCATCGTGCACGGCCTGACCGACATGGATGTGGCCGTGCCGCGTCCGCGGCATACGCATCTCGGCTGACGCTATGCCGGCCGTCGTCGTGCGTTTCGAAGGCACGACGCGGCGCCGGCGCAACAACCCCATACACGGCAAGGCCGCGCGAGCGACCTTGCCGATCGATCATCGAATCCAGTTGGAGAATCAACGTGTTCACCTGTAGAAACCAGTCCTGCGGCGCGCAGTGGGAGCAATCCGACGTCGTCATCAAGAACGAAGGCCAGGGGCTCCTGTTCCGCTGTCCGCTGTGCGGCGCGCGCAACTACGTCGAGCGTTTCGACGGCGACGACGGCGAGGTGCTGTACGAGCAGCTGCCGGGCCGCCCCGATCATGGCCCGATGGCCGAGTAATCGCGATTTCTACAGACGACCCTATGAATAGTCCCACCCCCGCCGGCGCCGCATTCAGCGAACTGCCGCTCCCGCCCGCGACGCTCGCGAACCTGACGCAGCTCGGCTACCTCGAAATGACGCCGATCCAAACCGCGAGCCTGCCGATCGCGCTCGCTGGCCATGATCTGATCGCTCAGGCGAAAACCGGTAGCGGCAAGACCGCGGCGTTTTCGCTGGCGCTGCTTGCGCGCCTCGACGCGCGAAAGTTCGACACGCAGGCGATGGTTCTCTGCCCGACGCGCGAACTCGCCGATCAGGTCACACAGGAAATCCGCCGTCTCGCGCGCGCGGAAGAAAACATCAAGGTGCTGACCTTGTGCGGCGGCACGCCGATGCGTCCGCAGACGGCGAGCCTCGAACACGGCGCGCACGTCGTGGTCGGCACGCCGGGCCGTATCATGGATCACCTCGAACGTGGCACGCTCGTGCTGCAAGCGCTGAACACGCTCGTGCTTGACGAAGCCGACCGCATGCTCGACATGGGTTTCTTCGACGACATCGCGAAGGTCGCGCGGCAATGCCCGAAAGAGCGGCAAACGCTGCTGTTTTCGGCGACGTACCCGGAGGGCATCGCCAAGCTGAGCCAGCAATTCTTGCGAAACCCGAAGGAAGTGAAACTCGCCGAGCGGCACGACGACAGCAAGATCCGTCAGCGTTTCTACGAAGTGACCGAAGACGAGCGTCTGCACGCGGTCGGCCTGCTGTTGAATCACTACCGTCCGGTCAGCACGATCGCGTTCTGCAACACGAAGCAGCAGTGCCGCGATCTGCTCGACGTACTGCGCGCGCAAGGCTTTCATGCGCTCGCGCTGCACGGCGAACTCGATCAACGCGAGCGCGATCAGGTGCTGATCCAGTTCGCGAACCGCAGCTGCTCGGTGCTGGTCGCGACCGACGTAGCCGCGCGCGGCCTCGATATCGCGCAACTCGAAGCGGTGATCAACGTCGACGTGACGCCGGACCCGGAAGTGCACACGCACCGCATCGGCCGCACGGGCCGGGCCGACCAGGAAGGCTGGGCGCTGAGTCTCGCGAGCATGGAAGAGATGGGGCGTGTCGGCGGGATCGAGCAGGCGCACAAGCGCGACGTCGAGTGGCACAAGCTGGCCGAGCTGAAGGCGGCCAGCAACGACCCGCTGCTGCCGCCGATGGAAACGCTGCAGATTCTCGGCGGCCGCAAGGACAAGATCCGTCCCGGCGACGTGCTCGGCGCGCTGACCGGCGACGCCGGTTTCGCGGGTTCGCAGATCGGCAAGATCAACGTGACCGACATGTCGACTTATGTCGCGGTGGAGCGCAGCATCGCGCGCGAGGCGGTGCGCCGGCTCAGCGCGGGCAAGCTGAAGGGGCGTAAGGTCAAGGTCCGTTTGATGGACGAAGCGTGATTCAAGCGCAGCGCCGGCTTTCCTTGAAAGTCCGATAACTCGAAAACGGCCGCGTCTGCGGCCGTTTTCGTAGGCAAACCGCTCAGCATCACATTCCTTCATAGCTACGCGGGTTCCCGCATTCGCCACCGCCTCCCCACAAACCATGATCCCGCTGGCTTACCCCGGCGCGCAGCGGCCTACCGCGAGCCATGACGAAAACGCATGCCGCGCATGACAAAGTTTCGATTGTGAGCGTTCTTTGGCTGATGCCTAATCACCCCACTGGAAGGAACGCCCCGCCGCCGCCGTTTCGTGCGGCCGCCGCGGCTGAAGAAAGGGAGAAAGTCTTATGCAGAGCGCCACGCAAGCCCGCTCGAAACTGCCGGACGTCGGCACCACCATTTTTACCGTGATCGGCCAGCTGGCCGCGCAACACGATGCATTGAACCTGTCGCAGGGCGCACCGAATTTCGCGCCGGACCCGAAGCTCGTCGACGGCGTCGCACAGGCGATGCGCGCCGGTCACAACCAGTACGCGCCGATGGCCGGCATCGTCGCGCTGCGCGAAACGCTCGCGGACAAGGTGGAAACGCTATACGGCGTGCGCTACGACCCGGCCAGCGAAGTGACGGTGCTCGCGAGCGCGAGCGAAGGGCTCTACTCGACGATCAGCGCGCTCGTGCATCCGGGTGACGAAGTGATTTACTTCGAGCCGTCGTTCGACAGCTATGGCCCGATCGTGCGCCTGCAGGGCGCGAAGCCGGTTGCGATCAAGCTGTCGCTCGATCACTTCCGCGTGAACTGGGACGAGGTCGCCGCGGCGATCACGCCGAAGACGCGCATGATCATCGTCAACACGCCGCACAATCCGACCGCGATGATCTTTAGCGACGCCGATATCGCGCGGCTGAAGGCGCTCACGCGCAATACCGACATCGTGATTCTGTCCGACGAGGTCTATGAGCACGTCGTGTTCGACGGCGCGAAGCATCAGAGCATGGCGCGCCATCGCGAACTCGCGGAGCGCAGCGTGATCGTGTCGTCGTTCGGCAAGTCGTATCACGTGACCGGCTGGCGCGTCGGCTATTGCCTCGCACCCGCCGCGCTGATGGACGAAATCCGCAAGGTCCACCAGTTCATGGTGTTCTCCGCCGATACGCCGATGCAACACGCGTTCGTCGACGCGCTCGCCAATCGCGACAGCTATCTCGGCCTGTCCGACTTCTATCAGAAGAAGCGCGATCTGCTCGCGCATGCGCTGCGCGAATCGCGCTTCGAGTTGTTGCCGAGCGAAGGCAGTTTCTTTATGCTCGCCCGGTTCCGCGGCTTCTCCGATGAAAGCGACAGCGATTTCGTGCTGCGCCTGATCCGCGATGCGCGCGTCGCGACGATTCCGTTGTCGGCGTTCTACACCGACGGCACGGATTCGGGGCTGATTCGCCTGAGTTTCTCGAAGGACGACGCGACGCTGCTCGAAGGCGCGCGGCGTTTGTGTGAAATCTGAGCGCGCGAGAGGACACTCCACGTATCGAAGTGATCAAGGTATTCGAAGAAAGAAGGGAGACGTTATGAAGATTCTTAAGTGCTTGTTGGCGCTGGCCTGTGCCGGCGCGTCGCTTGCCACATGGTCGGCCGCCAGCGCCGCCGATACCGCGACGCTGCGTTTCGGCCTCGAAGCGCAGTACCCGCCGTTCGAATCGAAAGGACCGAACGGCGAACTGCAAGGGCTCGATATCGACGTGGGCAACGCGGTCTGCGCGGCCGCGCATATGACGTGCAAATGGGTCGAAACCTCGTTCGACGGCCTGATTCCGGCGCTGCAGGGCCGCAAGTTCGACGCGATCAATTCGGCGATGAACGCGACCGAACAGCGCCGTCAGGCGATCGATTTCACGACCGTCGTCTATCGCGTGCCGTCGCAGCTGATCGCGCGCAGCGACAGCGGTCTGCAGCCGACGCCCGAGTCGCTGAAGGGCAAGCGCATCGGCGTACTGCAAGGCTCGATTCAGGAGACCTTCGCGAAGGTGCATTGGGAACCGGCCGGCGTGACCGTGCTGCCGTATCAGGACCAGAACCAGGTCTATACCGATCTGACCGCGGGCCGTCTCGACGGCACGCTGGTCCTCGCGCCGGCCGGACAAACGGGCTTTCTGTCGAAGCCCGAAGGCAAGGGCTATGCGTTCGTCGGTCAACCGGTGCGTGACGACAAGATTCTCGGCAGCGGCATCGCCTATGGCATTCGCAAGGGCGATACCGCGCTGCGCGATCAGTTGAACGCTGCGATTGCGAAGGTGCAAGCCGATGGCACGGTAAAGACGCTCGCCGCGAAATATCTCGGCAATATCGACGTCAGCGCCAAGTAATCGCGTCGCGTTCGGCCGGCGGCGCCGTTTGCGGGCGGCGTCGCGCGTTCGCTTGTTGGTCGGGCGTTTGACGGCTACGATACGGAGGCTTCGCGAAGTCGCAGACAACGGCGAAGTCGGCGGATCAACCGGAGAGCGCGCATGAGCGAGACGATCGAAGAGGCGAGCGCTGCAAACACCGCGCGCGCAATAGGCGCGGACGCGCCGCGCTTCTGGCGTAGCGACGCGCTACCGTTCATCGAAGCACGCTCGATCGACGATGGCCGCAAGGTCTGCTACGCCAAGCATTCGCACGAAACGTTTTCGATCGGCGCGGTGACGGGCGGACGCAGCGTGTATCTGAACCGCCACGCGCGAGAATGGATCGGCGCGGGCGCCGTCGTGATGATGAACCCCGACGATGTGCACGCGTGCAACCCGGTTGCCGGCGAGCGCTGGTCGTACCGGATGCTGCACGTCGACGTTGCCTGGTTCACGAAACTTCAGCACGAGCTGGGCTTCAACGAGAACCATGCGTTCCGCGCGTTTTCGCAGATCATGACGCTCGACGCCGCGTTGTTCGATGGCCTGAACCGGCTGTGCGCGATTCTCGCCAGCAACGATGGCGACATCGACACGCTGCGCAAGGAAAGCGCGGCCATCACTTTCTTCTCGAACGTGCAGCAAACGCTCAATCCGGCGAGCCTGCCCGAGCGTGCCGCGAGCGGCCAGCTCGCGCGTGCCGCGGAGTACATCGCCGAAAACTGCACACGCGCGCTGAAACTCGACGACGTATGCGCAGCTGCCGGGCTGTCCGCTTCACATCTGATACGCGCGTTCAAGCTGCGCTACGGCATGACGCCGCACGCGTATCTGATCAACCGACGCATCCAGTACAGTCGTGCGCAACTGCGGCGCGGCGCGCTGATCGCCGATGTCGCGCTCGATGCAGGCTTCGCCGATCAGGCGCACTTGCAGCGCACCTTCAAGCGGCTGGTGGCGGCAACGCCGGGGCAATATCGCAGCTGAGCATGACGCCGCGTGGTGAAGCCGCATCGGCAAGCAGGCGCGACTCAGGTCACTCCACGAGCAGATACATCGCACTGAGAGCGAGCAGCGCCGCCATCACGCGATTGAACACCCGGACTCGTTTCGCCTCACGCAGATGCCTGCGCAAAAACGTGCCGGCATAGGCCCAGCTCGCGATCGACAGATAGCAGAGCACGAAGTACAGCGCCGCGAATTGCCAGACGAGCCCGCCGTCGCCGCCTGCCGCATATGCGCCCATGCCGGCCAGCGATGCGAGCCACGCCTTCGGATTGAGCCATTGCATCGCCGCGCCGTGCGCGAACGACGGCCCACGCGCCAGCTTGCCCGCGCCGAGCTGGCCGTTATCGATGGTGAGCTTGTAGGCCATATAGAGCAGAAAGCCAACGCCCGCCCATTTGACGATCTCGATCAGATTGGGAAAGCGCGCGAGCAATTCGTGCAAGCCAAGGCCGATCAACAGAAGCAGCAACGTGAAACCGACCGTCGCGCCAGTGACGTGCCGCAGACTCGCGGCGAGCCCGTGCTGCGCGCCGGCGCTCAGCGCGACGACGTTCACCGGGCCGGGAGAAATGGAACTGGCGAGCGCGAACGCGGCCATCGAAAGTAATGCGGTCATCGGATGCCTCGAAACGTGAGTGTGCGAATGAATTGCGACGCTCAACGGTAACGAGACGGCGAGGGCATGTATTGAAGGAAATTACCCAATCGAAACCAAAACATAATCCGACGACGCGGTGATTCGATAACAAACACGCGTTTGAATTTCGAGCTAATTACGCGCAAACGTTACCCAAAAAATTAATTTCTGAATTATCAGGCAAATTGTACCGATCGATAGCTATGATATGTCCCTATGCAGCGCGCAAGTATTCGGCTCGATAAACAGGCCGAGACCTCGAAAAACCAGCGATACAGGGCTTAACGACTTACGCGCACGAAGTTAAATGCATCGAGCGCGCGGTGAATGCTTTGCATCAGTATCAATAGGCTGTTCCGTTTCTGCTGGAAGCGGCCAGTCGAATGGATGAAGGAGTGCATGTGGGTCCCCATGTGAGCAGGCAGAAAATTGCGGACGAATTGAACGAGCTGTGTCTCGCGTTATTCGACGGTTGGTGCGAGCGCAGGTGCGTGATTCCGCTTGCGTATCTGCTGCACGTTGGGCCGATCGTCGATGCGACGCAGCGCTCGTTCAAGCGACTACGCGACAACCTGCGGGATCTCGAATGCTGGCACCTGAACGACCTGTCCGACGAAGATAGCGGGAGGATTCGCTATCTGCTGAGTGTTCTGTCCCAACAAACCGGAAGCCTAGTGAGCACTTCGACAAACTGACTCCCGCCGTTGGAAACGCAGAGCACATGATCTATCGAAGAAAGGGCCGGTTTCGCCTGCTGATCGCACGGGCGCGCGGATGGCGGGTGCCACGCGATGGCGTCATCTGCGCCGGATGCGGCGTGGTGCTGGCAATGCTCGCGCTGTGCGGCTACACGCTGTATCAGAGCCGCGAAGATGCGATCGCGCGTGCACTGGATTCGACGCGCGATGTCGCGACGATCACCCAGCGCGACATCGCGCGCAATTTCGAGCTGTACTCGCTGTCGCTGCAGGCAGTCGCCGAGGGCCTCGGCCGTCCGGGTGTGCTCGATTCGCCGCGGTTGTGGCGCGAGATCCTGTTCGATCGCGCGGCGACCGGGCAATACGTCGGCGCGATGGTGGTGCTCGACGCAGTGGGCAACGTCGTGATCGATTCGGAAAACGACGTGCCGCGCCGGGGAAACCTCTCCGACCGCCAGTACTTCAGGATTCATCGCGAAGATCCGAATTTCGGGCTCTATGTCAGCGCGCCGTATAACTCGAGACTCAGACCCGGTTCGCGCAGCATCGCGCTGAGCCGGCGACTGTCGCGGCCGGATGGATCGTTTGCGGGAATCGTCGCGCTCGGTATCGATCAGGAGTATTTCGCCAGCCTGTTCGCGGATCTGAGGATAGGGCAGCACGGCTCGGTGTCGATCGTCAGAACGGACGGCACGATCATCGTGCGACGGCCCGACGATCGAAACGTAACCGGCACCGATATCAGCAAGACGGAGCTCTTCCAGCGGCTGCTTGCGAAAGACGAGCGCAGCTTTATCGCGTCTTCGCCGCTCGATGGCGTCGAGCGCCTCTACTCGTTCAGACGGATTCCACAATTGCCGCTGATCGTGCTGGTCGCCGATTCGACTGCCGATATCTACGCGGGCTGGTGGAAGCGCGCGCTGACGATCGGTTCGCTGATGCTGATCCTGGGGATCGGCGTGATCGTGCTGGCGGCGTGGCTCGGCGCCGAGTTGCGGCGACGACAGCAGGTGGAGCACGAACTCGAACGGCTTGCCGGCACGGACGGGCTCACCGGCTTGCCCAATCGCCGCGCACTGTGCGAAACGCTCGATCGCGAATGGCTGCGCGCGCGCCGCACCGACAGCGTGTTGTCGCTGCTATTCGTCGATATCGATCACTTCAAAGCCTACAACGATACGTATGGTCACCAGGCCGGCGACGTCGCACTGACCGCGGTCGCGCGCTGCATCCGCGGAGTGATCCAGCGGCCGGGCGATTGCGTCGGCCGATACGGCGGCGAGGAGTTCGTCGTGGTGCTGCCGGATACCGACGTGAGCGGCGCCGGGGTGGTCGGCGAGAAAATCCGCGCGGCGATCGGCGAGCTGGGCATCGCGCACGACGGCTGCGAGTTTGGGCGAGTGACGGTCAGCATCGGCGCGACCACGTCTCGGCCGGATCGGGTGACGGATGTCGGAGCCGTCGTTCGGGCTGCCGATGAGGCGTTGTATGCGGCAAAGGCCGGTGGCAGGAATATGGTCGCGCAGACGGGAGTTGGGTGACCGGTCGCTCGTGATGGCTCTCCGTCGGAAATGTTCGTTGGCGACGCTCAAGATGCGAGTCTGATACGTTCTGCTGCACGCTGGCCAATCATTTGAATTTATTCCTTTGTTGATACTCGTCCCTCCATTCATGTGAGGAAAGGAAGGGCATGTGAATGTCGGCTGCTGTTTGAGAAACTTGAGGGAAATTAGAGAAATTATGCGAAATGAGTAGAGAATGGTCGATATAACTGCGCCCAGAACGCAAAAAGCCCGGTCGTAGTGACCGGGCTTTTTGCTGAATCTTGTGGTGGGGCGTGAGTGACTCGAACACTCGACCTACGGATTAAGAGTCCGCTGCTCTACCAACTGAGCTAACGCCCCAACAGAAGCGAAATTATGCAGCATCTTTTCGAGATTGCCAAGCCCTATTCGCAGTTTTATTAAAAGAATCGCATCGCCCGAACTTGAGCGTTCCCTCGACAAAGCCGCCGTCCAGAAAACATCGTCGCGTCCAACGCGGCCGGTATCATGTCGCGGACACTACGCTGCGTGCAGCATCGCGGCTTTCGACCGGGATTGCCATGGATGACAAAGAGATTACCCAGTTGCTCGACCGAGTTCTCGCGCCATGGGTCCGGGCGCTCACGCTGACGCCGGTCAAGGTCGACGAGGAAAGCGCCACGCTGCGTCTGCCGTTCTCTGGGGAGTGGCGTCACTCGGGCGGCATGATCAGTGGCCAGGTGTTCATGGCGGCCGCGGATACGGCGATGGTCGTCGCCATCACCGCCGCGCTCGGCGGCTTCAAGCCGATGAGCACAGTGTCGCTGAACATCAACTTCATGCGCGCGGTCCGCAAGGGCGATGTGCTGATCAAGGCGCGCGTGCTACGCATGGGCCGCAATCTCGTGTTCGGCGAAGTCGAACTGTTCGACGAAGGCGGCAACATGGCCGTTCATGCCACCACGACCTACGCGTTGCTCGAGTGAACGCCCGACGGACCCGAGCCGGCCAACCAATCCACCGTAGCAAGAGCAAAGCAAGGCAAGGAAAAGCAGCATGTTCGATCAGGTCGTTTTCGCCGGTGGCGGCAACCGCTGCTGGTGGCAGGCGGGTTTCTGGGACGTCGTGCAGCCGCGGCTCGACATCCGTCCGCGCGTGATCACCGGCATTTCGGCCGGCGCCGCCACCGCCTGCATGATTTACACGCGCGGTGATTCCGACTGGGTCATGCGTTATTACGAGGACGCGTTGCGCCACAACACGCGCAACGCCTACTGGGGCAACCTGCTGCGCGGCGAGTCGGTGTTCCCCCATTACCGGATCTACCGGCAGGCGCTGCTCGATATCTATGGCGACAAGTTTTCGAGGCTCGCACAGGCGCCGGAAATCCGCATCGGCGTGTCGCATCTGCCGCGCTGGCTCGGCGCGCGAAGCGCGGTCGCGGCGGGGCTGGTCGCGTACAACATCGAAAAATACCTGCGCAAGACGCTGCATCCGACGCTTGGTCGGACGCTCGGCTTTCATCCTGAATTCGTGCGCGCGCAGGATTGCGCGAGCGTCGACGAGTTGGCAGACCTGATCCTGCAATCGTCGAGTACACCGCCGTTCACGCCGGTTCTGCGGCGCAACGGCCGGCCGGTGCTGGACGGCGGCATGGTCGATAACGTGCCGGTCGGCGCACTAGATGCCGACACGCCCGGCAACGTGCTCGTGATGGTCACGCGTCTTTATCCGCGGCCGCAGATGTTCGTCGTGCCACACGGCGTGCAGCAACGGCTTTACGTGCAGCCGTCGCGCAAGGTGCCGATTTCGAGTTGGGATTACACGAGTCCATCGCAAATGGTGCACGCCTATAACCTTGGCCGTGCCGACGGCGAGGTCTTTCTTGAACGCATCCCCGCATTGATGGAGGCGGGAGCGCACGAAGCGCGGTAAGCGAATGCGGCAGGGCGGGGCGGGACACACCGGACCCGCCGGCCACCTCGCCCACCCATCACCGCCGACGCCCGCCCTGCAGTGCCTCCGGATTCGCGACACTGGCGGTATCGCCGGCATCGAAAGCGAGGATGTTCTTGAACGCCGCCGAAAAATATAGCTCGTAGCTCTCGCGCTCCACGTAGCCGATGTGCGGCGTGCAGATCACATTTTCCATGCGCAGCAGGCTGTAGCCCTGCAGGATCGGCTCGCTTTCGTAGACGTCGATCGCGACCATCCCCGGACGGTTGTGCGATAGCGCGTTGACCAGCGCGTTCTCTTCGAGCAACTCGGCGCGGCTCGTGTTCACGAGCAGCGCGGTCGGCTTCATGCGCATCAGATCGTCCTGCTTGACGATGCCACGCGTGTCGTCGTGCAGACGCAGATGCAGCGACAACACATCGCTGGTCTCGAACAGTTCCTCACGACTCGCCGCGACGCCGTAGCCATCGGCGCGAGCGGCTTCGCGCGAATGCTCGCGGCCCCAGGTCAGCACGTTCATGCCGAACGCCTTGCCGTAGCCGGCGACCAGCCGGCCGATCTTGCCGTAGCCCCAAATCCCCAGCGTCTGGCCGCGCAGCACTTGCCCCAAACCGAAGTTCGGCGGCAGCGCCGACGTCTTCAGCCCCGACTGCTGCCAGGCGCCCTGCTTAAGGTTTGCCACGTATTGCGGAATACGGCGTTGGGCGGCCATGATGAGTGCCCACGTCAGTTCGGCCGGCGCGACCGGCGAACCGCTACCCTCGAGCACGGCAATGCCGCGCTCGGTACAGGCCGCCAGATCGATGTGGCTCGCCACTTTGCCGGTCTGACTGATCATCCGCAAACGCGGCAGCTTATCGAGCAGTTGCGACGTGATGCGAGTACGTTCGCGGATCAGGACGAGGGCGTCGACTTCCGCAAGACGGCTCGCAAGTTGTCCGAGACCGCGCACGGTATTGTTGAATACTTTGACTTCCTGGTCGGCCAGCAATTGAAAGCAGTCGAGCTTGCGAACGGCGTCCTGGTAATCGTCGAGGATGGCAATCTTCATGGTATGTAATTTGCGGCGCACCCGGGTGGTGCGAACCGAATGTTATGCTGACTGTCCCAGCATGTGACTTAGGTCACACGCTGGTCTGGCTAGATGCCCTACCGTAGAAGTTGCCGCACCAAAAAAGAACGGCAGCGCTACGTGAAGGCGAATTGAGAACGTTTTTAGCAGTTTGTTGCGTGTTGAGGCAAGCCGCTTTACACAAGGTTGCAGAAGCCTTGTAGACGCGGGCCTCCGCCTGGCAAGCTGTGTGGCCCAGGACGATCTGCGCAATCATGCGCCGGCAGTCGGAAATTGGCACGTCGGCGTGATGAATTCAATGCCTCTCGCATGCAGCGTCCCAGGGCTTGTACCGTTTTTTTTTGCTTCAAACGGAGACAAGTCGATGAATCTTCCCTCGTTCGAAGGGCCGCCCACTATCGAGGCGCCCACATGGGTCAAACACCGAAAGCTGATCGACTGGGTCCAGCGCGTCGCAGCGCTGACCAAGCCCGCACAAGTGGTCTGGTGCGACGGCTCGCAGGAAGAATATGACCGCCTGTGCGCGCAGATGGTCGAAGCAGGAACCCTGAAGAAACTCAACCCCGCCAAGCGTCCCAATTCCTACCTCGCCTGGTCCGATCCGTCCGACGTCGCGCGCGTCGAAGATCGTACCTTCATCTGCTCGCAGCGCGCCGAGGACGCCGGCCCGACCAACAACTGGATCGCTCCGGCCGAAATGCGCGCGACGCTCGACGGCCTGTTCGACGGCGCGATGCGCGGCCGCACGATGTACGTGGTGCCGTTCTCGATGGGTCCGCTCGGCTCGCCGATCGCTCACATCGGCGTCGAGTTGAGCGACAGCCCGTACGTCGTGACCAACATGCGCATCATGACGCGCATGGGCCGCAAGGTGTACGACGTGCTCGGCGAGGACGGCCCGTTCGTGCCGTGCGTGCATTCGGTCGGCGCACCGCTCGCGGCGGGCGAGCAGGACGTGTCGTGGCCTTGCAACAAGACCAAGTACATCGTGCATTTCCCCGAATCGCGCGAAATCTGGAGCTTTGGCTCGGGCTATGGCGGCAACGCGCTGCTCGGCAAGAAGTGCTTCGCGCTGCGCATTGCATCGACGATGGGCCGGGACGAGGGCTGGCTCGCCGAACACATGCTGATCCTCGGCGTCACTTCGCCGGAAGGGCGCAAGCATCACGTGGCTGCGGCGTTCCCGTCGGCGTGCGGCAAGACCAACTTTGCGATGCTGATTCCGCCGGCCGGCCTGAACGGCTGGAAAATCTCGACGATCGGCGACGATATCGCGTGGATCAAGCCGGGCAAGGACGGCCGCCTGTACGCGATCAATCCGGAAGCCGGCTACTTCGGCGTTGCGCCGGGAACGAGCGAAAAGACCAACTTCAACGCGCTCGCCACCTTGAAGGAAAACGTGATCTTCACGAACGTCGCGCTGACCGACGACGGCGACGTGTGGTGGGAAGGCATGACCGACGAGCCGCCGGCGCACCTGATCGACTGGCAGGGTAAGGACTGGACGCCGGCCGACGCAAAGGAAACCGGTCGCAAGGCGGCGCATCCGAACGCGCGCTTCACGGCGCCGGCTTCGCAGTGCCCATCGATCGATGCGGACTGGGAGAATCCTGCGGGCGTCGCCATCGACGCGTTCATCTTCGGCGGCCGTCGCTCGACCACCGTGCCGCTCGTGACCGAAGCGCGCAACTGGGTCGAGGGCGTCTACATGGCAGCGACGATGGGCTCCGAAACCACCGCCGCGGCCGCTGGCCAGCAGGGCGTGGTGCGCCGCGATCCGTTCGCGATGCTGCCATTCTGCGGCTACAACATGAGCGACTATTTCAGCCATTGGCTGAAGACCGGCGAGCGTTTGCAGCAGCTGAGCGCGAAGCTGCCGAAAATCTTCTGCGTCAACTGGTTCCGCAAGGGTCCGGACGGCAAGTTCGTGTGGCCCGGCTTTGGCGAGAACATGCGCGTGCTGAGCTGGATGGTCGGTCGCATCGAAGGCACCGCGCAGGGCGAAGAGCATGCGTTCGGCATTTCGCCGCACTATGGGGACATCGACTGGAGCGGTCTGAACTTCACCCGCGAGCAGTTCGAGCAGGTGATTTCCGTCGACGCCGCTGCATGGCGCGACGAGCTCGCGTTGCACACGAAGCTGTTTGACACACTGCAACACGGTCTGCCGCCGGCGCTATCCGAAGCTAAGCGGGCGCTCGAGGAAAAGCTCACAGCTTGACTATGTGAGTGCCCACTCAGCCTGGAAAGCCGCCCTCGGGCGGCTTTTTCTTTGGGGCTGGGTTTGTGCCCATCCTTTCGATTTCCGCAACACCGGGGCGACCGTTGCATCTGTTCGAACAAAAAAGACAGTGCAAGCTGCAGCGCAGCAGATTGTTTTCTATTTGGGAACAATCGCTGGTCAGGCCCGGTTTTATCGACACGGTCGTAGCAAAATCGACAATATTTCCTGTTTTGCGGGCAACTTCTGCACGATATTGCGAGTCGTAGGAGAATTCCAAGTTCGCTTCACTGGTTTTCACCTATTGTCAGGAAGCAGTAACAAGGCAGGGAGTTGTCCTATGGATCATTTGCAGTCGATGCGAGTTTTCGTCAAGGTGGCGGATCTCGGCAGTTTTGCCCGCGCCGCGAGCGCGATGGATATTTCCAATGCGGTTGCCACCCGTCATGTTGCCGACCTCGAAGGCCGTCTTGGTACGCGGCTGCTCAATCGCACGACACGCAGCTTGTCGCTGACCGAATCCGGTCAGGTCTATCTCGAGCGCGCCCGTCAAATTCTCGACGAACTGGAAGACGTCGAACAGATGGTGGTCGCTCGCAATCACGAACCCGTCGGCACCCTGCGCATCGTCGCGCCCGTCGTGTTCGGGCTGCATAACCTCGCGCCCGTGCTGCAAACGTATGCGGAGCGCTATCCGAAAGTCATTCCCGACGTCACGCTGGTCGATCGTCAGGTCGATCTGGTCGAGGAAGGTTTCGACGTCGGCGTCGTGATCGCGCGGCAAATGCGCAGCGCGAGCATCGTCACGCGGCGTTTGACCACCGGCTGTATGACCGTCTGCGCGACGCCGGCTTATCTGGAAAAGCATGGCACGCCGACGCGTCCCGAGCATCTGCTCGAACACCCGTGCCTGAGCTTGCCGTCCGAATACTGGGGCGATGAACGCGTGTTCACGGGGCCGGAAGGCGAAGTGCGCGTGCGGCCGTCGAACGTCATCGTCGCGAACAACACTGAGATGCTGCGGCAGTTTGCGCTGCTGGGCATGGGCATCGCGATTCTGCCGAGCTATCTGATCGGTCGCGACATGACGCGTGGCCGGCTCGTGCGTTTGCTCGGCGATTACCGTTTGCCGCAGGTCGAGATCAACATTGCGTACCCGAGCCGCCGTCACCTGCCGGCCAAGGTGCGCACGTTCATCGACCATCTGGTCGAGCACTTCAGCCAGACGCCGAACAGCGTGCTCGGCGAACAGTGGATCAAGGACGGTTTGGAGCGCCCGGCGACGTCGGCAGCGTTCGAAACTGCCGAGTCCCGCGCCCCCGAAGCGTTCGATGGCGCGGAGCCGCTGTCGCGGCTGCTCGATAGCGAACTGTCGCCTGCCGTGCCGAAACCGATGACGAAGTCGTCCCGCAGCAGCCGCCCGACGGCGTTGTCGCCGCTCTAAA
Source organism: Paraburkholderia sp. BR14374 (assembly GCF_040948685.1). Taxonomy (NCBI): domain Bacteria; kingdom Pseudomonadati; phylum Pseudomonadota; class Betaproteobacteria; order Burkholderiales; family Burkholderiaceae; genus Paraburkholderia; species Paraburkholderia sp. BR14374. The sequence continues at coordinate 790,323 of NZ_JBFPKF010000001.1, read as the reverse complement.
TCGCTGAATGTCTTAGCCCGCAGCGATGCGGGCGGACAATAAAAAGGCGCAGTCACCTGAAGTGACTGCGCCTTTTTCTATGGGCAGATGCGAATGCGGAGCAAACCGCGGGCTATGCACGGATCGCCGATCGCGGCGGCGGAATGTAGCCATTCCTTCTACCCCCGCGAGCAGCCGATCCGAATCCCGCCTAATCAGCCGATTTTACGCGCCGCGGTCTTTTTCGCCGGGGCCTTCTTGGCCGCCGCGGTCTTGGCGGCGGGCGCCTTCTTCGCCGCCACCTTCTTTTCCGCCGGCTCGGCCTTCACTGCCACCGCGGTATCGCCTTCGTCCGCTTCCGGCATCGCCTTCGCCGCCGAACGAGCACCTGAAGTCTTCGCTGCCGCGGTCTTCGCCGCCGCCGGCTCCTTCTTCTCGAATTCAAAGCCGATCTTGCCGTCGTTCTGCTTGACGAGGAACGCCTTGAAGTTTCGGCCGGTGCGCGACGACTTGAAGTTCGTCAGCAGATCGGTGCGCCCTTCCTCGAGCAGCTTGGCCATCTGCTCGCGGGCGATTTCCTGCTGCAGGATCACCTTGCCGGAGCGGAAGTCGCACGACTTCGGACTCGCGACCGAGTTTTCGCAGACGTAGCTCATGCCGTGCTCGAACACGCGGCCCTGACACTTCGGACACGCGCCGACCGGCTGCTGATCGGAAAAGTCGGGCGGTTCGCCGTCTTCGCCGGCAGCGTCCTGGCCGAAGTCGAACTCGAGCTTGTAATTCTTGATCTCGTCGTCGAGCGACAGTTTCAGGATCGCCGAGAACGGCCGACCCATCTTGCTGCGGAAGCCAGACAGCGGTCCGATCGTCTTGTTCTGCAGCAGTTCTTCGACTTCGCCGATCTCGAACTGACGGCCACCCGGGATCTTCGAGATCGAGAATTCGCATTTCGAGCACGCGAAGCGCCGGTAATTTTCCTTCACCTGGCCACCGCAATTCGGGCAAGGCGTCTGCAACGTCGCGTAATCGCCCGGGATCGTATCCGAATCGTATTCCTTCGCGCGTTTGACGATGGTTTGCGTCATGCGCGCGATTTCCTGCATGAACGCGTCGCGCGGCAGGTTGCCACGCTCCATCTGCGACAGCTTGTATTCCCATTCCCCGGTCAGTTCGGGCGCGGTCAGTTCCTTCACGCCGAGGCCGCGCAGCAGCGTCATCAGCTGGAAGGCCTTGGCGGCCGGAATCAGATCGCGGCCTTCGCGGATCAGGTACTTTTCGGTCAGTAAACCTTCGATGATTGCCGCGCGCGTCGCCGGCGTGCCGAGCCCCTTGGCCGCCATCGCCTCCCGCAATTCGTCGTCTTCGACCAGCTTGCCCGCGCCTTCCATCGCCGACAGCAGCGTCGCTTCGTTGTAGCGTGCGGGCGGTTTGGTGACCAGTTGCTGCGCGGCGATCTTGTCGGTCTTGACCTTTTCGTCTTTCTGCACCGGCACGAGGTTCGCATCTTCGCCGCTGGTTTCGCGGCCGTAGACCTGCAGCCAGCCCGGCTCGACGAGCACCTTGCCTTCGGTCTTGAAGTAATGGCCGACCACCTCGGTGATGCGCGTCGTCACACGGTATTCGGCGGCCGGGAAGAACACCGCGAGGAAGCGTTTGACGACGAGATCGTAGAGCTTCTGTTCCGGCTCGGACAGATTCTTCGGTGCCTGCAGCGTCGGGATGATGGCGAAGTGGTCGCTGATCTTCGAATTGTCGAAGATGCGCTTGTTCGGCTTTACCCAGCCCTTGTCGAGCACCTGTTTCGCGAACGGCAGGTAGTTGTTGCTCTCCTTGAGCATGCCGAGCGTCTGCTTGACCGTGTCCAGATAGTCTTCCGGCAGCGCGCGCGCGTCGGTTCGCGGATAGGTCAGCACCTTGTGCTTTTCGTACAGCGCCTGAGCGAGGCCCAGCGTATTCTTCGCCGAAAAGCCGAAGCGGCCGTTGGCTTCACGCTGCAGGCTGGTCAGGTCGAAAAGGGCAGGCGACAGCTGGGTCGATGGTTTCGACTCCTCGGTCACCACGCCCATCTGGCCACGGCAGGCCGCGACGATCGTCTCTGCCGCGGGCAGCGACCAGAGGCGCGAATCGCGCTTTTCCGGATCGAACTCGTCGCGCTTGAATTTCGGGTCGAACCAGCGGCCTTCATAAAAGCCGGCCGCGCAGACGAACTCCGCCTTCACTTCCCAGTAGTCGCGCGGCACGAAGCGTCGAATCTTCTCTTCGCGTTCGACGACGATCGACAGCGTCGGCGTCTGCACGCGGCCGACCGTGGTCAGGAAAAAGCCGCCGCCCTTGCTGTTGAACGCGGTCATCGCGCGCGTGCCGTTGATGCCGACGAGCCAGTCCGCTTCCGAGCGGCAGCGCGCCGCGTCGGCGAGCGGCTGCATCTCTTCGTCGCTGCGCAGGCGTGCGAAACCCTCGCGGATCGAGCCGGCCGTCATCGACTGCAGCCACAGCCGTTGCACCGGCTGTTTGGCTTTCGCGTGCTGAGCGATCAGGCGGAAAATCAGCTCGCCCTCGCGCCCCGCGTCGCATGCGTTGATCAGACGGTCGATATCCTTGCGCTTCATCAACTTGGTCAGCACCTTCAGGCGCGACTCGCTCTTCGCGATCGGATTCAGATCGAAATGCGGAGGAATGACGGGTAGGTTGGCAAAGCTCCACTTGCCGCGCTTGACTTCGTATTCGTCGGGTGCGGCGATTTCCAGCAGATGGCCCACTGCCGACGAAAGAACGTAGTCGTCGCTTTCGTAGTACTCGTCATGCTTGGTAAAGCCGCCCAAAGCGCGCGCGATGTCGTTCGCGACAGAAGGCTTTTCGGCGATGATCAGTGCTTTGGACATGACTCGATGTGAGGTTGGTAGATCCGGGTTGGTGGCCTTGAGCGCCAACATGGCGCGCGACGCTCGCTTGAGACCTCTTTCGACCCAATAACGACCGCTTTATAGCACAAGGCGCGAACCCAACGGGTCAAGTGCGATAAAAGCGCGCCATCATAATTGCGCGTCCGGCGGTTGATCAACTGCGGCAAACGCCGCGTGCGGACAGCGATGCCAGCGGCGATGCTGTCCCAGAAATGGTCGGCGACGGCCCGTGCCACAAGCCGCGCTTCGCGAGGCTTTCCGTTTGGCCGTGCGGCGCGCCAAGCCGCCTTCAGGCGACCGCCAGCGCAGGCCGCAGCTTCGGCGCACCGGTCACGCCGGGCAGTGCGGTCAGATCCGACAGCATCCGCTCGACGATCGACACCTGTGGCAAAACCGTACCGAAAAACCGTGTCGTCACCGAGTCTTCGATCAGGACGGTCGGGAAATTCTCGACGTCCAGATCGTCGAACCGATCCGCATGAGTTTCGATGTCGATCCATGCGAAGCAGACTTCCGGGTGCCGCTCGGCCAGCTGGTTGAAGGCGTCCCGGTACTCGCGACACGTTCCGCACCACTCCGCGCACAGGCATGCAACGAACAGAGTGTCGGGGTCGTTGACGCGCTCGGCGATCCGGTCCTGGTCGGTGTCGAGGTTCAGCGCGGGCATGAAGTGATTTCCTTGTGTGCTTTGTCGGGTGCTTTGGCGCGAATGTAGCATGGCCGGTCGCGAAGAGTTGCCAATCTGCGTTGATGCCGGTCAGTCTCGGCTCAGTCATGATGGGCTCGCATGAAGCGGCCGCCGGGCAGCAGTGTGACCTCGCCGGCGAGTTCGAGCCGGAGCAGGGCGGCGTGCAGGGCCGCGTCCTGCATCTCGGTGCGAGCGGCCAGAATTTCAAGGGTGGTCGGTGAGTGGCCGAGCGCGGCGAGCAGACGTTGGGAGTCGGGGGCGAGCGCCGGCTGTGGGGCCGGCCCGATCGGCCGTGTATCGGCGAAGGCAGCGCTCGCAGCTCGCAAAGCGGTCCCGCCCGACGAAACGCGCAAACGCGCCTGATCCAGCGGAGCTGCCTGTTTCGCTGCGCGTCCCGCGTGGTTCGCCGTCCGTCGGACAAAACCCAGCTCTTCCAGCACCTCGTCCGGTGTTTCCACGAGCCGTGCGCCCTGCTTGATCATCCGATGACAGCCGCGCGACAACGGCGCGTAAATCGATCCTGGCAGCGCGAACACGTCGCGCCCCATCTCGTTGGCGAGCCGCGCGGTAATCAGCGAACCGGAGCGCATAGCCGCCTCGACGATCACGACTCCGCTGACCAGCCCGGCGATCAGCCGGTTGCGCTGTGGGAAATTGGCGGCGCGCGCCGGCGTGCCGAGCGGCCACTCCGACAGAATTGCGCCCTGCGCCGCGATCTGCCGCGCGAGCGCCTGATGCGCGGCCGGATAGACGAGGTCCGCGCCGGTGCCGATCACCGCGACCGTCCCGCCGACACCTTCGAGCCCGCCCCGATGCGCGGCGCCGTCGATGCCGAGCGCGAGCCCCGAGACGACCGTCACGCCCGCCGCCGACAGCGCTCGCGCGAACCGCCGCGCATCCTCGATGCCCTGCGGCGTCGCGCTGCGGCTGCCCACCAGCGCGACCGCGCGCGTATGCAGCAGATCGAGCCGGCCCTTTATATATAGAAGCGGCGGCGGATCGGGCATCGTCAGCAGCGCGGGCGGGTAGGCGGGGTCGTCGAGCGTGACGATCTGGTTGCCCGGCTGCTCGCGCCATGCGAGCACCGCCTCGAGCTGGCCGTCGAACGCCGGACCCGGCGGCGCCAGCACCGCGCGCGCAGCGGTCTCACCGGCGACCTCGGCGAGCGCATCCGGCGACTGCGCAAACAGCGCTTCCGGCAGTCCGAATGCGGCTAGCAACAGGCGCAACGCCGCGGGTCTGAGGCCCGGCGCAAGCGACAACCGTAGCCAGGCGGCCAGTTCGATACGGGTTGCGGGCAAGGTGTGCATGTGGGTCGCTCCTCTGGCGGGGCCTGCGGGCAGGCGGGCGCCATGCTAAAATTTTCATGATCCGAAATAAAACCGTGCTGCAATAGAACGGCAATGAGCCGCGAATACCGCGGCGCCGCGCGTGAGCGCGCGGGTTCGTCGTCGGGCGCGCGAGGCGCGTTGAATCGAACTGGTTCGACACCATCTATCCTCTGCGTATTACGACGGGCTCACAACCTGGCCGAATGGCCAACGCGAGCCTCCAATGGTTAGCGGCGTCTGAAATCACACTCGAAATCATGGCTTTACTGAATATCCTCAATTACCCCGACAAACGGCTGCACAAGGTGGCGAAGCCAGTCGAGGAGGTCAACGACCGTATCCGCCGCCTCGTCGCCGACATGGCCGAAACGATGTACGCGGCGCCCGGCGTCGGCCTCGCCGCCACCCAGGTGGACGTGCACGAACGCGTGATCGTGATCGACGTGTCGGAAACGCACGACGAATTGCTCGCGTTCATCAACCCGGAAATCATCTGGTCGAGCGATGAGAGGAAGTTGTCGGAAGAGGGCTGCCTGTCGGTGCCCGGGATCTACGACAACGTCGAGCGTGCCGAGAAAGTGCGCGTGCGTGCGCTCAACGAGAAGGGCGAAACGTTCGAGCTCGATTGCGAGGACCTCCTCGCCGTGTGCATCCAGCACGAGATGGATCACCTGATGGGCCGCGTGTTCGTCGAATATCTGTCGCCGCTGAAGCAAACGCGCATCAAGAACAAGATGAAGAAGCTCGCCCACGCGATGTAACGCGCTTTCAACTTGCCCGCCGCTCATTCATGACTCATTCGTTGCGCGTCATCTTTGCCGGTACGCCGGAATTCGCCGCGGCCGCGCTGGCCGCGATTCATCGCGCCGGGTTTGCCGTGCCGCTCGTCTTGACGCAGCCGGACCGGCCCGCGGGACGCGGCATGAAGCTGCAGGCGAGCCCCGTCAAGCGCTACGCACAGGAGCATGGCCTCGCGGTTGCGCAGCCCACGTCGCTGCGCCGCGCCGGCAAGTACCCCGAGGAAGCCGCCGCCGGCATCGAGCAACTGCGCGCGACGCCGCACGACGTGATGGTGGTCGCCGCCTACGGGCTGATCCTGCCGCAGGAAGTGCTCGACATTCCGCGCTTCGGCTGCATCAACATTCACGCGTCGCTGCTGCCGCGCTGGCGCGGCGCGGCGCCGATTCATCGCGCGATCGAAGCGGGCGACGCGCAAACCGGCATCACGCTGATGCAGATGGACGCCGGCCTCGACACCGGCGCGATGATCTCCGAAGTCCGGACCCCGATCTCCGCCGACGACACCACCGCCACGCTGCACGACCGCCTCGCCGAGCACGGCGCGCAACTGATCGTCGATGCCCTGACCGAGCTCGAGCGCAGCGGCAAGCTGGCCTCGACCCCGCAACCGGCCGACGGCGTGACCTACGCCGAGAAAATCGCCAAGCACGAAGCGGCGCTCGACTGGCGCCGCCCGGCCGAGGCGCTTGCGCGCCAGGTGCGCGCGTTCGATCCGTTCCCCGGCGGCGCCGGCACGCTCGCCGACGGCAGCACCGTCAAGATCTGGGCCGCCACCGCCGTGGCCTCGCCGACCTCCGGCAACGACAAGACGCCTGGCACCATCACCGAGGTTTCTCCCGACGGCGTGCTGGTCGCTTGCGGCGAAGGCGCACTGCGTCTGACGCAATTGCAGAAGCCCGGTGGCAAGCGCCTGCCGGTGCGCGAATTCCTTGCCGGTTCGCCGTTCGCCGCAGGCCAGCGCTTCGAGCTTCCCGAGGCGCAATAAGCGCGGCGCGCGCCCCGGAGCATCGTCGATTCCGCCGGCGTTCCCTGCGCGCGCCGCGAGCCCGCCGCGCGTTAGAATCCTCCATGCGGCAGACCAGGTTTTCGAGGGTTCATCACATGTTCGGCATCGTCCATTTCGAGTTTTTCATCGTCGCGGTTTTTCTCCTGAACATCACGCCGGGGCCGGATACCGCTTATATCGTCGGGCGCAGCGTCGCCCAGGGCCGCGGCGCGGGGCTGATGTCGGCGCTCGGCATTTCGGCGGGCTGCTGCATTCACTCGCTGGCCTGCGCGTTCGGGCTGACCGCGCTGCTGGCCGCGTCGGCCACCGCGTTCACCATCGTCAAATTCGTCGGCGCGATTTATCTGATCTATCTGGGTGTGCGCCTGATCTTCACGAAGCCGGCCGCGGTTGCACCTGCCGGCGACGCGCGTGCGCCGTCCACGCCGAAGTCGCTGCGGCAGTTGTTCCTGCAAGGCTTCTGGACCAATGTGCTGAACCCGAAGGTCGTGCTGTTCTTCGTGTCGTTCTTCCCGCAGTTCGTCGCGACGGGCAGCGAACACAAGACCTTCGCGTTTCTGGCGCTCGGCGCGGTCTTCGTGCTGATGAGCATGGTCTGGAACAGCTTCGTCGCGTGGATCGCGGGCAGCGTCACGCAGCGTTTCTCGGGCAAGCCGACGGTCAAGCGTTGGCTCGATCGCGGCGTCGGCAGCGCGTTCGTGGGCCTCGGCATCAAACTCGCGACCGCCTCGCGATGATTGAATTTTCCCGCATCGCCCATATCTAACGTTTCGCTTACAATCTGGCGCCGCAATCGCGCGGCACGGAGACGAAGGCCACGCTCGGGGCAAGGAGTTGCAGACATGTTCAATTGGGTGAAAACCGCGATGTTGATGGCCGCGATTACGGCCCTTTTCATCGTGATCGGCGGGATGATAGGCGGGTCGCGCGGCATGATGCTCGCGCTCGTGATCGCCCTTGGGATGAATTTCTTTTCGTACTGGTTCTCGGACAAGATGGTCCTGCGCATGTACAACGCGCAGGAAGTCGACGAAAACAGTGCGCCGCAGTTCTATCGGATGGTGCGCGATCTCGCCACGCGCGCGAACCTGCCGATGCCGCGCGTCTACCTGATCAACGAAGACGCGCCGAACGCATTCGCCACCGGCCGCAATCCGGAGCACGCGGCGGTCGCGGCGACCACCGGCATTCTGCGCGTGCTGTCCGAGCGCGAAATGCGCGGCGTCATGGCGCACGAACTTTCGCACGTGAAGCACCGCGACATTCTGATCTCGACGATTTCTGCGACCATGGCCGGCGCGATTTCCGCGTTGGCGAACTTCGCGATGTTCTTCGGCGGCCGCGACGAAAACGGGCGTCCCGCGAACCCGATCGCGAGCATCGCGGTTGCGCTGCTCGCGCCGATTGCGGGCGCGCTGATCCAGATGGCGATTTCGCGTGCGCGCGAATTCGAAGCCGACCGTGGCGGCGCGCAAATTTCGGGCGACCCGCAGGCCTTGGCGTCGGCGCTCGACAAGATCCATCGCTATGCGAGCGGCATTCCGTTCCCGACGGCCGAGGCGCATCCGGCCACCGCGCAGATGATGATCATGAATCCGCTCTCGGGCGGCGGTATCGCGAACCTGTTCTCGACACACCCTGCGACCGAAGAACGCATCGCACGTCTGATGGAAATGGCGCGCACCGGGCGCTTCGACTGAGCCGCCGGGTCGTTCGGCGCGTCGATCCTGAAGTACTGAAGAGCGGGCCCGCGAGGCTCGCTTTTTTTCGCACCGTTCGTCGCCACCGCGCGACTGCGTCTGCCGCCGCCCCCGCACGGCGGCGCCCCACCGGCGCCACGCTACAATGTGCGCTGATTGCGCCGCGCGCACCGTGCGGCTGGCCCTTGCTCCCTTCATGACTTCAAAGCCTTCTTCGCGTTCTGCTTCCTCGTCGGCGCGCTCGCGCGAATCCCGTTTGTCGGCGCTGCACCTGTCGCCCGAATCGCTCGGGTTCGCGCTCGACTGCGCGGCTCAGGCCGTCGGCGCCGTGCGTCTCGGCGCGGCCTTGCCCGCAGCGCTGCAAAGCGTGTTCGTGTCGATGCCCGAGGGCAACGCCGCAGCGGCGCGCGGCGCGGTGCAGGACATCGCCTATCGCACGATGCGCCGTCTCGCGACCGCCGAGTGGCTGATTGGGAAGCTCGTGAAGAAAGCGCCACCGCCGCACGTCGCGCATGTGCTTGCGTGCGCGCTCGCACTGCTCGTCGACGACGAAGCGAGCGCCGCTTACACGCCGTTTACGGTCGTCGACCAGGCGGTCAGGGCGATCGGCGCGCGCCGCGAGTTCGGGTTCGCGAAGGGGCTCGTCAATGCGGTGCTGCGTAACTTCTTGCGTGAGCGCGACACGTTGCTCGCCGCCGTGCAAGCCGACGAAGCCGCGCGCTGGAACTATCCGGCCTGGTGGATCGACGCGGTGAAGCGCGCATGGCCCGAGGCGTGGCAATCGGTGCTGGCCGTCGGCAACACGCAAGGTCCGCTGACGTTGCGCGTGAACGCGCGCCATTCGACGGTCGACGCCTATCTGCAAGAGCTGCAACGCCAGCAGATCGCCGCGAGCAAGGCCGGCGAGCACGCGGTCACGCTCGCCACGCCGATGCCGGTCGAGCGCATTCCGGGCTTCAGCGAAGGGCTCGTGTCTGTACAGGACGCAGGCGCGCAACTCGCCGCGCAATTGCTCGGCGTGCGTGACGGCATGCGCGTGCTCGACGCATGCGCGGCCCCTGGCGGCAAGACCGGCCATCTGCTCGAACTCGCCAACATTCAACTCGTTGCGCTCGAAAGCGATGCGTCGCGCGCGCGCCGCATCGGCGAAAACCTGCGGCGTCTGAAGCTCGAAGCGGAAGTGCGCATCGGCGACGCGGGCAACGCCGCGCAGTGGCACGACGATCTTGACCAACCGTTCGACCGCATCCTCGCCGACGTGCCATGCTCTGCGTCGGGCATCGTGCGGCGTCATCCGGATATCCGCTGGCTGCGTCGCCAGTCGGATATCGCCGCGCTCGTCGCCGAACAGCGCCGCATTCTCGACGCGCTGTGGCCGCTCGTGAAACCCGGCGGCGAGTTGCTTTACGTTACCTGTTCGGTCTTCCCCGAAGAAGGCGAGTTGCAGGCTCAGTGGTTTGGAAACCGGCATCAGGATGCGGTACGATTGGACGCGCCGGGGCAGCTTTTACCCTCAGTTGCTCGCGCGCCCGCCGACTCATCGGCCGGTTCTCATGCTGGACGACCCGCTGAATTCAGCGCCGGCACGAACTCAGACCACGACGGATTTTTCTACGCGCGCTTTCAGAAACGGTGACCATAAAACGCTTCTTCCCGCTTCGGCTCGCTGCCGTGCTCTGGATCGCGCTGGCCGTCTGGCTTGCAGCGCCGGGCGCGGCGCATGCTGACTCGATCGCGGTGCAGCGGGCGTCGCTGCAGGCGGACAACGGCGGTTGGAGTCTCGATGCGCATTTCGAATTCGAGCTGAACAGCAATCTCGAAGATGCGGTCAACAAAGGCATTCCGCTTTATTTCACGACCGATTTCGAATTGAGCCGGCCGCGCTGGTACTGGTTCGACGAGCAGCCGGTCAGCGTGTCGCAAAGCTTGCGGCTGTCGTTCCAGCCGCTCACGCGCGAATATCGCGTGTCGAGCGTGCAGTCGGGCGGCTTGCAGCTCGGCTTTTCCACGCTGAAGGATGCGCTCGCTGTGATCAAACACGTGACGTCGTGGCACGTGATCGACCGCAATGAGGTGCGTGTCGGCGAAACCTATAACGCGTCGGTGCGCATGCAACTCGACATCGGGCTGATGCCCAAGCCGTTCCAGATCGACGCGGTGAACAACCGCGACTGGAACCTCGCCTCCGATTGGAAGCGCTTCACTTTCACGGCGGCCGATCGTGCTAAATAAAGTGCGCTCATCTTCCACCAGTGTCAGCAGCATCGTCGTGCGCGTGCTGGTGTCGACGGTCGCGGTCACGGCCGTGCTGCTGCTCGTATTGCTGGCCGCCGCGAGCGCGAACACCGAATTCTTCGACCGCTATTACCAGTGGCTGTACGCGGCCAACGTCGCGGTCGCGATGATCTTTCTGCTGGTGGTGGCGACGCTCGTCGTCATCATCGTCGTGCGCTTACGCACGGGCAAATTCGGCACACGGCTGCTCGCGAAGCTCGCGTTCTTCATGGCGCTGGTCGGCGTGGTGCCGGGCGGCATCATCTACATCGTGTCGTATCAGTTCGTGTCGCGCAGCATCGAGTCGTGGTTCGACGTGAACGTCGAAACCGCGCTAGCGTCCGGCCTCAATCTCGGGCGCGGCATGCTCGACGCGTCGCTGTCCGATTTGCAGACGAAGGCGCGTCTGATGTCCGAGCAGATCGCGAGCGCGGATGCGGCCGGCACCACGCTGACGTTGCTGCGTCTGCGCGACCAGTTCGGCGTGCAGGACGCGACGATCGTCGAGCCGACCCGCAGCATGTCGGGCGCGACGCCGGACATGCACGTGGTCGCGCAGGCGTCCAGCAATTACGCGATGCTGCTGCCGAACGATCTGCCGACACCGTTGATGATCGAGCAGGCGCGAGGCCACGGCTATGCGGCGATCGAAGGCGAGGTGGACGGCGACGCGCACGCGCAGGGCGGCAAGGGCGCGCTGCGTCTGCGCGTGGTGCAGCGTATTCCCGATGCGAACGCATCGCTATTGCAGCCCACCGAGCGCTTCCTGCAACTGACGCAGCCAGTTTCGACGACACTCGCGCGCAATGCCGACGCGGTGCAGCGCGCGTATCGCGAGTATCAGGAGAAGGCGCTCGGCCGCACCGGCCTGCGCAAGATGTACATCGGCACGCTGACGCTGTCGCTGTTTCTCGCGACCTTCATCGCGATGATGCTCGCGCTCGCGCTCGGCAATCAGCTCGCGCGGCCGCTGTTTCTGCTCGCGCAGGGCACGAAGGAAATCACCGAGGGCGACTACACGCCGAAGCGCGAGATCAAATCCCGCGACGAACTCGGCTTCCTGACTCAGTCGTTCAACGCGATGACGCGGCAGTTGGCGGAAGCGCGCGGGGCCGTCGAGAAAAATCGTATCGCGCTCGAGCATTCGAAGGCGTATCTCGAGAGCATCCTCGCGAACCTGACCGCGGGCGTGTTCGTATTCGACCGGCAGTTCCGGCTGACCACCGCGAATCGCGGCGCCGAGCGGATTTTCCGTCAGCCGTTCCAGACGGTGCTCGGTTCGTCGCTCGATCAGATCGGCGTGCTCGGCGAATTCGGCGCGATGGTGCGCAAGGCATTCGCCGATCGCGAAGCGGCGAGCGAAGACGGCCATGACGACAACGGCCATTGGCAGCAGCAGTTCTCGGTGCCGGTTCCCGGCGAGACCGAGCCGCTGACGTTGCTCGTGCGCGGCGCACGGCTCGTCGCGGCGAACGAGCGCGATGCCGAAGACATCCAGACCTCGGGCTACGTGGTCGTGTTCGACGACATCTCCGACGTGATCTCCGCACAGCGGTCGATTGCATGGGGCGAAGTCGCACGGCGCCTCGCGCACGAGATCAAGAATCCGCTCACGCCGATTCAACTGTCGGCCGAGCGTTTGCAGATGAAGCTCGCCGACAAGCTCGCGCCGTCGGATGCGGACGTGCTGAAGCGCGGTGCGACGACGATCGTCAATCAGGTTGCGGCGATGAAGCAGATGGTCGACGATTTCCGCGACTACGCGCGCACACCGCCCGCGGTCCTCGCGCATCTGCAATTGAACGATCTGGTCAGCGAAGTGCTCACGCTGTACGGTATCGAGGAAGGCAAGGGCGTGATCCAGGTCGAGCTTGCGGCCTTGCCGGCAATACGTGGCGACGCGACGCAATTGCGTCAGGTGATCCACAACCTGCTGCAGAACGCGCAGGACGCGGTCGCGGAAGTCGCGCATCCGCGTGTTTTGCTCGAGACGAGGACAGTAGAATACGGAGACCCCGACGTGCAAGGCAAGGCGCGCGTCGCGGTACGTCTGACCGTGTCGGATAACGGACCGGGCTTCCCCGCGCGCATCCTCACGCGCGCGTTCGAGCCGTACGTGACGACCAAGGCCAAAGGTACGGGTCTGGGACTTGCGATGGTCAAGAAGATCGTCGACGAACATGGCGCGCGCATCGACATTCGCAATCGCATGAAGGCTGGCGACGTGATCGAAGGCGCGCAGATTTCGATTCTCTTCCTTCAACTGGCGGACGAGCCCGCGCAGCCGGGTGCACCTGGTTCGGGTGCGCATCTGGCGCATGGTGGCGCGTCGCAGGGAACGACAAAAGCAACAGTGCAGACAAGGGCAGCGTAAATGGCAACCATCCTGGTGGTAGATGATGAAATGGGCATCCGGGAACTGCTCTCGGAGATCCTCAGCGACGAGGGACATGTCGTGGAGGCCGCTGAAAACGCGCAGGAGGCGCGCGAGTTCCGGCTGCGTCAGGCGCCGGACCTCGTGCTGCTCGACATCTGGATGCCGGACACCGACGGCGTAACGCTGCTCAAGGAATGGGCCGCGCAAGGTCAATTGACGATGCCCGTCATCATGATGTCCGGTCACGCGACGATCGACACCGCGGTCGAGGCCACCAAGATCGGCGCGCTCAACTTCCTCGAAAAGCCGATCGCGTTGCAAAAGCTGCTGAAGGCGGTCGAGCAGGGACTTGCGCGCGGCAACTCGGCGGCCGTGCCTGGCGGTGTGGCCGCGAAGCCGGCGTTGCCGGTCAGCGCATCGTCGGTCGCGTCGGCGGCCGCGTTGCCGATGCTGTCGGCCGATGGCGTCGGCGGCGGTGCGCTCGCCGCGCAAACCGCGTCCATCTCGTTCGACATTCCGCTGCGCGATGCGCGCGACGCGTTCGAGCGCGCGTACTTCGAATATCACCTCGCGCGCGAGAACGGCAGCATGACGCGCGTCGCGGAGAAAACCGGTTTGGAGCGCACGCATCTTTATCGCAAGCTGAAGCAACTCGGCGTCGATCTCGGCAAGAACAAGGGCGAGTAAGCGCCACGTGTTGCATGCAAACGCGGCCCGGCGATATTTTTTATGAAAGGGCTTGCTGAACTGCAGATCGCTTGATATAGTTTCGTTCTTCGTTGGCCCGGTAGCTCAGTTGGTAGAGCAGCGGATTGAAAATCCGCGTGTCGGTGGTTCGATTCCGCCCCAGGCCACCAGGATTCAGCCCCAGGAAATCGCAAGATTCCTGGGGCTTTTCCGTTTGGCGGACAAGTCGTCACTTTGGCTCGCCATGCAGTTGGAGCCGCGACGCGTAGGACAACAGGCGTCGGTGACATTCGGTGTCGCGTGATAAAATCGCGCCAGTTCAAGGACTTGCATGCAGGCGTCGCACGCGGTCGTATACCGCGCGAATGCGGTGCCGAGCGTATCGCACCGAAGCACCCAATCCTTCGCCCGACGATCGGCGGTATAAGCGCCCAGCCACGTTCACGCGCAACGCGCGACCTATACTGCTTTGGGCCGGCACAATGCCGGCACACGTCGCGCCGCGTTGCTCGCATAGCGCATCTCGCGCAGCGCGACGTGGCGCTCTCATTCACGGAGTATCACGGTGATCCGCAAAGACGCTAAGCGTAGCGCGCTAGTGCTGTTTTCCGGCGGCCAGGATTCCGCCACATGTCTCGCGTGGGCGCTCGATCGTTACGACACGGTCGAAACGATCGGCTTCGACTATGGTCAGCGTCATCGGGTCGAGCTCGAATGCCGAGAGGGGTTCCGTCAGGCCGTCGTGCGTGCGTTTCCGGCGTGGGCCGATCGTCTCGGCGACGATCACACGATCGACCTGTCGCTGCTCGGCGCGATCAGCGACACCGCGATGACGCGCGAGATCGAGATCGAAGCCACGGCCAATGGGTTGCCGAACACGTTCGTGCCGGGCCGCAATCTGATGTTCATGACGATCGCCGCGGCCATCGCGTATCGGCGCGGTTTGCAGGTGCTGGTCGGCGGGATGTGCGAGACGGACTTCTCGGGCTACCCCGATTGCCGCGACGACACGATGAAGGCGTTGCAGGTTGCGCTGAATCTCGGCATGGACAAGCGTTTTGCGCTGGAGACACCGCTAATGTGGCTCGACAAGGCCGACACATGGCGTCTCGCGCACGAGCTCGGCGGCGACGCACTGGTCGAACTGGTGCGCGTCGAGACCCACACTTGCTACCTCGGCGAACGCGCCGAACTGCATTCATGGGGCTTCGGCTGCGGCGAATGCCCGGCATGCCGGTTGCGCAAACGTGGCTATGAGGCTTACCTCGCCGGTGAGAAAGTCACCGAGCCCGTGTGACGGTTCGCGCAAGAGCGCGCATCATTGATTCAGGAACACAGGACAGAAAGCAGCATGACGTACGCGGTCAAGGAAATCTTCTACACGTTGCAGGGTGAGGGCGCGAATGCCGGGCGGCCGGCCGTGTTCTGCCGTTTTGCAGGCTGCAATCTGTGGTCGGGCCGCGAAGAGGATCGCGCGGAAGCCGTCTGCCGTTTCTGCGACACCGACTTCGTCGGCACCGACGGAGAGAACGGCGGCAAGTACCGTACACCTGACGAACTCGTCGCGATGATCGCGTCGCAATGGCCGCAAGGCGAGGGCGAACGCTTCGTCGTGTGCACCGGCGGCGAGCCGATGCTGCAGATCGATCAGCCGCTCGTCGTCGCGCTGCACGCGGCCGGCTTCGAGATCGCGATCGAGACCAACGGCTCGCTGCCGGTGCTCGACACGATCGACTGGATCTGCGTGAGCCCCAAGGCCGACGCGCCGCTCGTCGTGACGAAGGGCAACGAACTGAAGGTCGTGATCCCGCAGGACAACCAGCGCCTCGCCGACTACGCGAAGCTCGACTTCGAGTATTTCCTCGTCCAGCCGATGGACGGTCCGTCGCGCGACATCAACACGAAGCTCGCGATCGACTGGTGCAAGCGTCATCCGCAGTGGCGCCTGTCGATGCAGACTCACAAGTATCTGAACATTCCCTGATTTGCCGTGCTGACGATTACCCGAAAACTCGAATTCGACGCGGGCCACCGCATCCCCGATCACCGCAGCCAGTGCCGTAATCTGCACGGCCATCGCTATGTGCTCGAAATCACGCTGCAAGGCGATCTGGTCGACACCGAAGGCGCGCCCGACCGCGGCATGGTGATGGATTTCGCCGACGTGAAGTCGCTCGCAAACGAGCACCTGGTCGACAAGTGGGACCACGCGTTTCTCGTCTACGAATGCGACACGCAGGTGCGTGGCTTTCTCGACAGCATGGCGGGTCACAAGACGGTCGTGATCGATCGCATCCCCACCGTCGAGAACCTTGCCGCGATTGCATTCGATATCCTCGCGAACGTCTACGACGCGCACTACGGCGTGAACCTGCGCCTGCATAAAGTGCGTCTGTACGAGACGCCGAACTGCTGGGCCGACGTGGTCCGCGACTAGCTTCCCGCCTGAATCCACATCTCGCCGCGCGAGCGAACTCTCGCGTTATTGTCACGGTATGATCGTTCCGACCAACACCCGGAGCGAGACATGCCGGTCACCGCATCGCGTCGCAGCAGGCATCGAGGCCGTCAGCGCCCCGGTGCCTGCCTGATTCGCTATCTGGCCCCGCTTCGCATTGCAAACCTGCGCGAGGCCAGCCGATGAGCACCTTCACCAACTCCCTCAAACAACGTCTGAAGGACAACGCGCCGCTGTTCGGGCTGTGGTTGTCGCTCGGCAGCGAGGCCGCCGCCGAAGCGCTCGCGCACGCCGGCTTCGACTGGCTGCTGATCGACATGGAGCACGCGCCGAACGATAGCGGCGGCGTCGAGTCGCAATTGCGCGCGATCGCCGCCGCCCATCTGCCGAGCGAGCCGGTGGTGCGCGTGCCCGCGAGCGAGCCGTGGCTCGTCAAGCGCGTGCTCGACGCCGGCGCGCGCACGCTGATGTTCCCGAACATCGAATCCGCTGAAGACGCGGCACGCGCCGTGCGGCTCACCCAATATCCGACCGCGGAGGCGCTCGACGGCCTGCGCGGTGTCGCGGGCGTCGTGCGTGCGGCCGGCTACGGCATGCGGCGCGACTACGTGCAGACGGCGAACGCACAAATCGCGACGATTGTGCAGATCGAATCGGCGCGCGGCTTGCGCGAGGTCGAGCAAATCGCGGCGACGCCGGGCGTCGACTGCGTGTTCGTCGGGCCGGCCGATCTGGCCGCGAGCCTCGGTCATCTCGGCGACGCGAAGCACGCGGACGTGCAGGCGGCGATGGCGCGCATCGTCAGCGCGGCCGGCCAAGCCGGCATTGCCGCCGGCATCTTCGCGATGGACGTGGCCGGCGCGCGGCAGCATCGCGACGCGGGCTTTCGCTTCGTGGCGCTGGCCGCGGACGTGATCTGGATGTTGCGCGCGACGCGCCAGGCATTACAGGAGGTGAGGTCATGAACGGCAGAGTGCAGCGGGGCGCCGGGCCGAGGATTGCGCGGGCGGCCGCGCAAGTGACCATTGCGGCGGCGCTGCTCGCGAGTACCGCGTGGAGCGTCGCGTACGCACAGGATCACGTCGCCAGGTCGAACGATCCGCAGACGCAATCCGCGGTGGCCGATTACAACGCCGGCAACCTCGCCGCTGCGCTGACCGAATTCCGCGAGGCCGCCGAGCGCGGCAGCCGGCTCGCCCAGTTCAACTACGCGATGATGCTGCTCAACGGCGAAGGCACGCCGGTCAACGTCGACGAAGGCAAGAAGTGGCTGCGCAAGGCCGCCGATGCGAACATGTCGCACGCGCAATACGTGTACGGCAAGATGTACGACGATGGCGAGTTCGTCGAGCGCGACCCGGTGGAGGCGCATCGCTGGTTCATGAAGGCCGCCGCGCAGGGTCATGTGCAGGCGGAACTCGCGCTCGCGAATCAGTTCCTCGACGGACGTGGTACCGAGCGCGACAACAAGCAGGCGTTCGTCTGGTACAAGAAGGCGGCGCAGGGCGGCGACATGACCGCGCAGTATGTGACCGGCTCGTTCTACGAGCGCGGCGGCGATGGTGTCGACCGGAATCTGAATGTGGCGCGCGCGTATTACGCGGCCGCGGCGGCACAGGGCGATCCGGCCGCGCGCCTGAAGTATCAGCAGTTGAGCGCGCAGTTGCGCGATCAGAAGGAAGTGAAACCCCAGTAGTGAAGCAGCAATCAAGCAAAAGGGCGCTCGCAACGAGCGCCCTTTTGGCATTTTCGATTGCTGCGTGCCGTTAGCGACGCTTAGCTCTGCATCAACCGCTTCTGTCGCGCGACACTCATGATCAGCCCGGTCGCGACACCCAGTGTAGTCAGCGCGGTGCCGCCGTAACTCATGAACGGCAACGGCACGCCGACCACCGGCAGAATGCCGCTCACCATGCCGATATTGACGAACGCGTACGTGAAGAACGCCATCGTCAACGAGCCGGCCAATAATCGCCCGAACAAGGTCGCGCCATTGGCCGCGATGTAGAGCCCGCGCGCGATCAATAGCATGTACAGCGTGAGCAGCACGATCCCGCCCGCCAATCCGAACTCTTCCGAAAACACCGCGAAGATGAAGTCGGTGTGCTTTTCCGGGATGAACTCCAGATGCGCTTGCGTTCCCTTCAGCCAGCCCTTGCCGAGCGGGCCGCCCGAACCGATCGCTATCACCGCCTGAATCGTGTGGAAGCCTTTGCCGAGCGGGTCCGAGGTCGGATCGAGCAGCGTGCAGATACGGTGCTTCTGATAGTCGTGCATCAGCGGCCACTGCACTTCGGGCTGACAGATCTTGTCCTGGAACGCCGCGATCGACACAACCGCGATCACGCCTGCGATCAGCACCGGCACGATCAGCTTGAAACTCAGCCCCGCGAAGTAAATCACGAACAGGCCGGCGGCGAACACGAGCACGGCCGTGCCGAGGTCGGGCTGCTTCGCGATCAGGCCGACCGGCACGATGAGGATCGCGAAGCCCACCAGGTAGTCGTACCAGCGCATCACGCCTTCGCGGCGCTGGTAGTACCAGGCGAGCATCAGCGGTGTCGCGATCTTCAGTATTTCCGATGGCTGGATCACCACGCCGACGTTGATCCAGCGCTTCGCGCCTTTGCGCGTGAGACCGAACATCGCGACCGCGACCAGTAACGCGATCCCGAACGTGTAAAGCGGGACCGCGAAGCGCATCAGCGTGTTGGGCGGCACATTGGCGAGCCCCCACATCAGCACGAAGGTGAGCAGGATGTTGCGCAACTGGTCTTCGACGCGGCCCGGCATATCGAGACTCGCGCTGTACAGCGTGACGATGCCGACGCACAGCAGCAGAAACACGATCAGGGCGAGCGGACGGTCGAAGCCCGCGAACATCCGCTTGATGCGGTCGAGCCAGGCGCGCTTGTCGAATTGCATGCCTTTCTCCTTATTCGTCGACACCGCCGGTGGCGGGCTGGCGCGGTGACGCGCCCTGGACGCCGTCCTCGCGCGATGGGGCCGCGACGCTCGGCGCCGGCTCGCTGGCCGGACGGGGTTTGTGCGGGGCGTCGGACGTACGCGACGCGGATTTCTTTGCCGCGGCCAAAGCCGATGCCGCCCTGGCCGCCGACGCCGCCCGCGCCGCACTGGCCGAAGCCGCTGCCGGTGCGCTGGCCGGCACCGTTGCCGCCGCGCCAGCCGATGCCGCCACCGGCACGGACGCGCCGTTCGCGCCCGAAGCCGCAACAGCCGCCGACGCACCCGAGGCCGCCGCGGCAGCCGCCGCCCCCGGCACCGGCAGTGCCTTGAAGCCCGCCGCAATCCTGAGCGGCTGGGCGCCCTCGTGCTGCGCCGGCGTCTCACCGACCTGTGGCGCGGACGCTTCGACGGTGTTCGATGCCGCTGCCGCGACGGCTGCTTCGACCACGCCGGGCTTGTTCTTGCCGACCAGGTAATAGTCGAGCACCCTGCGCGCGATCGGACCGGCCGCCTCCGCGCCCCAGCCGCCGTTTTCGACGATCAGCGCGAGCGCGATCTTCGGTTGCTCGACGGGCGCGAACGCGATGAACAGCGCGTGATCGCGCAAATTCTCAGCGATCGCGTGACCCTTGTAGTTCGCGCCTTGCAGCGAGTACACCTGCGCGGTACCGGTCTTGCCTGCCGCCTGGTACGCCGCGCCGGTGAACACCTTGGCCGCCGTGCCGTTCGTGATCACGCCTTCCATCGCATGCTTGATGAAGTCGATGTCCTGCTGCTTGACCGCGATCCTGTCACTCGGGTCGCGCACCACCGGCCGCGTGTCCTTCGTGATCGGATTCTCGATGTCGCGCACGAGGTGCGGCTTCATCACGACGCCGTTGTTCGCGAGCGTTGCGGTGGCATGCGCGAGCTGCAGGATCGTGAACGAGTTGTAGCCCTGGCCGATGCCGAGGCTGACCGTCTCGCCTTCGTACCACTTCTGCTGCTCGGGTTTGCGGTACGCGTGGCGCTTCCAGTCGGTCGACGGCAGGATGCCCTTCGCTTCGCCGGCGATGTCGATGCCGGTGATCTGCCCGAAGCCCCACGGTTTCATGAAGTTCGCG
Organism: Paraburkholderia sp. BR14374; assembly: GCF_040948685.1. Taxonomy (NCBI): domain Bacteria; kingdom Pseudomonadati; phylum Pseudomonadota; class Betaproteobacteria; order Burkholderiales; family Burkholderiaceae; genus Paraburkholderia; species Paraburkholderia sp. BR14374. Next base: position 770,049 of record NZ_JBFPKF010000001.1, on the reverse strand, counting down.
ATGTTGTTGACGCCGAGATCGTGCGCGAGCATGTAGAAGTACGTGTCGTTCGACACGACGATCGCACGGTTCATGTCCACCCAACCCTGGCCCGAGCGCACGTCGTTGCGGAACGTGTGGCCGCCGAACGTGTAGTAGCCGGGGTCCTGGAAGCCCCAGCTCGGCGTGCGCTTGTGCAGCGACAGCGCGGCGAGCGCCATGAACGGCTTGTAGGTCGAGCCCGGTGGGTACGTGCCGTGTAGTGGCCGGTTCAGCAGCGGATGGTCGGGCGAGTTGTTCAGCTCGTCCCAGGTCTGCTGGTCGATGCCGTCGACGAATGAATTCGGGTCGAAGCTCGGCGCCGACACGAACGCGAGCACGTCGCCGGTGGACGGCTCGATCGCCACGAGCGCGCCGCGACGTCCGGCGAACGCCTGCTCGGCGACCTGCTGAAGGCCGATGTCGAGCGATAGCACGAGGTTGTTGCCCGGCGTCGCCTGGGTGCGCGACAGCGTGCGCACCGGGCGGCCGCCCGCCGTCACCTCGACTTCCTCGAAGCCGGTCTGGCCGTGCAGCTCGGTTTCGTAACTCTGCTCGACGCCGATCTTGCCGATGTAATCGGTGCCCTTGTAGTTGTTCGCGTCCAGACGCGGATCGTAGTGGTCCGGATCGCTGTCGTTCTGATCGCTGGCGTCGTCGATGCGGTCCTGGTCGCGCTGCGAAATCCGTCCGATGTAGCCGATCACGTGCGCGGCGGTCGGCCCGAGCGGGTACTGACGGAACAGCCGCGCGCGCACTTCGACGCCGGGGAAACGGAAGCGCTGCGCGGTGAAGCGCGCGACTTCGTCGTCGGTCAGGCGCGTGCGGATCGGCAGACTTTCGAAGTTCTTCGAGTCTTCCTGCAGCTTCTTGAAGCGGCGGCGGTCGCGCGCGTCGATCGAGACTACCGTAGCGAGATTGTCGACCACGTTATCGAGCGTGTCGTTCAGCTTCGAGGGTGTGATTTCGAGCGTGTAGGCCGAGTAGTTTTTTGCGAGCACGACGCCGTTGCGGTCGGTGATGATGCCGCGGTTCGGCACGATCGGCGCGACGGAGATGCGGTTTTCATCGGCCTGCAGCGAGTACTTGCTGTAGTGCCAGACCTGCAGGAACAGGAAGCGAAAGCCGATCAGCCCGAAGCAGACGAACACGAACAGGCCCGCCGCCGCGACGCGCAGGCGGAATTTCGTGAGCTGCTGTTGAGTGTCCTTGAATTCGGTCATGCGATTCTGCAAAAGGCCGGCATGCGGCCATCAAGAGTGTGCGCCCAAATTGGCCGCGGGCCGTGGGCCCGATGCGGGTTCAAATGGGGCGCGTATCGTCCGGGTCGGCGGGGCGGCGCTGCGGCATCAGCAGCAAGATGCTCGCGAGCGGCCACAGCGCGGCTTCGACGAAACCGTCGATCAGATAACTCCAGCCCGGAAACGCCGCACCGGTCAACAACCGGATCACGAACGGCACCAGTTGCGCGACGACGAGTAGCGGCATCACCGCGAAGGTTTGCACGCCGAGCGACATCCACAGCACGCGGCGGTGAATCGTGATCGCGCCGTACGACAGCAGCGTGTAGGCGAGCGCGTGCTCGCCGAGCAGGCTCGCGTTGTGCACGTCCATCAGCAGGCCGAGAAAAAACGCGATGCCCATGCCGACCTTGCGCGGCTGATGCACATTCCAGAACAGCAACACGAGCGCGACGAAATCGGGCACGCCGGCGAGACGCCCCCACGGCATCAGGTTCAGCAGGAACGCGGAGGCGAGGCTGAACGCGATGAAGTACGGGTTGACCGGCTGCAGGATGTATTGCGGGCGATTCATGGCTGAGCCCCCGGCTCGGCTTGCGGCTTCGCGTTCTTCGCGGCGGCCGGTTTGTCGGCTTTTCGGTCGGCTGCGGGCTTTTCGGACTTCTTGTCGGCGGCGGGTTTGGCCGGCGCCTTTTCCGCGGATTTGGCGGCGGGTTTTTCGGCGGGGGCTTTGTCGGCGGCGTTCTTGTCCGCCGACCTGGCGGCGGATTTGTCCGCCGCGCCCTTGCCTTCCACGGCTTTGGCGCCCTTCTTCGCTTTCGCTTCTTTCGCGACCGTCGCCGCGTCGGGCTCGTCGGCCGGACGCGGTGGCGCGGTGTTCTGGACGTGCAGCACCAGCACCTGACGCGCGCCGCGCACCGCCGCGACCGGCAGACTGACCACGCGCGCAAACGCGGTGTCGGCCTGCCTGTCGACGCGCACGACCTTCGCGACCGGCAGCCCCGGCGGATACACGCCGTCGAGACCGCTGGTGACGAGCTCGTCGCCGGTCTGCACGTCGGCGCTGATCGGCACGAAGCGCAGATCGAGCGTGTCGCCCTTCGGCGTGCCGTAGATCACGCTGCGCAAGCCGGTGCGCAGAATTTCGACCGGCACCGCCTGGTCCTTGTCCGTCAGCAGCGTGACTTCGGCCTGCAGCGGGAACACCCGTGTGACCTGGCCGATCACGCCGTCCTCGTCGACGACCGGCGAGCCGTTCTGGATGCCTTGCTGCGCGCCACGTCCGATCACGACCTTCTGCGTGAACGGATCGCGCGTGTCGTACTGGATTTCGGCGGGAAGCGATTGCGTGGTCAGCTGCTGCGACAGTTGCATCAGTGCGCGCAGATGACTATTTTCGGCAGCGAGCGACGCGGCAGTGTTGGCCTGCTGCGACAGCTGCAGGTCCTTCTCGCGCAGCTTTGCGTTTTCGTTGCGCAGCGTCGCGCTCGTCACGGCGAGGTCGGCGGCGCCCATGAAGATGTCGCGCGGCACGAGCGCCGCGCGCTGCAACGGATAAAGACCCGCGCCGAGCACGCCGCGGACGATTTCGAGCGTCCGGAAGCGGGCGTCGGAGATCAGCAGGGCAAGCGCCAGCACGACGAAGAACACCAGTCGCGCGAGAGCGGAGGGGCCTTGCTTGAACAGGGGCGGCGGACTGTATTCCATGGTCGGCGCCGGGGGCGTGAGCGGTTGGGTGAGACGGCGGCGCGCTAGGCAAGCGCGTTCAGCGCGCGGAGGCTGGTCGGCCCAGCCAACGACAAAGCGGCCCGCAAGGGGCCGTGTGCCAGATCCGCGCTACTGACATGGGAGGAAGGCTCGCTTACTCGTACGAGAAAATGCTGCCGAGCTTGTCCATGCGCTCGAGCGCCATGCCCGAGCCACGCACGACGCAAGTCAGCGGATCTTCGGCGACGAGCACCGGCAGGCCGGTTTCTTCGGCGAGCAGTCGGTCGAGATCGCGCAGCAGCGCACCACCGCCGGTCAGCATCATGCCGCGCTCGGCGATGTCCGCGCCGAGTTCCGGCGGCGTTTGTTCCAGTGCGATCTTCACCGACGACACGATCTGGTTCAGCGGATCGGTCAGCGCTTCGAGGATTTCGTTGCTGGAGATCGTGAAGCTGCGCGGAATGCCTTCCGACAGATTGCGGCCCTTCACTTCCATTTCCTTGACTTCGGAGCCGGGGAACGCGGAGCCGATTTCCTTCTTGATGGCTTCGGCGGTCTGCTCGCCGATCAGCATGCCGTAGTTGCGGCGGATGTAGTTGACGATCGCTTCGTCGAATTTGTCACCGCCGACGCGCACCGAGCCCTTGTACACTATGCCGCCGAGCGAGATCACGCCGACTTCGGTCGTGCCGCCGCCGATGTCGACGACCATCGAACCCGTTGCTTCCGACACCGGCAGGCCCGCGCCGATCGCGGCGGCCATCGGCTCTTCGATCAGGTACACCTGCGAGGCGCCCGCGCCATGCGCGGCTTCCTTGATTGCGCGACGCTCGACCTGGGTCGAACCGCACGGCACGCAGATGATGATGCGCGGCGACGGCGAGAACATGCGCGATTCGTGAGCAGTCTTGATGAACTGCTTGATCATCTGTTCGGTGACGGTGAAGTCGGCGATCACGCCGTCTTTCATCGGGCGGATCGCCTCGATGTTGCCCGGCACCTTGCCGAGCATCTGCTTGGCTTCCTTGCCGACTGCCTGAATGGTCTTCTTGCCATTCGGGCCGCCTTCCTGGCGGATCGACACGACCGACGGTTCGTCGAGAACGATGCCCTTGCCGCGCATGTAGATAAGCGTGTTGGCGGTGCCGAGGTCAATGGCCAGATCGTTGGAGAAGTAGCTGCGCAAAAAACCGAACATTCAAAATCCTGTCTCGCTGGGGGCCGGGCCTCGCACCGTATGCGTAGGACGGCAGCGGAATAAATAACAGCTTCAACCGGGCGGTAGCGACGCCACATGAACTTGAAGCCGCGGGGGAGTCTACCGGAGGCCGTTGCAAAGCCAGGGCGGAAAACGCCGGACGTTCTTTGAATTGTCCGTAAGGCCTTGGTAAGTCGGTCCGGGTTTGGGTCGAACGCGTAATCATACCTTATAATTTTGGATGTTTTGAAGGAAACGGAGCGTACATTTTGCCGTTCCCGCTCCTTTTTTTAGATTGTCCTATCTTGTCGTAACCCGCTGTTAAAGCGCGACTTTTTAACCGTAGTGACATTCCACCCTTTCCGGTGATTGCATGGCTCTGACCCTGACCGATGTAAAACGCATCGCGCATCTCGCGCGGCTTGAACTGGCCGATTCCGACGCCGAGCACACGCGTGCCCAGCTCAATGATTTTTTCGGCCTCGTCGAGCAGATGCAGGCGGTCGATACCACCGGCATCGCCCCGCTTGCCCACCCGATCGAGCAGATCGAAGACGTCGCGCTGCGTCTGCGTGACGACGCCGTCAGCGAGACGGTCGAGCGCGAGGCTTTCCAGCGCCCCGCGCCGGCCGTTCAGGACGGCCTGTACCTCGTGCCGAAGGTGATCGAATAAGACCCGTCGGGCAGACCCCGCCCGGCGCCGGCACGAGCCTTTCGTGCGCAGGCGCGCGGCTTCGCCGCGAGCCGTGCCGGGCCGTCTGCCGACGGGCAACCGAACGCCTCCACGGCAGCGTGACCACGCTGCCGCGCTTTCCAGGATAAAACGCAATGCATGAAAAAAGTTTGACCGAACTGCGCGCCGCGCTTGCGGCCAAGGAATGCTCCGCAGTCGAACTGGCGCAGCTGTACCTGAAGCGGATCGACGCGGCCAACAGCCTGAACGCGTTCATCCAGGTCGATCCCGAACTGACGCTCGCGCAGGCGAAAGCCGCCGACGCGCTGCTGCACACCGGCCACGCCGGCCCGCTCGTCGGCCTGCCGATCGCGCACAAGGACGTGTTCGTCACGAAGGGCTGGCGCTCCACGGCCGGCTCGAAGATGCTCGCGAACTACGAAAGTCCGTTCGACGCGACCGTGGTCGCGCGTCTCGCGAACGCCGGCATGGTGTGCGTGGGCAAAACCAACATGGACGAGTTCGCGATGGGCTCGTCCAACGAGAATTCGTACTTCGGGGCCGTGCAGAATCCGTGGGACCGCAAGGCCGTGCCGGGCGGATCGTCGGGCGGCTCCGCGGCCGCCGTGGCCGCGCGTCTCGCGCCCGCCGCGACCGGCACCGACACCGGCGGCTCGATCCGCCAGCCGGCGTCGTTCTCGGGCATCACCGGCATCAAACCGACGTATGGCCGCGTGTCGCGTTACGGCATGATCGCGTTCGCGTCGTCGCTCGATCAGGGCGGCCCGATGGCGCAAAGCGCCGCGGACTGCGCGACGCTCCTCAACGCGATGGCCGGCTTCGACGAGCGCGACTCGACGAGCCTGTCGCACGAGCACGAGGACTACACGCGCTACCTCGGCAAGTCGTGGGGGGACGGCGGCGCTGACAAGCCGCTCGCCGGCCTGCGCATCGGCCTGCCGAAGGAGTACTTCGGCGCCGGTCTCGCCGACGACGTGCGCGCATCGATCGACGCCGCGTTGAAGCAATACGAAGCGCTCGGCGCGACGCTCGTCGAGGTGTCTTTGCCGAAAACCGAACTGTCGATCCCGGTCTACTACGTGATCGCGCCGGCCGAAGCCTCGTCGAACCTGTCGCGTTTCGACGGCGTGCGCTTCGGCCACCGCGCGGCCGAGTACCGCGATCTGCTCGACATGTACAAGAAGTCGCGCGCCGAAGGCTTCGGCCCCGAAGTGAAGCGCCGCATTCTGGTCGGCACCTACGTGCTGTCGCACGGCTACTACGACGCGTACTACCTGCAGGCGCAGAAGATCCGCCGCATCATCGCGCAGGACTTCCAGGAAGCGTTCAAGCAGTGCGACGTGATCATGGGACCGGTCGCGCCGTCGGTGGCATGGGACATCGGCGCGAAGGGCGACGACCCGGTGCAGATGTATCTGGCCGACATCTACACGTTGTCGGTGAGCCTCGCCGGCCTGCCGGGCATGAGCGTGCCGTGCGGTTTCGGCGCGGGCGCGAATGCGCAGCGCCCGGTCGGTCTGCAGATCATCGGCAACTATTTCAATGAAGCCCGGATGCTTCAGTTGGCCGACGCGTTCCAGCGCGCGACCGACTGGCACCGTCAGGCACCGGCAGGAGTGTGAGCACCATGACCAAACAATGGGAAGTCGTGATCGGTCTGGAGACCCACACGCAGTTGTCGACGCATTCGAAAATCTTCTCGGGCACCGCGACGCAATTCGGCGCCGCGCCGAACACCCAAGCCAGTCCCGTCGATCTGGCGTTGCCGGGCACGCTGCCCGTGATGAACCGCGGCGCGGTCGAACGCGCGATTCAGTTCGGCCTCGCGATCGGCGCAACGGTGGCGCCGCGCAGCATTTTCGCGCGCAAAAACTACTTCTACCCCGATCTGCCGAAGGGCTATCAGATCAGCCAGTACGAAATCCCCGTCGTGCACGGCGGCCAGGTGACGATCCAGGTGCCGGCCAATGAAAAGACCGGCACGCAAGCGTACGAGAAAACGATCAACCTGACCCGCGCCCACCTCGAGGAAGACGCGGGCAAGTCGCTGCACGAAGACTTCGCGGGCATGACCGGCATCGACCTGAATCGTGCCGGCACGCCGCTGCTCGAAATCGTCACCGAGCCGGAAATGCGCAGCGCCGCCGAGGCCGTTGCCTACGCGAAGGCGCTGCACACGCTCGTCGTGTGGCTCGGCATCTGCGACGGCAACATGCAGGAAGGCTCGTTCCGCTGCGACGCGAACGTGTCGGTGCGTCCGGTCGGCCAGAAGGAATTCGGCACCCGCACCGAGACCAAGAACCTGAACTCGTTCCGCTTCCTCGAAGAAGCGATCCAGTACGAAGTGCGTCGCCAGATCGAGCTGATCGAAGATGGCGGCACGGTGGTGCAGGAAACGCGTCTGTACGATCCGGACAAGCGCGAAACGCGCTCGATGCGCAGCAAGGAAGACGCGCACGACTACCGCTATTTCCCCGACCCCGACCTGATGCCGCTCGTGATCGACGCCGCATGGGTCGAGCGCGTGAAGAGCGAGATGCCTGAGCTGCCGGAAGCGATTCAGCGGCGCTTCGTGTCGCAGTACGGCCTCACTCCCTACGACGCGAACGTGCTGACCTCGAGCAAGGCGACGGCCGCATACTACGAAGCGGTGGTCGCGAAAGTCGGTCCGGCCAACGCGAAGGTCGCGGCGAACTGGGTGATGGGTGAAGTGTCGTCGCAGCTCAATCGCGAAGGCCTCGACATTGCCGCGTGCCCGGTCTCGGCCGTGCAGCTCGCGCTGATTCTGCAACGCATTGCCGACGGTACGATCTCGAACAAGATCGCGAAGGAAATCTTCCTCGCGATCTGGGAAGAGAAGGCCACCGACGAAGCCGCCGCTGATCGCATCATCGAGGCGAAGGGCCTGAAGCAGATCTCGGACACCGGCGCGCTCGAAGCGATCATCGACGAAGTGCTCGCCGCGAACCAGAAGTCGGTCGACGAATATCGCGCCGGCAAGGAAAAGGCGTTCAACGCGCTGATCGGCCAGGCGATGAAAGCAACCAAGGGTAAGGCCAACCCTGCTCAGGTCAATGAATTGCTCAAGAAAAAGTTGTCCTGAGTTGAAGTGCCGCGGCTGGGCATGATCACGGCCGTGTCACTGCGGGCCGTTGCCGGATCGAAGCAGGGCAACGGCCCGTTTTATTTTGCGGACCCGCTTCAGCCGGTTAAGCGTAGACCACGGAGTGTGTGCATGACAAATCATCCCGATCTCGACGATTTCCGCGTGCCGTACTTCGACGACGGCAAGAAGAAGAACCACTTCTCGCTCGACCATTACGATCCGAAGGCGAAGCCGTTTTCGAGCGGCTCGAAAGACGCGGACCGCGCGCGTCTGTCGCAAGTGGGCCTGCTGCTCGACAACCTGCAGGAGCGGCTGCACGCGCAGCGCAAGCGTCGCGTTCTGCTGGTGCTGCAAGGCATGGATACGAGCGGCAAGGACGGCACGATCCGCGCCGTATTTCACGAAGTCGACCCGCTCGGCTTGCGCATCGTGCCGTTCAAGGCGCCGACGCCCGTCGAACTCGCGCACGACTTCCTGTGGCGCGTGCATTCGCAGGCACCCGCGGCCGGCGAGCTGACGATCTTCAATCGCAGTCACTACGAAGACCTGCTCGTGCCGACCGTGCAGGGCGAACTCGACGCGGACGAGTTCCAGCAGCGCTGCTGCCACATCCGTCAGTTCGAGCAGTTGCTCGCCCACAGCGGCGCGACGATCGTCAAGTGCATGCTGCATATTTCGAAGGACGAGCAGCGAGTGCGTTTGCAGGAGCGCATCGACGATCCGCTGAAGCACTGGAAATTCGACGTGTCGGATCTCGAAGCGCGCAAGCAGTGGGACGCCTATCAGTCCGCGTATCGCGACGCGCTGGCCGCGACGTCGACCGAATACGCGCCGTGGTACGTGATTCCGGCCGACTCGAAGACGCATCGCAACGTGATGGTCGCCGAACTGCTGCTGCGCACGCTCAATGCGCTGAAGCTCGAATATCCGCCAGCCAAGGAAGCGCTGAAGGGCGTCAAGGTCGAGTGAACGCGGCCTCGCTCTTTGGCTTCAGAAACGAATCGAACAAAAGAGGAACGACATGTTGCGTGTGATTACCGCCAACCTCAATGGCATCCGCTCGGCGGCGAAAAAGGGCTTTTTCGAATGGTTCGGCGAACAGGGCGCCGACGTGCTGTGCGTGCAGGAAATCAAATGCTCGCAGGACGACATGACGCCGGAGTTCATGGCGCCGCACGATTTCACCGGCTATTTTCAGCACGCGGTGAAGAAGGGGTACAGCGGCGCGGGCGTCTATACGCGTCATGAACCGGACGAAGTGGTGATCGGCTTCGGCAGCGAAGAGTTCGACCCGGAAGGGCGCTATGTCGAGCTGCGTTTCGGCAAGCTGTCGGTGGTCTCGGTGTATGTGCCGTCGGGGTCGAGCGGAGACGAGCGCCAGCAGGCCAAATTCCGTTTCATGGACGAGTTCATGCCGCATCTCGCCGAGCTGGCGAAGGAACGCGAGGTGATCGTATGCGGCGACGTGAACATCGTGCACAAGGAAATCGACATCAAGAACTGGAAGAGCAACCAGAAGAATTCGGGCTGCCTGCCCGAAGAGCGCGCGTGGCTCGACAAACTGTTCGACGAAGTCGGCTATGTGGACGTGTTCCGCACGCTCGACCAGCGGCCCGAGCAGTACACGTGGTGGAGCAATCGCGGTCAGGCGTATGCGAAGAACGTCGGGTGGCGGATCGATTATCAGATCGCGACGCCGGGCATCGCAAGCAAGGCGAAGCGCACCGACGTGTTCCGCGACATCAAGTTCAGCGACCATGCGCCGCTGACCGTCGACTACGACCACAAGGTCAACAAGTAAGCCCACCAGCCGCGGCGCGTGCAGCGCCGTGGCCCGCCAGCAGTCGGTAGAAGCGGGGTGTCAGTCGCGCGCCGTCTTGCGGGTCGGCCGGCCGATGCCCGCGTAATCGGGCAATTCGTCGACGCTCTTGCCGATTGCCTTCGCATACAGCGACAGCATGTCCGGCAGCCGCTTGATGATATCGTCGCGGCGCGCCGGTGTGTACGGGTGCACGTAGATGAAGCCCTGCTCGCGATTGCCGCGCGTCGCTTGCGCGAGCTTGTCCCACAGCGTGACCGCCGCGCGCGGATCGAAGCCGGCGCGCGACGCGATATCGCTGCCGATCACGTCGGCTTCGGTTTCGTCGGTGCTCTCGTACTTCATTTCCAGCAGACGCGAACCGATGCCTAGCGGCGCCATGCCCAGGTCGGCGAGGCCGAACAGTTGCGGGATCGTGCCGGACGAATCGAGCCGGCTCGCCTGCAACTGACCGAGCCGCATGCGCGCGTGCTCGCGCAACGCGTGCGCGATCTCGTGGCCGATCAGCATGCCGACCTCGTTGTCGTTCAGGCGCACGCGATCGAGTATCCCGCTGTAGACGACGATCTTGCCGCCCGGCAGGCAGTACATGCGGATGTCGTTCGAGCGCACCACCGCGACTTCCCACTTCCAGCCCTTGGCTCGCTCGTTCCATTTCAGCGAGTACGGAATCATCCGGTCGATGATCGAGCGCACGCGCGTCACGCGCGCGTCCGTGTCGCCGTACAGGCGGTTCGCGTGGCTGGCGCCGTAGACGATCTGGCTGAACTCATCGGCGGCCTGCGCCTCGAGCATCGACGACGGAATCAGGTTGCGGAACACCATGTAGCCGCCGTAGCGCAGTTGCGGGCTCACGTAGTAGGGCGGCGGGACGGCCGCGGGGGCCGACGCGCCGGCGCTCGGAGCGCTGCCGCTAGCGCCGGACGCGCCCGCGGCACCGGCGTTGGCGTTGGCGTTGGCGTTGGCGCCGGTACTGTTATTCGCGCCAGGGATGGCGCCGCCGGCGCCGCTGTTGTTGCCGGCCGCAGCCGAGGTCGCGTTTTCGGCGCTGGAGCCGCTTGGCGCGGACTTGGCCGCAGGCGTCGGGGCCGGGTTGGCTGTCGCACCGCTCGTGGTCGCGGCGGCAGCAGGCGCGGGCGCTTGCGCGCCGCTCACCGGGCTGGCGGCAGTCGCTGGCGTGCCGGCCGCATAGGCGCCCATCGGCGTCGCCAGCGCGACGCTCGCGCAGCCGAGCACGCCTGCGGCGCTGAGTGCGGTGCAGCGCGCGCGGGTCGGAAACGGTACCTTCACGACCGGTCCCTCCACGGCGCGATGCGCACCAGCAGCAGCATGCCCGGCAGCGCGAGCGCGGTGCAGAGGATGAAATAGTCGAACCAGCCGATCCGCGCGACCACGAAGCCGCTCGCCGCCGACGCGAGCGTGCGCGGCACCGACGCGAGGCTCGTGAACAGTGCGAACTGCGTCGCGGTGTAGCGCGGATCGGTGGTGCTCGCGATGTATGCGGTGAACGCGGCCATCGTCAGACCGGTGGCGAAGGTCTCGAAGCCGTACACCAGCGCGAGCGCGACCGAGCGCGGATCGAGCTGCACGCTCCAGTCGATGCCGACCAACGACAGCAGCTTCGTCGTCCCCTGGCTCAGCGCGACGGCGATGTTGTAAATCGCGGCAAGTCCGGGTGAATCCGGGCCGAGATGCGCGAGCCACGCGAAGCCGAGCGTCGACACCATCTGCAGCAATCCGAAGATCCACAAGCCACGGCCGATGCCGATCCTCATCAGCCAGATGCCGCCGATGATGCCGCCCGCGAGACTCGCGCCGAATGCCGTGGTCTTCGCGATCACGCCGATCTGCGTGCGCGAAAAGCCGATGTCGAGGAAGAACGACGTGGACAGCGTGGTCGCCATCGTATCGCCGAGCTTGTAGAGAAAGATGAAGCCGAGCACGAAGAGGGCACCGCGCCAGCCGTCGCGCTGAATGAATTCCCTGAACGGCTCGACGATCGCCTCGCGCAGATTCTTCGGCGGCTGGCCATGCACCTCGGGCTCGCGCACGACCAGCGTCATCAGAACGCCAGGCAGCATGAACGCAGCCGTCACGATGAACACGGTGCTCCACGGCAGATGATCGGACAAAATCAACGCGAGCGAACCGGGCACGAGCGCCGCTATTTTGTACGCGTTCACGTGCACCGCGTTGCCGAGGCCCTGCTGCGTGTCGCTGAGCAATTCACGCCGGTACGCGTCGATCACGATGTCGGAGCTCGCGCCGAAGAACGCGACCAGCGCGGTCAGCGCGGCGACGCTCCAGATCGCTTCACGCGGCGACACGAAACCGAGCGTCGCCATCGCGCCGGCCACGAGCAATTGTGTGACGAGCATCCAGCCGCGCCGTCGGCCGGGCCGCCAGCCGGGCACGCGCGGCACGTAGCGGTCCATCAGCGGCGCCCAGACGAATTTCCAGGTGTACGGAAACTGGATCAGCGCGAACAGGCCGATTTCCTTCAGATTGACGCCTTCCGAGCGCAGCCACGCCTGCACGAGGTAGACGAGCGTAAACAGCGGCAATCCCGACGTGAAGCCGAGAAAGACGCAAATCAGCATGCGCGTATTCAAAAACGCGCGCCAGCCGGGATGTTCTTCGTGAGCGGTAAGTGCGGGCGCCTCGTGCGGCGGGTTCGACATGTGGATAACTGAGGTTAGCTTTTCTTGACGCGATAGACCGCAAGACTACCACGCCAGTTCACGCCCCACCGCACCACCTGTCCGTCGTGCAGCACGACACGATCGAGAATCTCGATGCCGACTTCGGGCGCGAGCGCTTCGAAGTCCTTGATCGTCAGCACGCGCACGTTCGGCGTGTTGTGCCATTGATAAGGCAGCGACTTCGACACCGGCATGCGCCCCTGCAGCACCGACAGCCGATGCGCCCAATAGCCGAAATTCGGAAACGACACGATGCATTGCTTGCCGACCCGCACCGTCTCGCGCAGGATCGCAGCGGTCTGATGAATGGTCTGCAGCGTCTGCGACAGCACCGCGAAATCGAAGCTGCCGTCTTCGAACAGGCGCAGGCCGTCTTCGAGATTCTGCTGGATCACGTTGATGCCGTTCTGCGTCGCGGCGAGCACGCCGGCGTCGTTGATCTCGATGCCGTAGCCCTGCACCTCCAGTTCCTCGTTCAGCAGCGACAGCAGCGAGCCGTCGCCGCAGCCGAGATCGAGCACGGTCGCGCGCGGTTCGACCCAGCGGGCGATCGCGCGGAAGTCCGGGCGCGATGCCAGGTAATCAAGTGCTCGCTGGTTCATGCGTTGACCTCGTTTGCAATGCGTTCGTAGTAGGCGCGTAGCAGGTTGTGATAGCGCGCGTCGTCGAGCAGGAAGGCGTCGTGGCCGTGCGGCGCGTCGATCTCCGCGTAGGTGACCGTGCGCTTGTGATCGAGCAGCGCCTTCACCAGTTCGCGCGAGCGAGCCGGCGCGAAACGCCAGTCGGTCGAGAAGCTCGCGATCAGATACTTCGCGGTGGTGTGCGCGAGCGCGGCGGTCAGATCGCCGTCAAAGGCCTTGGCCGGATCGAAGTAGTCGAGCGCGCGCGTGATCAGCAGGTAGGTGTTGGCGTCAAAGTAGTCGGCGAACTTGTCGCCCTGATAGCGCAGATAGGATTCCACTTCGAACTCGACGTCGAAGCTGAAGTTGTAGTCGTCGAGCGCGCCTTCCGCGCGACGCAGCGAGCGGCCGAATTTCTCGGCCATGTCGTCGTCCGACAGATACGTGATGTGGCCGATCATGCGCGCGACGCGCAGGCCGCGCTTCGGCTTCACGCCGTGCGCGTAGTAGTTGCCACCGTGGAAGTCGGGGTCCGACAGAATCGCGGAGCGCGCGACCTCGTTGAACGCGATGTTCTGCGCGGACAGCTTCGGCGTCGACGCGATCACGATGCAATGGGCGACGCGCTCCGGATACATCATGCTCCACGCGAGCGCCTGCATGCCGCCGAGGCTGCCGCCCATCACGGCGGCGAAGCGCGTGATGCCGAACGCGTCGGCGACGCGCGCCTGCGCATTGACCCAGTCTTCGACGGTGACGACCGGGAATGCTGCGCCATACGGCTTGCCGGTGGCGGGGTCAAGGCTCATCGGGCCGGTCGAGCCGAAGCACGAGCCGAGGTTGTTCACGCCGATCACGAAAAACCTATTGGTATCGAGCGGCTTGCCCGGGCCGACCATGTTGTCCCACCAGCCGATGTCCTTCGGATTGTCGGCGTACACGCCCGCCACGTGATGCGATGCGTTCAGCGCGTGACACACGAGCACCGCATTGCTGCGCGCGGCATTGAGCGTGCCGTAGGTCTCGACCATCAGGTCGTAGCCCGCGAGCGAGCTGCCGTTGCGCAATCGCAGCGGCTCGGTGAAATGCATTTCTTGGGGAGCGACGATGCCGATGGAGTCCATTCATTCCGCCATTGAGTCAACAGGGCGGCTAAACGGCGTCGGCGAAGCACGAGGAGAAGGGCGGTGTGCGCAGCTGACGACCTCTTTAGCCGCATTTATAGTGAACCGCGGGCCTGAGGCCCAAGGTTCGCGCGCCCGCAATCGAGTCAGCAAATCGGCGCGTGAAAGGGGGTGAAACCGGGTGCAACGTGTTCGGGATGCCTTGGGGCGGTCTGTTATGCATCGTGGGACCGCGGCGGCGTCAGGCGCAAAGTATAGCGGAAAATTCCTCGCGGCAGCGGCGCGGACGGTGCCGCGCGAAGGGAGCGAGTCCTCGCGGACTACTGAAGAATCAGCAGCAGTTGCTCGTCCGCGTGCTCGGCGGGCGGGCGCGCGAAACCGCTGCGCACATAGCGATGCCAGCGGCCGATCACGTAGCTCACCAGCAGGCTCGCGCGAATCGCGGGATCGTAGCCGGCGGGCAGTGCGGTGGATTGCGGCGCAATCTGCGGGTCGGTATGGCCAGTGGCGTGGTTATCGGCACGGGCAAGCGCTTCGGTCTGCGCGAGCCGCAAGCACTGCTTCAGCGATGCCTCGACCCGTTCGAGCATCTGGTTCACGCGCTCGGTCAGCCGTTCGTGCTCGCCGACCAGCGCCTCGCAGGTCAGCACCCGCGTCATGCCGGGATTTTTCGCGGGGAAGTTGAGCAGCATCAGCGCGATCGAGCGCGCCTGCAGCACGCCGTTGCTTTCGTGACCGGTGATCTGGTTGATGAGGCCGAACAGCGTCTGCTCGATGAACTCAATCAGCCCTTCGAACATCTGCGCCTTGCTGGCGAAATGACGATACAGCGCGGCTTCCGACACACCGAGCCGGGCGGCGAGCGCGGCCGTGGTGACCTTTTCGCTCTTCGGCGCCTCTAGCATGCTGGCGAGCGTCTGCAGGATGTGCACGCGACGCTCGCCCGGCTTCGGACGCGTTGCGCGTGTCGCGGCGGAGGATGCCGCTGAGGCTTCGTCAGGCTTGTCGATCGGCTGCATGGCTGTCGTCCCCCGGCTGATGTCGTTGGCGGCTTTCGTCCCTACTGTCTCGGCTTGCGTCCCTTCCATCGAACCGCGCGCGTGCCCAGTCGTAGCGATTTTAGCGAACGAATGCTGCGGTCGACATAATGCGGCCGGCCGGTGCCCGGCAGTCGCATCGGTACGCCGTCCGCGTGCGGCTTGCGCGGCAGGTGCCCGGTGATCCACACGGTGCGGATGCCGAGCCGCCGATAGTTCTTCAGGTGCGAGCGCGTGTCCTCGACGAGGATCGCGTCTTTCAGCGACACGTGCGCGTCGCGCATCGCGCGGCGCAGCATCGCGTGATCGGGCTTCGCGCGCCATTGGCGGCGATCGCGCATGTGCTCGATCGCGATCACGCGCTCGAACAGCCGCTCGATGCGCAACTCGGCGAGCACCGCGCGCGCGTAGCTTTCGGGCGCATTGGTCAGCACGATCTTGCGGCCCGGCAGTGCCGCGACCAGCCGCGCGACGCCGCGCTCGTGGCGGATCATCGAGCCGAGGTCGGGGAACGTGTGCACGGCCTTCAGGAAGTCGTGCGCGTCGAGCGGATGGTGGCGCGTGAGCCCGAGCAGTGCCGCGCCGTAGCGCAGCGTGTAGCCGGTGCGCAGACGGTTGGCTTCGTCGATGTCGACTTGCAGCGCGTCGATGATGTACTGGGTCATGCCGCGATTGATCGCGGGAAAAATGGCATGCGACGCGCGATGCAGCGTGTTGTCGAGGTCGAACAGCCAGACTGGCTTGCCGCTCGCGATGTCAGGACGGCGGCGCCGCGAAGTGGGGGTGCGCATGGTGGAGGTCTTCAGCCGCTGACGGGCGTTTCATGCTGCGGATGCGGATGCGGAGAGTTTGCCGCATCGACGCCCGGGGGCGCGCATAGGCTGCCGGCCGCGAGGTGCGGCACAGGCGTCGCGCCGCTCGGACGCAACCCCTGTGCCGGGAATGCCGCAACGCTCAATGCGAGCGGATCATCGTGCCGAATGGCTGTTCGGTCAGGATTTCGAGCAGCACCGAGTGTTCGATGCGGCCGTCGATGATGTGCACCGAGCGCACGCCGCTCTTCGCCGCATCGAGCGCGGACGAGATTTTCGGCAGCATGCCGCCGGAGATCGTGCCGTCTTCGAACAGGCCGTCGATTTCGCGCGCCGACAGGTCGGTCAGCAGATTGCCTTCCTTGTCCATCACGCCGGGGATGTTGGTCATCATCACGAGCTTTTCGGCGTTCAGCACAACCGCCAGTTTGCCCGCGACGAGGTCCGCGTTGATGTTGTACGACAGACCGTCTTCGCCGAAGCCGATCGGCGAGATCACCGGAATGAACGCGTCGTCCTGCAGTGCCTTCACGACCGCCGGGTTGATCGCTTCCACTTCGCCGACCTGGCCGATGTCGACGTACTGGCCAGGCTTTTCTCGATCCGGCATCAGCATCTTGCGCGCGTGGATCAGGCCGCCGTCCTTGCCGGTCAGGCCGACCGCGTGGCCGCCGAAGTGGTTGATCAGCATCACGATGTCCTGCTGCACCTCGCCGCCGAGCACCCATTCGACGACTTCCATCGTCTCTTCGTCGGTGACGCGCATGCCCTGGATGAACGTGCCCTGTTTACCGATTTTCTTAAGCGCCTGGTCGATTTGCGGACCACCGCCGTGCACGATGACCGGGTTGATGCCAACCAGCTTCAGCAGAATCACGTCGCGCGCGAAACCCTGCTTCAGACGCTCTTCGGTCATGGCGTTGCCGCCGTATTTGATGACCACGGTCTTGCCGTGATACTGGCGGATGTAAGGCAGCGCCTCGGCCAGAATTTCGGCTTTCAGGGTGGGCGCAATCTGCGAGAGGTCGGGAAGCTCGGACATGGCGGCAGGCTCGGGCACGGAACAGTTAAAACAGCGCGAATTGTACAGGACTGGCGCGCTGCAACAGGGTTTTCGGCAGCGGCGCGAGCGACGGTCGATGCAGGCTTGGCGGACCGCACCATGACGGGCCACGGGGGCGGGGAAGCAGCAAGCGTAACGCACTTGCGTGACGGCCGTGCATTGGCCGAACGGACGGCTGCACCTAGGCGTATCAGTCATGGCATCATGATCTGACCGATGCCCCCGGCCTTTCGCGCCCATCCGCAATGAAACCGTCTTCTACCCGTTCCGGGAGCAGCGCGCGCTGTCCGCGCTGCGGCAGTGCCTTCGACTGCGGCATGCAGGGCGAGACATCATCTCCGTGCTGGTGCCGTGCTTTGCCACCGCTGCCGGCAGAGCGGCTGAAGCCGGGGGGCCGCTGCTTGTGCCCGGAATGTCTCGCCGCGGAGATTGCCCAGGCGACACGCGAGGCAAGTGGCATTGAACGGCCGTAAACGCTGCATTTGCCAACGGCCGATCTGAACCCGCCTATGCACCGCGATGCTGCGCCACCAGCGCTCGCAGATCGCGCGCCACTGCTTGCAGCGCCGGCTCCCACTCGCCGAACCGCGGCTGCCGATACAACGTGGCGCTCGGATACCACGGGCTGTCGCCGCGCTCCAGCAACCAGACCCAATGCGGATTGACGTCGAGCAGCACCCACGTGCGCTGGCCGAGCGCGCCGCTCAGATGCGCGACCGATGTGCATACGGTGATCACGAGGTCGAGCGCGCCGACGAAGGCGGCGGTGTCGTCGAAGGTGGCGAGGCTCGCGGTGTGATCGATGATGCGCAGGCCGGCCGCGCGGGCGGCGGCGACCTCCGCGGCCGCGCCCGGCTGCAGCGAGTAGAAGGTGACGTCGTCGATGCCGGCGAAATGCGCGGCATAGCGCTGCCAGCCGACGCTGCGAAACGGGTTGCGCTGATGCCCGCGGCTACCCGTCCAGGCGAGGCCGACCTTCAGGCGGCGCCCGTCGGCAACGCGTCCGCGCCACGCCGCAAGCGCGGCCACATCGGCGAACAGGTAGGGCGCGGCTGGAATGGTCTCTTCGCGGGTATCGAAGATTAGCGGCAAGCTCAGCAGCGGAATTTCATAGTCCATCGGCGGCAGCGATTCGACGCCGCCGCCGGACGAGAAACCGTCGACATGAGCGCCGAGGCTGCGCGCGAGCAGCGCGCCCATCTGCGGAAACGAATTCCACACCACGCGGCCGCCGTCGCGATGCACACGCTCGGCCAGCATCGGGATATAGCGGCTGAACTGCAGCACGTCGCCCATCCCCTGTTCGCCCCAAACGAGCAGCGTCTTGCCGGCGAGCGGCTCGCCGCGCCAGATCGGCGCCGGCATCACGGGACGGCTGCCGCCGAGCTCCCTGGGGCCGTCCCAGCGCGCCTCGTGCGATGCCTACCCTTCGGCGTATCGGCCGCGCAGGAGTTGCAGCGTGCCGAGGTTCGAGCGCATCGTCGGGTTCTGCGGGGCGAGCTCGCAGGCCGTCGTGGCGGCCTGTTCGGCGTCGTCCCAGCGTTGCGCTTCACGTAACGTCAGCGCATAGTTGTTGTGAGCCAGCGGACTGCCAGGCGCGCGCTGCACGGCCTGGGCACCGGCTTCGAGCGCGTGGGGCAAGTCCAGACTCTGGCGATACGCGTTGGCGAGGTTGATCCATGCGTTGCCATCGTCGGGGGCATCGCGAATCGCGGCTTCGAGCAGCGCGAGCCGTTCGCTCAGATCTCCGTCGGTAAGCGTCAGCGCGCTCGCGAGATTGTTGCGTAGCTGCGGCAGCGCGGGGTCGAGCGCCAGCGCACGACGATACGCAGGGATCGCGTCGGCATGCCGGCCGGCCATCTGCAGCGCGTAGCCGGCGCGGAAGTGCGCGCCGGCGCTCCCCGCATCGAGTTCGGCAATAATGGCGGCGAGTTCGATCGCCTCCGCATGGCCCTTCTGCGCGAGCCACGCGGCGATCAGCGCGTCGAGCGAGGCGCCGTCGAGCGGATGCAGTTTGGCCGCGGCGTCGAGGGAACGGGCTTCGTCCGCCGTGGCGCCGCTGGCTCGGGCCGCGGCGGCATCGCGCAGCAAGGTCAGGAATGCGGACGAAGCGTCGGCTTCGCGAATCGCGGTGGGTACCATGAACGGATGGCGCGGAGCAGTCGTCAATGCAGCCTGGCGACGCTCGATGCTATTTCGAAGACAGTCATGTTACCGGCACTCGGCCGCCTGGTCAGCCATGCGGGTCCGAACGGGTAGACTAGGGTCATGCAACGTATAACCAACACCGGCCGGGTCAATCTCGGTCATCTGTTCTGGCTGCGCAGCCTCGCGATCATTGGTCAGCTGCTGACGATCGCGTTCGTGCAGATCTTCATCGGCGCCAATCTGCCGTTGCCCGCGATGCTGCTCGTGATCGGGCTCGAAGTGCTGTTCAATGCGCTCACATGGTTTCGCGTGTCGCAGCAGCGACCCGAGTCCAACATCGAGCTGTTCGGGCAGATCTGGGTCGATCTCGGCGCGTTGTCGGCGCTGCTGTTCCTGTCCGGCGGCACCACCAACCCGTTTGTATCGCTATACCTGCCATCGCTTGCAATCGCGGCGGCCGTGCTGCCGTGGTATCTGATGGCCTGGCTCGCGGCGTTCGCGGTCGCCTGCTACGCGATGCTCAGTTTCGATTCGGTGCCGCTCAATCTCGAGAATCCCGCCAACCTGTTCGACTACTACCGCTCGGGCATGTGGGTCAATTTCATGGTCAGCGTAGGGCTGATCGCGTGGTTCGTCGCGCGCATGTCGCGGGCACTGCGGCTTCGTGACGCAGCGCTTGGAGAAGCGCAGCAGCGCTTGCTCCAGGACGAACGGGCGGTCGCGCTCGGCGTGCAGGCGGCCACCGTGGCTCACGAAATCGGTACACCTCTGTCTACAATCGCGATGTTGTCAGAAGAATTGCGCGACGCGGCGCGCACCGACGCGGGACTCGCTCCCTACCGCGCCGATCTCGAACTGCTCGAGCAGCAGATGACGCTGTGCACGTCGGCGCTCGCGCGCTTGCGCAGCCGCGCGACGACCACGACGAACCGTCAGCCGGTCGACGAATGGCTCGAATCGTTTGCTGACCAATGGCGCCTGCGCCATCCGCACGTGAAGTTCGAGCGGCTCGGTACGCCGCCCGCCGATGTCAGTCTCAACGACACGGTGGCCGTCAGCCAGATACTGACGATCCTGCTCGACAACGCCGCGCGCGCGAGCCGCGATCACGTGACGCTGTCTTGCACGCTCGCGCCGCGCGGCGACCAGATCGTATTCGAAATATGTGACCACGGTCCTGGTATTCCAGTCGCGCTGCGCGGCTCGCTCGGCACGATGCCGGTGGAGAGCACGCAGGGCGGTCACGGCGTCGGCTTGTATCTGGCGTTTTCGGCGGCGGCGCGTCTGAAGGGATCGATCGAGCTGACCGACGCCAACGGCGGGCGGCCGCGCGGCACGCGTGCGGTGCTGCGACTGCCGCTCGGCGCGCGCAAGATTTCCGGAGCGAGCCCGCAAGGCGCCGCGCCATCCAACACGGAGAAACAGGCATGAGCGAAAAGAATTTTCTGGTGATCGACGACGACGAAGTGTTCTCCGGCATCCTGGCGCGCGGCTTGACGCGGCGCGGCTACACGGTGAGCGAAGCGCACAACGCGGACGAGGCGATCCGGCTCGCGAATCAGCAGAAGTTCAGCGAGATCACCGTGGACCTGCATCTGGGCAACGACTCCGGCCTGACGCTCGTCGCGCCGTTACGCGATCTGCAGCCCGATGCACGCATGCTGGTGCTGACCGGCTACGCGAGCATCGCCACCGCGGTGCAGGCGGTCAAGGACGGTGCAGACAACTATCTCGCGAAGCCCGCCAACGTCGAGACGATCCTGTCGGCGCTGCAAAGCGAGGCGAGCGCGTTGCAGGCCGAGGAGGCGATCGAGCATCCGCAGCCGCTGTCGGTGGCGCGGCTCGAATGGGAACATATTCAGCGGGTGCTTGCCGAACACAACGGCAATATCTCGGCGACCGCGCGCGCGTTGAACATGCATCGGCGCACGTTGCAGCGCAAGCTGGCGAAGCGGCCGGTGAGGCAGTAGGCCGCGATCGGGCGGCACAAAGCAAAACGGGCTGCCTATGCAAAGGCAGCCCGCTTTTCATGCATCAGCGCCTGGCGCTGTCACCGCGCATATCACAGCACGTAGCGCGACAGATCCTCATCTTCCGCGACTTCGTTCAATGCGCGATCGACATACGCCGCATCGATCTGCACGGTACGGCCCGAATGATTGCCGGCCGAGAACGACACTTCCTCGAGCAGTTTTTCGATGACCGTATAAAGACGCCGCGCGCCGATGTTCTCGGTCTTCTCGTTGACCGAGTACGCGATCTCGGCAAGACGGCGGATGCCGTCGTCGGCGAATTCGAGGTGCACGTCTTCGGTCGCGAGCAGCGCTTGGTATTGCTTGACGAGGCTCGCATCCGTCGACACGAGGATCGATTCGAAGTCGTTGACCGACAGCGAGTCGAGTTCGACGCGAATCGGAAAGCGCCCCTGCAGTTCCGGGATCAGGTCGCTCGGCTTCGCAAGATGAAACGCGCCGCTCGCGATGAACAGGATGTGATCGGTCTTCACCATGCCGTACTTGGTGTTGATCGTCGTGCCTTCGACGAGCGGCAGCAGATCGCGCTGCACGCCCTGACGGGACACTTCACCGCCGCCGGCTTCGTTGCGCGATGCGATCTTGTCGATTTCGTCTAGAAACACGATGCCGTTCTGTTCGACGTTCTGCACCGCCTTGGCTTTCACCTCTTCGTCGTTCAGCATCTTGCCGGCTTCTTCGTCGGTGAGCACCTTCAGCGCTTCCTTCACCTTCATCTTGCGGCGCGTCTTCTTGCCGCCGCCGATGTTGGCGAACATCGAGCGGATCTGCTCGGTCATGTCTTCCATGCCCGGCGGCCCCATGATGTCCATGCCGACCTGCGGCTGCTCGACGTCGAGCTCGATTTCCTTGTCGTCGAGCTGGCCTTCGCGCAGGCGCTTGCGGAACGTCTGACGCGTCGTGCTGCCTTCATCGGCGGTATCGGTCGAACTCGTGCTCGAACCGAAACCGACCGGCCGTGCGGTCGGCAGCAGGATGTCGAGAATGCGGTCTTCGGCCAGATCGCCGGCCTTGGTCCGCACTTTGCGCATTTCGGTTTCGCGAGTCTGCTTGACCGAAATTTCGATCAGGTCGCGCACGATGCTGTCCACGTCGCGGCCTACGTAACCGACTTCGGTGAACTTGGTCGCTTCGATCTTGATGAACGGCGCATCCGCGAGCTTCGCGAGACGCCGCGCGATTTCGGTCTTGCCGACGCCGGTCGGTCCGATCATCAGGATGTTCTTCGGGGTGATTTCCTGGCGCAGCGGTTCGTCGACCTGCTGACGGCGCCAGCGGTTGCGCAGCGCGACGGCCACGGCTTTCTTCGCGCGGCCTTGGCCGATGATGTGTTTGTCGAGCTCGGAGACGATCTCGGCGGGGGTCATGGTGCTCATCGATGGGTCCTTACTCGATCGTCTCAATGACGCGGTTATGGTTCGTGTAGATGCACATGTCGCCGGCGATTTCCAGCGATTTCTCCACGATGTCGCGCGGCGATAGCTCGGTGTTGTCGGCAAGCGCCCTCGCGGCCGCCTGCGCGTACGCACCGCCCGAGCCGATCGCGCAGATGCCGCCTTCGGGGTCGAGCACGTCGCCGTTGCCGGTGATGACGAGCGTGGTGGTCGCGTCCGCGGTGATCAGCATCGCTTCGAGACGACGCAGCATGCGATCGGTGCGCCAGTCTTTCGCGAGCTCCACGGCCGCGCGCGTCAGATTGCCCTGATGTTTTTCGAGCTTCGCCTCGAAGCGGTCGAGCAGCGAGAAGGCATCCGCCGTGCCGCCGGCGAAGCCGACCAGCACCTTGCCGTTATAGATGCGCCGGACCTTCTTCGCGCCGCCTTTCATGACGATGTTGCCGAGCGTCACCTGGCCGTCGCCGCCGAGCGCCACCTTGTTGCCGCGGCGCACGGAAACGATCGTCGTGCCGTGAAATTGCTCCATATGCGTTCCTCTTTGCAAAACGGGTAGGACGCGGCAGCGCTGCGCGCTACCGCATGAATCCAGTCAGCGGACGGCGCGCCGGCTGGCGCGCTCGTGAGCGCATGTCCGATCTATTTTAGGGCGGGCGCGGTCATATCAAGATCCGCCGGAAGGCCTAGGGAGAAAAACTGAAAATCCGCTCAGGAAGCCTGAGAAAAGAGGCGGGAACGCGAGGCGGGACGGGAGGGATGGCGGAGCTTGCGCGGATGTCGCGCAAAAAGAAAAGGCGCACGGTTCACCGTGCGCCTCTAGACGAAGCAGCGTTTTCAGGGCGCCAGGCCGAAGCCGCGCCTCAGCTAATCAGTCGCCGAACAGTTTCTGGCGCAGTTCGCGGCGCTCTTGTGCTTCGAGCGACAGCGTGGCTGTAGGCCGTGCGAGCAGACGCGGAATGCCGATCGGCTCGCCGGTTTCTTCGCACCAGCCGTAGTCGCCCGCCTCGATGCGCGCGATCGATTGCTGCACCTTCTTCAGCAGCTTGCGTTCGCGGTCGCGCGTGCGCAGTTCGAGCGCATGCTCTTCCTCGATCGTGGCGCGATCGGCCGGGTCCGGCACGATGACCGTTTCACGCAGGTTCTCGGTCGTCTGGCCAGCATTGCGGAGAATGTCCGCCTGCAACTGTTCGAGCCTGTTCTTGAAGAAGGCGAGCTGATCCTCATTCATGTAATCCTTGTCGCTCATCTTCAGGATTTCGGCTTCGGTCAAGAGTCGTTTCGTCGTCATCTGGCTTACTTCTTCAATGTGAGGCAAAACTCATAGTGCCCGCACTTTCGTATTGCCCGCAAACGCGTCGCGTGAACGCGCGGCGCAGGGGTGGTCACGAACGTTGGGCTGTCGTGACGCCGAAGCGCCTGGCGCCCACACACACCGGGCGTTGCTAGCTACGCCGCTGCGGGGCCGAACTCCTCTGGAAACCGATTCACACATGCTCCTGAGGCATCGCTCGCCGACAAGCGCTTGCCCTTTCAGGCCGTGCCCGCCGGCGTTTTCGGCGTGTCTCCGGACAAGATTTTCCGGCGCCGTTCAGGCCCGTCGCGGGATACGCGCGACCGGGCAATTCGTTGTCATTCTCCAGTGGGCACGTATTGTAACTGAATCACAATGCGGCACCGCAACTGCCGAAATTCCGCCTGCGGTGCAGCGATATCCCGAAAATATAACGCGCACAAAGCCAAAAAGCGATGGTCGTGCACGCTTTAATGCAGCAGGGTTTTCACGCGGTTTTCATATAGCCGGCAATCGCACGGTCTCGGTGCCGCGGCATCGCAGTTTCTGCAGAGGATTCACGCCCGCGCAGGCGGCGTCGGGCGTCTCGGCGCAATAGAAGTAGCACGACGCATGCCGCGCTATGCGCGGCGTGTCGTGAGCCTACTACGGGTTTGCTGGTGTGACGGCGCTGCGCCCGCTCAGGCGAGGCAGGCGTCGAGACCGTCGGTGATCAGGTCGCGCGGCAGTTCGATGCCGATGAACACCATCTTGTTGGTCTTCTTCTCGGCCGGTTGCCATTTCGCGGCGAGGTCGCTGCCCATCATTTGATGCACGCCCTGGAACACGACCTTGCGATCGACGCCCTTCATGTACAGCACGCCCTTGTAGCGCAGCAGGTGCTCGCCGTAGATCTGCAGGATGCCGCCGAGGAAGTCCTCGAGCTTGTTCGGATCGAACGGACGATCGTTGCGGTACACGAACGACTTGATCTTGTCGTCATGATGCGCGTGGTGGTGATGCCCATGATCGTGGCCTTCGTGATCGCAATGGCCATGGTCGTGATCGCAGTTCGCGTGATCGTGGTCATGGTCGCCGTGCGTGTGGCCGTGTTCGTCGTGCGCATGCGCGTGGCTGTGCGCGTGTTCGTCTTCGGCGAGGAAGTCCGGGTCGATTTCGAGCTTCGAGTTCAGGTTGAAGCCGCGCAGATCGAAAATTTCCTTGATGTCCGCTTCGCCGAAATTGACGACCCTGATCGCCGCCTTCGGGTTCATGTGCAGCAGACGGTGACGCAGATCGCCCACCTGCCGCTCATCGACGAGATCGGCCTTGGTGATGAACAGGCGGTCGGCAAAACCGACCTGGCGCTGCACCACTTCGTGCTCGTCGAGCTGACGATCCGCGTGCTTCGCATCGACCAGCGTGATGATCGCGTCGAGCAGGAATTCGCTCGCGATCTGATCGTCCATGAAGAAGGTTTGCGCGACCGGGCCCGGATTTGCGAGGCCGGTGGTTTCGATCACGACACGGTCGAAGTCCACTTCGCCCGCCTGCTTCTTCGCGGCCAGATCGTTGAGCACGCGCGACAGGTCGCCGCGAATCGTGCAGCAGATGCAGCCGTTGCTCATCTGGATGATCTGCTCGGTCGTGTCCTGCACGAGAATCTCGTTGTCGATGTTCTCTTCGCCGAACTCGTTCTCGATGACGGCGATCTTCATGCCGTGCTTTTCGTTCAGGATGCGCTTGAGCAGGGTGGTTTTACCGCTGCCGAGAAAGCCGGTCAGGATGGTGACTGGAATCATGTGGGTCGCCTGTAAGTCGTGAAACGGTGCGTGATCGAACGCTAGCGCAAGGCTAGCCAGAAGCGTGAGGCCGGCCGCCGCAGCAAATGGCGCGGCCCTGTCCAGCCGGTTATTGAAACATATTTGCCTGGCGGACGCAGGGGCGGCCGCCTTGCGGCCGGCTGATGGCCGGCTGCGCGGAGGCTGGCCGCTGCCGCCGCCGGCACGCGCAATTGCCCACGAAATATGGGCGATCAGGCGATTTGCAACAGCAGGCCCTTCAGATACTCCCCTTCGGGGAATGCCGTGAGCAGCGGATGATCGACGCCCGCGCCGAGCCGCTTAAGGATGCGTGCGTCGACGCGGGCGTCGGCGGCGGCGCCGGACACGATCTTCTGGAACAGTTCGGGATCGATCGCGCCCGAGCACGAGTAGGTGAACAGCAAACCGCCCGGACGCAGCAGCTTCAGGCCCGTCAGGTTGATGTCCTTGTACGCGCGCGACGCTCGGTCCACGTGCTCGCGCGACGGCGCGAATTTCGGCGGATCGAGCACGATCAGGTCGAAGCGCTCGCCTTCGTCGTAGAGGCGCCGCAGTGTCTTGAACGCGTCGGCGTCGAGCCAGCTCGCGCGATCGGCGTCGAAGCCGTTGGCCGCGACGTTCTGCTGCGCGAGCGCGAGCGCTTCACCCGACGAATCGACCGACACCACGCGCTTCGCGCCACCCTTGAGCGCCGCGAGTGAAAAGCCGCCGGTGTAGCAGAAGCAGTTCAGCACGTCGCGATCTTTCGCGAATTGCTGCACGAGCAGGCGGTTATCGCGCTGATCGACATAGAAGCCGGTCTTGTGGCCGTTGCGCACGTCGACGTGATAGCGCACGCCGTTTTCGCTCGAGATCAGCTGCTCCGAAGGCGGCTCGCCCGCGAGCACACCGGTGACCTGCTCGAGCCCTTCCTTCTGACGGATCGACACGTCCGAGCGCTCGTAGACGTTCGGGCAGCCGGTCGCGCCGATCAGCGCCGCGACGATCGCGTCCTTCCACGCCTCGACGCCGGCCGCCATGAACTGACAGACGATCTGGCTGCGCTGACCCGCGTCCTCGGCGACGTAGTAATCGACGATCAGGCCCGGCAGACCGTCCGCCTCGCCGAAGATCAGTCGCACCGCGCCGGTGTCGCGGACCATCGCCTGACGATGCGCGAACGCGCGCTGCACGCGGCGCTTGAAGAACGCGTGATCGATCGGCTCCGCTTCGTCGAAGCTCCACACGCGTGCGCGGATTTGCGAGTGCGGGCTGTAGGCGGCGCGCGCGAGGAAGCGGCCATCGTGCGCGCGCACGAGCACGGTCGCGCCGGACGCGGGGCGGCCGTCGACATGTTCGATCGCATTGGCATAGACCCACGGATGGCGGCGCAGCAGCGATTTTTCTTTCGACGGTTTGAGCGTAACGGTATTCATCAGATGTCGTTGAGGTACTAGCGACGGGGCGGCGCGTCGTCGCGCGCGGCGGCAGTCGCGTGATCAGTTGCGTTTCTTTGCGCGAGGATGCGCGCTGTCGTAGACGTGGGCGAGGTGCTGGAAATCGAGGCCCGTATAGACCTGCGTCGCGGTGATGCTCGCGTGTCCGAGCAACTCCTGCACGGCGCGCAGATCGCCGCTCGACTGCAGCACGTGCGTCGCGAACGAATGGCGCAGCACGTGCGGATGCACGTTGGCAGGAATGCCGGCCGCGAGCGCCGCGCGCTTCACGCGCTCGCGCACGACGTTCGGCGACAGCCGGTTGCCGCGCGCCGACAGGAAGAGCGGATGCGGATCGTGGCGGACCATGCGTTCGCGCACCGCGAGCCATGCGTTCAGCGCCGCGACCGCCTTGCTGCCCACCGGCACGACGCGGCGCCGGTTGCCTTTGCCGAGCACTTCGACTTCGCCGGAATCGAGCTTCAGCCAGCCGGCCGAGCGATAACCGTCGATGTCGGCGAAACGCACGTCGAGGCCGACCAGTTCGGCGAGTCGCAAGCCCGACGAGTAGAACAGCTCGAGCATCGCGTGGTCGCGCAGGCCTTCGGGGGAGTCGGCGGGCGCGCTGTCCATCAGGCGCGCGGTGTCATCGACGGACAGCGCCTTCGGCAGCGTTTTCGCCTGCTTCGGCGCGCGCACCGCGGCGACCGGATTGGCCGGCAGCTCGATTTGGCCCGCAAGCCAGCGATAAAACGCGCGCCACGCCGACAGCCGATGGCCGATCGACCGCGCGGTGAGGCCGCCCGCATGCGCGCGCGCGACGGCGCCGCGGATGTCGACGGCGGTGAGACTTTCGAGCGCTCGGCCTTTGGCGAGCAGCTTCAGTTCCGCGAGCTCATGCGTATAGCCGCGCAGCGTATGCTCCGACAGCCGCCGCTCGTGCTCGAGATGCGACAGATAGGCGGCGATCGGGTCGGCGGCGGTCACGGTGGGCGGTGACGTTGCGTGGCTCAGCGCGGCAGCAGCCGGCTCAGCGCGGCGCTCGCGAGCGCGCCGATCTGCGTGAGGAAATCGGTGGCCATGCCTTCGTGGAAGCGTCGCGGGTCGGACGAGCCCATCACGAGCAGGCCGAACGTCGGCGCGTCTTCGGCACCTTCGGGGTCGCGCAGCGCAAGCAGCGCGATCGATTCGGTGGTCTGCGCCGTTTCGCTCGATGGGGCGCTGGGGTCGTCGGTCGCGCTCGCCGGCGGGTTGGCCGCGCCGTTGGACGCGCTCGCCGCCTGCGGGAGCCATTGCGCGGCCTCGAAGCCGGTGTTCGCGCCGCAGTACGGCGTGCTCAGGCTGCCCGCGAAAATCCGCACTTCCTCGCTGACGTGGCGCGCGAAGTCGGCTTGCGCATACGGCTCGGCGACGTCCCACACACGCAGTGCCGCTTGCGGCACGTCGAAGATATCGCGCAGACCGCCGGCGATCGTGCGCGGCAGCGCGTACGGATCTCGCTCGGCCATCACGCGGATGGTCCAGCGGTTGAACTTCGCCGCGATGCTGTCGTTCTCGTGACCGTAGCGCAGCAGTTCGGCCAGACGCCGTTCGAGATGCTTGTTCTTGTCGCGCAGCATCTCCATTTGCCGCTCCTGCAGCGACACCGCGGCTTTGCCGTGCGGGTTCGCGAGCCGGATGGTCGCGAGCGTTTCCGCGTGTTCGACGAAGAATTCGGGATTGGCGAGCAGGTATTCGGCGACTTCGCGATCGTTCATGGTTTCGGCGTGAGGACTACGGGATGGCCGCCTCGCGGCGGCGCGTAGGTCAATGAGTTAGACGGAGGGCGCCACGGCGGCCGGGTTGGACGGATTGTGCTGCGACGAGTCGGGCGATGCGCTCGACGCCTCTTCTGCCAACTCGATCTCCCCTTCGAAGACGGTGGCCGCGGGGCCGGCCATCAGCAGCGGCGCGCCTGGTTGCGCGATGTCCCACGTGATCGTCAGATCGCCGCCGTGCGTGTGCACGAGCACCGGCGAATCCAGCAGCCCGCGCCGGATACCGGCCGCGGCCGCCGCGCACGCGCCGGTGCCGCACGCGAGCGTTTCGCCCGCGCCGCGTTCGTAGACGCGCAGCCTGATCTCGTTGCGGTTGACGATCTGCATGAACCCCGCATTGACCCGCTGCGGGAAGCGCGTGTGCCGCTCGATGGCCGGACCTTCGACCAGCACCGGGAACGCCTCGGCGTCGTCGACGACCTGCACCGCATGCGGGTTGCCCATCGACACCACCGACATCCAGCGCGTCGTGCCGTTCACGTCGAGCGGCCAGAGCGTGTCCGCGCCTTCGCGGCGGCCTTGCAGACCTTTGGTCGCGAACGGCAGGAGTTCGGGATCGAACACGGGGGTGCCCATGTCGACGATCACCTCGCCGTTGTCCTGCATCGTCAGCGTGATCGTGCCTTTTTGGACTTGCACGCGCACGCTGCGCTGGTCGGTGAGACCGCGCTCGCGCACGAACTTGACGAAGCAGCGCGCGCCGTTGCCGCAATGTTCGACCTCGCCGCCGTCGCAATTGAAGATGCGATATCTGAAATCGACGCCTTCGACGGTCGGCTTTTCGACCAGCAGCAACTGGTCGGCACCGACGCCGAAATGGCGATTCGCGAGCGCGCGCACCTGCGCCGTGGTCAGTTCAAGCGGTTGGGTATAGCCGTCGAGCACGACGAAGTCGTTACCCGCGCCGTGCATTTTGGTGAATTTGAGCTTCACGTTTTTCGTGTATCCGTTGCTGCGTAGGGCTTCGCGCGTGCGGGCGGAGCCGAAAATCCGGGCCTTGCCGGCTGTTGGGTGAATCACCCTTTCGAGCCGTGCTGGGCCAATAGCAGATGATACACGTTGGCCCATCGGAAACGGTATGGCGGGCAAGGGGCCTGGATGCCGCCTCACGTGCACTCATCGACGTGCTCCGACTGCTGGGAGCCGGGTCCCAGCGCCATCTTCAATACACCCCCGGCACTCCCGGTGGCCGCGTCTTGAACCGCTTGTGCACCCAGTAATACTGCTCGGGCATCAGCGGGATCTGCTCTTCGAGAAATTCGTTCATGCGTCGCGCATCGGCGTCATCATCGCCGGTCGGATAGTTGTCCCAAGGCTTGAAGACCTTGAGCCGGTAGCCCTTGTAGTTCGGCAGCACTTCGCCGATGAACGGTACCACCTGCGCGTGCCCGACCTTAGCGAGACGGCCGACCGCGGTCAGCGTGCAGGTCGGCACACCGAAGAACGGCACGAACGTCGAATTGCGCGCGCCGTAGTCCATGTCCGCGCCGAGCATCACCGGTTTGCGTTCGCGCAGCCAGCGCAGTACGACGCGCGCGCTGTCCGCGCGGCTTGCCATGTCCGCGCCGAAACGCGCACGCGCCGCTTTCGCGACTGCCTCGAGCTCCTGATTCGACATCGGCTGATACAGCGAGCCGCACTGGCGCTTCAATGAGTAGTTCAGAAAAATCGAACCGGCCTCGATACCGACAAAGTGAAAGCCGAGAAAGAGCGTCGGCGGCAGGTTCGGGTCGGTCAGATCGATTGCGCTGTCGAGCTGGATCAGCTTTTCGAGCTTCTTCGCCGAGCCGAACCACTGCACGCTGCGCTCGAGATAGCTGCGGATCGCGTGACGGAAGTGCTTCTGCGCGACGTCCTCGCGGCGCTCGTCGCTCCAGTCGGGGAAGCACAGCTTCAGATTCGTATGAACGATGCGCTTGCGACGGCTCGGGATTTGATAGAGCAGCCAGCCGAGCCCGTCGCCGAGACGGGCGACGAATCCATACGGCAACAACGCAAAGAGTTTGAGCAGCCCGACCGCGAGCTTCGCGCCGTAGCTGCTCAGCATGCAGCCTCCGGGCGCACGGCGCTGCTAGGGGCGGGATTGCGGGGAGCGGAAAAATTGGCGTGATACCGCACTCGTGGACACTCTGTGACATTCAAAGGAAGTCGCTATAATAAGGGCTTCGCCGAGTTAATAGACAACTTGCGGGGCGAAGCCGGCGGGTGCGGTCCATGGGTTTCCATGAGTCAAGCGTCCATCGGTAAGGTAATCCGCTAAAGCGTCGCCGCTTCAGACTCCCGAAGTCGGCTACGTGGAACGCAACCGTAACCACTAACAGGAGTCTGCAACGTGGCAAACGACTATCTCTTCACTTCCGAATCCGTTTCCGAAGGCCATCCCGACAAAGTCGCGGACCAGATCTCGGACGCGATCCTCGACGCCATCCTCGCTCAAGACAAGTACTCGCGTGTCGCGGCCGAAACGCTGTGCAATACGGGTCTCGTCGTGCTGGCCGGTGAAATCACCACCACCGCGAACGTCGACTACATTCAGATCGCGCGCAACACGATCAAGCGCATCGGCTACGACAACACAGACTACGGCATCGACTACCGCGGCTGCGCGGTGCTCGTCGCCTACGACAAGCAGTCGCCGGACATCGCCCAGGGCGTGGACCGCGCGCACGACAACAACCTCGATCAAGGCGCGGGCGACCAGGGCCTGATGTTCGGTTACGCGTGCGAGGAAACGCCGGAACTGATGCCGCTGCCGATCCACCTGTCGCACCGTCTCGTCGAGCGTCAGGCGAATCTGCGCCGCGACGGCCGTTTGCCGTGGCTGCGTCCGGACGCGAAGTCGCAGGTCACCGTGCGCTACGTCGACGGCAAGCCGCATTCGATCGACACCGTCGTGCTGTCCACCCAGCACGCGCCGGACATTGAGCTCGACACGCTGCGCGAAGCGGTGATCGAAGAAGTGATCAAGCCGACGCTGCCGGCCGAGCTGATGAAGGGTGATATCAAGTACCTCGTGAACCCGACCGGTCGCTTCGTGATCGGCGGTCCGCAGGGCGATTGCGGTCTGACGGGCCGCAAGATCATCGTCGATACGTACGGTGGCGCGGCACCGCACGGCGGCGGGGCATTCTCGGGCAAGGACCCGTCGAAGGTCGACCGCTCGGCAGCTTACGCCGGCCGTTACGTCGCGAAGAACATCGTGGCCGCGGGCCTCGCGTCGCGCTGCCTGATCCAGGTGTCGTACGCGATCGGCGTCGCTCAGCCGACCTCGGTGATGGTCAACACGTTCGGCACCGGCCGCGTGTCGGATGCGACGATCACGGAACTCGTGCGTCAGCATTTTGACCTGCGTCCGAAGGGCATCATCCAGATGCTCGACCTGCTGCGCCCGGTCTATGAGAAGAGCGCGGCGTATGGCCACTTCGGCCGCGAAGAGCCGGAATTCACGTGGGAAGCCACCGACAAGGCGCTCGCACTCGCCGAAGCGGCAGGCACCGAGCCGGTCGCGGCAATCGCGTAACTAGCGCGTAAGAAGCGCGAGTCGATCGTTACCTGAAAGCAAAAAACCCCGCCGGCGTGAGCCGGGCGGGGTTTTCTTCGTCCGTCGATCGCGTAACGATGCTGTCGCGCTCGAAGTCTTGCACTAGCCACTCAACCCGCAACAGCAACTCACCGGCCCAGCAATCTCAGCGGCTCGCAAACGCAAACGCAAACGCAAACCACCCGCTGCTGCTCGTCGACAGCCGACGCGGTCGGCGGCTCGCAGGCGTGCGCACCGCCGGCGCGCGTTTCGCGGCCGCGAGGTGCAACGGTGTCGGCTTGCGCAGCAATGTACGCAGCGACAGACGGCGCGTGCCGCTCTGCTGGCGCAGCGCCGAGAAGAACGTATGGAACCAGGTGCGAAAGCCGTCGACGGCCTTTGCGTCGCGCCACTGCTCGCCGAGCGCGCGGGTGCGCGCGGCATGGTGACGCAGCGCCCGCATCATATGACGGCGCGCGGGACGCGCCGCTTTCAGCGCGGCGCGGGTAAGACGGGTGCTCAAAAGAGTATGCATGGCTTCATCATTTAGGCAATGAACCGCACGTCGGCGCGTGCATCGGATGTGCACGGACAAACAGCACCATATGTGCCAATGACGGGGTTGCGATGAACGGCCTGAAAGCCGGAAATTCGGTGCGCGTCGTGTCGCGAGAGATCGCGACGCGAAACACGGCGCGCAGCGCAGCGAAGGTACAACGCGGAGAAACCGACGGCACGAGCCTTGACGGCCTGCGCACAAAAGAAAACTGCGTGAGCGGCGATCGACATGCGAGCAGGCTACACGGGAATCGTGACGTCAGAAAGTCGGGTTAGTACCCTGCGAGATCGAATTCCCTCAGGATCGAATCGTCGCCGACACCAACCAGGTTTCACTTTTGACGGGCGATTTGCGTGCATATTTGACCAGCTAATGTGCGATGCGGGTGCACCGCACGCCTGAAACCGGTGCATTGGGGCGCCGAGAAACAACGCACCCCGATCGCGCCCGTTTTACAATCGAACATCAGTTAGTCGACGTTAACGGAACGCCATGTCACTCCATTCGAAGAAAGAGCAGATTCAAACGTTGCGGGAGCAGGGTTTTGTCGTCGTGCCAGGACTCGTGTCGCCCGAGCGTTGCGACGAGCTGAAGCGGATCGCACAGCGGCAGCTGCAGGAAGCGGCGGCGCCGATCGAATTCGAAGCGGATCTGAAGTATCCGGGCGCGCCGTCATCGAAAGATGCGCCGGGCGGACATACGGTGCGGCGCCTGCTCGACGCGTACGGTCGTCACCCCGCGTTCGCGCAATGGGCGACCGCGCCCGAAATCCGTGGCTGGATGGAACTGTATTTTGGCGAGGAGCCGCGACTGTCGCGCGCGCATCACAACTGCATGATGACCAAGCACCCCGCATACGGCAGCCTGACCGGCTGGCATCGCGACGTGCGTTACTGGTCGTTCGAGCGCGACGACCTGGTGTCGGTGTGGCTCGCGGTCGGCCCGGAAACCATCGATAACGGCGCGCTGTGGTTCGTGCCGCAATCGCATGGCGCCGCCTTCACGTCCGACCGTTTCGACGAAGCGAAATTTTTCCGCACGGATCTCGCCGAGAACGAGGCCGCGATCCGCACCGCGGTGTCGCCGGAGCTGCAGACCGGCGACGTGGTGTTCTTCCACTGCAACACGCTCCACTCGGCCGGCAAGAATCTCAGCGATCAGGTGAAGTTCTCGCTGGTGTTCACCTATCACGGCGCAAGCAACGTGCCGCTGCCCGGCACGCGCTCGGCCGCGAAGCCCGAGATCGCGTTCTAGCTATTTTCGTCGCGGGCCTCGTGCGGACGCTCAGCGCTTGCGTCCCGACATCGCGATTCCCGTCAGCCCGGCGAGCGTCGCCACCACGCCCGCGACGATCAGCACGATCGCCTTGTTGCTCGGCGAACCGGTAAAGAAGCGCGACACGTCGCTGCTCACCGAATTGAACGCCTGCCCGCCGAAATACAGCAGCACGATGCCGCCTACAATCAGCGCGATCGAAATCGCCCTCGCCATCTGCACCTCCCATCAACTTGAACCGGCCAGAGTGTAGGTGAGCCGCGCGTGCTCGTCCATCCCGCATACTGGTGCCTGCAAGCGCCGCGTCGATTGGCTAACATAGCGGTCTAGCCGCACCACGGCGACATCACGACAATAAACTCCTCGAGCAGCACGCCTCCCGCAACGCGCGAATCCTCACGCCCGCAATTCTCGGGCGATCTCATCGACAAGGACACTAGCAATGGCTTACGAAGCAGCTTCAGAACGCTATTCGGACATGCAATACCGCGTCTGCGGCAAGTCGGGTCTCAAATTGCCGGCGCTATCGCTCGGCCTGTGGCACAACTTCGGCGACACCACGCCGATCTCGACGCAGCGTGACATCCTGCGCACGGCCTTCGACCTCGGCATTACGCACTTCGATCTGGCGAACAACTACGGCCCGCCGTACGGCAGCGCGGAAACCAATTTCGGCCGTCTTTTCAAGGACGATTTCAAGCCGTATCGCGACGAGTTGCTGATTTCGTCGAAGGCCGGTTGGGATATGTGGCCGGGTCCGTACGGCCAGGGCGGCGGCTCGCGCAAGTACGTGCTCGCGAGTCTCGACCAGAGCCTGAAGCGCATGGGCCTCGAATACGTCGATATCTTCTATTCGCATCGCTTCGACGCGCACACGCCGCTCGAGGAAACCGCGGGCGCGTTGGCGAGCGCGGTGCAGCAGGGCAAGGCGCTCTACATCGGCATCTCGTCGTACTCGTCGGCGAAGACCCGCGAAATGACCAGGTTGCTCGCCGAATACAAGGTGCCGCTGCTGATCCATCAGCCGTCCTACAACATGCTGAACCGCTGGATCGAACACGACCTGCTCGATACGCTCGCCGAAGTCGGCGCGGGCGCGATCGCGTTCACGCCTCTCGCGCAAGGGCTGTTGACCGGCAAGTACCTGAACGGCGTGCCGGCCGATGCGCGCGTCAACAAGCCGGGCGGCGGTTCGCTGAAAGACGAGCATCTGAACCCGCAGAACATCGAACACGTGAGGAAGCTCAACGACATCGCGCAGCGCCGTGGTCAGAGCCTCGCGCAGATGGCGCTCGCATGGGCGCTGCGCGATCAGCGCGTGACCTCGGTGCTGATCGGTGCGAGCCGCGCGGAGCAGGTGCGCGAGAACGTCGGCGCGCTGAAGAACCTCGCATTCTCGGCCGACGAACTCGCCGAAATCGATCGCTATGCGACCGAAGGCGGAGTCAACCTGTGGGAAAAGCCGTCGACGGACCAGGCGATCTGATCGCGTGAGGAGCCGTCCGCGCAACAGGCGGACCGAACGAACGGCAAAACGAAGCCGCACGCTCAGCGTGCGGCTTTTTCGTTGGTACTTCGCGCCGCGCCGCTACACGAGCGCCGGCAGACCCTCGACCAGCGCCACCGCGCACATCACACCGATCAGCGCGCCCAGCACACGCAGCGCGTTGTGTCGCAACTCGGTTTTGCAGGGCAGCGCGCCGACGAATAGCGCACCCGCTAACGCCATCGGAATGACCAGGATGAAATCGCCGATCGTGAAGTACGTCATCTTCGTCTCCTCCCATGCAGGATGGATGCTATTTCGTTCCGGCAGAGGCTGCGGTTTTGAAATCATGCAGTCCCAGTGCACGAATCGAGTATAGGAGACGGATGGAGCGGTGCGGCGGCGCGAGCTTGCGCGCCGGCGCGTATTCGCAAGCTGCTGAACCCCGGCGCGACGGGCGTGCGGCGATTGGCGCGGCGCAACAAAACACGGCGCAAAGTATCGAGCGTTCACTTACGCAAGCCTTTCGTTTTGCGCCGATCCATGCGGGATCGATGATCGCGCGCGGCTATTCGCGTGCGCGCAGGCGTGTCGCCGCGACCAGGCCGATCACGAGCAGCGCACCGACCAGCCCGACGACCCCGTTCCAGCCATGACCGGCCCACACGTGGCCGCCATAGGAGCCGACCAGGCTCGAGCCGATGTAGTACGCGAGCAGATATAGCGCAGCGGCCTGGCCTTTCGCGTCTTTCGCCAGACGCCCGACCCAGCCGCTCGCGACCGAATGCCCGGCAAAGAACCCGAACGTCACGCATGCGATGCCGGTCGCGACCGCCGCGAGCGGATGCAGCATCGTCAGCGCGAGGCCGAACACCATCAGCAGCAGGCTCCCGATCAGCACGCGCGCGCGGCCGAACGTATCGGCCATGCGCCCGGACCACGGCGACGCGACCACACCGACGAGATAGACGATGAAGATCGCACCGATCTCCGTCTGATTCAGCCGATACGGCGGCGCGAGCAGCCGGTAGCCGATGTAGTTGTACAGCGTGACGAAGCTGCCCATCAGAACGAAGCCGAGCAGGAACAGCAGCGGCAAGCCCCGTCGCGTGAACTGCCGCAACAGCAGCGTGCGGTGATGTGCGAAGCCGAGCCCGCGGCGTGGCACGAAATGGCGCGATGGAGGCAGCAGTGCGCGGAACGCGAGCATCGACAGCAGGCCGAGCACGCCGATCGTGCCGATTGCGACGCGCCATGAAAACAGATCGGCGACCACGCCGGTGATCACCCGCCCTGCCATCCCGCCGATCGCCGTGCCGCCGACGTACAAACCCATCGCGAGACCGAGACCGTCGGGATGCACTTCCTCGGCGAGATAGGCCATCGCGACGGCCGGCACGCCGCCGAGCGCGAGCCCTTCGAGCGTGCGCAGCACGAGTAGCTGATTCCAGTGCGGCGCCACGGATACGCCAATCGTCAGCACCGACGACACCGTCAGCGACAGCGTCATCAGCTTGTGCCGACTCCAGCCCTCGGAGACGAAACCGGCGACGAAAATCGCCAGCGCGAGCGCCGCGGTGGACAGCGACAGCGACAGACTGCTTTGCGCCGGCGTCACGTTGAACGCTTCGGAGAACGACGGCAGCAGCGGTTGCACGCAGTAAAGCAGCGAGAACGTCGCATAGCCGGCGAACAGTAGCGCGAGGCTGGCTCGCCAGTACGCGCGCGAGCCGCGTTCGAGATAGGGGATGTCCGACACGCTGGCGGTGCGGGTGGAAGCAACTGAAGCTGCAACGGGGGAGGGAACGGCAGATGCAGTCCGCTGGGATTGCGGCGGCAGGGTCACAACAGAACTCCTTGGGTCACACGGAAACGCGCAAAGGCGTTAAGGATACGCTGAAAACTCGTATCGAGCCCGTGGCGTGGGCAACCCGCGCGCCCTTCACGCCTCGCATGTCGCGCGCCCGTCTCCGGGCGCTAGCCGTGCGCGCCGGCGTCGTTGGCCGGCGCCGGCGTCTGCGTCGCACCCGAAGTCGCGGACGGCGGATGCCCGATCGCATCGTCGCCCGGCAGTCCCGACGTATCCCAGCTGCCGCCGAGCGCCTTCACGAGCGCGACGCTCGCGGCCATCCGGCGGCGCGCGATCGACACCGCGTTGCGCTCGTTGGTGAGCGTGGTCGTCTGCGCGACGACCACGTCGAGATAGGTGATCGCGCCGTTCCGGTAGCGGTCCGACACGACCGCGAGCGCGCGCCGCGCGGCCGCGACCGCGTCGTCCTGGGCGGCCGCTTCCTGTTCCAGCACGCGCAGCGCGGCGAGATTGTCCTCGACCTGGCCGAACGCGTTCAGCACCGTTTGCCGATATTGCGCGACGCTTTCCTCGTAGTGCGCGCGCGCCTGTTCCTTGACGGCCGCGCGGCCGCCGAAGTCGAGCAGTGTGCCCGCGAGCGTCGGCCCGAGCGACCACAGCCGGCTCGGCGCGAGCAGCCATTGGCTGTAATTGGTCGCTTCGAGTCCGCCCGTCACGGACAGCACGAGATTCGGGAAGAACGCCGCGGTGGCCACGCCGATCTGCGCGTTCATCGCGGCGACGTGCCGCTCGGCCGCAGCGATGTCGGGACGCCGCTCCAGCAATCCGGACGGCACGCCGGTCGCCGCGACGACCGGCACCGCGACGAGCGGCGCAACCGGCAGCGTGAAGGTCGACGGCGGCTGACCGATCAGGATCGCGATCGCATGTTCGAGTTGCGCGCGCTGCACGCCGAGGTCGAGCGCCTGCGCCTCGGTCGTCTTCAGCTGCGCTTGTGCCTGCGCGACGTCGGCATCGGTCGCGATGCCGCCGGCGTAGCGATGCTGCGTCAGTTCGAGCGCCTCCTGGTAGGCCTTGATCGTGTCGTCGAGGAGTCGGCGCTCCTGGTCGAGCCCGCGCAGCTCGAAGTAATCGGTGGCGAGCTCGGCCTGCATCGACAGCAGCGCGGCGTCGACGTCGGCGGCGCTCGCCTGCGCGCCAGCCTTCGCGCCTTCGACGCTGCGCGACACACGGCCCCAAAGATCGGGTTCCCACGACGCGTCGACCTGCACCAGATAGTCGTTCAGCGCGAGACCGGCGGTCGATTTATGCAGCACGTTCTCCGAGGTCCGCGTGCGCGAATACTGGACGCCCGCGGTGACCACCGGGAAGAATTGCGAGCGATATTGCGCGACGCTCGCGCGCGCCGCGCGAAAGCGCGCTTCGGCGGCCTGCACGTCCTGGTTCGCGCTCGCGACCTGCGGTTCGAGCGCATCGAGCGATGCGTCGCCATAGGTGCGCCACCACGCGCCGCGCGTGAGCGTGTCAGCGGGTTGCGCGGGCTTCCAGCCGGTGCCCTCGAGTTCGCGCCAGGTCGCGGGCGTGACGGCGGCGGGCTTCACGTAGTCGGGGCCGACGGTGCAGGCGCCGAGCGCGCCGGCGAGAGCCAGCGCGACTGCCGGGGCGCGAA
The DNA here is from genome assembly GCF_040948685.1 of Paraburkholderia sp. BR14374. Taxonomy (NCBI): domain Bacteria; kingdom Pseudomonadati; phylum Pseudomonadota; class Betaproteobacteria; order Burkholderiales; family Burkholderiaceae; genus Paraburkholderia; species Paraburkholderia sp. BR14374. The sequence goes on along the minus strand of NZ_JBFPKF010000001.1, from coordinate 730,689 downwards.
TGGAAACGCTCGCCGACCCGCGCGCGAATTCAGCCGAAGACGCAAGCACGCGCCGCAAAACCGACATCTTCATCATCACGTCCTCGCGCCCGGCCGCGCGCCGGCTAGCGCCGCCGGCGAGCTGGCCGCCGCGCCGGTCGCACCGGCCGCTCCAGCCGCTCCACCCGCGCCTTCCGAAGCCGGACCGTCTTCCGCCTTGCGCGGCACGATGCGCACCGGTGCGCCATCGACGATTGAATCCTGCGGATTCAGGATCACCTGCTCGTTGCCCTGCAAGCCCGCCACGATCGCGACGCGCGTGCCGAAGTCCGTGCCGAGCGATACCGGCAGCAGCTTCACCTTGTGCTGGGGATCGACGGTCGCGACCTTGACGCCGTCGGGGCGGAACAGCAGCGCGTTGCCTGGCAGAGTGAACGACGCCGTGCCCGCGCCGAGCGCGAAATGCACCTGCGCGTACGCGCCCGGCAACAGCTCGCCGCTGCGATTGTCGACGTCGACTTCGACGAGCATCGTGCGCTGCTGCGGATCGACCGCGCCGGCGGTGCGCGCGACCGTGCCCGGATAGTGCCGCGAGGGCATCTCGGTCAGCGTCAGAAACGCGCTCTGCTGCGCGCGCACCTGCTGCGCGTACGCTTGCGGCACGTTCACATAGACGCGCAGCCGGTCCGCCTGCGCCACATGAAACAGTTCCTTCGCGGGACCGCCCGAGCTGCCCGCGTCGATCAGCGCGCCGACGTCGACGTTGCGCGCGGTCACGGTGCCGTCGAACGGCGCATAGACTTTCTGGAACGACTGGGTCTTTTCGAGTCGTGCGACGTTGAAACGCGCGGCGTCGAGCGTGGCCTTTTTCGCGAGCATGTCGCCGACCTTTTCGTCGGTCTCCTGCTTCGACACCGACTTGCTTCTGAACATATCCGTCCAGCGATCCGCAGTGCTCTTCGCCAGCGCGTAATTCGCTTCGGCGTTCGCGAGATCGGCGCGGGCGGCGCGCAACTGGTCGTCGATTTCGGGCGTGTCGATTTCCGCGAGCAACTGGCCGCTCTTCACGCGCGCGCCGATGTCGGCGTACCACTTCTTCAGATAGCCGTTGGTGCGTGCGTAGATCGGCGTGTCGAGGAAGGCCTGCACGTTGCCGGGCAACATCAGATCGAACCCGGCCGACGACTTCTGCGGCTGCACGACTTCGACGCTCATCTGGCTCGTGTGCTCGGCATCGCGTTCGAGCGCCGCATGCGCATCGTGGCGCGACCAGATGCCTTGCGCGGCGAGCGCGAGCACCGCGACGGCGGCGGCGATCATGATGAGGCGCGTGCGTCGCGCTTTCGCCGGATCATGCGCGGCGTGACCGCCAGAGCCAGAGCCCGAACCCGAGCCTCCGGGACGTTGTGCTTCCATCAAGCTTCCCCTTCGAAATTGCATGGGCAGTCGAGGCTGCCTCTTGTGTCGTGGCATCGCATGTTGCGCGTGCCAGTTGGTACGGTCATCGCGTGCTGGATGTTCATGGCTTCTGCACCACGTGTTCCGCGGCACGCTGATGCCGCGCCGCGAGCCGTCGATAGATCATCGAGAACACCACCGGCACGAAGATCAGCGTGGCCAGCGTGCCGACCGCGAGCCCGCCGATCACCGCGCGCCCGAGCGGCGCATTCTGCTCGCCGCCTTCGCCGAGACCGATCGCCATCGGCACCATGCCGATCACCATCGCGAGCGCGGTCATCAGCACCGGGCGGAAACGCGTGAAGCCCGCTTCGATCGCCGCGCGGGTCGCGTCGCCGTGCAGCAGCAGCTGTTCGCGCGCGAAGCTGATCACCAGAATCGAGTTCGCGGTCGCGATGCCGATACACATGATCGCGCCGGTGAGGGCCGGGATCGACAGTGTGGTGTGGGTGAGGAACAGCATCCACACGATGCCCGCGAGCGCGCCCGGCAGCGCGGTGATGATGATGAACGAATCGAGCCACGACTGGAAATTGACGACGATCAGCAGATACACGAGCAGCACCGCGAACACCAGACCGGCGAGCAGGCCCGAGAACGACTCGTTCATCGTTTGCACCTGGCCGCGCAGTTCGATCGTCGAGCTCTTCGGCAGCTCGGCTTTCGATTCGTCGATGATCTTGCGGATGTCGTCGGACACGCCGCCGAGGTCGCGGCCGTCGGCGGTGCCGTAGATGTCGATCGTGGTTTGCGCGTTGTAGTGCGTGAGCACCGCGTTGCTGGCTTCGCGGCGCATCGTCGCGAGCGAGCCGAGAATGTTGTTGCGGCCGTTGGCGTTCAACGGAATGTTCGCGAGCGATTGCAGCGAATCGATGGTGTATTGCGGCGCTTCCGTGATCACGTTGTAGCTGACGCCGTTGCGCGGATTGAGCCAGAACGTCGGCGTGGTCTGCTGGCTGCCCGACAGCGTGATCAGCAGATTGCTCGCGATATCGCGCTGCGAAAAACCCGCTTGCTGCGCGCGCGTGCGATCGACGTCGATGAAAATCCGCGGCAGATCGGCGGGCTGCTGGATGCGCGCATCGACGAGACCCGGCACCGTGCGCAGACGGTTCAGCAGCTTCGCGGCGAACGCACGATTGGCGGCTACCTCACGGCCGACGATCTGGATGTCGATCGCCGACGGCATGCCGAAATTCAGCGTCTGACTGACGATATCGGCCGGCAGAAACGCGAACTGCACGCCGGGGAATTCGTCGGTGAGCGTGCGCCGCAAGGTGCGCACATAGCCGGCGCTCGGATGATGTTCGGGATTCAGCGTGATCAGGATGTCCGAGTCGGAGGTGCCGATCGTGCCCGTGTTGCTGTACGACAGGTTGATACCCGACACCGGCAGGCCGATATTGTCGATGATCGAATGCAGTTCGCCGGCCGGAATCAGCTGACGGATGCGCGCATCGACTCGATCGGTCAGCACCGCGGTTTCCTCGACCCGCATGCCGGTTTTTGCGCGCATATGTAGTGCGATCGTGCCGGCATCGACGGCGGGGAAAAAGTCGCGGCCGATAAACGTCAGCAATAGCAGCGACGCGCCACAGCACACGAGAAACAGCGTGACGAACAGACCCGGTCGCGCGATACGCGCTTCGAGAAACACGCGATAGCGCTCGCGCAAACGCGAGAAACCGCGCTCAAACGCATAGTGCACGCGCATGAACGGATTGCGCGTTTGCGCCGGTGCGTGATGCAGATCAGCGGGCTTGTGGTGATAGCGCAGCAGATATTTCGCGAGCGTCGGCACGAGCGTACGCGAGAAGAAGTACGACGCGAGCATCGCGAACACCACCGCTTCGGCGAGCGGAATGAACAGGTAGTGCGCGACACCGGTGAGCAGAAACATCGGCACGAACACGATACAGATCGACAACGTCGACACGAGCGTCGGAATCGCGATCTGATGCGCGCCGTCGAGAATCGCCTGTTCCAGCGTCTTGCCCTGTTCGAGCTGATGGCTGATGTTCTCGATCGCGACCGTCGCATCGTCGACCAGAATCCCGACCGCGAGCGCGAGCCCGCCGAGCGTCATGATGTTGATCGTCTGGCCGAGCGCGGACAACGCGATGATCGACGTGATCATCGACAACGGAATCGATACCGCGATGATCAGCGTCGCGCGCCAGTTGCCGAGGAACAGCAGAATCATCAGGCCCGTCAGGCACGCGGCGATCAGCGCTTCACGCAGCACGCCCTCCACCGACGCACGCACGAACAGCGACTGGTCGGCGACAGGGTCGATATTCAGCGACGGCGGCACCAGATTGCGCAGCGTCGGCATCATCGTCTTGATGCGGTCGACGATATCGAGCGTGGACGTGTTGCCGCTTTTGTTGATCGTCAGCAGCGCGGCGCGCTGGCCGTTCACGCGCACGATGTTGGTCTGCGGCTGGTAGCCGTCGCGCACGTGCGCGACGTCGCGGATATAGACGGTGCCGCTTGCGGTGGTGCGGATAGGAATGTTGTTCAGCCCGGCGAGCGAATCGGGGCTGCCGTTCATTACCACCGAGTACTCGGTCGAGCCGATTTTCGCGGTGCCCGAAGGCAGAATCAGGTTCTGCGCGGAGACCGCGCTGACCACGTCCATCGGCGACAGATTGCGCTCCTGCAGCTTGCGCGAATCGATATCGATCATGATCTGCCGTTGCTTGCCGCCATACGGCAGCGGCGCGGATGCACCCGGCACGGTGGCGAGCTGCGTCTTCAGGAAGTTATTGCCGAAGTCGAACAGTTCCTGCTCGGTCAGCGACGCGGACGACAACGCGAGCCGCAGAATCGGCACCGTCGACGCGTTGTAGCGCAGGATGAACGGCGGGGTGATGCCGGGCGGCAGCGAGCGCACTTGCGACTGCGACAGCGCGGTGACCTGCGCGAGCGCTTCGTCGATATTCGCGCCCGGCTGGAAAAAGATCTTGATGACCGTGATGCCGTTCAGCGACGTCGATTCCGTGTGTTCGATATCGTTGACCGCTACCGACAAGCCGCGCTCGTAGTTCAGCGCGATGCGCCGCTCCATTTCGTCGGCGGGCAGGCCGTTGTACGACCAGATCACCGACAGCACCGGAATATCGATGTTCGGAAAGATGTCGGTGGGCGTGCGCAGAATCGTCAGTGGCCCGACGATCAGCAACAGCAACGCCAGCACGACGAACGTATAGGGGCGCCGTAGCGCAAGACGAACGATCCACATGACTAGTGCAGTCGAATGAAATCAGCGGCACTCGCGCCGCGCGGATCGGAAACGCAGGCGCGCCGGTCGGCGCGAAGGCAGGTGCGAAGCTGCGCCTCACTCGCATCTGGCAGATCGTTCTGGTAATGCACGTTTTTGATGTCTCCCCCCGGCAGGGTTTATGATGGTCTTCATTACGACGTCTGACGCCGAGATCATCGGCTGTGCGCAGCGTAATGGGAATAGGGCGAAACGACTGGTGAAAGCCTTCTATTCGCCTTCCCAAAGCCCCGCAAAGCGGGAACAATGACTCGAACCTCTCACGCGCCATGCGCGCGACAGATCAAGTGCGCACGCAACGTCCAATGCGAAGCGGCGTTTTTATCATCACCTCGACCGGCGTGAAATCATAAAGCCGGCTAAGGGAAGCGGGGAATTATCATGCAAGTCGGTTCCATTGTCCGATCGGTACATATCGCCGTGCCGCAAGGCGCGCGCGGAATCGTCATGCGCATTCTTGGCGACATGGCGATGGTGGCGTGGTACGCCGGCGAACCCGGCGCATCGCCGCAGCTCAATACCGAACCCTTTTTCCTCGAAGATCTGATCGATACCGGCGACCTGATACGTCCGGCCGGCGCGCAGACGCATTGAACGAGAGGCTTACCTGTTGCTCATTGCCGTGGTGTGACACGCAGGAGCGGGCTGTAGTGATGTTGTAAGGTGAGATCGGCTCGCCAGCATCGCTGCGGGTCGATGCGCGCGTCGATTCACGGCGCGCCGCAAATCAGCCCGTATTTCTAAGCGATGCCACGCACGCATTGCGAGCCGTCGCCCTCGTCTTTAGCCGCGGCGCGGCGCACAATGCGGGGCATGAACGACACCATTCCCGATAATTTCCATCCTGAGGCCGGCGCCGATGGCGCCGTGCCGTTCGCGCGGCTCACGCCGGAAACCGTGCTGGACGCGATCGACGGCGTGCTCGCAACGTCCGGCGTGCGGACCGACGGCCGTCTGCTGCCGCTCAACAGCTACGAAAATCGCGTGTATCAGGTCGGCGTCGAAGACGGTCCGCCCGTGGTCGCGAAGTTCTATCGTCCCGAGCGTTGGAGCGACGCGGCGATTCTCGAAGAGCACGCGTTCGTCGCCGAGCTCGCCGCGCGCGAGATTCCGGCCGTGCCTGCGCGCATGCTCGATGGCCGCACACTGCATAGCTTCGACGGTTTCCGCTTCTCGGTCTTCGAGCGACGCGGAGGTCGCGCGCCGGATCTCGATCGGCGCGACACGCTCGAATGGCTCGGACGTTTCATCGGACGCATTCATGCGATCGGGCAGACCCAGGACTACGCGGCACGTCCCGCGCTGAACATCGACACGTTCGGCTACGAGCCGCGCGACTTCCTGCTCGCGCATCGTTTCGTGCCCGACGACCTGCGCACCGCGTGGGAAACCGTCGTGAATCTTGCGCTCGAAGGCGTCGCGCGTGCGTTCGAGCGGGCCGGCGAGATTCGCACCTTGCGTCTGCATGGCGACTGTCATCCGAGCAACGTGTTGTGGACCGATGCGGGCCCGCATTTCGTCGATTTCGACGACAGCCGCATGGGTCCGGCGATTCAGGACCTGTGGCTGCTGCTACCGGGTGAACGCGCGGAGGCGTCGCGCGCGCTCGCCGATCTGCTCGCCGGCTACGAGGATTTCTGCGAGTTCGAGCCGCGCGAACTGTATCTGATCGAAGCGCTGCGCACGTTGCGGCTGATTCACTATCAGGCATGGCTCGCGCGCCGCTGGAACGATCCGGCGTTTCCGGCGGCGTTTCCATGGTTCAACACCCAACGCTACTGGGAGGACCGCATCCTCGAGATGCGCGAGCAGATCGGCGCGATGCAGGAAGGGCCGTTGTGGCCGGTTTGACGCGTTGACGCGTTGATGGTCAAGGCGCCTGCGACGCCACGTTCGACGACTCCACCAGCGTCGATCTGACGATCACCTCCGCACGCACGTCCCGTCCGATCGCTTCGATCGCGGGACGCATGCGCGTGAAATCTTCGGGCGTGCACACGTCGCTGTCGAAATGGGTGGCGCCGTCGCGCGTCATCGTGACCACGTTGCTGAGCGGATCGAACGTGTACTCCGACGTGAAATCGACGAAGCGGTCCTGCGTGCGTTGCGCCTCCGGCATGTCGAGCACGCGGAAGTTGGCCGGCAGTTCGATGCGCGCGCGTTCGTGGATCGCGAGGTTGTGGCACACGAACGGCTGCGTGCGCTTGCGTTCGCCGAGCCAGTAGCGCGTATCGGCCTCGACGCCGCCGCCGAGGCTCGTCAAGGCCGGGATCGATGCGGTCATGCCGGTCACCACGAGACTTTCCAGCGTGCCTTTCATCGTCAGCGTGAGCGGGCCGTCGACTGCGCTGAGGTCGCTCGTCGTCAGCGTCGCGGTGCCGCGCAGATTCGCGTTGCGCAACTCGGCCTGGATCGATTCCTCTCGTTGCCCGGGCGTCTGCGTGCGTAGCCGCGCGCGGGCCTGCTCGGCATGCGGTCCGGCATCCTGCAGCCGATACGTGAAGCTCGCCGAGCCGTCCGGTTCGATCTTGATCGCGAGATCGGTGCTGCGCGACATCTGCGCGGTGGCCGGTGTTTGTGCGAGCACGCCGTCGTCGATCAACACGGTGGGACGGTTCATGTCGGATGAAGGCAGAAAACCGAACTCGACGTTCGACGCGGTCGAATCCGCGTACGTCTGCAAATCGGGCAGCCACGTGATCGCATGATTGATGACGCCGTAGCCGGGCACGCTCGGCAGCGTGTAGATGGTGCCGCTGCTGATCAGCGCCGGCTCGTTGCGCACGCCGACCGCGTCGAGCAGCGCGCCGTAGAGCGCGACATGGTCCTTGCAATCGCCATAGCGGTTCGCGAGGATCGCGCTCGCGCTGTGCGGCACGACGGAGCCTCGCCCGACGTAGATCGCGACATAGCGGATATTGCGGCGAACCCAGTCGTACAGCGTTTTGGCTTTGTCGCGCGGGGTGTGATCGTGCGCGGTCAACTGCTGCGCGAGCTGGGTGATCGCGGCGTCGTGCGTACCCGGGTCGGCCGCGGAGCTGCGATAGGACGCGGCGAACGCGGCATAGCTCGGAAACGTCGACACCATCAGCCGATCCCCGTATGACACGTACGCGATCGAGCCGCGTTCGAGCCGGTCGAAATGCGCCTTGTCGTAGCGGAATTCGTAGCGCGTGCGGCCGTCGCGCGTGATGGGCGTCACCGCGCTGAAGCCGCGCGCGTCCGCGTACAACGGCTTGTCAGCGGGCAGGTCGTAGATCAGGCGGAAGTTGCGGGTCGGCGCGAGGTCGGGCGGCGTGAAGTCGCTGAATTCTCCAGGCACGATCGGCTGCCGCTGCGTCTTGCGGTACATCAGATGCACGCGCGCGCCGGGTTCGACCGCGGGGAACACGATCGCCTTTTCCTGGATGTCCTGGAACATCGGCGCGTCGAACGAACGGACTTCCTGCACGTCGCGGATCTGCTCGGGCGCTACGTCGTGACGTTTACCATCGGCGGTGACCGTATAGGCCTCGAGGATCTGCACGTCGGCCATGTTGCGGTTGAACCAGATGTATTGCTGCGCGACCCGCTCGACACCGGCTTCGTTGTTCACGCGCAGCGTCATCGAATCGAGCTTCGCATACGAGCCGTCCGCGTTGATGGTGAAGGTCTGCGTCTCGCCTTCGTTGGTGTACGGGTCGTCCAGTTTGACCGGCACGCTCGCGCTCGCGGCATGAATGCCGGCCAGCCAGCTGGCGGTGGCAAGGACCACGAGGCAGAGTCGCATGACGGCAGGTATCCCCGGACGATAACGTTGACGGCATCGCCAGCTAGCGTCGTTTCACGCCGCGCGGATGTCAAGCGGCTGGCGCGCATCTGGAAGCGACTCGGAGATTGCCCGGCGGGTATGCACCGCGCACCCACAGCGTCCCGACATTGAGCAAAACACTTAATCGTGTAATGATAATGTTTCTCAATTGAAAGGCATCGCAAGCTTTTTGTCGCGCGTCTCCTCCTCTGTAACCGCCAGCCAGCCCTTCACGCGATCGCCCGGACCACAAGCCGGCCGATCCGCCTCTTCTCACTCGAATTCTTGTTACCGCTGTAGCCCGGAGTCCGTTTTGAAAGCGCCTGAATCGATCGATTTGAAACCTACCGTCGCCGCGCCGGGCGTCTCCGCGCCGGGCGCCGCCGCGCAGCAGGCGCCGGGGCGGCAACGTTCGCGTCGTGCGACCTTCATCAAGTGGCTGCGCAATGTGCATGGCTGGATCGGCTTGTGGGGCGCGGTGCTCGGGCTGATGTTCGGCGTGACCGGTTTTCTGCTCAATCATCGCGCCGGTCCGCTCAAAGTTTCCCCGGGCGCGCCGCAGGTCGAGGAAATGCAGATCGCGGTGCCTGAGAAACCGCTGCACTCGCCGGGGGAGATGGCGAAGTGGCTGCAACGCGAACTGAAGATCGACGGCAAGCCTGGACGCGCGAAGCGCGAGCCCGCCCATCCGGTCGCGTGGGGCGATCACAGCACGATTCAGCCTGAGCAATGGCAGGTCGGCATCATGGGCCCGGGCCAGAGCGTGCAGGCCGAGTACTGGGTCGGCAATGGCTTCGTGACGGTGAAGCACACGCGCAACTCGTTTTTCGCGACGCTGAGCAATCTGCACAAGGGCGTGGGTCTCAGCGTCGGGTGGGTGCTGTTGATCGACACGATCGCGGGCAGCCTGATTCTGCTGTCGCTGACCGGCGTGCTGCTGTGGACCGAATTGAATAAACGCCGCGTGGTGGGCGTGGTACTGGTGAGCGGATCAGTGATCGCGGCGGTGGTTTGCGGCTTGATGTAAGCGCGGAAGGCACGCCCGGTGCCCTCCGTCTGGTTTGTTGAAGGCGGCAGGCTACACTTTGCAAGCGGCGCCACCCGACGCCGCAATCTCCCGCGCAGCCTTCGCCCCTTCGACCTGCAATAGCGTCGGCAGCGACACGCCATTCTTGGCCGCCGTCACCTCCGCGAGAATCGACACGGCGATCTCAGGCGGCGTCCTGCTGCCGATATAAATGCCGACTGGCCCATGCAAACGGGCCAGTTCGGCTTCGTTCAAATCGAACTCCTTCAAACGCTCGCGTCTCGCGTGATTGTTCCGGCGCGAGCCGAGCGCGCCGACATAAAACGCCGGCGTCTTCAATGCTTCCATCAGCGCGAGATCGTCGAGCTTCGGATCGTGCGTGAGCGCGATCACCGCAGAGCGCTCGTCGAGCTTCATGTCGATCACGGTATCGTCCGGCATCGTGCGGACGATCTTCGTGCCCGGCACGTCCCATTCCTCGGTGTATTCCTCGCGCGGATCGCAGACCGTCACCTGATAATCGAGCCCCACCGCGATGTGGCACAGGTAGCGCGACAACTGCCCGGCGCCGATCACGAGCATCCGGTAGCGCGGGCCGTGAATCGTCAGCAGACGCTCACCGTCGAAATGCACGCCGTCGGTCGCCTGCGCGTTGTCGAGCCGCACCGCGCCCGTCGCCATGTCGAGTTCACGCGCGACGAGCCGGCCGTTCTCCACCGCGTGACACAACTCGGCGATGCCGCTTTGCCGCGTCAACGGTTCTAGCACGAGCTGGATCGTGCCGCCGCACGGCAGCCCGAAGCGATGAGCTTCCTCGGCTGTGATCCCGTATTTCACCGCTTCCGGATGCGTCTGCTCGATGCCCTGTTGCCGTACGCGGTCAATCAGATCGTCTTCGATGCAGCCGCCCGACACCGAGCCCACCACGAGGCCGTCGTCGCGCACCGCGAGCATCGCGCCCTCGGGACGCGGCGACGAGCCCCACGTCTTCACGACCGTCACGAGGAGCGCGCGATGTCCGTCGTCCAGCCAGCGGGCGCTGGTTTTCAGAACTTCGAGATCCACGCTGTCCATGATTTCTTCCCCTTCTTGGTTTCGCCGCCGGACTCTCCGTCCGCGGCGTCGTTCGATTCCGCTTGCGCAGACGCGGACGCTGACGCTGACGCAGCTTCGGCTTCGGTATCCACCGAGGCGTCACCGTCCGCCGCTTCATCAGCGCTATTCTCACCCGAGAGCTGGGCACTCAAGCGCTTGAAAAACTCCCCGGCAATCTTGCGCGCCGCGCCGTCGACGAGCCGCGAGCCGATCTGCGCGAGCTTGCCGCCGACCTGCGCGTTGGCGGTGTAGGAGAGTTTCGTCGCGGCATCGCCGTCGGCTTCGAGCGTGACCTGCGTATTGCCCTTCGCGAAGCCGGCCGCTCCGCCCTGGCCTTCGAACACGATCGTGTAGGCGTTCGGCGCGTCGATGTCGGTCAGTTGCATGCGCCCCTTGAAGCGCGCCTTGACCGGGCCGACCGCCGCGCTCAGCGTGACCAGGTACGCGTTTTCGCCGTCCGGGTCGATGCTTTCGCAACCGGGGATGCAGACGCGCAGAATCTCCGTGTCGTTCAACGCGTCCCACGTTTGCTGCTGCGCGACCGGCAGCGTATGAGTTTCGCTCAATTCCATGACGTTGCTCCTGCGAGTGTCGTCGCGGCGACGGCGTGGCGAGGCGTGCGCGTCAATTGCGCGAGATCGCGGCCGAACGCTGCGAGACTGTCTAGATTATGAACCGGACGATGCGCGTCGACATACGGCAGGATCGCCTGCACGCCGCGCGCCTTCGGAGTGAAGCCGCTGAACCGCAGCAGCGGATTGAGCCACACGATGCGATGCGCGAAACGTGCGAGGCGCGCCATTTCGGTATCGAGCACGTCGATCGCTTCGTGATCGAGACCGTCGGTGACGAGCAGCACCGTTGCACGACCTGTGAGCACGCGGCGCGCCCAGCGTCGGTTGAATTCGGCGAGCGCCGCGCCGATGCGCGTGCCGCCCGACCAGTCGACCACCTGATCGCTGAGCGTCGCGATCGCGACGTCGGGATCGCGTTCGCGCAATGCGCGCGTCGCGTTCGTGAGCCGCGTGCCGAACAGAAACACCTGCAGACGTTCGCGCGACTGCAACAACGCGTGGCAGAAGTACAGCACCGCGCGCGAGTAGTTGCTCATCGAGCCGGAAATGTCGAGCAGCAGCACGAGCGGCGGCTTGCGCTCGACCCTCGCGCGATACTTCCACACGGTCCAGTCGCCACCGGCGCGCACCGCGTGCCGCGCGCTCGCGCGCAGGTCCGCGTGCGTGCCGTGCGATGCCGCCTTCAGACGCCGCGTCGGTTCGGTGGCGAGCGGCAGCCGCTGGCCGCGGATCAGATGACGCAGCGTGCGCCATTCGTCGGCGCTCAGCGTGTCGAAATCGCGATGACGCAGCCGCTCTTCCGCGCTGAACGTCAACTGGGCATGCAACTCGTGCTGCTCGGTTTCTTGCGGCGCATTCAGAGGCGGCGACGGCGGCATGCGTACCGCGAGCGCATCGGCGAGACGGTTGTTGCGCTTCGGCGGCGGCAGGCCGTCGCGCACTTTCGGCAGCAGCAGTGCGCGCAGCTTGCCCTCCCAGTCGGGGTCGCGCCAGAAAAGATCGAATGCGGCATTGAAGAGCTCGCGTTCGTCGGGCGCGGTGACGAGCAGCGCGGCAAGCGCGGCGCGCACGTCGTCGCGGCGGCCGAGATCGATCCACTGCAACGCGGCGAGCGCGTCGACGGCCTGTGCGGGCGACATCGGCAAACCGGCGCCGCGCAGCACGCGCACGAAATGAACGACGTTGCGCGCGAGCATGGGCGCGGACTGCTGCTTTTCGCCGTCGTGTCTGCCTATGCCGATGTCGTTCGTCATGCCGACGACCCTCACCCGGCCAGACACTGCGAGATCTGCGCGGCATCCACGCGCGCGAGATCGTCCTGATACTTGAGCAGCACGCCGAGCGTGTTCTGCACCGATTGCGGATCGAGCTCCGTCACCGACAGCGCTTCGAGCGCGCGGCACCAGTCGATCGTTTCTGCGATGCCGGGCGCCTTGAACAGGTCCATGCCGCGCAGCCGATGCACGAAGTCGACCGCGCGCCGCTGCAATTGCGCCGACGTTTGCGGCGCGCGCGCGGCGACGATCTCGAGTTCGCGCTCGCGATCCGGATAGCCGATCCATTGATACAGACAGCGGCGCTTCAACGCATCGTGCACTTCGCGCGTGCGGTTCGACGTCATGATGACGAGCGGCGGCTGTGCGGCGCGCACGGTGCCGTATTCGGGAATCGATACCTGGAAATCCGAAAGCAGTTCGAGCAGGAAAGCCTCGAACGGTTCGTCGGCGCGGTCGATTTCGTCGATCAGCAGCACGCGTCGCGCGCCGGGATGGTTTTCGTCGGGCATCAGTGCCTGTAGAAGCGGACGCTTCAGCAGGAATTCGCCGCGATACAGCGTGTCGTTGTCGGGGCGCTCGCCGCTCGCTTCGGCGAGCCGCAGCGCCATGATCTGGCGCGGGTAGTCCCACTCATAAAGCGCGCTCGCGGTGTCGAGTCCTTCATAGCATTGGAGCCGCAGCAGCGTGGTGCCGAGCATGCCGGCCGCCGCTTTCGCGAGCTCGGTCTTGCCGACACCCGGCTCGCCTTCGACGAACAGCGGCCGCTCCATGCAGAGCGCGAGATACAGCGCGGTCGCGAGTTCGCGGCTCGCGAAATAGCCTTGGGCGGCGAGTTGGGCGAGGGTGTCGTCGATCGAAGCCGGCTGCATGGTGGTCCTGAATCTGCGCGACAGGCCATGACAAGGCGTGGCGCGAGTGAAGAACGCAATGGGCGCGAGCTCGGCGTCGAACGCAGGCGCCTGCTCGCGAAAGGAACGAAGCCGGCTTGCGCGCGCCAAGATGTTCGCGCGGCAAGCCGGGCCGCCTAGCGAGTATCGCTAGGCATTTGCCTTCGCGACCGCGCGCGCGGCGAGCAGCGGAATCAGATGCGCGCGATACGCGGCGCTCGCGTGCATGTCGTCGTTCAGCTCGTCGGGCGACACGCTGACCGCGCGTGCCGCCTCGGGCGTGAAGTTCGCCGACAGCGCGCTTTCGAGCTCGGGCACGCGAAATACCGACGACGCCGCACCCGTCACCGCAACCCGCACACCGCCTGCGGACTTCGCGACGAACACGCCGACCAGCGCGAAGTGCGAGGCCGGATTGCGGAATTTCTCGTACGCGGCGCGCTCGGGCACCGGAAACTCGACGGCGACGATCAACTCGTCGGGTTCGAGCGCGGTCTCGTACATGCCGACGAAGAAATCGCTCGAGGCGATGCGCCGCCGATCCGTGACGATCGTCGCGTCGAGCCCCATCGCGGCGGCCGGGTAGCACGCGGCCGGATCGTTGTTCGCGAGCGAGCCGCCGATCGTGCCGAGCGCGCGCACCTGGCGATCGCCGATATTCGAAGCCAGCTCCGCGAGCGCGGGCAACACGCGCCGCACGTCCGCATGCTCGGCGACGTCGGCATGACAAACGGCCGCGCCGATCGTTACCTTGTTGGCGTCGACGCTAATCGTCTTGAGCGCGGGAATGCGCGTCACGTCGATCAGTTGCGACGGCTGCGCAAGACGCAGGCGCATCGTCGGCAGAAGGCTCTGGCCGCCGGCGAGAAACTTCGCTTCCGGGTCGGCGGTGAGGGCTGCGGCGGCGGCTTGCGGATCCGTCGCGCGTTGATACTCGAATGAATACATGTCGAATGCTCCGCTCAGGATCGTTGGGTCAGGCTTGCTTCGCCGCTTGAATCGCGGACCACACACGATGCGGCGTGGCCGGCATCTGCAAATTGGTCACGCCAAGCGGCGCGAGCGCGTCGATGATCGCGTTGATCACGGCCGGCGGTGAGCCGATCGCGCCCGCTTCGCCGCAGCCTTTGACGCCGAGCGGGTTGTGCGTGCACGGCGTGCCCTTCGAAGTCTCGACCGTGAAGTCGGGCAGATCGGACGCGTGCGGCATCGCGTAGTCCATGTACGAGCCGGACAGCAGCTGGCCGCTGTCGTTGTCGTACACGCAGCGCTCGAGCATCGCCTGGCCGATGCCTTGCCCGAGCCCGCCATGCACCTGGCCTTCGACGATCATCGGATTGATCACGTTGCCGAAATCGTCGACCGCGGTGAACTTCTGGATGCGGCTCTCGCCGGTGTCCGGATCGACTTCGATCTCGCAGATGTACGCGCCCGACGGATACGTGAAGTTGGTCGGGTCATAGAACGCGCTTTCTTCGAGGCCCGGTTCGAGCACATCGAGCGGATAGTTGTGCGGCACGTAGGCTGCGAGCGAGATTTCCGCGAACGCCTTCGTGCGGTCGGTGCCCGCGACGCGGAACACGCCGTTCTTGAACTCGATGTCTTCAGCCGACGCTTCGAGCAGATGCGCGGCGATCTTCTTCGCCTTCGCTTCGATTTTGTCGAGCGCCTTCGAGATTGCCGAGCCGCCGACCGCGATCGAACGCGAGCCATACGTGCCCATGCCGAACGCGATGCGGCCGGTGTCGCCGTGCACGATCTCGACGCTTTCGAGCGGAATGCCGAGGCGGTCGGCGACCACTTGCGCGAAGGTCGTCTCATGGCCCTGGCCGTGGCTATGCGAGCCCGTGAACACTGTGACCGAACCGGTCGGATGCACGCGAATCTGCCCGACTTCGAACAGGCCCGCGCGCGCGCCTAGCGCGCCCGCGATGTTCGACGGCGCGAGACCGCATGCCTCGATGTAGCACGAGTAGCCGAGGCCGCGGCGCTTGCCGTTCTTTTCCGATTCCTGCCGACGCGCGGCGAAACCTTCGACGTCCGCGAGCGTCAGCGCGCGCGACAGGATCGCGTTGTAGTCGCCGGTGTCGTAGGTGAGGCCGACCGGCGTCGCGTACGGGAACTGCGTGATGAAGTTGCGGCGGCGAATTTCCGCGGGGTCGAGCTTCATCTCGCGCGCCGCGGCTTCGACCAGACGCTCGACGACGAACGTCGCTTCCGGACGGCCCGCGCCGCGATACGCATCGACCGGAACGGTGTTGGTGAAGACCGCCTTCACTTCCGCGTAGATCGCGGGCGTCGCGTATTGGCCGGCGAGCAGCGTCGCGTACAGGATCGTCGGCACGCTCGACGCGAACGTCGACAGATAGGCGCCCATGTTGGCGATCGTATGCACGCGCATCGCGAGGAACTTGCCGTCGGCGTCCATCGCCAGCTCGGCCTTGGTCACGTGATCGCGGCCGTGCGCGTCGGAAAGGAACGCCTCGGAGCGCTCGGCCGTCCATTTGACCGGCCGGCCGATCTTCTTCGATGCCCACGTGAGCGCGACGTCTTCCGCGTACAGGAAGATCTTCGAGCCGAAGCCGCCGCCGACGTCCGGCGCGATCACGCGCAGCTTCGATTCCGGCAGCGACAGCACGAACGCGGCCATCAGCAGTCGCTCGACGTGCGGATTCTGATTCGCCACATACAACGTGTAGCTATCGTCCTGCGCCGAATAGCTCGCATTGACCGCGCGTGGTTCGATCGCGTTCGGCACGAGGCGGTTGTTGACGATGTCGAGCGTGGTCACGTGCGCGGCTTTGGCGAACGCGGCGTCGGTCGCGGCTTTGTCGCCGTGACCCCAGTTGTAGCAGACGTTGTCGGGCACTTCGTCGTGCACCGCCGCCTGACCCGGGTCGGCCGCATGCGCGGTATCGACGACGGCCGGCAGTTCTTCGTAATCGACCTCGATCAGTTCGGCCGCATCTTTGGCGGCCTTGATCGATTCGGCGATCACGAGCGCGATCTGGTCGCCCACATGCCGCGCCTTCGTATGCGCGATCACCGGATGCGGCGGCTCGTTCATCGGCTTGCCGTCGGTGCTGTGGATCAGCCAGCCGCATGGCAGTCCGCCGACCTTCTCCGCCGCCAGGTCCGCGCCGGTGAAGATCGCGACCACGCCCGGCGACTGTTTGGCCGCGCTCGTGTCGATGCTGTAGATCTTCGCGTGCGCGTGCGGCGAGCGCAGGAACACCGCGTAGGTTTGCTGCGGCAGCACGATGTCGTCGGTGTACTGGCCTTTGCCGGTCAGGAAGCGATAGTCTTCCTTGCGTTCGACGGCGGCGCCGATGAGGCTCTGTGTATCGGGTGCGTTCATCGTCGGCTCCTCAGGCGGTTGCGCCGGCGGCATTCGCGCCGGCAGATGCGCTCGATGCGGCGGACGACTTCATACCCGCGGCGCCTTCGAGCACGGCCTTGACGATGTTGTGATAGCCCGTACAGCGGCACAGATTGCCGTCGAGCTGTTCGCGCACTTCGTCGCCGGTCAGATCGGGTTGACGCTGCACCAGCGACACCGCGCTCATCACCATGCCCGGCGTGCAGAAGCCGCATTGCAAACCGTGGCAGTGCTTGAACGCGGCCTGCATCGGATGCAGCGTGCCATTGTGCGCGAGCCCTTCGATGGTCGTGACTTCGGCGCCATCGGCTTGCGCGGCGAGGATGTTGCAGGACTTGATCGCGCGGCCGTTCAGATGCACGGTGCAGGCGCCGCATTGCGCGGTATCGCAGCCGACGTGGGTGCCGGTCAGACGGAGTTGATCGCGCAGGAACTGGACAAGCAGGGTGCCAGGGTCAACTGAGGCGCTCACGGGTGCGCCATTGACCGTCAGACTGATGCTGATCGCCATGAAGCTGTCTCCTTTATTGGTCGGAGCGAGCGCTTCGGCGTATCGATCCCCGCCTCCACGCTGACCACGATCCCATGCAAGATAGTTGCTGTGGGTGAGACCGGACCTGTGATTGTTGTTGCCCCTGCTTTTGCTTCGACTGCGAGTGACTGCGGTTCGCGAGGTCCGATGAGGGTGCTGCGGGTTTTACAAGTCTGCCGAAAAGTAAAGCACAAATCGCGCGGACGCGCTATGAGGGGAAGTGTGTCGGCGCGCGCGAGCGCACCAACAGAAGACGGCGGCCACGGAACGGGACGCCGCAAAGACGAGCGCCCCGTCTGCTGGGCATGACGGGGCGCTTCGATAAATCAGCGGAAAGCGAGGCCGCGCTCGCGAGCATTCAACTCATTGGCGTGGCCTCGTTGAAAACGGCGCCTTACTTTGCCAGTTTCGAATGACGGCGCGAGTAGCCGAAATAAACGACCATGCCGATCGCGAGCCAGATGAGGAACGCGCTCCACGTGATGCCTTGCAGATTCAGCATCAGGAACAGGCACGATGCGACCGCGAGCACCGGCACGACCGGCACGCCCGGGCAACGGAACGCGCGCGGCAGCTCGGGGTGGGTCTTGCGCAGCACGAGCACCGCGATCGACACCATCGAGAATGCCGCGAGCGTGCCGATATTGATCAGTTCAGCCAACACATTGAGCGGCACCAGTGCGCCGATCAGGCCGAAGAAGATACCGACGAGCCACGTCGTGAAGAACGGCGTCGCGAAGCGCGGATGCACTTTCGACAGCTTCGCGGGCAGCAGCCCGTCGCGCGACATCGCGAAGATCACGCGCGTCTGACCGTAGGCCATCACGAGAATCACGGTCAGCATGCCGAGCACGGCGCCGAGGTCGATGAAGCCCGCGACCCAGTTTTGCCCCGCGAGCTGCAACGCGTATGACACCGGGTGCGAAATGCCCATGAACTTCTCGGACGGCACGATGCCGGTGACGACCGCAGCCACGGCCACATACAGCACCGCGCACACGCCTAGCGACGCGATGATGCCGATCGGCAGATCGCGCTTCGGATTCTTCACCTCTTCCGCCGCCGACGACACCGAGTCGAAGCCGATGAACGCGAAGAACATCACCGCGGCCGCGCCGAACACGCCGCTCCAGCCGTGCGGCATGAACGGGTGCCAGTTGGCCGGCGTGACGTGAAACACGCCGACGCCGATCACGAGCAGCACGACCACGACCTTGATCGCCACCATGATGTTGTTGATCCGCGCGGATTCGCGCACACCGACCGACAGCAGAGTGGTGATCGCCATCATCACGAGGAAGGCGGGCAGGTTGAACAGCGTTTCGTGTCCGGGGACGGCGCCGGGGGCCGCGGTCAGCGCCATCGGCAGCGACACGCCGAAGCCCGACAGCAGCGACTGCAGATAGCCGGACCAGCCGACCGACACCGCCGAGGTCGCGAGCCCATATTCGAGCATCAGGTCCCAGCCGATGATCCACGCGGCCAGCTCGCCGAGCGTCGCGTACGAGTACGTGTAGATCGAACCGGCGACTGGAATTGTCGACGCGAATTCGGCATAGGCGAGGGCGGCGAAGCCGCAGGCGATCGCCGCGATCACGAACGAGATCATCAGCGCGGGGCCGGCCTGCAAGGCGCCCGTGCCGGTGAGCACGAAGATGCCGGTGCCGATGATGGCGCCGACGCCGAGGAAAGTCAGGTCGAGCGCGCCGAGCGCCTTTTTCAGGCCGGCGGTCTGAGCGCTTGCCGCAAGCATGTGCTCGACGCTCTTTTTGCGAAACAGGGACATTGGCGTGGGTCTCCAGTGGTGCACGCGTGTTGCGCGCCGAATGTCGGGAAAACCCGCAATTCTAGCGGATGCGTGCCACCGGGCCGGTTCAACACGGCGCTTCGTGGACCAGGGCGATGGGCGGAAACTCCCGCCAGGAGGGCGCGTCGGGGTGGTCTTGCGGTGCCGCACGCGGGGCGGCAGTAAGCTTTTACTGAATAGGCGATGGATCGGGACGGAATTTCTTCGTTTGCGCGGGCGCCACGATCGGCTCGGGCCGACTGCGGCACAACGCCGCAGTCATGGGCTATGGCGTCTGCTGGCCTAGCCGGCCATCGCTGGATTCAGATCGACGAGGCGGTTGCTCATCACATAGAACGTGAGTTCGGCGTTGTTGCGCAGCTTCATCTTGTCGAGCAGCCGCGTGCGGTACACGCTGACCGTCTTCACCGACAGGGACAGTGTGGCCGCGATATCGGTGAGCCGTTTGCCCGACGCGAGCATGCACAGCGTCTGGTACTCGCGATCGGACAGCTTTTCGTGCGGCAACTGCTCGCCGTCGAACGACACGTAGTCGGCGAGCGCCTCGGCCATCTCGGGGCTCACGTACTTGCGGCCCGCGGCGACTTGCTGGATCGCGCCGATCATCTGCGCGGCGTCGACCGTCTTCGACAGATAGCCGGACGCGCCGGCCTTGAGCGCGCGCACCGCGTACTGGTCCTCGCGGTACATCGAGAACATCAGCACCGCGACGCGTGGCGCCTTGCGCTTCAGGCGCTTGAGCACCTCGACGCCATTCATGTCGGGCAGCGAGATGTCGAGCAGCACGACGTCGAAGCTGTGATGGACGACCGAGTCGAGCGCTTCGGAGCCGCTTTGCGCCTCGGCGACCTCGCGCGCGACGCCGCGATCGAGCAGCAACTGGCGAACGCCCTGGCGGACCACCGCGTGATCTTCGACGATCAGGATGCGCAGGCTCATGGTCGCGGGCTCACGATTGCAGCGCGCGCCGGGCGGCGCGCGGGGCGTGGGTGGTAGCCAGCACCGCGTGCCACGCGAAGCGGGCCTGGATCAAGGTGCCGCGCGGGGCGACGGCGCCGTTGCTGCCAGTGCCGCTATCCTCGCCGCAACCGACGCTTGCGCGCCTCGCGCCGACCCGCAACGTGCCGTCGAATGCGGCGCAGCGCGCCTGCATGCCGGCGAGGCCGAAATGACCGGCTGGTCCTTTCTGGCCACCGCGTTCGCGCGCGCCGCGCTGCAGGCCGATGCCGTCGTCGCTGACGAGGAGCCTCAGATGACGCGGACCGGTTTCGATGCGCACGTCGGCGCAGCTCGCGCGTGCGTGCTTCGCGACGTTGTTCAGCGCTTCCTGCGCGACGCGGAACACGGCGAGTGCGGCATCGGCGGGCAGGCGCGCGAGACGCGCGTCGTCGGCGCAGGTGACGGTGGTGCGCAAGCCGGTGCGAGAGGAGAAGTCGCGCACCCAGCACTTCAGCGCGCCGGCGAGGCCAGTCTCGAACGACGGCGCGTGCAGTTGCGCGATGGCCTCGCGGTTCGCCGCGTGCACGGCGTCGAGCGAACGGTTCGCGACCGCGAGCGCGGCCGCGCATTGCGGCGGCGCGTCGGCGGGCAGCCAGGTTTCGATGCCGGCGAGCGCGAAGCGTGTCGCGGTCAGCTCGGCGCCGACGCCGTCGTGCAACTCGCGCGCGACGTGGCGGCGTACGCTTTCCTGCGCATCGACCAGTTCGGCCGACAGCTCGCGCACCCGCGCGCGCAGCCGCTCGATCTCGCGCGCGGCGTGCGACGGCATGTCGAAGCCATCACGCTGCGCGGCCGAGGCCAGCGCAGCGTTGAACGGGACGGCAGTCGGCGTATCCATGAATTTCCCTCTCAGGAAGCGGAGTGGACAGCGAAGCGGGCGCGCAGACGCGATCAGCGCCTGCGAATCACGGGGTTTCGCGTCGGACGAAACACAATGGCCCAACGTAACGAAATTTACATTCAGTAACAACTCGGGTTGACGATGTTCAGCGCATGAATTCGTCTGATCTCGCGGCGCGATGATATCCCAAAAAGATTAAAAAAGCAGTCGCACCAAGGCTTAGCGCATGGTTTGTAGAAATTACTTGATGTTTGTCATACGCCCGCCGTGTCAGAGGAATTCTGACAGCGAAGGTGACGTAACAGGGTCCAATTTGTAACGGAGCAACAAAAAAAGGAGCCCAGAGGCTCCTTCTTTGGAATTCGCGGTGCGTGGGCCGCGAGAGAGAACGACGGTTTAGCCGACGAAGGCCTTTTCGACCACGTAATGACCCGGCTCGTTGTTGCTGCCTTCCTTGAAACCGGCGTCTTCGAGCAGCTTGCGCGTGTCGCGCAGCATGTGCGGGCTGCCGCACAGCATGACGCGGTCGTTTTCGAGCGAGAAACCCGGCACGCCGAGGTCGGCGAACAGCTTTTCGGTTTCAATCAGCTCGGTGATGCGGCCGCGGTTCTGGAACGCTTCGCGCGTGACGGTCGGGTAGTACAGCAGCTTTTCCTGCACGAGCTCGCCGAGGTGTTCGTGCGCCGGCAGGTGCTCGGTGATGTATTCCTTGTACGCGAGTTCGTCGACGAAACGGCAGGTGTGCGTGAGCACCACGCGCTCGTAGCGGTCGTAAATGTCCGGATCTTTGATGATCGACATGAACGGCGCGAGGCCCGTGCCGGTAGACAGCAGCCACAACGTCTTGCCCGGCAGCAGGTTATCGGCCACCAGCGTGCCGACCGGCTTCTTGCCGATCAGCACTTCGTCGCCGACCTTCAGATGCTGCAGACGCGACGTGAGCGGACCGTCCTGTACCTTGATGCTGAGGAATTCGAGATGTTCTTCGTAGTTCGCACTCGCGAGGCTGTAGGCGCGCAGCAGCGGCTTGCCGTCGACCTGCAGGCCGACCATCGTGAACTGGCCGTTTTCGAAGCGGAACGACGGATCGCGCGTGCAGGTGAAGCTGAAAAGCGTATCGGTCCAGTGATGGACGCTCAGGACGGTTTGTGAATTCAGGTTGCTCATGGCTTCTTGGATAGTGCGAAAACAAAGGCGGCCAGTCGTCTGAGCCGGCCGGCACGGCAAGGGCGATGCTGCGCTGATCCGTGGTCGGGACTCCCGCGCAATCCAGCATTTTACCGTGCCCGCTGGCGCGGGGCCGCGGCGCGGCGGGCGAGCGTGGTAAAGCGGGGCGCCAAACCGGGAAGCGGCGGCGCCGGCTTGCTGGCGCCGCGAAGTACGTTGGCGTGCGAGCGGCCGTGCTTCAGCGGGGTACGGCGATTCGGCGAACGCCGCGCAGGGCGGCTGCCATTGGCTGTCCGGCAGGCGTGAAAGCGACGCGCCGCGTGGGCAACAATTTCAAGATGATACCGAAACGCGGCGTGCGCTGCAGCATTGACCATGCTGATAAGGCTGGCAAATGGGGCGGAACCGTCCCGACGCCATCGGGATCGCCTCGGGTTCGACTATCGGTTGCACGGCGCGATTTTTTGGGGAATACGCCTGACGTCACCTCGTTTACGCAGGACGCGATTCGCGTGAAGCCAGGCAGTGCGGTGGCTGCGCGACTCGTCCTGGCGGCCGCGACCGCCCCTGCGAGTAGGAGGTGTCAAATGGAAACTTCTCTTGCGATGTCTGCATTAGGTTCATATACAGACTTCAACGGATTGGCGATACGGGCACGCGCAACGCGCCGCTTACGTCGTGCGGTGTGTCAGGCCGGTCTGCTGGTTTTATCGTTGGGGGCGGTCGGGGCCGAGGCGCAGGAGGTGATTTTGCCGCCGCAGTCCGTGACCTCGTCGACCGTTCCAGCCAATGGGGATGTCAATCCGTATGGGATAGCGTTCGTGCCGTTCGGCGTGCCGTCCTGGAGCACGCTCAAACCCGGCGATGTGGTGGTCTCGAATTTCAATGCGCAGTCGAACCTGCAGGGAACTGGTACGACGATCGTCAAGCTCGTGCCCAATAGCAATCCGGTGACCTTCTTCCAGGGAAGCAATCTCGGTCTCACGACGGCGCTCGCGGTGCTCAGAAGTGGCTTCGTGCTGGTGGGCAATGTGCCGACTACGGATGGCAAGAACGTCGTCCCTCCGGGCTCGCTGCTCGTCATCAATCCACAAGGCGGGCTCGTCACGGAGCTGAAAGATAAGAAGCTGCTGGACGGCCCCTGGGATCTCACCGTGATCGACGGGGGGCAATTCGTCAGGGTCTTCGTCTCGGATGTGCTGAACGGAAAGGTCGCGCGGATCGATCTTGTGATCGGGCAGAACGGCGTTCAGATGCTGCCTAGCTCGACCATCATTGCATCAGGCTATCTGCACCGCACCGATCCGGCGGCACTGGTGGTCGGCCCGACCGGACTGGCATACGACCCGACGCATGACGTGCTGTACGTCGCCTCGACCGGTGACAACGCGGTGTTCGCCATCAACGGCGCCGCGGGCGCGAATCACGATGGCGGCGTCGGCCGGATGATTTACCAGGACAACAAGCACCTGCACGGTCCGCTTGCGCTGGCGCTCGCACCCAACGGGCATCTCGTCACCGCAAACGGCGACGCGGTCAACCCCGACCCGAATCAGCCCAGCGAAATCGTCGAGTTCACCGTCGACGGACAATTCGTCGCCCAATTGCAGGTCGATCCTGCGCCGGGCTCGGCGTTCGGCCTCGCCTTCGGCCTCGATAGCAACCGCCACCTGCAGTTCACGGCTGTGGACGACGCCACCAATACCGCGACGGTCTGGACGTTGCGCACGAATAATCAATAAGGAACCGAGGACGACGATCGGGGACGTCCTGACGCGTCGGGGACACGTCACGGTCACACGGTTTCACGGCGGGTCTATCGGTACACAGATATGGATCGGGGGCGGCGATTGTAGCGGCAAGCCTCAGTCAAATAAGGAAAATCTGTCCGATGGTATTGTTGACGCCAACTCGCGGGTGCCGCTTGCTCAGGCCGCCGCCGCCCGCTTTTTTCCTCGCTGTTTCAGCACCCGCGCCTGCAGCACGATCACGAGTAGCAGGAACACGCCGCGAATCACCGATTGCCAGTACGCGGACAGACTGATGAAGCCGAGTCCATTCTCGAAGTTCAGCAGATTGAACACGAGCCCGAGCAGCAGCACGCCGGCGATCGTCATCGCGACGGAACCTTCGCCGCCGGTCAGCAGCGTGCCGCCGAGCACGACCGCCGAGATCGCGAACAGCTCCCAGCCGACGCCTTCGTTCGGTTGCCCCGCGCCGAACTGCGCGGCGAGGATCACGCCCGCCATGCCGGCGAGCAGCCCGCTGACCGCATAGGCCATCACCAGCGTGCGGTCCACGTTAAGCCCCATCAGCCGCGCGGCCTCCTCGCTGCCGCCGATCGCGAGCGAGTGCCGTCCGAAGCGCGTGCTGCGCAGCGCGAGCCAGCCGGCCACCGCGGCGACCAGCGCGACGAGTCCCGGGATCGGCAGTCCGAACAGGTCGCCCTGACCGAAGTTGCCGAAGTTCGAATCGGCCGCGATCGAGACCGCATCGTTCTTGCCCAGCAACAGCGCGACGCCGTGCGCGCCGAGGCTCGTCGCGAGCGTGACGATGAACGGCAGGATCTTGAGCTGCGTGATGATGATGCCGTTCAGCACGCCGACCGCGAGCCCGGCCGCGCAGCCCGCCAGCACCGCGACCCAGCCCCCGTAGACGCTCGTCAGCGCGGCGACCACGCTGGCGAGCGCCGCGACTGTGCCGACCGACAGATCGATGCCGCCCGTGATGATCACGAAAGCCATGCCGATCGAGATCAGCGCGAACATCGAGTTGTAGCGCCAGAACGATGTGATGTTGTACGCAGAGCCGAAGTGGTCATAGCGCACGAGGCCAAAGACGACGAGCGCCGCAAGCGCGAGCAGAATGGGAAGATTCTTTTTCATCGCATCAAATCCGGAAAGGTTGTCAGCGCGAGCGCCGCTGCACGTAAACCGCCGCGACGATGATGCCGGCCTTCACGACGAGCGCGGCCGCATCGGGAATGCCGTGCGCGAGCAGCGTATAGCGCAGCAACTGGATGATCAGCGCGCCGATCAGCGTGCCGCCTATATACGCTTTGCCGCCCGTCAGCGCGGTGCCGCCGACCGCGACCGCCGCGATCGCATCGAGTTCGACGCCGAGCCCCACGACGTTCGCGTCCGACGAGGAATTTACCGAGATCGAGATCAGCCCCGCGAGGCCCGCGAGCGCCGCGCACAGCGTGTACGCGACCATCTTGACGACAGCGGTCGGCACGCCGCTCAGATACGCGGCTTTCTCGTTGCCGCCGGTGATCAGCAGATACTGGCCGAACAGCGTCTTGCGCACGACCCACGCGAATGCGCCGACGAGCGCGAGCATCAGCAGCACCTGGAACGGCACGCCCGCGACCTTGCCGAGCGCGATCCACTGAAAGGCTGGCGTGTTGAACGCTTGCAGACTGCCGTCGGTAACGACCTGCGCGATGCCACGTCCGGCGATGAACAGCACGAGCGTCGCGACGATCGGCTGCACCGATAATCGCGTGACGAGCAAGCCGTTGAACACGCCGCACAGGGCGGCCGCCAACACCGGCAGCACGAACGCGAGCGCGATGCCGAGCGGTCCCGCGATGTTGAGGAACAGCATCGGTGCGAGCGCGCCCGCAATCGCCATCGACGCGCCCACCGACAGATCGATGCCGCCCGTCGCCACGACAAGCGTCATGCCGATGCCGACGATCACGATGGTCACGACCTGCGTCATGTTGACGTTGAAGGTCTGCAGCGACCAGAAGTGCGGCGTGAAGATCAGGTTGAACAGCACCATCGCGAGCAGCACGATCACTTCGCGCTGCATCGCGAGATGGCGCCACTTCTGCACGGTGCTCGCGGACCGGGCGGGCGGCGTGTCGGTCGATTGCATCACGGTTGTATCTGCGCCCGGCGCCTCGCCGCGCAGCGGATTGGAATGCAGCTTAAGCGCCATGACGGTCGCCCTCCAGCGCGTCTTCGATGTGTGCCGCTCGCGCGGCTTGCGCGAGCGCAGATTGGCCCTCGCTGCCATAGGCGATCGCATCCATGATCGCGGTCTCGCTCATCTCGGCTCCGTTCAGTTCGGCGACCGTGCGGCCGTCGCGGATCACGACCGCGCGATCGGCGACAGCGGTCAGCTCTTCGAGCTCGGACGCGGACAACAGCACCGCGAGCCCCGCGTCGCGCAACTCGCGCACGATCTTCGCGACGTCGGCTTTCGCGCCGACGTCGATGCCGCGCGTCGGCTCGTCGAGCAGCAGCAGCGCTGGTTCGGCCGCGAGCCAGCGCGCGAGCAGCACTTTCTGCTGATTGCCGCCCGACAGCTCGCGGATCGGCTGATCGGCCGAGCGCAGCTTGATGCCGAGCGAAGCGATGAAGCGATCGACGATCACCTGCTGCTTCTTCACGTCGACGATGCCGTTTTTCGCAAGCGTGCGCAGGCAGACGAGCGTCAGGTTGTCGCGCACCGACAGTTCGGGGACGATGCCTTCGCCCTTGCGGTCTTCGGTCAGGTACGCGAGGCCGCGAGCGATCGCGTCCTGCGGAGATTTCAGCGCAACCGTCTCGCCGCCGATCGCGAGCGAGCCTTGCGCCAGCGGATCGGCGCCGAACATCAGCCGCATCGTTTCGGTGCGGCCAGAGCCGAGCAGGCCGGCCAGACCCACCGCCTCGCCCGCGTGCACGTCGAGCGACACGCCGTTGACCTTCGGCGGCGCGCCAAGCTGTGTCGCGCCGATCACCTGCTTGCCGCGCTTCGCGAGATTCGCTTCGCGCGCTGCCGTGTCGTCCTGCACGACCGCGGCGAGCGAGCGGCCGAGCATCGTCGTGACGAGCTGCAGCTTGTCCATCTCGGCCATCGTGCTTTGCGCGACCGTCTGGCCATCGCGCATCACGGTCACGCGATCGCACAGCGCGTAAAGCTCGTCGAGCCGGTGCGACACGAAGATCACCGCGCGGCCGTCGTCGCGCAGCTTGCGCACGACGGTGAACAGCAGCTCGACCTCGCGCTCGTCGAGCGACGACGTCGACTCGTCCATGATCACCATCTTCGCGTCCGACGACATCGCGCGCGCAAGCGCCACCATCTGCTGGATCGCGGTCGAGTAACGGCCGACCGGCTTCTTCACGTCGATCTGCAAACCGAACGAATCGAGCAGCGCCGCCGCGCGCTGCTGCACCGTGCGCCAGTCGATCAGACCGAAGCGGCGCGGCTCGCGGCCCAGAAAGATGTTTTCCGCGACCGAGCGGAACGGCACCAGGTTGATCTCCTGGTAAATCGTGCTGATGCCCGCTTCGCGCGCCTGCTTCGGCGTGCGGAAATCGACCTCGCGGCCTTCGAAGCGCACGCTGCCCGAGCCGCGCCGATAGGCGCCGGTGAGGATCTTGATCAGCGTCGATTTGCCGGCGCCATTCTGGCCGATCAGTGCGTGCACTTCGCCGGCTGCCACGCTCAGATTCGCGCCGCGCAACGCGGGCACGCCGCCGAAGCTGATGCCGATGTCCTGCATCTCGAGCAGCGGCGAACGGGTAAGGGGGGAGTGTGGCGTCTCTTTGCCAGATTCCGTCACGGGAGTTCTCCTGATGCGGATGCTGCCGATATTGCCGGATGCGCTGTTGCTGGCGACGCGGTCGGGCCGCCCCAGCGCGTGCGGTCCATGTTACGCCCGCATAAAAGCGAAGCGACGGTCCGTCGGTCACGGGCGCGTCGCTTCGAAGCCTTCCCGCCACCCGCCCGACGAGGAGACATTCATAGAAGGCGGATGACTTCCTGCTACAACGCCGAAGGGAGTCCCCGGGAACATGCCGCCCCGGGGCGCTTCCCGATGCTTGCGATCAATAGCCGTACTGCATGTTCTGCTGCACGTTTTCCTTGTCGTAGAAGCGGTCGGACACCTTGACCCAGGTCGGGATCTTTTCACCCTTCGCATAGCGCTGCGCGACGTCGCAGGCGAGCGGGCCGAAGAACGGGCTCGACTGCACGCTCGCGCCGAGCTCACCAGCCGCGATCGCGTCCATGCCGCCCTTGGTCCCGTCGATCGTGACGATCTGGATGTCCTTGCCCGGCTGCTTGCCGGCCGCCTTGATCGCGGCGATCGCGCCGAGCGCCATTTCATCGTTGTGCGCGTACACGGCGGTCACGTCAGGATGCGCCTGCAGCAGCGTTTCCATCACCTTGCGGCCGGTGTCGCGCGCGAAGTCGCCGCTTTGCGACGCGATGATCGTCATGCCGGGGTTCTTCGCGATCACTTCGTCGAAGCCCTTCTTGCGATCGTTCGCGGCCGACGCACCCGTCGTGCCTTCGAGCTCGATGATCTTCGCCTTGCCGCCCGTGGCCTTGATTAGCCAGTCGGCGGCGCGATGACCCTGATCGATGAAGTCCGAGCCGATGAACGTGATGTAGTCGCGGCCCGCCTTCGCGACCGACTGGTCGACGTTGCGGTCGACGAGGATCACCGGAATGCCGGCCTTCTTCGCCTGCAGCACGACCGGCGCAAGCGGCTTTTCTTCGCGCGGCGGGAATACCAGCAGATCGACGTGCTGGGCGATCATGCTTTGAATGTCGGAGACCTGTTTGGAGTTGGAGCCGTTGGCGTCGGTCATCACGATCTGCCAGCCGCATTTGGCGGCGATGTCCTTGAAGCTCCTGGTTTCCGCGAGACGCCACGGGTTGTTGCTTTCGGTCTGCGCGAAGCCGACCTTCAACGGGGTCTTGGTCGCCAGCTTCGGCAATGCGTCGTCGGCATGCGCGGCCGCCGCGCCGACACCGATTGCCAGAGCCAGCAGCGAAGCTGCGAGCGGACGAATCTGCTGCTTGCGCGCGTGCGTGCGCGACTGCGTAATGAGCGACGCCATGTCTTCCTCCAGTAACCGGTGACGGTGTATTTGCTTTTTGTGCTGCTCGGGATTGTCTCTGTCCAGCCGGGAGCCCGGCGCTGTTTCGACGGTGAGGATGCGGTTGGCTATAACCCACCGGTGCGCGTTCTTCCCGACCCGACATGCCGATTATTCCACTCGGAATTATTATCGGTCAATCACTAATAATATTACTTGCTGCCGCTTTCGCCTCGGTAATTACCCTGACCGAGGTGCGTTCGACCAGTGGTCCGTCGAGCTTCACCGTGCGATGGCGCACCGGTGCGCCGGCCGCGCGGTTGTGCTCTTCCTGCAGCAACGTCTCGACGGCCCAGCGGCCGAGTTCGTAGTTGGGCAGCACCACCGTCGACAGTGGCGGATGCGTGTGGCGGGCGATTTCCTGGTCGTCGTAGCCGAGCACCGACACGTCCTCGGGCACGCGCAGGCCGAGCTGCTTGAGTGCCTCGATCGCGCCGATCGCGGTCAGGTCGTTCGCACAGAAGATCGCGGTGGGCGGATTGGCTTCGCGCATCAGCGACAGCGTCAGCTCGAAGCCGAGGCCGGAACTCCAGTCGCCGTCGCGCACGAGTTCGGCCGCGAACGGCAGATCGGCGGTCGCGAGCGCGGTGCGGTAGCCCTTCAGGCGGTCTTTCGCGGCGTCCTGCCACGGTTCGCCGTTGATGTAGCCGATGCGCCGGTGGCCGGCTTGCAACAGGTACTCGGTGGCTAGATGGCCGCCCGCGACCTCGGCCGGCACCACCGACGAAAACGTGCTGTCGCCGGTGTAGCAGTTCAGCAGCACGGTCGGCACTTGCGACAGCGCGGCCGGCGGCGCGACCTTGCGCGTGTAGACGGTCGCGTAGATCACGCCGAAGACGTGCGGATTGGTGATGAGCGTGTCGAGTACCTGTTTTTCGATGTCGGCGTTGCCGTGCGTCGAGTAGACGGCGAGCATCTTGCCGCTCGCGTACGCTGCGTCGCGCGCGCCGTCGATGTTGACGACCGGGTGCGGGCTCGTGGAGATTTCATCGGCCAGATAGACGATCAGATTGCGCTCGTCGCTCGATGCGGTGAGCGGCTCGCGCAGCGACAGCCGGTAGCCGAGGTCGTGCGCGGCCTTCAGCACCTTGTTGCGAGTGGCCTCGGAGAACTTCGCGCCGGCCGCGTTGTTGAGCACGAGCGAGACGGTGGATTGCGACACGCCCGTGAGCTTGGCGATGTCGGTCATGGTCGGACGGCGTTGAGTCGATTTTTTCATTGTGCGGGCCGCGCTGGAGCGGCGCTGAAGCAGGGGAATGCCAGCGGCATCATGCTGCTGACGGTACCACTAATAATATGCGCGCGGCAACGCGCGCCAACCCGCCATTTCGGAATCGAGCTTACGCTCCGTTGCCAGCTATTTTTGAACGATTTTATTACTAATAATATTGACCGGCAATGCGGTGTCGTGCGATTCTCGCTCGGGGCGGACTGCCGTAGTCCGCCGGCCGCGGGGTGCGCCGCACATCAAAGGAGATATGAATGCAAGTTTCTGTTGCCGCTTTCCGCTCGCGATTTCGCCTCGTCTGATCATGCGCGACGTTTCCCTGATTCCTGCACGGCCGGGCGAGGCATATGCCGTGACCCGATCGCCGGCGCAGCTGTCATGGCTCGACGATCCCGCGATCGCCGCGCGCCTCGTTACTTTGTCGGCCGGCGCATTGCGCGCGGTGCTCGCGCCGGACATTGGCGGCGCGCTCGCGGCGTTCTACGAGGTCACGCCGGAAGGCCCGTTGCACTGGCTGCGGCCGGCGCTGCCGGAAGCGTTCGAAGCGCGTGATCCGCTGCGCATGGCGAGCTTCCCGCTGTTCCCATACTGCAACCGGATTCGCGATGCACGCTTCGCGTTCGACGGCGCGACGATCGATCTCGCCGGCAACGACCCGCATTTCGCCCACGCGCTGCATGGCAACGCGTGGCGTCGTCCGTGGCGCGTCGGAGCGCGCAGTGAGAGCGCGGTGGACTTGCACTTCGAGCACGAGCCCGACGCGAGCGTGACCGGCGACTGGCCGTTTCGCTATCGCGCGCGGCAGCGTATCGAGTTGCGCGGCGGCGCGCTGCACATCACGATGTCCGCACGGAATCTCGCCGATCGGCCGATGCCGTTCGGCATGGGCCATCACCCGTACTATCCGCGCACCGCGGCGACGCGCATCCATGCCGACGTGCAGGCGATGTGGCACGCGGACACCGATGTGCTGCCGACGCATCTCGGCCCGCATCCTGCCGTCGACGCGTTGCGCGCGGGCATGTCACCCGACGCGTTCGATCTGGATAACAACTTTTCGAACTGGTCGCGCGCGGCGACGATCGCGTGGCCCGACGAGCGCCGCAAGCTCACGATGCGGGCCGACGCGCCGTTCGATCACCTGGTCGTGTTCGCGCCGGCCAACGATCCGCAGCTATGCGTGGAGCCGGTCACGAACACGACCGACTGCTTCAACGCGATTGGTACACAAGAGCACGTCGGCGGCTGCGTGTTGCAGCCGGGGGAAGAGATAGAAGCGGCGTTGAGCTGGACACCGAATCGCGAGTGAAGGGGAGCACGCGCTTTCCGTTGGCGGAGGCGCAACTAGCGAAAACGTTTACTCCAAGCGCAACTTCGCCATATACGGCAAATGATCCGACAGCCACGCGGTCTCCTGCGTCGGCTGGATCCATTCGACCGGCTGCATGCCGCGCACGAACATCTTGTCGAGCGACAGCGCCGGCGAGAACGCCGGGAACGTGCGCGCCGGTTCGCCGAGCAGCGTCGCGACTTCCTGCAAGCCGTGTTCGCGAAAGAGCGGCACCGAGTCGTTGCGCCAATCGTTGAAGTCGCCGGCCAGCACGAGCGGACCGTCCGGGGCTTCCTTCGCGATCCAGTGCGCGATCCAGTTCATCTGCCGCAAGCGCGCCGGACGCGTCAGCGCGAGATGCGCGCACAGCAGCGTGACGAGCCGCCCGCCGAACGTCGCACGCGCGACAAGCAGGCCGCGCTTTTCGAAGCGGTGCGCGGAAATGTCCCAGCGGCCGCCGAGATCCAGCGGATGCGGCGAAAGAATTGCATTGCCGTGCCGCCACGACGGCTTGAACACGTTCGGGCCCAGCGCGACTTCGAGTTCGAGCGCGCGCGCGATTTCGGTCGCCTGACAGTGCCAGACGTCGGTCAGCGGATCGTCCATCGGCGCGCCGAAACTGCTCGCCAACACCGGCGACGGCATGCGCCGCGCCATCGCTTCCTGCAGGAAGTACGCGTCCGCGTGAGTCGATTGAACCCAGCGCTGCATCGCCTGCCAGGCCTGAAAACCGAGCGGGGTGCGGCCCTTGTGCAGGTTCCAGCTTACAGCGACGAAATCGTTCGGCGCGAGGCTCTCGCGGATCAGTTCTTCTGGGTTTCGCATGCCGCGTTATCCACGTGTTCTGTTTGAGCGCGCCGGTCAGGCGCGCGTTTCCTGTCAGTTTGGAGTGTTGCCGCCAGTCGCGGCGCCATTGCCGCTCGTGCCGCCATTCGTACCGTTGGCATTCGCACCGTTGCTCACGACGCTCGCGTGCACGCGGTACACGAGGTTCGGATTGCGATCGACGATCGTCCAGCTCGCCCATTGATCCGGCGGCACCACCAGACCCGGGTGGCTCGCGCTCACCTGACGCGGTTGCGGCGGCAGCTTGCAGCCGATGTCGGTGCGCGCCGCGTTGTTGTCCTCGAGCGTTTCCTGCGTGTCGATCGAAAACATCACGCCCTCGGGATCGACGCGCATCGGCGACACCGTGATCGTGCGCGACAGATCGATGCTGCCGGCCGGCTGGTCCTTGCAGCCGACATTGTGTTGCACGACCTGGTGATGCGTATCCGTGCGCGCCTGGCCGACGGTAGTGGTGCCGTCGAACGAATCGATCTGCTGGCCATCTTTCATTACCTGCAATTGCCATTGCACGACCTGCTGCGCTGGCTGTTGTTGCGCGTGGGCGAGCAACGAAGCGCCAAGCAGCATGGCCACGATACTGGTTTTCCACATATAAAGGTTCTCCGCTCACGCGTCGGTTGCGGGGTTGCCTTGCCTCTCGCCGCAGCAGGTCAGAGAGCAATCTTACCCCCGATGGCCGCAACGATTTCTGACACGGTCGAGGAGGGCCGGTTCAGCAACAATCTATTCCAGATAAGGATCGGAATGCCCGCGATCGTTAGCAGCAGAGCCGCGCGACTGCTGGCTTGCACGCGTTTGTGTCCTCGCTACACTGGACTGGAATCGGCGCTCACAAGGCGCCGCCGCTGTAGGATCAGCCAGACGGGGTGAGCGATGACGACAGCAATGGTCAAACAGGAAATCGCCGTGGCCTCGTTCAGCCGGGTGTACGACCTCGACGAGGTCGAAAGCGCGCTGAACGGTCTCGGCGAAGGCGCGAACGAGGCGCTGCGCGCAACCTACGAAAAGATGCTGAAAAACGGCAATCTGCGCTTCTGCGTCAAGCCGAACCGGATGCCGTCGATCGACGATCTGATCGACGCATTGCCCAATTTTTCCTCACCGCTCGACGACATCCGCAAGCAGGTCGCGCTGTGCCTCGAAACCGAGGATCGGCTCGAACTGATGCCGATCCTGCTGCTCGGCGAACCCGGCATCGGCAAGACGCATTTCGCGAAGCAGTTGGCGCGCCTGCTCGGCACCGCGTACCAATACGTCGCGATGAGTTCGCTGACGGCGGGCTGGATTCTGTCGGGCGCGTCGTCGCAATGGAAGAACGCAAAGCCGGGCAAGGTGTTCGATGCGCTCGTGAACGGCAGCTATGCGAACCCGGTCATCGCTGTCGACGAGATCGACAAGGCGACCGGCGATTCGCAATACGACCCGCTCGGCGCACTGTACGCGCTACTCGAACACGACACCGCCCAGAGCTTCGTCGACGAGTTCGCCGAGATACCAATTAACGCGGGCAACGTGATCTGGATCGCGACCGCCAACGACGAACGCGCGATCCCCGAGCCGATCCTCAATCGCATGAACGTCTACGAGATCGCGCCGCCAGACCACGCCGGCGCGCGACGCATCGCGCAGGCGATCTACGACGAAATCCGCGGCGCGCACAACTGGGGCCTGCGCTTTCCGGAGACGCTCGGCGACACGACGCTCGATGCGCTCAAGCGGGCATCGCCGCGCGAGATGCGCCGCGCGATCCTGAACGGCTTCGGCGCGGCGCGCATCGCGGGACGCGACCGGGTCGAACCCGCCGATATCCGGCTCGATTACGGAAATCGCCGAAAACCGATCGGGTTTTGACGTTTTCGGCCAGTTTCTTGCGCCAATCTCGCGTTTTTCGTGATTTTGGTGGCTGTCGCGGCAATTCGTACAATGTGTGTGGTGAATGCAACGGCAATTGTTGCTGTTTTCGACGTAGATCGTGGAGTCAAGCCGGTTTGCGCCGACATCACCTGGTCGAGGCGCACGAGCGTTTGTCACTTCTGTCTGTACCGAGTCGTACAATTTTCCGTGGGGGTGATAAAAAGACATAAGCAGACCCAGCGGACAGATACGTTCGACAATGAACGGAACGCGGCGGCGAGATGCCGTTCCTGTCTTCCTTCCATCGGCTGAACGAGGCAGCGCGCGGTGCGATGCGCCGCGTCAACGGATATGGATCAGATCGAATGTGTAGTGATCGGTGCCGGCGTGATCGGCCTCGCGACGGCGCGCGCTCTGGCGGCGCGCGGGCGCGAAGTGATCGTGCTGGAGGCCGCCGACGCGATCGGCGTGGGCACGAGTTCACGCAACAGCGAAGTGATTCACGCGGGCATCTACTATCCGCGCGGATCGCTGAAGGCCACGCTGTGCGTGCGCGGCCGCGAAATGCTGTATGACTACTGCGCCGAGCGCAACGTGCCGCATTCGCGCTGCGGCAAACTGCTCGTCGCGACGTCGCGCAACCAGATTCCGCAGCTCGAAAGCATTATGGCCAAAGGGCGCGACAACGGCGTGCT
Source organism: Paraburkholderia sp. BR14374 (assembly GCF_040948685.1). Classification (NCBI taxonomy): domain Bacteria; kingdom Pseudomonadati; phylum Pseudomonadota; class Betaproteobacteria; order Burkholderiales; family Burkholderiaceae; genus Paraburkholderia; species Paraburkholderia sp. BR14374. Next base: position 695,750 of record NZ_JBFPKF010000001.1, on the reverse strand, counting down.
CGACCTGATGCGCATCACCGGCGACCAGGCGCAGGCGCTCGAACCAGCGCTCGAATGCGTGGAGGCGGTGTTTTCGCCGCAGACGGGGATCGTCGATAGTCATCAGTACATGCTCGCGCTGCAAGGCGATGCCGAGCGTGACGGCGCCGTGTACGCGTTTCATGCGCCGGTCGAGGCGATCGAGGCTCACAACGGCCGCTTCACGATCGCGGTCGGCGGTGCGGCGCCCACCACGATCAGTGCCGCCTGCGTGATTAACAGCGCGGGTCTGCATGCGAACGCGCTCGCGCGCAAGATTCGCGGGCTCGACCCGCGCCACGTGCCGCCGCTTTACTTCGCCCGCGGCAATTACTTCAGCATCTCGGGACGCGCGCCGTTCAACCGCCTGATCTATCCGATGCCGAACGAGGCCGGCCTGGGCGTGCACCTGACGCTCGATCTCGGCGGCCAGGCGCGTTTCGGTCCCGACGTCGAGTGGGTCGACGCGATCAATTACGACGTCGATCCGCGCCGCGCGGAGTCGTTTTATGCGGCGATTCGCGCGTACTGGCCGGCCTTGCCCGATAACGCGTTGCAGCCGGCTTACGCGGGCATTCGTCCGAAGCTTTCAGGTCCTGGTGAACCCGCCGCCGATTTCGTAATTCAGGGGCCGGCCGCGCATGGTGTGCGCGGGCTCGTCAATCTGTTTGGCATCGAGTCGCCGGGTCTGACGGCATCACTGCCGATCGCGCAGCGGGTCTGCGAGCTGGCGGGGCGCGCGTAAGCCCGCGATTACACCGTACCGATCCGCTTATCTCCAGCATTTGGAATATCACCGGAGACGGCTTCGTTGCTATGCTTGGCGAACGCTGTCATCAGAACGGCGTTGATTCCAATATAAATGGAGTGAGTCCCCATGAGATCTTCCCGTCGTACGTTTTTGATCACCAGCATCGGTGTGGCATCGACACTCGCACTGTCGCGCCAGGCGTTCGCCGACGCGCCGAAAGTCTCCGAAACCGATCCGACCGCGCAGGCGCTTGGCTACAAGGCGGACGCGAGCAAGGTCGACAAGGCGAAATTCGCCAAATTCGCGCCTGGCCAGCAATGCAGCAACTGCAGCTTCTTCCAGGGCAAGGCGGGCGATGCCTACGGCGGCTGCCCGATGTTCGCGGGCAAACAGGTCGCGGCCACCGGCTGGTGCAGCGCTTATAACAAGAAGGCCTGATCGAGCCTGCGTATGATGTGCTAGCAGCCTTTGCGCGGGATGCGCGGCGACATCGCGGCGCATCCCGCCACTGCGTGCATCGTGGCGTTTTGCGCCAGATGCGGATTGCAGCCGGCCGCTGGATTTCTTAGCGCCGCGCTTTCATCAATGGTGGGCGCCTGTCGAACCACGGCCGTGCCGCCTCGAGTTGCGCGGCGAGTCTGAACAGCGTCGCCTCGCCGCCGACACGCGCGGCGAACTGCACGCCGATCGGCAGCCCGCGCGCGTTCCAGTACAAGGGCACCGACATCGCCGGCTGGCCACTCAGATTGAACAGCTCCGTGCAGCCGGCCCACGCGAATGCCTTGTTCGAGGCTTCGAACAGCAGTCTCTTCATCAATCGTTCCAGCGGCATCGTGGTGACCGCGCGCATCTGCATGCGCTCGACGGAACTCGGCCGCATCTCGCCGATCTTGATCGGCGCGGACGCCAGCGTCGCGCACAACAGCACGTCATAGCGGTTCAGCAGATCGGTCAGACGCGCGGTGATGCGGCGCTGTTCGTCGAGCGCGGCCGGCAAACCCTGCTCGCCGATCTTGCGGCCGACGTGCGCCATCGCCCACGTCGAAATTTCGAACTCGCCGCGCGTCGGCCTGTGGCCGGTGATGCGCTCCGCGTTCAGCACGAGGTCTTCGGCGGTCACCGACCACAGCGTCAGGAAAGCATGACGGACCGCCGCGAAATCGACGCCGAGCGACACCGGCTCCAGACGATGGCCGAGTGAGCTCGCGAGTTGCGCGGCGTCGTCGAGCGCGGCGCGCGCATCGGCCGATAACGACGGCGCGAGCATCGGCTCGGTCACGTAGGCGATCGTCAGCGGCTTGCATGGCTCGCGCGTCGCGCCGAGAAAAGTGCCGGGCGCGCCGGCCGGCCGCTCGGCGTTGCCCGCCAGCAGGTCGAGCAGCAATGCGCTGTCGCGCACGCTGCGCGAGACGGCGTGATCGATGCCGAGTTCGCCGGCACTGGCCTGCGCCGCGCGCGGCACGCGACCGCGCGACGGCTTCAGGCCGAACAGTCCGCAGCATGACGCCGGAATTCGGATCGAGCCGCCGCCGTCCGACGCATGCGCGAGCGGCACCACGCCGGCGGCGACCGCCGCCGCCGCGCCGCCGCTCGAACCGCCCGGCGTGTGATCGAGATTCCACGGGTTGCGGCACGCGCCGAATAGTTCGGGCTCCGTATAAGGCATCTGGCCGAGCTCGGAGGTGCTGGTCTTCGCGAAGATGTTCAGACCCGCCGCTTTCGCGAGCGCGACGACCGGCGCGTCCTGCGTCGGAATGAAGTGGCGGTAGTGGCGGCTGCCCATGGCCATGCGCAGTCCCGCCACGGGCGCGCCGAGATCCTTGATCAGGAACGGCACGCCGGCGAGCGCGGCGTGGGCGGAGGAGTTGTCCGTTCCGTTCACGCCGTGGGCGCTATTCGAGCGATTTGCGTCGTCGCGCGACGCGCGCTGGCGGGCCGCATCGTAGTCCTTCAGAACGACTGCGTTGATCGCGGGATTGACCGCCTCGGTGCGCGAGATCGCGACGTCGATCAGTTCGCGCGCGCTAACCTGGCGTGTGCGCACGAGTTCGGCGAGGCCGATGGCGTCATGAGCGAGATAGTCTGATAGCACGTCGTTTGAGCCCTCGCGGTCGGTTGGCATGCTGCGTCGAATTCGCGGCCGGCCATGCACGCGCGACGGCGTCGTTTCGCTCGATTTCGCGTTGCTCCGCCCGGGCGTCGCGCATGTGAAAGACGGCGTGTCGGCCGACACGCCGTCTTTCACAGAGTACCTGAGTTGAGCGCCGACGTGACTGATGTTGAATCCGGATGCTCACTCTATATGCGTGAGCTCCGCGAATTACATCCGCTCGCCGAGGAACGTCAGCGTGCGGCCATGCGCCAACGCCGACGCGTGCTGGTTGTACGACGCACGATCCGAGCAGTTGAAGCCATGATCCGCGTTCGGGTAGATGTTGAATTGCACGTCGGCACGACCAGCGAAGCGCTCCTGAATCTGGCCGATGTCCGACGGCAGAATATGCGCGTCGAGCTCGCCGTAGTGGAACTGCATCGGCACCTTGACGTTCGCGGCCTTGTCGAGATGGTTGTGGATGCCGCCGCCGTAGTAGGCGACTGCGGCGTCGACCGAACCGGCCGCTGCGGCCAGGTAGGCGAGACGGCCGCCGAAGCAGTAGCCGATCGCCGCGACCTTGCCGGTCACTTCCGGCAGCGCGCGCAAGGCGGCCGCGGCGGCGCCGATGTCGGCGACCGCGTCGTCGACCTTGGTCTTCTGCATCAGCTCGATGCCCTTTTCGCGATCCTTGCCCTCGTACGTCAACTCGACGCGCGGCTGCACGCGCCAGAACACGTCCGGGGCAAGCGCGACGTAGCCGTCCTGCGCGTACTGATCGGCGACCGAGCGGATATGGCTGTTCACGCCGAAGATTTCCTGAATGATGATGACGGCCGGTCCCTTGCCGCCCTTCGGCAGCGCGAGATAGCCGCCGAAAGTGTCGTTGCCGGCCGGGATGTCGATCCATCGGGAAGTCGTGCTCATGCTGTTCTCCATTGACTCGCGCGAACGCCGCGCGAGGTCGGTGTGTACGAAACGCTCAAGGCCACGCGGCCTGCAACGGGCGGTTAGTTTGCCATCAAAAGAACCGGCTTGCAGCGAGGCGGGACGGGGCCTCGCGGGCAATGCGGCGCGCTTCGATTCTCGTAAGGCGATTGAAACGATCTCGATTATTCATTTCTCCGCGATGGCGCGGACGGGTACAGTCAGCGCGTAATGGCTCGCGCGCGTCAGCGCATCTCGCGACATCTTGGCGAGCGCATGGATGAGCACATCGGCGGCTTTACGCCGGAAAGGAAACGAACATGAACGAAGGCAGTTTTGTGACGCCGTTTGGCGAGCGCTTCCAGCTGCGGATACCCGTCGTGCAGGCGCCGATGGCCGGCGGCGCGACGACGCCGGCGCTCGTCGCGGCGGTATCGAATGCGGGCGGGCTTGGTTTTCTCGCGGGCGCGGCGCTCGCACCCGAGAAGATCGCGAGCGAGGTCGCGGCGATTCGCGCGCTGACCGATCGCCCGTTCGGCGTGAATCTGTTCGTGCTCGATCCCGTCTCGCCCGATGAAGCGACCGTGCGTCGCGCGCTCGACGCGATCGATCCGCTGCGTGCCGAGCTCGGTTTGCCGCCGGGCCAGCCGCTCGCACACTATGCGCCTGACTTTCGCGCGCAACTGGAGGCGCTGATCGACTTGCGTGTGCCGGTCGCCGGCTTCACGTTCGGACTGCTTTCGGCGACCGACGTCGAGCGTTTGCATGCGGGCGGCAGCTATGTAGTTGGGACTGCGACGCATGTTGCCGAGGGCATCGCGTGGCGCGATGCGGGTGCCGATGCGATCGTCGCGCAAGGCGCGGAGGCAGGCGCGCATCGCGGCACGTTCATCGGCGCATTCGAAGATGCGCTGGTCGGCACGATGGCGCTCGTGCCGCAACTGGTCGACGCGAGCGGGCTGCCGGTGCTCGCGGCCGGCGGCATCATGGACGGTCGCGGCATCGTCGCGGCACTCGCGCTGGGCGCGCAAGCCGCGGTGATGGGCACCGCATTTCTGACCACCCTCGAGAGCGCGATTCCCGAGGTATGGAAAACCCGCGTGCGCGGCACGTCCGATACGTCGACCACGGTGACGCGCGCGATCACGGGCCGTCACGCGCGCGGCATCCGCAATCCGTTGATGCAACGTTTGCGCGAATCGGCGGAAAGCGTCGCGCCGTATCCGGTGCAAAACGCGTTGACGCAGGAGCTGCGGCAACACGCGGCGCGCGCGCAGAACGGCGACTACCTGTCGCTGTGGGCGGGGCAGGGTGCGCCGCTCGGGCGCACGCGCGCCGAAGCAATCGGCGCGGCTGAACTGATGGCGCAGCTCGAGCAGGAATGGCAGGCGGCCTCCGCGCGAATCGCCGGGTTCATGCGTTGATTGCGTGGTCGATTTAAGGTTGATTTAAGTCTTTTACCGCTGTCACATTCTTGTGCGGCACGCCACATTTTTGAGTTGAAAAACCCTTCGAATCTTATGTGACAGAAGCCGGAAAAAGACTAAATCCGCGCCCGCGGAGAAACTTCTCAATTAGCGGAAACCCGCATGGGATGGGGCTTTCCGGCTCGATCGCCCAAGCCGCGAGCGGCTCGCGCAGGAACTGCGCTATTAGTGTTGTTCCCACTTTCTCAAAAAACTCCCGCAAATTAATTTGTTGGCCTACACTTGCGCGCAAGTACGGTTTGCCAACTGTCACAAACAGTCCGGTAAACGTACTGGCCAAGTGCATGAACGATGCAACCGGCGTGGTCGTCCACGGGACTGAGCGACACGTGTAGGGGAAGCGGGGCACAGGGCGATTACGTTGTTTTGACCGAAACTGGAGACTTACATGAGCATCAAAATTCAAAAGCTGTTGCCGATCAGCGCTGCCGCTCTGCTGTTCGCGACGTTGGCAACATCGGCCGCGGCCGACACGGTCATCAAGATCGGTCACGTTGCGCCGTTGACTGGCGGTATCGCTCACCTGGGTAAGGACAACGAGAACGGCGCGCGCCTGGCCGTTGAGGAAATCAACGCGAAGGGTCTGACGATCGGCGGCCAGAAGGTCACGCTGCAACTCGACGCGCAAGACGACGCGGCTGACCCCCGGACGGCTACGCAGGTTGCGCAGAAGCTCGTCGACGACAAGGTCGTCGCCGTGGTCGGCCACCTGAATTCGGGCACCTCGATCCCGGCATCGAAGATCTATAGCGATTCGGGCATCGTGCAGATCTCGCCGTCGGCAACGAACCCGGCCTACACCCAGCAAGGCTTCAAGACGACCTACCGCGTCGTCGCGACCGACGCTCAGCAAGGCCCGGCACTCGCGAACTACGCGGCGAAGGGCATGAAGGTGAAGAGCGTCGCGATCGTCGACGACTCGACCGCTTACGGGCAGGGTCTCGCGAACGAGTTCGAGAAGACGGCGAAGGCGCTCGGTCTGAACGTCGTATCGCACGACGCGACGAACGACAAGGCCGTCGACTTCCGCGCGATTCTGACCAAGATCAAGGGTGAAAACCCCGACGCGATCATGTACGGCGGCATGGACGCAACCGGCGGCCCGTTCGCCAAGCAGGCAAAGCAGCTCGGCCTGCGCGCGAAGGTGCTGGCAGGTGACGGCGTGTGTACCGACAAGCTGTCGGACCTGGCCGGCGACGCAACCGACAACATCGTCTGCTCGGAAGCCGGCATGGCGCTCGAAAAGATGGCAGGCGGCAAGGCGTTCGAAACGAAGTACGAGAAGCGCTTCGGCCAGCCGATCCAGATTTACGCGCCGTTCACGTATGACGCTGTGTACATCATCGTCGACGCGATGAAGCGCGCCAACTCGACCGAACCGGCGAAGATTCTGGCAGCGATGCCGGCGACCGACTACAAGGGCGTGATCGGCGAAACGACGTTCGACTCGAAGGGCGACCTGCAGCACGGCGTGATCTCGCTGTACAACTACAAGCAAGGCAAGAAGACGCTGCTCGACGTCGTGAAGATGTAAATTCGGTGTGATCGAAGGCGGCGTCGCGCCGCACTTCGATTCGCAGCTTGAGAGGCACGTGGGCCGCGAGGCTTGCGTGTCTTTTCTTTTGTTCACCGCTCCTGTCAGATCTTCAAACGCCGCAGCACCTTCGGCCCGGCGAACGCGATCATCGCGGCGCACACCGCGACGACCGACAGTCCGATCGTCAGATTGGTCACCTGCGCGACGGCGCCGATGATCACCGGTCCGAGCAGCAAGCCGAAATAGGCCAGCCCCGCGACGTGCGCGAGCCCTTCGGCCGCGTGGATGCCCTTCACGCTCGCCGCCGCCGCGAACAGCACCGGCATCATGTTCGCGAGGCCCAGGCCGATCAGCGCAAAGCCGGCGAGCGCTGCCACCGGATTCGGCAGCAGCAGCGCGTCGACCATCCCCGCGCAGGCGAGCGCCGCGCTGATCATCACGAGCTGCGGTGCGCCGAAGCGGGCGCGCACCGCGTCGCCGGCAAAACGCGCGACTGCCATGCCGCCCGAAAACGCCGCGTAGGCGGCGCTGGCGAGCGCGGGCGTCGAGAGCACGACATCGCGCATATAGACCGTGGCCCAGTCGTACATCGCGCCTTCGGCGATCAGCGCGACCAGCGCCATCGTGCCGAGCGCCCACAGCGCCGGCGAGCGCCAGCGGCTCGCGCGCGGCGTCGCGGCATCGGGATGCTCGGCGTGCGGCACGTGCGGCAACACCGACGGGCAGGCGAGCACCAGCACGAGCGCGCTGGTCGCCGCGGCGAGTGCGAGATGCAGGGCCGGCGCCATGCCACGCGACAGCAGCGCCCCACCGACCGCTGCGCCGAACATGCCGCCAAGACTGAACATGCCGTGCAGCGAGGACATGATCGGCTTGGCGAGCGCCTTTTCGACGGCGCTCGCTTCGGCGTTCATCGCGACGTCGAGCGTGGCCATGCCGGCGCCGAAGACGGCCAGCACGACCAGCAGAATCCAGTACGCGGGCACGGTCAGAATCAGCGCCGCGCAGGCGGCCATCGCGAGGCCGCCGGCCAGGCAGGCCCGGCGCGTGCCGACCCGCGCGATCCACGACGCATTGGTCACCATCGCGCCGATCGATCCGCCCGCCACCGCGAACAACGCGAACGACAGCATCGCCGGATTCAGATGGAAGCGGTCGCGCACTGTCGGCACGTGCACGCCCCACGACGCGTACATCATGCCGGCGATGAAAAACAGCGCCATCGTGGCGATCCGTGCGCGTTGCCGTGCGGTGACGGACAAGTTGCGATGGGCGGCGGGAAGGACGGCGAATTCGGAGGCGTGGTGATCGGGCACGGAGGTCTCGAGGCGGAGGGCGCGAGAAAGCGCATTGAAAGCGGATCTCCGATTTTATCGAAGCGTGGTGGCTAACGCTTGGAGCCGTGAGACCGGACGCATACGATTGATGGGCTGGAGATGCAACGAAGCGGATTGCTGCACGTCATGCTTTGGTGCGCCGCTGTTGCTTTTTGCATTGCTGCGCGTGACGGCTTTTGTGCCGCTCACCGCTCTCCCGTTCATTCCAAATTCACCCGAGGAACGCTCAGTTGAACATTCCCGCTCACGCTCCGCTGCATCTACTGCACACGGCTGCGGTCGGCACGCTCGCCACGCACGCTCGCCAGCCCGAGGGCTTTCCGTATCCGTCGGTGCTGCCGTTCGCGCCGGACGCACGGCATCGTCCGACGATCCTCGTGAGCCGGCTCGCGGAGCACACGCACAACCTGCACGCCGATCCGCGCGCCGGTTTCCTGGCCGTCGACGCACCCGATGGCGACGTGCTGGGCAGCCAGCGCGTCACGCTGCTCGGCCGCTTCAAGCCGGTCGACTTGAACCCGGAACTGGTGCGGCGCTACCTGCGCTATCACCCGGACGCGGAGCGCTATCTGGCGTTGGGCGATTTCACGTTCTGGATCATGGAGATCGAGCGGCTGCGCTACATCGGCGGCTTCGGCGCGATGGGCTGGCTCGACGGCGCGCAACTCGATCCGCTGCCACCGCTTGCCGCCAGCGACGAGGACGCGCTGATAGCGGAGTTCGGTCGCCGGTTTAGTGGCGCGGGCGGCGTCGAATTGCTGGGCGTCGATCGTTATGGCGCCGATCTGAAACGCAACGGTGTGCGCCGCCGCTTCGCATTCGATGACGCGCGGTCCGATACCGGAACATTGCACGCGGCGCTCGAAGTCTGCATCGAGCGGCATGCGGATTAAGGATTTATCGTTCATCGGAAAAACAAGCGTGTGCCAGTCGCGACGAACGGACGCCTGTATCACAAGTGCGTGCTTATCCGAGTCAAAGCTTTCATGCCGTGAAATGTTTGATGCGCAATAGACGGCTCAAGTCTCATTTTCTGATAGTTAAATCGGATCAATATGCAGACTGGCGGAATTTTTCAGCGAAGTGCGAAATCACCTATTTGAAAGGCGTGGTCCGACCCAGAAGCGACGCAAGAAACTTTTTGAAACGAGTTTAAATTAATTTTTTCCGGGTGCTTATCCAGCCTTTCTATTTTGTGTTAATCTCGCCATCAAATTCCGAGGCATGAAACCTTCAAAGGCGAGTCGGCAAAAGACCGGCGTCATTTATCCATACCACAAGGGAACCTATGTCTTCTTACAAGGAACTACTCGCGCAGCGCGAGAAGCTCGAAAAGCAGATTGAAGAAGCGAAGTCGCGCGAATACGCGGAAGTCTTGAATGAAATCAAGCAGAAAATGGCCGACTACGGCATTTCGCTGAGCGAACTCGGCGGCGGCCGCGCACCGAAGGGCGCTAAAGCGAGCCGGCCGCGCGCAGGCGTCGCGCCTAAATATCGTGATCCTGAAAGCGGCAGCACGTGGTCCGGTCGCGGCAAGCCGCCGCGCTGGATCGCCGGTCTTGATCGCGAAAAGTTTCTGATCCAGAAGTAATCGCGATGCGGCGGATGGTAACCGTTGCGTGCACGTAATGCGAATACTGGCGATCCACCGCGTTTATAGCCTGCTGCAGAATCTCAAAAAGCCGCGCACCGTTCAGGGCGCGGTTTTGTCATTTGCGGCGCCGGGTTTCTGTCGCATGCACTTCAGGTAGCTGGAACGCGAATGCTTTTCGTTTAGATAAGCGACTGATTTAAAAAGGTTTTTTTCGCGGCCGTCCCTGCACAGGCGAGTCGTGGCGGGTACAATAGCAACAACTGACCTTTCCGCCTTTTCAGCATGCCGTCCGCCGCGATCGCCCAAACCGCCGAGAAACAACGCGTTGCCCGCAAGAGTACCTTTGCGAGTATTGCGGTCAATACCGTATTGATGACGCTGCAAATCATCATCGGTACGATCGCGCACTCGCAGGCGCTGGTTGCCGACGGTGTCCATTCGCTTGCCGATCTCATTTCCGATTTTGTCGTGCTGATTGCCAATCGGCATAGCGGGGCAAAACCCGACGCCGATCACAATTACGGACATAGCCGTTATGAGACGGTGGCGTCGTTATTTCTCGGCGCGCTGCTGATCTCGGTCGGCGTCGGTATGTTGTGGCGCGCCGGTACGCGGCTCGCCGATCTACAAAATATTCCCGCCGTGCATATGAGCGCGCTCGCGGTCGCGGCGCTCGTACTGGTCTCGAAGGAAGCGCTGTTTCGCTACATGCTGCACGAGGCGAACCGGGTGCGTTCCGCGATGCTGATCGCGAACGCATGGCACGCCCGCTCGGACGCGGCGTCGTCTCTGGTGGTGGGGATCGGCGTGGTCGGCAGTCTCGCCGGCCTGCGGTTGCTCGACCCGATCGCGGCGGCTATCGTCGGCTTCATGGTCGCGCGCATGGGCTGGACCTTCGGTTGGGACGCGTTGCAGGATCTGTCGGACCGTGCGCTCGACGAAACCGCCGCTGCCGACATGCGCGCGCTGCTGATGTCCACCCCGGGCGTGCGTGACGTGCACGAAATGCGCACGCGCAAGACGGGCGATTTCGCGCTCGTCGACGCGCATATCCTCGTCGATCCGATGATTTCGGTGTCCGAAGGCCATTACATCGCGGAGTCGGCGCGTCTGCGTGTGCTGACCGACAAGCGCGTGCTCGACGCGCTGATTCACGTTGACCCGGAAAACGACGCGCTCGCGCATCCACCGGTCGATCTGCCGTCGCGCGAGCGCGTGACTGCCGAGGTCGACGAAGCGCTGGCTGCCGGTGGCTTGCGGGCCGCTGCGGTGAATCTGCACTACCTGAGCACCGGGCTCGACGTGGAGGTGGTGTTGCCGGCGGCGGGGTCTGCTGAAGGGCGTGCTGCGGAGGGTGCCGAAGTCGCTCGTTTGCTGGATAGCGAGGCGCAGTCGCTTGGCCGCGTCGATCTGACGGAGCTCAAGCGTCGTCTCGGCGCACGCAAGCTCGACGTGCTGCTGCAACGGGATATCTCGGCCGCGCAAGGCGGTTCGGCGGCGGAGCTCAAGACCGGCACCGCTGCCGCCGGTCGGTCAACCGCCACCGAGCCTCACAACGCCACCTGAGTTTGGTCAGTTTCGGACGCCCGAAACCGCGAACTTCCATGCCGCCCGCGGCGGCGGCATCCGTCACAACGGCAACTGCGTATCGAACTTGATTTCGCGTAGCACCACGCTCGTGCGCACCTGCGCGACGGCCGGAATCTTGAAAATGCGTTCGTGCAGGAAGCTGTCGTACGCCTTGATGTCGGGCGCGACGATCTTCAGGATGTAATCGGATTCACCCGTCGTGCTGTAGCACTCGGTCACTTCGGGGCAGGTAGCGATTTCCCGCTCGAACTGCTCGACGCCGCCTTCGGTGTGACGCGTCAGATGGATATGCGCGAGCGCGCACACGTGCAAGCCGAGCTTTTCGCGATCGAGCAGCGCCGTGTAGCGCTGGATCACGCCCGACTGTTCCATATCCTTGATGCGCCGCCAGCACGGCGTGCTCGACAACCCGACCTGGTCGGAGATTTCCTGCACGGAACGGCGTGCGTCGAGCTGCAGCAGGCGCAGGATCTTCTGTGAGAACGTATCGAGTGTCAACTGCGCCTCCGTTAGCGTCGCCGTATCAACGAATGGTAGAGGGCGCGAAAACGAAACGCAATGTAAAACGGCTCTCGCGAGCGAGATTGCCTAATTTACCGGGTCCGGAGCGGCGTTTTGCCCTGAGCCGTCCCCATCATCCTTGCCGTCCCCCGGCAACTCGGGCTGACGCGCGCGCAAGTCCTTCAGCATGTTGCAAAAGAGGGCACCCTGCTCGATTGCGTCGTCGAGCGCGACGTGCGTGTGCGGATGCTCGTCGAACCAATGTTTCGGAAAGCGCGGCTTGATGTTCTTGCGGTACGGCAGGCCGGTCATCGCAAACGCGAGCGTCTTGATATCGAGCGCCGACCACGAGAACGGGCAGCGGCCGACGAAGCGCATCATGTACCAGAACATATAGGTGAAGTCGAAGCCGGCCGGCATCGCGACAAACACCGGCTTGCCCGGCAGCGCCTCGACCCAGTCGACATAGGCGCCCAGGGCGGCCTCGGGTTTCTGCAAGTCCTGACGGCAGGCCGCCCATGCCTCCGGCTGGGTCTTCCACCACGCTTCTTGCACTGGATGCGGCGCCGCGCCTTCGAGTAGTTCGAGATTCGCCGAGAACGTCGCGATCAACTGCTTGTCCTCGGTGTATGCGGCGGATGCGAAGCTCAGCATCGAATGCGGGCCAGGGATCGGGCCGTCCGCTTCGACGTCGGTACTGACATAGATTTCGCTGCTCATGCGCCCACTCCGTCGGCGACATAGGGATTCGTGCGGCGCTCGGCGCCGAACGTCGAGGTCGGGCCGTGGCCCGGCACGAACGTGATGTCGTCGCCGAGCGGCCAGAGTTTGTCGCGGATCGAGCGGACCAGGTCCGCGTGGTTGCCGCGCGGGAAATCCGTGCGGCCGATCGAGCCCGCGAACAGCACGTCGCCGACTAGCGCAAGCCGGTGCGCCCGGCTGAAGAAGACCACGTGGCCCGGTGTGTGGCCGGGGCAGTGGTACACCTCGAAGGTTTCGTCGCCGAACTGCACGGTGTCGCCGTCTTGTAGCCAGCGGTCCGGCTCGAAGGCATCAGGCGCGGGGAAGCCGAAGCGCGTGCTTTGATCCGGCAGCTTGTCGAGCCAGAAGCGTTCGTCGGGATGGGGACCTTCGATCGGCACGCCGTAGTGGGTGGCGAGCGTCTTCGCGCCGGCGCAATGATCGATGTGGCCATGTGTCAGCAAGACCTTCTCGACGGTCACGTTCTGCCGCACGACTTCGCGTTGGATCATGTCGAGGTCGCCGCCCGGATCGACGACGGCCGCGCGCCCGGTGGTCTCGCATACGAGCAGCGAGCAGTTCTGCTGGAACGGCGTGACGGGGATCAGGGTGACTTTCATGGCTGGAACGACGCGCTGGAAAAACGTTGATTGTACCGGCCTCCTGACAGTCTCCGTCGCCGACGCGACGGGCTTGCGCATGGCATTGTCGCGCCTGTCGCATGCCCATTTTTGCGATAAATGTGAAGATTGATCAAGGATTGTGGGTGCTCGCCATCCCAAAAATTTTTTTGGGTATAATAGAGTCCATGCACAAGAGTTGTGCAGCCACAAGGCGACGCATCCCCACAAAACGGAGATGCCGCTCGCTATTCAAGTAAGGGCTGTCGGAATGCCGACGGCCATCAAGTATCGATGCGTTCGATGCACACGTCTTGCCCAGCCAGGCGCCGCGCGCCTGCTACGGAATTAACCTCCGTGACGCTGGGTGGGGCCTACGCCGCCGTTCCTGCGCGCTGAGTTGCGCGCGCAAGAACGTGTTTGCCACGTTCGATTGGCGGCATGTGGGGTCTGGTCAGGCTGCCGGGGACAGGTTGCGCCAGACGTGAAAATTAACCGTGCGGTAGCGGCTGAGTGAGCCGTATCCGGGCCTTGACGTACTGCGCTTTTTCGCGCGGCGCGTTGTCGTCCCTACCGCCGGAGCCGCAAGCAACATGCCCAGCAGTTTCGCGGGTGACGCGGCTCGACTATGTGTTTGCACGTCTTATGAAAACTCGGCTATCCCGTGGTCTAGGGACTCTTTTTGCCTTTTTTGTACTGGCCGGCTGCGCCACGCCTCCGGGTGCGAGCGACACGTCCGCGAACGACACGCCGCAACGTACGAAGAACATGCACCTGAGTTCTTTCGGACCGCAATCGTTCGGTAGCGCGCCGGCCTCGAGCCCGAGCACGTCGGACGCGCCTGCGCCATCGCTGGCTGACGCGAAGCCGCTCACCGACGACGGCGTCGACGTTCCGGACTTCCATCAGATTGGACGTGCGTCGTGGTACGGACGCTTCTTCCACGGCCGCCGCACCGCCAACGGCGAGCGTTACGACATGCACGCCCTGACGGCCGCGCATCGTACGCTGCCGCTCGGCTCGTACGTGCGCGTGACCAATCCGGCCAATTCGCGGTCGGTGATCGTACGGATCAACGACCGCGGTCCGTACGCGCGCGGCCGCGTGATCGACCTGTCGATGGCGGCCGCCGGCATGCTCGACATGCGCCACAGCGGCACCGCGCGGGTCAAGATCGAAGGGCTCACGCAGCAGGAAGCGCGTGCCGAGCTGAACGAGACGCTCGCGTCGAACTCGGATTCGAACAAGTGATGTGACGTGACGGCGGCGGTGATGCCGCGTCGGCTGAACCAACCGTCTGTAGACAAGCGAAGGGCCGCGACATGCGGCCCTTTTCTTTTTCTCTTCCGCCTTTTGCCCGCCCGGCTTTGTCCTCAGGTGTCGGGCTTGTCTTCCTTCAGCGCGAGCGCGCGGGTGTACAGCGCGTTGCGCGATGCGCCCGTGAGCGCCGCCGCGACCTTCGCGGCGCTGCTCACCGTCAATTCTTCGAGCAGGATGCCGAGCAGCGCGTCGTGATCGTGCTCGCCGGCCTCTTCGGGCGACGCGCCTTCGACCACCAGCACGAATTCGCCCCGCTGCCGGTTCGCATCGGCGGCAAGCCACGTTGGCCCTTCGGCCAGGGTGCTCTGGTGCAGCGCTTCGTGTAACTTCGTTAGTTCTCGCGCGATCAGCAGACGACGCGTGCCGCCGAACGCATCGGCGAGCGCCTGCACCGTCTCGATGATCCGGTGCGGTGCTTCGTAGAACACCATCGCTTGAGGGTGCTGCGCGAGCGCCTGCAAGGCGGCGGCGCGCGCCTTCGGCTTCGGCGGCAGGAAGCCGAAGAACGAGAACGTCGCGACCCAGTCGCCGGTCGCGCTGAGCGCGGTGGCGAGCGCGCTCGCGCCGGGCAGCGGGACCACCGCGAAGCCGGCCTCGCGCACGGCATCGACGAGCTTGCCCCCCGGGTCCGAGATGCCCGGCGTACCCGCGTCGGACACGTATGCCACACGCTCGCCGGCCTGCAGATACTCGATCACGCGCTGCGCGGCGGCGCGCTCGTTGTGCTGATGCACGGCAACGAGCGGCTTCGAGATGCCGTAGCGCGCGAGCAGTTGACCGGTGTTGCGGGTGTCCTCGGCGGCGATGCGATCCGCGAGTCCGAGTACGTGCAGCGCGCGCAGCGTGATGTCGGCGATGTTGCCGATCGGCGTGGCCACCACATACAGCGCGGCGGCGGGGTACTGCTGCCCTTGCGCGAGTTCGGAGAGAGGAGTCATGACACGGAAGACACAAACAGACGGAACGAGGCCGACATTGTGCCATGTGGGCTTGCGCGAGCAGGTCGCGCCGAAGACTGCGCAAAAGACGTCCATCAACGTCAGGCCAAAAACCGCCCACAACTTTTCCTGCGCGCACCAGTCCAAATCCGTCGGCGCCGCTTTCGAAGCACGCGCACGAGAGTTTTTGCAGCGCCAGCGTCTGCGCTTCGTCGCGAGCAACGTGACGTGTCGGGGAGGCGAGATCGATCTCGTGATGAGTGATCGCGACGGCGCGCTGGTGTTCGTGGAAGTTCGCGCGCGTGCGCAGCGGCATTACGGCGGTGCTGCCGCGAGCATCGGTTGGCAGAAGCGGCAGCGCATCGTGCGAGCGGCGCGGCACTATCTCGCAACTCGCGCCGCGACGAACCGCGCCCCGCGCGATGAACCCGCGTGCCGTTTCGACGTCGTCGCGTTCGAGAGCGGCAGGCTCGTGTGGTTGCGCGATGCATTTCGCGCCGACGAACTCTGACGGCCCGCGCGGACAACGCGCGTGAGTGCGATAAACTTGCGCTCGCGTGCCGCGCGAGCGCAAGTTTATCGGCGGCCACAGCTTGGCAGTATGCCTTCACAACACGGCCGCACAGTGCGGTCCATTCGCGGTAGAAGATAGAGACTCGATGTCAGTCGAACGCATCCAACAACACTTCCGCGACAGCGCGGCAGTCAAACTCGAAGCCCTCGAAACCCTCTCGATGCCGATCGCCGCCGCGATCGACACGATGTTCGCCGCGCTCGCCAACGGCAATCGCATCCTTGCGTGCGGCAACGGTGGTTCGGCCGCCGACGCGCAGCATTTCGCGGCCGAGCTGATCGGGCGCTTCGAGCGCGAGCGGCCAGGTCTGCCTGCCATTGCGCTCAGCACCGACACCTCCGTGCTCACCGCGATCGCCAACGACTATTCGTTCGAACAGATTTACGCGAAACAGGTCTGGGCGCTCGGTCAGCCCGGCGACGTGTTGCTCGCAATCACGACATCCGGCAATTCCGCGAACGTGCTCGCCGCGATCGAAGCCGCGCATGAGCGCGAAATGATCGTCGTTGCGCTGACCGGCAAGGGCGGCGGACGCGCGCAGGAAGTGCTGAGCGACACCGACATCCACGTATGCGTGCCGTCCGAACGCACCGCGCGCATCCAGGAAGTGCACCTGCTGACCATCCATTGCCTATGCGACGGCATCGATGCCATGTTGCTCGGCGAAGACTGAGACTGATTTCGAAGGAGAGCTAGTTGATGAGCGTATTCCGCATCAAGAAGACACTGGTGAGAACCGTGCTCGTGGTCGGGTTCGCGGCGGGGCTGTCGGCCACGCTGCAAGGCTGCTTTCTCGCCGTCGGGGCCGCGGCGGGCGGCGGCGCGCTGATGGCGACCGACCGTCGCACGCTCGGCGCGCAGACCGAGGATCGCGAGATTCAGGTGAAGGCGCTGTCGCAGATCAGCCAGAATCTGCCGGACTCCGCGCACGTGAACGTCACGGTGTTCAACCGCCGCGTGCTGCTGACCGGCGAGGTCGCGGGCGAGGTGTCGAAGCAGCGCGCCGAGAGCATCGTGCGGAACATGAACAACGTGAATACGATCGTCAATGAACTGGCGATCATGCCGGCGAGCTCGTTCTCGTCGCGCACCAACGACACCTACCTCGAAACGCGCGTGAAGACCGCGCTGATCGCCGAGAAGAACATTTCGGCGAACAACTTCAAGGTCGTGGCCGAGCGCAGCAACGTTTATCTAATGGGCCTTGTCACGATGGATGAGGGTAAGGTCGGCGCCGATGTCACGAGTCGCGTGCCGGGTGTCGTGCGGGTCGTCAAGGTGTTCCAGTACATCCAGCCGCAGGAAGCGGAGGCCGCTGCGGCCGCGAGCGCGACGGCGCCGGTGGCCGCCTCGCAGCCCGAGGTTGGTGAGCCGACGGTCGGCGCGATTCCCGATTCGGGGGTGAGCGCGCGACCGCTCGATCAACAGGCGCCGGCGCCAGTCAATTCGTCGACGGCGGTGCGACCGGGTAATCCGAAGGCGGTGCCTTGATGCCGGGTGTGACGCTTGGGGGTGTCGTGCTCGCGGTGGTGCTCGGCGCGATGGCGGGCACGATCACGTCGGGTGCTTGCGCGGCTGAGGCCGCGCTACGCGGCCAGCAGGTCGCCGCGGCGAATGCGTGCATGGGCTGTCACGCGGTGGATCGCAAGTTGGTCGGGCCGTCGTTCCAGCAGGTCGCCGCGAAATATAAGGATGACGCGCAGGCGCCCGCCAAGCTCGCGCGCAAAGTGAAGGATGGCGGCGCCGGTGTATGGGGCATGATTCCGATGCCAGCCCATCAATCGATGAGCGATGCGGATATTCGCACGGTGGTCGAATGGGTGCTCGCGGGCGCGCCGTCCAGATGAGGTTTTCCCGAGGCTGGAGGCTTGGCAAAAGGGAAAATGGCTGTGCTAGAATTATTTTCGTTGGGGGGGTAGCTCAGCTGGGAGAGCGTCGCGTTCGCAATGCGAAGGTCGAGGGTTCGATCCCCTTCCTCTCCACCAAGAATATCAAAGGGTTACAGGTGATTTGCCTGT
Organism: Paraburkholderia sp. BR14374; assembly: GCF_040948685.1. Taxonomy (NCBI): domain Bacteria; kingdom Pseudomonadati; phylum Pseudomonadota; class Betaproteobacteria; order Burkholderiales; family Burkholderiaceae; genus Paraburkholderia; species Paraburkholderia sp. BR14374. Next base: position 677,705 of record NZ_JBFPKF010000001.1, on the reverse strand, counting down.
AACCCGTTTCTGTTTCTATGCATCGTGTAACCACGGTGTAACCGCATCCCGGCCATTTAAATCTACGTCCTTACTTGTAGACGCAACTATCGTCAGAGGTCGCGATTTCCGCAATCGGCAAGATGACCGCCGCAAGTCTTCGCCTAACGCAAAGGAAAACGTTCCTCTGCGTTTGTTGCCGGCAAACCGTTCAGCCACGCGTTTCGACCACGACTGGGCCTTGGCGATGTCGGGCTCAAGCAGCAACCTTTTTGCCGTCGACTCTAAGACGGAAGGTTTCGACTGAATTGAAGTAGTCTTCGCATAACTTGGCTGCTTGAGCCACGTCCGCCCGCAGTCCCTATCGTTCCTTTGTGCGTCACCGCATTGATCACACGCGATTTCTGGTTAAGAGTTTAACTGCCCGATGATCGTGTGATCGTACGGTTGGGCATCGACAGGCGCAGGACGGTCGATCGCAATGGGCTGGGCACGAGCCGGCCCGACGGTCTCGCCTGTACCGAGGGCGAGGCGAGACTGGTGCTTGTGGAATGCCTGCGACAAGGACCCCGCAAGCGCAGGCGAGCGGCGGCGTCCGATCAGCAACGACTGGAGGCGCGTGGGCAGATGCGCCTGATTGAGTAGCGACGTTTGAATGCAGCCGTCGCGATTGCCTTTTCGCCGTTGGGGCCAGGCTCGAGAATCGCTTTGGCCGGAAGTGCCCTCAGGGCGGCGTTGCTCGACTACGCAGGGATCCGCTGGCCCGCACGCCGCCGTTTATAAGAGTTCATCACTCGCCGTCAGCAAGCAACGTTAAATTTTCGGAACGTCCAAAGCAGCCCCATTGGTTCGTGCTTATTAACTGAAGGAGCGGGCACGAGCCGATACCGGCAATCCCGTTGATCGCAGGCGGGTGGCATCCCACAGGATAGAATCCGGTACCTTCCCATACCTCAATCGATATTCAGGTGGTACCACGTGGAGCAAAACGCTCGCAATAACTATCGCTGCCCGGTCTGCGGCAGTAACGCGGCTTTGTTGCCTGGTGCCTCAGGTGGGCGCGAACTGGTGTGTGTTTCCTGTCCGGAACTCATCGACCTCGACGAGAGCCGCGCGAATAATGTGCCCGGATGGTTTGAGCCACGGCCGGACTATACAGACGAGGCGCGCCTGAAGTGGTTCTACGAATCACTCGATCCGGAAACTTGGTTGAAGCCGGAAAGGATACTTTTCGCGCGTGAGGCTGCCTTATGGCTATGCGGTTGCAACCCCGACTCCGGCCATCGCAACGACGGCACATCGGACCCACTGGCCGGCGTCGTCGACACATCGATGATGGACCATCATGCGCATCTGCTTGAATGGTTCGACCGACTGGAGCGGGACAAGCCGACCGTAAGGCGCACTGCCGCGAAATGGCGGGATGTCGCTCGGGCGGCCGGCCTTCCCTATGACGATCGCATCGACGGGCTCCTGGCGGCATTCGCCACCGATCGGCGACAGAAAAAGACGTCCACCTCGGAGCCGAAACGATTGACCGATATTCGGACGCGATCCGACGCCCTGACCCCAATAATCAAAAAAGCGAGGCTCGCGGCGCCCGATCCGAACAGCGCGACGTCAGTCTACGAGGTGCTCGTGCGGCTTGCGCAGACCCCTGACCCTCCCCCGCCGATTATTGGCTATGCAGACGGCGAGATCAAATGTCAAGCGGATACGGAGACGGGCTTCAAGTTTTTATCCCAAAAGGCGCTGAAAAAGCGCATGGACCGGATGGACGCGAGAAGTAACGGCAATGTGGCGCAAGAATCCGGCTAATACCCGGCCAACGCCCGCCAAGCGCCGCCGGAGGGCCGCTAGGTCCGCTAAGGCCCGCTAAGCGCCGTTTCATTGTTTGTCGATCGAAGTCCTTCCAAGATCCTCGCACGCGATTCGCTGCGAGCCGGAGGTATTGGCAGGTGATTGGATGCCTCCAACGCATGCGACGCGTATCTCGTCCCATGCTTAGAGGAGGTCTGATGACGAAGCAACGCAAGCACCATCCGATGGCCGCCAAGACGGCGATCGTCACCGCTGCCGCGCCCGATACGAAGGGCACGCGACACAAGAAGGTGCCGATGGCTGCCGAGACGGCGATTGCGACCGCCGCCGCGCCGGATACGACGGACACGCGACCCAAGAAGGTGCCGATGGCCGCTAAAACGGCGACCGCCGCTGCCGCCGCGCCCGATAAGACTGGCGCGCAACCCAAGATCGTGCCGATGCAGCCGACCGAGGACTTCGCGGCGCAGCTCGGGCTGTTGCCTCAATCGATCCGCAAGCGCTATTGCCAGACCGGCTCCTACTTCGGTGTGCGCCCTGTGAAACTGGCGAACGGTCGCCTGTTGTGGCCCGCCGACGCGTTCGCGCGCCTGACGGAGGGCGCGTAATGACCGATCAGCAACTGCTCGATGGTGCATTGACGGCCGAACCGTCCGGTGAACCGGCCAGCGACGGCGGTCCGGTCGAATTGGCTGTCGTGGACCATAGCGGAGACGACAAGGACTGTCGGGTCGGACTGAGCGCCGATGAGGTGCAGATTCGCGAATTCGTCTCGTTGATCGGGCTGCCGCTCCTCGTGCTCGGCATCGATTCGACTGACGCGGGTCGCCCGCTCGTCGCGTGCACCTGCGACACCGCGGACGAAGTCGTCAGCCATGCGTGCGAATGGAATGCAAAGCGGCGGAACATATACTGGTTGCCCAATCGGGCCACCGTGCGCGACAAGAAGCCGAGCAAGCACGAGATCGCGGCCGCCCGTTATGTCTGGGCGGATTGCGATCCGGACATCCGGGCTTATGGCAGCTATCGGGCGGCGCGCAACCACCTGCTGACGACGTGTGCCGCCAAGCTCGCGCCCGTTGCGTCCTTCGTGATCGATTCGGGCAACGGCCTTCAGGCCTTCTTCGAACTGGCCGTCGAATTTCCGATATTCGCTGACGGCGACTATGACGAATACCATGCCATCAACGCGCGGGTGGGCGCAAAGTTCGAAGGTCCTGGCACGTACGACTGCGGCCGCATCATGCGCCTGCCCGGCACGCTCAACTGGCCGACCGCGGCGAAACTAAAAAAGGGTTATCCGCAGCAACCGCGCATGAGCCGCCTCCTCCACAGGAGCGATCGCACTTATCCGTTCGAGCAGCTTGAGCACCTGCTGGCGTTGGGCGAATCTTCGGGCACTCCCCGCAGTCGCCCAATGACGGCGGTGCCTTCCGATGTTGATATGGCGAAGCAGCCGGAACGCTTCGAGGCACTGCTGAAGAGCGACGGCAAGCTGCGCGCGCGCTGGAATGGCGGCACCGAGGGCTTGATCGACACAACTGGCAGTGCCATGGACATGAGCCTCTACGGCATGCTGGTGGCGCGAGGCTTCGCCCATGAACCCATCGTTGAGATCATGGCCGACTGGCCCCATGGCGGCCAAGGCCGCGAGCAGGGTGACCGCTACTGGACCCGCCTGAAGGAGCGTACGACGGCGACGCCGCGCACGCCGACAGCAATGGATGACGCTGTCGCCAGACTGAATGAGCGTTTTGCGCTGGCCATGGTCGGTGGCTCTGCTGTCGTGCTCGACGAAGCGTCATCGCCCGTGAACTTCCTGAAGCCTGATGCTTTCAAATTGCTGCTGGCGAATCAGGCCATCGACGTTCCGATGGCGAACGGCGATACCAAAAGCCAGCCGGTTGCGAACGTGTGCCTCAAACACCCGGAGCGCCGCACTTACACTGGTGTGGAGTTCGCCCCGGCCGGCGGCAATCCTCAAGGCACCTACAACCTTTTCCGCGGATGGGCCGTGCAGCCCTACGTCGACATGAGCCTCGAGGAAGCCGCCCTGAAGTGCGGCCTGCTGCTGACGCACATTAAGCAGAACCTCTGCCGCGGCGACGAGCGGGCTAGCGACTACCTGATCCGCTGGTACGCACATCTGTTCCAGTTTCCCGGTGACAAGCCGGGGGTTGCGGTTGCTATCCGCGGCGAGAAAGGCGTCGGCAAGTCGAAGGTCACGGATGCCATCGCTGCGCTGCTCGGCCCGCACGCGGTCACGGTCAGCCAGCGCTTGCATCTCACGGGCCAGTTCAACGCCCACCAGGCACAGGCGCTATTGATCGTCGCGGAAGAGGCGGTCTGGGCCGGCGATAGGCAGGCTGTCGACGGGTCGACGTGAGGTAGTGCATTTCCCATGTCAAATCCCCCTCACCAAGGCCGTCGGAACGCTAAGGCGCGCTCCCGGCCGCCGTCTAGGTAGCGCATAAGACGATAGGTCGTTGGGCATGGGGTGGCCTGCAATTAATGAACCCTCGCCGCCTTCTCTCAGCGTTGATCCGTTCCCTTTCAGCCCGCCAATGCTTCTCCTGGTCGGCCTCCTTTGCGAGCCCCGCGCGTAGCTCGTTGGTCATCGCTTCTTTCGAGGCTCGCGCCAATCTCGCCTTAAGACGAAGCGTCTCGAAGTCCCCATAGTCCACGGGCTTGTAAACGCCCCCCAGTACCGAATGAGCATAAATCGCGTACAGCTCGCGGGCGATGATCGCTGCTTGCTCCGGATCCATACCGGCCTTCACGCGCTGATATATGGTCGAGCGAGACAGACCAGTTTCCCTTTCGACCTCCACACGGCGCATTATCGCGTTAGGTGTCCGTCGATTCTCGAATATCGTCGGAGCAGCCGTGGCGAGCGGCGTGGGATTTTGAGGAACGGCGGAAACCTCCCGCATTCGTCGGCTTGAATTCATTCCGAACTCAATCAGCATTTTCGCGAGCTCATCAGCCAAGTTGCACCATTGAGCGAACGCCTCACAGTAGCGAGCGATGGAACGAGCGTCAACGGAACCCAGCACGCCAGCGTCGGTGAGTTGTTTAGCTACCGTGGGCCAGCGGGCGAGCGCTGCGGGAGAAAGCCGTCCCAGCACTTCCATGTCTGCATTGTATTGGGGACGGTTTCGCGGATTCACCTCATCTGGTCGATCCGACTCGGTTCCTTGTCGTGCTTGGCCTGATTTGCGTCCACGCATGTCGCACTCCTTTCAGGTGACTGTGAACTTGATTCCAGCCTGATCAAGCATCCACGCTTCGATCTTGTCATGCCACATCCTGAGCAGATCGAGCGGACGGCGTCGATAGTGCTTTTCGGCGATGGCCGACGGCTTATGGCCCTGGATTTGGGCGACAACGCCGACGGGAACCTCGACCCACTCAGATAGCGTGCCAAAGGATCGGCGCAAGCCGTGCAGTGAAAGGTGCGGCAAACCTGTTGAGGCCAACGCGCGGTTGTGCGCATGCCGCGGTTCGGCAATCTTCCCATCGGATGCAGTTTTACTCGCAAACACCCACTGGGACGGCGCCCACTGCTCGCCGCGATCTGCGAAACGCGCGGCTTGGCGTTTGTTGGGTGGCGTTTCGTTCAGTTGTTTCAGCCCCAACAATAAATCCATCAAAAACGGAGTAAGCGGAATGGTGCGTCCGCCAGTGCCCTCGACCTTGTCGTTCATGGTCAGGCTGCGCCAGCGGAAGTCCACATCTTCCCAGCGCAATGCGGCGAGCTCTTCACGGCGAGCGCCTGTGATCAGAAGGCCTTGCAGGTATGCACTGATGACAGGATTCGCGATCTCACGCACGGCGGCAAACCACACAGCCAGCTGCTCGCGCTGCAGGCAATCATCCTTCGCGACGCTCCGAGGGAGAATCCCTTTGACCTTTGGCGACGCGTACGCGTCATGGGAAACAGCGCCCGCGTACGTCTCATGCGTGTCACACCACCGAATGAATGCCTTGAACAGACCAAACGCATGAGCCGCGTTCGTCGGCCCTCGGGCTATTTCAAGCTCAAGCCAGTCTGCCATGTTCGTCGCCGTAATTTCGGACAACTTTTGCGGCATCAGCGGTGCCAACGGGCCGCGTACTTTTTCTTTGCCGCCGCGTTTGGCTATACCGCCACCGGGCGAGGATAGGTTGATATGGTCGACGATGTATCGTTCGGACCTCGGCTTCTTCGTTTTGGGTGAAATCTTCGTACGCAGATGCTCAAGGTAATGTTCCCACGCTTCGCCGACGGTCACCTCCTGGCGGCGCTTGGCGAGCTGACTAGCTTGGTGTTCTACCTTCCTGTTAGCAGCTTCCTCCCGCGGATCCTTGCCATTGTCGATGAGGCTTTGGAGGGCGCGCGCGCGCGCCTGCGCCTCGGCGATCGTCTTCACTCTCACGTCCCCGATCGTGATACGCACCGTCGAGCCGTGCACCTTACCCTGAAAAATGAAAGCTTTGGCGCCGCCCGCTGTCGCACGCAGACCCAACCCGGGAGTCTTGCTGTCCCAGAGAAAGGACTGTGACTTTCCTTCGGCGCAGCGATGAGCTTCTACGCGCGCCACAGTGAAATTTATCTTCGCCACTGAATCCCTCGCTTGTAAGCTCGCAGTCTCGTGTAACCGTCATGTAACCCGATTATGTCATGGAGAAGGCATGGGGATCAACCCCTATAAAGGGTCGGCATTGCTATAAATTATTGAAAAACAAGAACTTTACAATTTTTAGGGTGCGGATCTATTTAAATAAACTAGGGGCTTGTTCGTGTTCGCAATGCGAAGGTCGGGAGTTCGATCCTCCTCCTCACAAAACAGCCGTACGCGACCCTCACCGCAATCCGGTGACTAGCGATTCCATCTTTCACTGACAGCCCGGCCTTATCGAAAACAGCGAGCCGCCAGGCTTTCGCGGGTAGCGATTGGCTACACAACTGGGAGAGCAGTCTGGCGGCACGCAACGTTCGAACGTGACAGCCTCGATTCAATACAAGTGACGAGGCCAACTATCCAGCCAATTCCCATTTGGCTATCCAACTAATCCGACGACGCCAGGATAATCCAGCGATCGGGCGCAACTCCCCGTCGGACGGGCCTTCTGGCGCGCCGATTTTGCCCATTCAGGCGAAGATCCGTCTATGCAAACGTTTGCCGATGCGCCACGTCTGCTACGCTAACGCTTTCGTAGGTCGCGTAATTAACGGTACTGCCGGGACGCGGCCGCCTCTTCACGCGCCACCTTCAGCGCAAGCCAAAAAATCAAAACGCATGTCGACGCGCGGACCGAACAACGTGATTGCCATCAGCGTCTTGCTGGCCGGCGCGATCCTCGCGATCGCCGTGTCGCTGCTCGCACAGATGCGCGAAGATGCGTTGCGCCGCGCGCAAGACTCCATCGCCAACATATCCCTGCTGGTCCAGCGCGACGTGTCGCGCAATCTCGAGATCTATGACCTGTCGCTGCGCGCGGTGATCGACGGACTGAAGCAGCCGGGCGTCCTCGATCTGCCGCCGGCGATCCGCCAGATGGTGCTGTTCGACGGCTCGATAAGCGCACAGGACATCGGCTCGGTATTCGTGCTCGACGAAAACGGCAACGTGCGTTTCGATTCACGCGCGTGGCCGCCGCGCGAACAGAGTCATGCCGACCGCGACTACTTCAAGACACAGCGCGCTTCGCCCGACGTCGGGCTGTACATCAGCCGCCCGTTCAGCCGGAACGGCACCGACGAGGACCAGCGCATCGCGCTGAGCCGGCGCATCTCGAGGCCGGACGGCAGCTTCGGCGGCGTGGTGGTCGGCACGCTGCGGCTCACGTATTTCCATCGGCTGTTCGACGGCATGAAGCTCGGGCCGAGCGGCTCGATGGCATTGATGCTCAGCGACGGCACGATGCTGATGCGCCGTCCTTACGACCCGAAAACGATCGGCATCAACCTGACCGGCACGGCCAACTTCTCGCGCTTCGTCAAGCAGCCGAGCGGCGACTTCTTCGGCACCGCGGCGATCGACCGTGTCGAGCGCTGGTACGCGTTCCGCCATATCGACGGCTTTCCGCTGATCCTCGACGTCGCGCTGTCCACGCGCGACATCTACGTCCAATGGCGGCGGCGCGCATGGGTCATCGGCACGCTGATCGTCGCGCTCGACGTGACGATCATCGCGCTCGCGATCCTGTTCTCACGCCAGTTGCGTCTGCGCCGCGCGGCCGAGGAAGAGCTGCGCGAACTGGCGCGCACGGACGGGCTGACCGGCCTGAACAACCGCCGCACCTTCGAGGAGCACGTGAACGACGAATGGCGACGCGCACAGCGCAACGGCAGGCCGCTGTCGCTGCTGCTGATCGATGTCGACAACTTCAAGGGCTTCAACGACCTGTACGGTCATTCGGCCGGCGACGAAGCGCTGATTGGCGTCGCGCGCTGCATCGCGCAGAACGCGCGGCGTCCGGGCGACACGGCCGCCCGCTTCGGCGGCGAGGAGTTCGCGGTGCTGCTGCCGGACACGGATGCGACGGGCGCGCAGCGGATCGCCGAGCAGATCCGCGCGGCGGTGCAGGCGCTGCAATGCCGCCACGTGGCCAGCACGCATCACGTGCTGACGGTGAGTGCCGGAGCAGCAACGGCGCAGGACGTGGCGTTCGCGACCAGCCGCGCACTCGTCGACGCCGCCGACCAGGCGCTGTATCGCGCGAAGGATGCCGGTCGCAATCGAGTGATGGCCTACGGCGCGGCGACGGACAACTCCTCGCGGGCCGGCTCAGCGGTGACGCCGGACATCGACGCGCGCGGCGCGAAGTGACGCGCACCCGGGCCATGCTTGTCGGCCCGCTTCATAGCCTGCCGCATAGCCTGCCTCATAGCCTGCTTGCCAGCCCTTATTGCTCTCCGTAAACTCGCGCGTAATTTCGCCGGACCCACGCCGCAGCGCGTGATCGGCACACACCACGCCGACCCAGAGGAGAATCCCCGCGATGGCCGCATCCTATTTCCCCCGCTGGCGCCGCCAGCCTGCCGCCGCCCAGGGCGCCATCGTCGGCATCGACGAGAGGCTCGGGTGGCCGCAGATGTTCGCGATGGGCGTCCAGCACGTCGTCGCGATGTTCGGCTCGACGGTGCTCGCGCCGCTGCTGATGGGCTTCGATCCGAATCTGGCCATCTTCATGTCGGGGATCGGCACGCTGCTGTTCTTCGTGCTCGTCGGCGGGCGCGTGCCGAGCTATCTCGGTTCGAGCTTCGCGTTCATCGGCCTCGTGATCGCGGTCACCGGCTACGGCGGACACGGAGCGAATCCGAACATTCCGGTCGCGTTGGGCGGCATCATCGCGTGCGGTGTTGCGTATGGGGTGATCGGTCTGATCGTGGCGGCGGTGGGAACGGGCTGGATAGAAACGCTGATGCCGCCGGTCGTGACCGGCGCGATCGTCTGCGTGATCGGTCTGAACCTCGCGCCGATCGCCGTGCATGGCGTGAGCGGCAGCAATTTCGAGTCGTGGATGGCGCTCGTCACCGTGCTGTGCGTCGGCGCGGTCGCGGTATTCACGCGCGGCATGCTGCAGCGTCTCTTGATTCTGGTCGGCCTGCTGCTCGCCTACGTCATCTACGCGATCGTCACGAACGGTCTCGGCATGGGCAAGCCGATCGATTTCTCGATCGTCGCGAACGCTGCGTGGTTCGGCATGCCGCACTTCATGTCGCCGGTGTTCGACCCGCACGCGATGACGCTGCTCGCGCCGATCGCGGTGATCCTCGTCGCGGAAAACCTCGGCCACATCAAGGCGGTCAGCGCGATGACCGGCCAGAACCTGGACCGCTACATCGGCCGCGCGTTTCTCGGCGACGCGCTCGCCACGATCGTGTCGGGCTTCGCGGGCGGCACCGGCGTGACCACGTACGCGGAAAACATCGGCGTGATGGCGGTCACGAAGATCTATTCGACGCTGGTGTTCGTGATCGCCGCGTTGATCGCGCTCGTGCTCGGCTTCTCGCCGAAGTTCGGCGCGGTAATCCAGACGATTCCGGGACCGGTGCTGGGTGGCGTGTCGATCGTCGTGTTCGGCCTGATCGCGGTGACGGGCGCACGCATCTGGGTCGTCAACAAAGTCGACTTCTCCGATAACCGCAACCTGATCGTCGCGGCAGTCACACTCGTGCTCGGCGCCGGCGACTTCTCGCTGAAGCTCGGCAGCTTCGGGCTCGGCGGCATCGGCACCGCGACGTTCGGCGCGATCATTCTGTACGCGCTGTTGAGAAGGAAGCCGACGCAAGGGCCGGTGGCCTGAGCGTCTTTTATCGGCACCGGCAGTTCAAGCGCCGGTGCCGAGCTCGATCCAGCAGCGACCTCCTACCTTTTTCGCGCGGTCAGCGCCGTCTCCGACAGATCCACCTCACGCATCAGCTTGTTCATCGTCTCGTCGTTGATGCGCTGGGTGTCGCGCAAATCGAGCAGCGTCTTGCGCTCGGCACGCATCGCCGCGAGCTTCATGCGGAATTCGAGCGCATCGGCACGGCGCGCGAGTTCGCGTGGCGCCTGGTCGTCGTCGAGTGACGCGAGGCGGCGGCGGTACAGGTCCATCACGCGCGCAGTCACGTCGGTTGCATAGGCCTGCGCCGATTCATCGAGGTCCGCGCACTCGGTGTCGTGCAGATGATCGATCGCGCGAATCGCCGATTGAGCGGCCAGCGTGCGCGCGAGCGCTTCCTCGGCCGCGTGCGGGTCCTTGCCGCGCCGCCAGCCGCGCAGCAGCAGCGGCAACGCGGCCACCGCCACCAGCAGCGACAGCAGGATCACGCCCGACGCGATGAAGATCGCGAGATCGCGTCCCGGCAGCGGCGTGCCGTTCGGCAGCACCTCAGGCAACGACAGCACGCCCGCGAGCGTCACCGCGCCGCGCACCCCGGCCACGGTTGTCACCGACACCATGCGCAACCCCGGCACCGCGTTCGCGACACCATGTTTCGTCGCGCCGCGGCTAGCGAACCAGCGCAGCAGCCACACCCAAGCGAAGCGCATCGCGTACAGCGCGAGCGCCACCGCAACGATATAGCCGATCAGCAGCACGACTTGCGCGTCGTTGGTTTCATGCGCATCGAGCAGCGCGCGGCCGAGGATGTGCGGAAACTGCAAGCCGAGCATGATGAACACCATGCCGTTGAACACGAACTCGATCATCGTCCACGTGCTCGTGGCCCGCACGCGCGAGGCGACCTGCCACTTTTCCATGATGCTTGCGTAATTCATCATCATGCCGGCCGCGACCGCAGCGAGAATGCCCGACAACTCGAAGCGCTCGGCGGTCAGATAGGCGGCGAACGGAATCAGCAGCGTCATCACGACGCCGGGCGCGGGATCGCCTTCCTCGGTGAGATTCAGGAAACGCGCGGACACGAAGCTGAAGGCCGCACTCACCGCCGCGCCGACCGCGAGGCCGCCCACCGCGATGATCACGAAGCTAACCGACGCTGCACGCAGCGAGAACGCCCCGGTCAGCGCGGCGGCGATCGCGAACTTCAGCGCGACGAGGCCAGACGCGTCGTTCATCAGCGCCTCGCCTTCGAGGATATGCATCAGCTGCCCCGGAATCTTGCCCTTGCCGGCGATACCGGACAACGCGACCGCGTCGGTCGGCGACAGCACCGCGGCGAGCGCGAACGCGACCGGCAGCGAGATCTGCGGCACCAGCAAGTGCACGAAGTGACCGACCGCCAGCACCGTCATGAACACAAGGCCGAGCGCGAGCATCAGGATCGCGCGGCGCGCCATGAAGAACTCGCGCTTCGGAATGCGCCAGCCATCCGCGAACAGCAGCGGCGGAATGAACAGCAGCATGAAAATTTCCGGATCGAACGCGACGTGCAAATGGAGGCGAGGCCACGCGAGCATCGCGCCGATCGCAATCTGCACCAGCGGCAACGGCAGCTTGAACGGCAGCGCGCGAGTCAGCATGCCGGACGCGGCGACGGCGAGAAGCAGGATCAGAACGGTGAAAACTATTTCCATCGTGTATTCCGGGTGATGAAGGACGGACAATCCGCGCACCGCAACGGTGCGCGCCACGCCCTTGAGCGGCGCACGAACGCTGTCGCCGGTGCAATCTTTCGGGCGAATTACAGCACAGTGTGCGCCAGCGTGCGCATGGAGCTTGCTTAACCGGTAATGATGACGCACATTTTGAGAGACGGTGTCGGTCTCGTTGCCGTTCTCGTTCTGACCGACCGGTTCTCGCGTGAGAGGATTGCATGACGATTGCGCAACAGGACAGGGCGGCGGGCGTGCCGCACGGCTTCGAGGTCGAGGTGACCTCGGGCCTTCGACGCTATTCGGTGCAGCACGGCGAACTGACGCTGACTAGCGTGTTCCAGCCGATTTTCAGTCTGTCGCACCTGCGCGCGGTCGGCTACGAGGGCTTGCTGCGCGCACACGACGCACTCGATCGCGTGGTGTCGCCGCTCGACGTATTCGGCGAGGCCGCGCGCCTCGGCGACGCGCTGCAGATCGACCGGCTCGCGCAGACGCTGCATCTGGAGAACTTCAAGGTGCTCGGTGCGGAGCGCGAATGGTTGTTCCTGAACGTGCATCCGGGCGTGCTGACCGACCCGTATCTCGCGGCCGCTTTGCTCGCGAATCTGCGGCGGCTCGATCTGTCGCCGCGGCGCGTCGTGCTCGAAGTGCTCGAGCAGCGCGCCGAAGATCTCGATCGGCTCGCCGACGCGGTGCGCGAATTCCGCGAGCGCGGCTTCCTGATCGCGCTCGACGATTTCGGCGCCGGCCATTCGAACATCGAGCGGATCTGGCAACTGAATCCCGACATCGTGAAGCTCGACCGCATCATGCTGTCGCACGCCGCGCATCGCGCCGACATGGCGACGATCCTGCCGGGGCTCGTGTCGCTGCTGCATGAAGCAGGCAAGCTCGTGCTGATCGAGGGCGTTGAAACCGAGCACGAAGCGCAGATGGCGCTCGCCTGCAATGCGGACTTCGTGCAGGGGTTTTTCTTCGGCCGGCCGAGCCCGGGAATTGCCGATGCGATCCACACGGCGATTTGCATCGGCGAAGTCACCGAGCGTTATCGCGAGCAGGCCGAGGCGCGCGAGCGGCGCAGCGCGATCCGGCTCGCGCCGTATCTGCGCGCGTTCGAGCGCGCCGCGGAGCGTCTCGCCGCTGGTGAGCCGCTCGATGAGGTGTGCTGGAATTTCCTCGCGCTCGATCACGCGGCGCGCTGTTTTTTGCTCGATGCGAAGGGCCGTCAGGCGGGCCGCAACGTCGTGCTGCGCGCTGATCGCGCGGCGCAGGAGACGCGCTTCCTGCCGCTCGCCGACGCGCAGGGCGCGAACTGGCTGCGTCGCCCGTACTTCAGCGTCGCGATCAATGCGCCGGAGCGCGTGCACGTGACACGGCCGTATCTGTCGATCAACGAGGCGTTGCCGTGCGTGACGCTGTCGGTGGCGACGCGTGTCGGCAGCGAGACCTGCGTGCTGTGCGGCGATATCGACTGGGTCGAGGAAGAACGCGACGCGCGCATCTGACATGATGTCGCTTTAATCGAAATCAGCTTGCGCTCATGTCCGTGCTGCTCGAAGTGATTGCCGCGACCGTCGTCGATGCGCGTGCGGCCGCGCAAGCCGGTGCCGACCGTCTCGAACTCGTGACCGCGATGGGCGAGGGCGGTTTGACGCCGAGTATGGGCTTGATCGAGGCAGTGGTAGCCGCGGTTGGCATACCCGTGAACGTGATCGTGCGGCCGCATAGCCGCTCGTTCGTCTACGACGCCGACGACTACGCGGTGATGCTGCGCGACATCCGTGCGGTGAAGGCGGCCGGCGCGAACGGCATCGTGATTGGCATGCTCGATGCCGAGCGCACGATCGACCGCGAAGGTCTCGCGCGCGCGTGCGAAGCTGCCGATGGACTCGCGATCACGTTCCATCGCGCGTTCGACGAGGCGCGCGATCTACGCGAAGCGCTCGACGTACTGCTCGGCTTCGAGGCGGTGACGAATGTGTTGACGTCGGGCGGAAAGCCTTCGGTGCTGCAGGCGCAAGCCGTGGTCAGCGAACTGGTGCGGCAGGTTGACCGCTCGCCTTGCACCGTGCTCGCCGGTGCCGGCTTGACGGTCGATGCGGTCGCGGACTTCGTCAGCAACACGCACGTCGAGGCCGTCCATTTCGGCTCCGGCGTGCGCGTGAACGGCAACGGACTCGCGCCCGTCGATCCGGCGAAGGTGATGCAGGTGAGGGCGCTGCTCGACGCGACTTGAGCCGAACAGCGCAACGAACCTACTTACTTCGCGACCACCACCGGAATGCCGCGCAACTGCCCGGCGCCTTTCATTTCCTCGAGCGACTTCTTCACCGCGACACCGGTCGCCGCATCGATGCCGAGGCGTGAGGCGAGGTCGCGCTCGCCGCGCTTGACGCCCGCCAGGTTCGCGAGCTTCACGTGCCCATAACCGCGTATGCGCGCATGCAGTTCAGCGAGTTTCGCGACGTCGTCGAGATGGCTCGCGTCGAGTTTCGCTAGCGCATGTTGCAGCGTGGTTTCGTAATCGCTCGCGAACTCGCGCTCCATTTTGCGCTCGAGCGTGCGGCCGAACGGATCGAGCGCCGTGCCGCGCAGACCGCGCCATTTCGCGAGCAGGCCGAGCACAGGCCACATCCACTGACCATAGCTCTTCTTCGTGGGCACCGCCCCGGGCTGCGCGCGCGTCAGCGTCGGCGGCGCGAGGTTGAAGCGGATCGTGAAGTCCTTGCCGGCGACGCCCTCGAACTGCGCTTCGAGCGCATCGCGGAACGCGGCATCCGTATGCAGACGCGCGACTTCGTACTCATCCTTCACCGCGAGCAGCCGATAGAACGTCGTCGCGACCGCGCGCGTCACGCGCTCGCTCGCCGCATCGACGGCGGTTTCCGCGCGCCGTGCCGCATCGACGAGCGCGCGATAGCGCTTCACATAAGCCGCGCCACCATAGGCGAGCAGACGTGCTTCGCGATGCGCGATCAGCTCGTCGAGCGTATCGACTCGCACGCTCGGCTTCGGCGCATGTCGCGACTGCCACAGCGATTCGAGCGCGGCGGGATCGGCCGCGGCCATGCGCCCGATCGAGAACGCGAGTTGATTCATCGGCACAGCGACGTTGTTCAGTTCGATCGCGCGCATCATCGCGGCGAACGACACCGGCACCAGACCGAGTTGCCATGCGAAGCCGAGCATCAGAATGTTCGCGCCGATCGTATCGCCGAGAAATCGCGTTGCGAGCGCTTGCGCGTCGCACGTCGACATGCGCTCTGCACCCGCCGCGTGACGCATCTTGTCGATCAGCGCATCGGCATGCAGCGTCGCGTCGGGGTTCTGCACGAAGCTCGCGTTCGGAATCGCATGCGTGTTGACGACGATGCGCGTGCGGCCATGCCGCACCGTCTGCAGTGCATCGGCACTCGCGCCGACCACCATGTCGCAGGCGAGCAGCACGTCGGCCTGCTGCGTGTCGATGCGCACCTGGTTCAGCCATTCGTCGCGCGCGGCAAAACGCACGAACGACAGCACCGAGCCGCCCTTTTGCGCGAAGCCCATGAAGTCGAGCACCGACGCGCTCTTGCCTTCGAGGTGCGCGGCCATGCTGATCAATGCGCCGACCGTCACGACACCGGTGCCGCCGACTCCGGTGACGAGGATGTCGTACGGCGCGGCATCGAGTGGCGTCGCGGGAATCGGCAACGCGTTGACGTGGGCAGCGAGCGCCTGCGGATCGAAGGCGACGCCCGCGGCCTTTTTCAATGTGCCGCCTTCGACGGTGACGAAGCTCGGGCAAAAGCCGTTCACGCACGAGTAGTCCTTGTTGCACGACGACTGATCGATGCGGCGCTTGCGACCGAGCGCGGTTTCCACCGGTTCCACCGACAAACAGTTCGACTGCACGCCGCAATCGCCGCAGCCTTCGCAGACTTCTTCATTGATGAAGAGCCGCTTGTTCGGATCGGGGAATTCGCCTTTCTTGCGACGGCGGCGTTTTTCGGCCGCGCAGGTCTGGTCGTAGATCAGCACGGTCACGCCGTCGGTGTCGCGCAACTCGCGCTGCACGGTGTCCAGCTCGCTGCGATGGTGAAACGTCGTGCCCTGCGGAAACTGGCCGTGATGACCGTCGTATTTCTCGGGCTCGTCGCTGACCACGACGAAGCGCGACACGCCTTCGGCTTCGACCTGTCGCGCGATCTGCGGCACCGAGATGCTGCCGTCGACGGGTTGACCGCCCGTCATCGCGACCGCGTCGTTATAGAGGATCTTGTAGGTGATCGTCGCTTTCGCGGCGACCGCCTGGCGAATCGCGAGAATGCCCGAGTGAAAGTAGGTGCCGTCGCCGAGATTCTGGAACACGTGGCGGGTCTTCGTGAACATAGAATGCGCGGCCCAGTCGACGCCTTCGCCGCCCATCTGAATCAGTCCGGTCGTGTCGCGCTCCATCCACGACGCCATGAAATGGCAGCCGATGCCGGCCTGCGCGATCGAACCGTCCGGCACTTTCGTCGACGTGTTGTGCGGACAGCCGGAGCAGAAGTACGGCGTGCGCTTCACGCTGTCGGCCGCGTTCGACAGGATCTGCGGCGCGACCAGATCGACGACGCGTTCGCGGCGATCGAGCGCCGGCTTGTGCTTCGCGAGCCAGTTCGCGAACACCGGCAGAATGCGCGACGGCCGCAGTTCGCCGAGCGACGACAGCAGCAACGTGCCATCTTCGGCGTGCTTGCCGATCACGACCGGCCGCGTGCCTTGCGTGCGGTTGTACAGATAGTCCTTGATCTGCTGCTCGATGACGGGGCCCTTCTCTTCGATAACGAGTACTTCGGACAGGCCCGACACGAACGCGTCGATGCGTGTCATCTCCAGCGGAAACGACAGCCCGACCTTGTAGATGCGCACGCCGGCCGCGTCGAGGTCGGCGACGGTCAGATCGAGCCGGCGCAGCGCTTCCATCAGATCGAGATGCGCCTTGCCGCACGTGACTATGCCGACGTTCGCGTGCGGGCTCGGCGCGATCCATTTGTCGATGCTGTTGATGCGCGCAAACTGGCGCACCGCGTCGAGCTTCGCGTGCAGACGCGCTTCGATCGTCAGGCTCGGCAGATCGGGCCAGCGGTTGTGCAAACCGCCGGCTGGTGCTTCGAATTCCTGCGGAGGTGTCCATTCGGTTTGCAGCGCGTCGAGATCGACGGTCGAGCCCGATTCGACGGTCTCCGAAATCGCCTTGTAGCCGACCCACGCGCCCGAGAAGCGCGACAACGCCCAACCGTACAGGCCGAACTCGA
Organism: Paraburkholderia sp. BR14374; assembly: GCF_040948685.1. Taxonomy (NCBI): domain Bacteria; kingdom Pseudomonadati; phylum Pseudomonadota; class Betaproteobacteria; order Burkholderiales; family Burkholderiaceae; genus Paraburkholderia; species Paraburkholderia sp. BR14374. The sequence continues at coordinate 660,592 of NZ_JBFPKF010000001.1, read as the reverse complement.
GCATGTCCGCGATGTTCGAGGGATTCACCACCGGCATATGCCACGCCATCATCGCGAAGTCGCTCTGATGGGGCATCGACGACGACACGCAGCCGTGATCGTCGCCGGCGACCACTAGCACGCCGCCGTGCGGCGACGAGCCGTACGCGTTGCCATGCTTCAGCGCATCGCCCGCGCGGTCGACGCCCGGGCCCTTGCCGTACCACATCGCGAATACGCCATCGACGGTACGCTCGGGATCGGCTTCGACGCGCTGCGTGCCGAGCACCGCGGTGCCGCCGAGTTCTTCGTTGATCGCGGGCAGAAAGCGGACGTCGCTCGCGGTGAGCAGTTTTTTCGCCTTCCACAACTGCTGATCGACCATGCCGAGCGGCGAGCCGCGATAGCCGCTGATAAAGCCGGCGGTGTTCAGGCCGCGTGTTTTGTCGAGCGCGCGCTGCATCAGCGGGAGGCGCACGAGCGCCTGGGTGCCGGTCAGAAAGATCCGGCCGCGCGTCGCGGTGAGATTGTCGGAAAGCTTGTAGTCGGCGAGAGCGGGCGTGCCGTCGATGGGCAGGCGAGCGGTCATGGGGGAGTCTCCAATGTTCTGGCTCGGCGCGCGGGTGGTGGGGTCACCGATACCGCGCAGCGAAAGAGACTCTATTTTTTAGCGCTCGCGGGAGTGAATTATTGCTTCTTTAATCGGGCGTGCGCGAATGCGCGCGATGACTCGCGCGTTTCGGCCCGCTTTTGAGCCGGATTTGCCAGGCGGCGGCGCGCTTCGGGTATGCCCTGGGTATCGTGGGGCGTCGAATGGGACTGTGGCTATTGCTACTGCGCGGTGTGCGCCGCGATGTCCGGTTGGAGCGGCGCCGCATCGAGCGGCACGATCTCGTCGAAGTGCGAATAGTCGATGTGGCTCACGCCGTCTTGTTCGCTCATGATGTCGACGAACCGGTGCTGCCAGACGATCTGGTCGCAGGTCCACATGTGGCGCGCCTGCATGGTTTGCGACGTCGATTCGTCGATGCCTTCGAGCGTGAGCAGCAGCGACACGTCGCGGCCCTTCAATGATTCGGCGTTTTCGCCGAACAGCGGACTCGCTTCGTCGATGATGTGCATGAGCGTCCAGCCGAGCTTGAACACCGGGTGCTGGTCGCGTACCAGCGTGAGGTCGTAGAGCTTGCGCAGCGTAAAGCCTTCGATCGACGTCTCAAGACGCATGATGCGCAGCCGCGCGCGTGCCTCGGCGATCACGTTTTGACGCGCGTTGGCTGAGCGCACCATCAACGTCATGCGGCCGTCGATCGGCCGGATCACCGCATAGCGCGCGAACATGATCTTCGCGTGCGGCCGCGAAAAGCGCGCAAAGATCAGCCCGGTCGCCAACGCGATGCTGGACATGCCGATGAAGATTTCGAGCGTCGCGATCCAGTGCGCGTAGACGGTTTGCGGATGCATGTCGCCGTAGCCGACCGTCGCGAGCGTTTCGACGCTAAAGAAGAACGCGCCGCCGAAGCCCTTCGGAAACTGATTCGCAATCGGCGCGTCGCCGAGCATGTAGAGCATGGCGAACACGGTGTTGAGCAGCAGAAACAGCAGCGCGAGCGACACGAAGAACACCGGCCAGCGCACGCCGAGCGCGCGGTGATACAGGTCTTGCCACAACGGCGTCGGCATCCCGTGCGCGATCACCACGCGATCGTCGAGACGCATTTCGCGGCTGCCGCGCGCGTGGCGCCTCGGCGCGCTGGTGTCGGTGTCGGGGTCGCCGAGCGTGGAAAAACGGTCTGACGGTTCGCTTGCCATCACGCGCTCGTGGGGATCGATACAGGTACAGCGTAGCATGGCGCGAGACTCATGCAATTGACTAGAACGTGCCGATCAGGTTGATTTCGCTCGTAACTAGCACGGTATTGACGAAGGCTATATTTTTATTCAAAAAAGCTATCTCTATTTAAAATGTTTTCGAGATAATAAAATATCTTGGTTTGTTTTGGATTTGCTGTATGATTTATAAATCAAAATATGATCGAGATAATCTAATATGTCGTGGAATAAAAATGCTGCTGTCGACTATTTGCAATTGAATGCAAGACCAGTAAGCCGTGGAGAATGCGCCCGGTACGTTAGAGAAGCAATTGAACGAGGCGGAATTGTATTGGCCCGCACACGGTCCGCGAAAGACTACGGGTTTTCGCTGGCTCACGCTGGGTTTCGCGCGGTATCGACTGCCTCTCTCCAAAAAGGCGATGTAATCGTGATCGACGGCATCCATTTGCATCCGCACGGACATATGGCAATGTACGATGGACAATACTGGATTTCCGATTTCAAGCAGTGGCGTGGCTTCTATCCCGGTCCCGATTACCGGTCCGCACGACCGGATTACAAGATCTATCGCCACGATTGAGGTTGCATCCATGAGAAAATATCTGGCGATTTTTGTTGCCACGCTGTTGCTGAGTTTTAACGGCACCTCATATGCAGGAAACCCGACCCACGCCGAACAAGCAACTCCCGAGACCCGCGTAAGAGATTTCTACGCATGGTTCATTCCGCGCCTGGCCGCAGACCGAGACTATCCGATCATGGAAAAGGAGATATACAGGCACGTTGTAAAACCAACGGTCGATTTATTGCGAAAGCAATATCAGGCCAACAAATTGTCCGAAGATGCGGAGTACTTCACGAAAGTACAAGACTTCGACGAGAAAGATTGGTCCGGGCATATAGCGGTGCATCCAGTCTTCATGCTCGACGGCGTGGCGCTCGTGGCTGTTACGTTCGGCTCGAAAGACAAACAGACCAATATCGTGTTTTTGCGCCAGGAAAACGGAATCTGGAAGATCACCAAGGTCGTAGACACGCTCGACTATCGCTGACAGCTCAGCGTTACCTTGCGTGGCGACGCGCAGCGCTCAAGGCCGCCACGGCGAATTTCGACGCGGCGTCAAAAAGCGCGTCGACAACCGCTTACGGAAACACGTGCGGCTTCGGAATCCCCGCGCCATGCTCGATATCGTCGACGGCCTGCCGATGCGCGCTTTCCACCGCTTCGGCCTGCTCGGCAAATCCCGCGTCGCCGCCAACCGTGGTCCACGGCTTGACGGCCTTCTCGCGATGACGGATTTCGTACTCCGCGTCCCAGCGCGCGCCGCTCAGTTCGAGCGGACGAACGTGAATCGAATACACGCCGTATTGGAACAGCTGTTCAGCCATGATCGCCTCCAGCCGGTCGACCCCGCAGCGGCGCGCCGATGCGCGAGCACGCGCGACGCGCTGCCCCTTGGTTCGGCCTACAGTTCGATTTCCCCGAGGATACGATGTGCGAGCGCTTTGGCTTCTTCGAGCGCTTCTCCCGGCGTCGACGACGTCGAGTCGACTTCGTAGAGCGTGGTCTCCTGATCTTCGCTGGGTTCGCCCTCGTCGCGCGCGAGGGTGACGACACCTTGAAAGGCGTCCTGTGCGACTTCCCTTATCGACGCAGTGGCCGTGTAGATCCCTTTGGTGTAGGTGACGTCCTCCATGGCCTCGCTCCTTTTCGCAAAGGTTTCGATATTTTCATCCTAGCACGGCGTGGCGGGATCGGTTCCCGCCCCAGGGCGGCTTCGCGCCGCGCGACGAGCTCGACATCCATCACGCTACGCGCGTCCCAAGGCAGCAGAATTACAGAGCCGCGATTTACAGCAGCGCGACCACCTCGTCGAGCGTCGGCGCGTGCGCGCCGGCGTGGCCGCAAGCCGCCGCGCCGGCCGCGAGCGCGAATGCGAGATGCTCGGGCCATCTGCGTTGCGGCGCGCTCATCAGGCTGAACAGCAGACCGCCGATCGACGCATCGCCCGCGCCGACCGTATCGACCACTTCGACGCGCGGCGGCTTCGCCTCGATCACCGCGGCGCCGTCGAGCAGCATCGCCGTGTCGGGGCCGCGCGTGACGAGCACGGTGGCGACCGGATTCATCGCGCGCAATTGAGCGAGGGCGGCGGCTTCGTCGCTGGTCCTGAAGAACATGCGCAAGTCTTCGTCCGAAACCTTGATCAGATCCGCGAGCGCGGCCATCTGGCGCAATGTCGGCTCGTAGCCGTGCTCCATCAGATTGCGATAGTTCGGATCGAAGCTGATCTTCACGCCGTGCGAACGCAACTCGGCAGCGAGCGCCGCGAGCGTATCGCCGAGCGGCCGACGCACGAGGCTGATGCCGCCGAAATGTGCCCACTTCACTGCGGTCATCCAGCCGGCCGGTAGCCTGGCTGGATCGAACGCGAGATCGGCGCTGTTCTCGCCCATGAAGAAGTAGGCTGGCGGATGCGTCTGATGCACGATCGCGAGCAGCGGCGGGTGCTCGACGCGCTGCAGGAAGCGCATGTCGAGCCCGGCGGCGACGCTCGCGTCCCACAGTTCGTCGGAAAAGTTATCGACGCCCAGCGAGCCCGCGCACGCGGTCGGCAGGCCGAGCCGCGCGACGCAGCGCGCGACGTTCCAGCCCGCGCCGCCCGGACGCGACAGCCAGTGCGATGCGCCGGTGCGCACGAGATCGGTGAGGATGTCACCGGCGGACACGAATACGGGGAGTTCGGTGGTCGCGCTCATTGTGCTTTCTCCGCTGAAACCGCTGCGGCGGGCGCGGTCGATCCAGCCGACGCGTCTTCGCCGAGCGCATGGGCGAGCACTTCATAGCACGCGCCCATCGTGTGATAGTCGGTCTTGCCGGCCGGGCTTTTTTCGTCGCTGTACTTGCGGTTGTCGCAAGTCAGGATGCGATACCACGCGCCGTACTTGTGGTCGACGAAGTGCATCCAGCTATAGCGCCAGATCTCGTCGTACCAGTCCCAGAAGCGCTCGTTGCCGGTGCGCTTGCCGAGCAGCGCGGCGGCCGCGAACGTTTCGGCCTGCACCCAGAAATACTTGTCGTGATCGCACACGGTGCCGTCGGGGCCAAAGCCGTAGTAGAGGCCGCCGTGGTCTTCGTCCCATGCGTGCGTCATCGCGGCGTCGAACAGTTCGATCGCGCGCGGCAGCAGCCACGGCAGCGGACGGAAGCGTTCGAGAATCAGCAGCAGCTTCGCCCATTCGGTCTGATGGCCGGGCTGAAAGCCCCACGGACGGAAGATGTCCGAGCTGTCTTCCTCGTTGTAATGCCAGTCGACCGACCAGTCCGCGTGAAAATGCTCCCACACGAGCCCTTGCGACAGCTTCGCCTGGCGCAGCGTGATGTTCGACGCGACGCGCTCGGCGCGATCGAGATACACCAGATGGCCGGTCGCCTCGTGCGCGGCGAGAAGCGCCTCGGTGGTATGCATGTTCGCGTTCTGCCCGCGATACGTGCTGACGCGCCAGTCGGCCGATGCGTCGTCGGCATAGAGGCCGGCGGCGGCGTCCCAGAAGCGGTGCTCCATCAGTTCGAAGGTCGCGCCGATCATCGGTTTCGCTTCTTCGATGCCGGCCATCGCCGCGTGCGAGTACGCGAGCAGCACGAACGCGAGGCCGTAGCAGTGGCGCGTCGCGTCGAGCGTGCGCTTTCTGCCGTCGCGCCATTCGATTTCCCAGTCGTAGCCCTCGTGCTGCGAGTCCCAGTGCGCGTCGCGCAGAAAGCGCAGGCCGTGGCGCGCGTATTCGAGGTGCTTGGGGTCGCCGAATTGCCGGTACGCCATCGCGTAGTTGAACACGTAGCGGCAACTGCTGACCAGGTGGCGCGTGGTGCGGTTGTAGATCGAACCGTCGTCGCGGAAGAAGTGGTAGAAGCCGCCGCTCGGATCGAGCACGTTCGGCGCATAGAAGCGCAGCGTGTCCTCGATGTGCGCGAGCAAAAACTCGCGCTTGCGGAAGCTAGCGACCGGCGGCGCCTTCGCGACGTCGGTGGAAGGGTGATGCGGATCGGTTTTCGTCATGGCGTTTTCACCAAAGTACTGGCACGGGCAACGAGTTGAACGGGCAAGCGGACTTCGAGTTCGGCGGGCGAGTCTTCGAGCAGCAGTTCGACGCCGCGTCGGCCGAGCGCCTCCTTGTCGACTGCGATCGTCGATAGCGGCGGGGTGGCGTGGGCGGCGGCAGGAATGTCGTCGAAACCGATGATCGCGATGTCGTCGGGCACGCTGAGGCCGCGCGCGAGGCACACGCGCAGCGCGGCGAGCGCGGCGGCATCGTTGAATGCGAATACGGCGTCGGGGCGCGGGCCCGGCGCATCGAGCAGGCGCTGCATCGCGCGCGCGGCGCCGGTGTCGGGATCGAGCCCGGCGTCGATGTTCACTTCGAGCGACGGGTCGAACAGCAGCCCAGCTTCGAAGAACGCGCGCCGGTAGCCGAGCGCGCGCTCGGCGATGCTGAAGTGCGCGAGCGAGCCGCCGATGAACGCGACGCGCTTGCGCTGCTGCTCGAACAGATGGCGCATCGCAAGGGTGGCGCCACCGGCGTTGTCGAGATTGACCGAGCGCAGGCCCGGCGACCATAGATCGATCAGCACCAGCGGGCGTTGCATCGCGACCAGCGTGGCGAGCGTTTCGGGCTCGACGAAGCCGGCGATCGCGACGGCGTCGGGCGCGTGCAGGCGCATCTGGTGAATCACGTCCTCGGTCGGCCCGGCGGTCAGCACCGACGGCACGATGCCGCGCTCGCGGCAAGCGTCTTCGACGCCGTGCAGCACGTGCGAGAAAAACGGGCTCGCGGCGAAGTTGTTGTGCTGACGATGCAGCAGGAACGTCAGGCGGCGGATGCGCGGACGCAGCTGCGCCGAATCGTAGCCGAGTTGGCGCGCCGCTTCGACGACGCGTTCGCGCGTGGCCTCGGAAAGGCCCGGCTGATTTTTGAGCGCGCGCGACACGGTGCCGATCGAAACGCTGGCCGCGCGGGCGACGTCGCGGATGGTTGTGGCCATCGAATGAAGCTGCCGCGCGTGGCGAGGCAGCACGGGTTCAGGTCGGGCGATTGTATAGTAAAACGCTGCTAAAACAGCCCGAAGAGCGCTCGCGCAACACCGGTAAATACCCCTATTTAATGGAGTTGTCTGAAATCAGACTGTTTAGTAAAAAAGACTAAACAATAAGCGGGCGGCCGTTTTAGAGGCACATCCAGAATCGCCCTATGCCATCCGGCCGAGGCGACAACAAGAGCGTTTGCGCGTGAAATAACGACAACGGCCAATGAAGAGCCAAAAGAAAAAGCCGCCCGAAGGCGGCTTGCTTTACACGATCAAAACGACGCTCAGGGAGGGCGCTTATGAATGTCCGGTTCGCATTGCGAGTGTGTTCAACGGCGCGCGACGGCGGCGGCGGGTCGCCGCGCCGCCGCGTCGCTCTCGCCTCTCAGGTCGCGGGCGCCCCAGCGCTGCGCGAGCGCGGCGCAGACCATCAGCTGGATCTGGTGGAACAGCATCAGCGGCAGCACCACGGCGCCGACCGCGTGCGACGCGAAGATCACCTTGGCCATCGGCACGCCGGCGGCGAGGCTCTTCTTCGAGCCGCAGAAGATGATCGTGATCTGGTCCGCGCGGTTGAAGCCGAGCCGCTTGCTCGCGAAGATCGTCATGCCCAACGCGAGCGCGAGCAGCACGCAGCTCACCACGACGAGGCCGCCGAGCGCGGACAGCGGAATCGTGTGCCACAGGCCTTCGGTGACGGCCTCGCTGAACGCGCCGTACACGACGAGCAGGATCGAGCCCTGGTCGACGAACTTCAGCACGCCGCGATTCTTCTCGATCCACTTGCCGATCAGCGGGCGCAGCAGTTGGCCGGCCACGAACGGCACGAGCAGTTGCAGCACGATGTTGCCGATCGTATGCCACGGCGAAGTGCCGCCGCTCGCAGCCTGATTCGTCACGATGAGGCTGACGAGTGCTGGGGTAACGAAGATGCCGAGCAGGCTCGAGGCGGACGCGCTGCATACCGCGGCCGGCACGTTGCCCTTGGCAATGGACGTGAACGCGATCGACGACTGGACCGTCGATGGCAGCGTGCAGAGGAAGAGGACGCCGGCGTAGAGCGACGGCGTGACCAGCGGCGAAAGGACCGGTTTAAGCGCGAGGCCGAGCAGCGGAAACAGCGCGAACGTGCTCAGCAGCACCACCAGGTGAAGGCGCCAGTGCGTCGCGCCCGCAATGATCGCCTCGCGTGACAGCTTCGCGCCGTGCAGGAAGAACAGCAGGCCGACCGCGATGTTCGTCACCCAGTTGAACCCCACCGCGGCCTGCCCATGAACGGGCAGCAGGCTGGCGAGGATCACGGTGCCGACGAGGCACAGGGTGAAGTTATCGGGAAGGAATTTCGGACGGGCCATGTCGCAATCTCAATTCAATGACGCGGTGTGAGCACGGGACGGGCCTGTCAGGGCGCGGTGCGTGCCAATGGGAAACGACTATTGTTGTCGAAAGTCGATTGAAAACGCAAATTCATTTGCCGAATCGATTAATGAGATTGGCGCATTGACTCGCGCGGCGCACCCGATTTCAGTATTGGCGACGTGCTCATGCGCCACAAACCGTTTATCCATCGACGTTGCAAGCGGCGTTTATTTGCAACAAACGGGGTTCGCGCGGAGTAGGCGAAAACGCCTCGAAGCAAGCTGCAAAGGCGTACCCGCACAAGGGCTCCAGCGCAGAAAACGCCGCAGTAACAGGGTGTTACATCCACCGACGAGACCTAACACTTTTTGGCTCGACACCCTCTGCCCACGCCCATAAATTACTCAGTCAAAGGCCGCAGGGATGCCTGCGCCGCGGCAGGCACGCGGCGCTTTTCTCCTCCCGCAACAGGTCCATCGCAGCTCGAACGGTGGATTTCAGGCAAGTCTTCGGGCGTGAGAGTCACAAGGTGGACGGGTTGTCGAGAACGAGGCACTGGGCGTGGGGCGCGGTCATCGCCGTGCTGTGCTCGTTCGCCTATGCGAAGGGGCAAGGTGTGCCACATGGCGGCGGTGGCGCCGTGGGCGGCGCTTATTCGCACCACGTTGGCGGGCACGCGCCGCGCATGGAGATGCACGGCAACGGCCACTACGCCGGTGCGGCTGGCGCGCCTGCTCCGCGCGGCTCGCGCAATGCGACGGCTTGGCGTGACGCACGCGCACAGCGCGGCAATCCGAACATCGCGGACGCCAATTTTGGTTATGGCTTCGGCAGCTACAAGTCCGGCATGCGCCGTGTCGGCGATTCGTCCAGCTATGCCGGCGCGATCACGCCGGTCAGTGCGGAAGCGCGTCCGGTACCGCATCCACCGTCCAACATGCCGATGCGCAACGGCTCGATCCGCGCCGACGTCGCCCGCTACAACGAAGAGCGCGGCGCCGCGCGTCCAATGCAACGCCCGTCCGACGATCCGCGGCAACCGGGCGGTTCACCCTATCGCAATTAGCTGAGCGCGATTTACTGGTCGATTCGCGTCAAGTGGGCCACGTTCGCCGCTACCTGAACGGGTGAGGCTGCCGGCTTTACACGCAACGCGACCGCATATCACCTGTCGCGAAACCTGTTCCCCCAGATCCCTTCCCGCGATCCTCCGCGCGCCTTCCTCTGCGCCCGAGCTCCGAATCTGACGTTTCGACGCCACACTTTTTTGAAAACGCTCGGCATCGAAGTATCAGTCAGCGTCAAATCTTGGCATTCTGCCGCGTCGCGTCATCGGCCCTTCATTTAAGGCGTTTCCGCCGCCCTGGCGCGCGGTTCGCCGCATGCCGCATTGCATCCGGGGCGCCGGCCGCAGCCCAGCCGAAAATGTCATATCAAGCCGATAACCGACCAAACTAATCAGACCGATATACCCGCAATAAGCAGCGATATTTTTGTTTATAAAAATGGTCCGCAAAGATGGACCCGCCCAGATTGACTCGACGATCGAACGGATAACAACAACGTTTCGCGCGAGCGCCCCCTTTCGCACAGCCACACCTTTTTGACAAAGATTGGAGAACCAATGAACACAAGCCTCAGCACCGCGCTGAAGACTACTCTCAAGGCCACCGCATGCGTCGCCGCGCTGGCGAGCGCATCGTCGGCATTCGCGCAATCGAGCGTGCAGCTCTACGGCCAGGTCGACGAATGGGTCGGTGCGCAGAAGTTTCCAGGTGGCAAGACCGCGGTAGTCGTGTCGGGCGGTGGCATGTCGACGTCCTATTGGGGCTTCAAGGGGACCGAGGATCTGGGCAACGGCTATAAGGCGATCTTCACAATCGAAGGCTTCTTCCGCGCGCAGACTGGCGAGTTCGGCCGCTTTACCGGCGACACGACGTTCTCGCGCAACGCGTACGTCGGCATCGAATCGCCGTACGGCACGGTGACGGCCGGCCGTCTGACGACGCCGCTGTTCGTGTCGACGATCCTGTTCAACCCGTTTATCGATTCGTACGTGTTCTCGCCGATGGTCACCCACGTGTACCTCGGCCTCGGCACCTTCCCGACCTACACGACCGATCAGGGCGTGACCGGCGACTCGGGCTGGAACAACGCGGTGTCGTATTCGACGCCGAACTTCAACGGCCTGTCGGCGACGGCGATGTATGCGCTCGGCAACACGACCCAGAACGGCGCGAAGAAGTGGAGCGGCCAGGTGCTGTACTTCCACGGCCCGTTCGCGGCGACCGCGGTGTACCAGTACGTGAACTTCAATAACGTGCCGGGCGACCTCGGCAGCTTCGAAACCTCGGGCGTGCCGGGTCTGCGCAGCCAGAGCGTCGCGCAGGCGGGCGTGTCGTACGACCTGAAGTTCGTCAAGCTGTACGGCCAGTACATGTACACGTACAACAACCAGCAGGTGACGAGCTGGCACGTGAACACCGGACAGGGCGGTGTCACGGTGCCGTTCGGGCCGGGCTCGGTGATGGCGTCGTACGCGTATTCGCGTAACGGCGGCGGTTCGAACCAGACGCGCCAGACGGCGGCGGTCGGCTACGACTATCCGCTGTCCAAGCGCACCGACGTCTATGCCGCGTACATGTATGACCACATCACCGGTCAGTCGAGCGGCAACACGTATGGCGCGGGGTTGCGCGCGAAGTTCTGATCCCGGCCTACGGTTTCACCGCAAAGCCCGCGTTCCGCCCGGAACGCGGGCTTTGTCGTTTTCAGCGCAGTCGAAAATACGGGGGTTTGCTGCCGTTCCTTTGATAAACCCGGCAAAATGGCGTGGATTGATTCCTGAAGCGAGCGACTGAGATGGACACCCTCGTCAGCATGAAAGTGTTTCGCCACGTGGTCGAAGCCGGTAGCTTCGTCGGTGCGGCGGACAAGATGGAGATGTCCGCGGCGATGGCGAGCAAGCACGTGATGCATCTGGAGCAGCAGCTCGGCGCGCGGCTGCTGAACCGCACTACGCGCCGCGTCGCGCCGACCGAGGCGGGCCGCGAGTACTACGAGCGGCTCAGCCAGGCGCTCACCGAGCTCGACGAGGCAGGCCAGGCGGTCGGCGCGGCGAGCGTCGTGCCGCACGGGCGGCTGCGGGTGTCGTCGCTATCGGCGTTCGGCCTGAATCACGTTATGGCCGCGGTCGCGGACTACGCCGAGCAGTATCCGCAGGTCACCGTCGATATGACGCTGTCAGACCGCGTCGTCGAGCTGATCGACGAGGGTTTCGACGTCGCGATTCGCGCGTCGCCGGGCGGGCTCAAGTCGTCGTCGCTGATCGCGCGGCAGATCGCGACCGCGCATCTGGTGCTGTGCGCGTCGCCCGCCTATCTGCGCAAGCATGGCACGCCGAAGCGCGTCGCCGATCTCGCGCGCCACAACTATCTGCAGTACGCGGGCGTGTCGGCACTCGAAGTCGCGACCGGCGACGCGAGCTCGCGCGTGCGCCTGTCGGGCAACCTGATCGTCAATCAGCTCGAGGCGCAGCGCGTGGTCGTGCTGCACGGCGCGGGCATCGCGATGCTGGGCACCGAGGTGATCGGCAGCGATCTCGCCGAAGGGCGGCTCGTGCCGCTGCTCGTCGACGAAGTGCCGCCGCGCGAACTGCCGATCCACGTCGTCTACACGAGCCGGCGGCATCTGTCGGCCAAGGTGCGCTCGTTCGTCGATTTTCTGGCGGCGCGGTTCGCGAACGAATCGCTGTGGCCGTCGCTCGATGAAATCAAGGCGTTGGCGGTGCGGTAGCGTTTCACGAAGCAGCTAACAAACGCCGCCAATCGGCCGCCCGCCGCTCCGGCGCCGTCTTACCCCGTTTCTATATACTGATTGTCAACACCCATCAGTTAAATGAATTGGGGGAGACATGACCGATCTGTCCACGCCGCAGCGTGCCGGCAGCCACGAGCTGCCCGCGGGCCGGCGCCTGCGCTTCGTCACCGCCGCCGCACTGTTCGACGGCCACGACGCGTCGATCAACATCATGCGGCGCATCCTGCAGGCGAGCGGCGTGGAGGTGATCCACCTGGGCCACAACCGCTCCGTCGCCGAAGTCGCGACCGCCGCGCTCAACGAGGACGCCGACGGCGTCGCCGTGTCGAGCTACCAGGGTGGTCACAACGAATATTTCCGCTATCTCGTCGAGTTGCTGCGTGCGCGCGGCGGCGAGCGCATCAAGGTGTTCGGCGGCGGAGGAGGCGTGATCGTCCCCGAGGAGATCGCCGCGCTGGAACGCGACGGCGTCGAAAAAATCTACTCGCCGCACGACGGTCAGCGGCTCGGCCTGCAAGGCATGATCGACGACATGATCGCGCGCTGCGTCGAAGGCGCGCGCGCGGCCGAGGCGGCGCGGCCGACGCCGGTGCGCGAATGGCTCGCCGAGCTGGCCGCGCGTCCCTTGCCGCTTTGCGTCGAGGCTGATGCTCCCCACGGCCGCACTGCCCCCGGCTCGTACCCTGACGATCCCGCCGCGCCGATCTTCCGCCGCCTCGCGCAACTGATCAGCGCGTTCGAAACGAACGCCGTCGACGCCGCCGCACGCGACCAGCTATCGACGCTCGCGCAGACCACGCGGGTTCCCGTGCTCGGCATCACCGGGACCGGCGGCGCGGGCAAGTCGTCGCTGACCGACGAGCTGATCCGCCGCTTCCGGCTCGACTACGACGACACGCTGAACATCGCCGTGCTCGCGATCGATCCGTCGCGCCGCAAATCCGGCGGCGCGCTGCTCGGCGACCGCATCCGCATGAACGCGATCGGCGACTGGGGCGGCGGCGCACGGGGCGACGCCCGTGTGTATATGCGCTCGATGGCGACGCGCGAAGCGTCGACCGAACTCTCCGACTCTCTGCCCGCCGCGCTGATGCTGTGCAAGGTCGCGGGTTTCGATCTGATCGTCGTCGAGACCTCGGGGATCGGTCAGGGCGATGCGGCGATCGTGCCGTTCGTCGACGAATCGCTGTATGTGATGACGCCGGAGTTCGGCGCCGCGAGCCAGCTCGAGAAGATCGACATGCTCGACTTCGCGAGCTTCGTCGCGATCAACAAGTTCGATCGCAAGGGCGCGCAGGATGCGCTGCGCGATGTCGCCAAGCAGGTGCAGCGCAACCGCGCGGACTTCGCGACATCGCCGGATGCGATGCCGGTGTTCGGCACGATCGCGTCGCGTTTCAACGACGACGGCGTGACCGCGCTGTACCTGCGCATCGCCGCTGCGCTGCGCACCCACGGCCTGCGCGACGGCGGCGCCCGGCTTAGTGCTCCCGAAGGTCTGCGCTTTTCGAGCAATCTGCACGCGATCGTGCCACCCGCGCGCGTGCGCTATCTGGCCGATATCGCGCAGACGGCGCGCGGCTATCGCGAGCGGGCCGACGCGCAGGCACAGATCGCGCGCGAGCGTTGGCAGCTCGTCGAGACGCGCCGCATGCTCGGCGAAGCGGGCAACGACGCCTCATCGCTCGACGCGCTGATCGAGCAACGCAACACCGCGCTCGGCGAGCGCGAACGCAAGCTGCTCGATGCGTGGCCGCAAACGGTGGCCGCCTATACCGGCGACGAACACGTGGTGCGCATCCGCGAACGCGAAATCCGCACCGCGCTGACCGTGACGACGCTGTCCGGCTCCGAAATCCGCAAAGTGTCGCTGCCGAAATTCGTCGATCACGGCGAGATCCTGCGCTGGCTGATGCTCGACAATCTGCCCGGCTATTTCCCGTTCACCGCTGGCGTGTTTCCGTTTCGCCGCGAGAACGAGGACCCGACGCGCATGTTCGCGGGCGAGGGCGATCCGCAGCGCACCAATCGCCGCTTCAAGCTGCTGTCGGAAGGCATGCCGGCCAAGCGGTTATCCACCGCATTCGACTCGGTAACGCTGTACGGCGAGGAGCCGCACGAGCGCCCGGACATCTACGGCAAGGTCGGCAATTCGGGCGTGTCGGTCGCGACCCTCGACGACATGAAGACGCTCTACGACGGTTTCGACCTGTGCTCGCCGGACACATCGGTGTCGATGACGATCAACGGCCCCGCGCCGACGATCCTCGCGATGTTCTTCAACGTCGCGATCGATCAGCAGATCGCTTTGAAAGAGCAACAGCAAGGCCGCCCGTTGACCGAAGCCGAACTCGCCGCAACGCGCCGTGCGGCGCTCGAAAACGTGCGTGGCACCGTGCAGGCCGACATCCTGAAGGAAGACCAGGGGCAGAACACCTGCATCTTCTCGACCGAATTCAGCCTGAAGGTGATGGGCGACATCCAGGCGTATTTCGTCGAACACCGGGTGCGCAATTTCTACTCGGTGTCGATCTCCGGCTATCACATCGCCGAGGCCGGCGCGAACCCGATCTCGCAGCTTGCCTACACGCTCGCGAACGGCTTCACCTACGTCGAGGCGTATCTCGCGCGCGGCATGTCGATCGACGACTTCGCGCCGAATCTGTCGTTCTTCTTCTCGAACGGGATGGACCCGGAGTACACGGTGCTCGGCCGCGTCGCGCGACGCATCTGGGCGATCGCGATGCGCGAGCGCTATGGCGCGAACGAGCGCAGCCAGAAGCTGAAGTATCACGTGCAGACGTCGGGCCGCAGCCTGCACGCGCAGGAGATCGATTTCAACGACATCCGCACGACGCTGCAGGCGCTGATCGCGATCTACGACAACTGCAACTCGCTGCACACCAATGCGTTCGACGAAGCGATCACGACGCCGACCGAGGAATCGGTGCGCCGCGCGGTCGCGATCCAGCTGATCATCAATCGCGAATGGGGGTTGGCGAAGAACCAGAATCCGAATCAGGGCAGCTTCGTGATCGACGAGCTGACCGATCTTGTCGAGGAAGCGGTGCTCGCCGAGTTCGAGCGGCTCACCGAGCGCGGCGGCGTGCTCGGCGCGATGGAAACCGGTTATCAGCGCGGACGGATTCAGGACGAGTCCATGTTGTACGAGCATCGCAAGCATGACGGCTCGTATCCGATCGTCGGCGTGAACACGTTCGTGAGCGCGCATCCGCATGAAGCGCCGCGTCCGCTGGTGCTGGCGCGTTCGACCGACGCGGAAAAGCAGAGTCAGCTGCGGCGGTTGCGCGATTTCCAGACGCGCCACCGCGACGCCGCGCCGGAGGCGCTCGAACGCCTGAAGCGCACGGTGATCGACGACGGCAACGTGTTCGCGGTGTTGATGGACGTGGTGCGCGTGTGTTCGCTTGGGCAGATCACCCACGCACTGTTCGAGGTGGGCGGGCAGTATCGTCGGAATATGTAGGCCGCGAGGGGCGGCCCGGCCCGCCCCCGTTCAACACCTTCAGCGCGCTATGCCGAGCCGCGCCTTCGCGTCGTCGTATTCCTTCTTCAGACGCTGCACGAGTTCGGCGACGTCCGGCACGTCGTCCATCAGGCCGACGCCCTGGCCTGCGCCCCAGATGTCCTTCCACGCCTTTGCCTTTTCGCTGCCGAAGTTCATCTTGGTCTTGTCCGATTCGGGCAGCGCGTCCGGGTCGAGCCCCGCGTTCTGGATGCTCTCGCGGATGTAGTTGCCATGCACGCCGGTGAACAGGTTCGTGTAGATGATGTCCGACGCCTTCGCGTTGATGATCGCCTGCTTGTAGCTGTCAACGGCATGCGCTTCTTTGGTCGCGATGAAGCGCGTGCCCATGTACGCGAGGTCCGCGCCCATCGCCTGCGCGGCGAGAATCGAGCCGCCGTTCGCGATCGAGCCCGACAGCACGATCGGGCCGTCGAAAATGCGCCGCACCTCGCCGACCAGCGCAAACGGCGAGGTGGTGCCCGCGTGGCCACCCGCGCCCGACGCAACCAGAATCAACCCGTCGACGCCAGCTTCCAGCGCCTTCTGCGCATGACGCAGATTGATCACGTCGTGCAGCACGATGCCGCCATAGCTATGCACCGCATCGACGATCTCGCGTGCCGGCGCGCGCAGGCTGGTGATGAAGATCGGCACCTTGTGCTCGACGCACACGCGCACGTCGTGTTCGAGCCGCGCATTCGACTGATGAACGATCTGATTGACCGCGATCGGGCCGATCACCGCATCCGGCTTCGCGGCCTTGTGCTCGGCGAGTTGCGCCTGGATCTGCGTGAGCCACTCGTCGAGCAGCTCGGCCGGACGCGCGTTGAGGGCTGGGAACGAGCCGACGATACCGGCCTTGCACTGTGCCAACACGAGTTCGGGATAGCTGACGATGAACATCGGTGAAGCGACGACGGGCAGCGCGAGGTTTTGCAGAACGGCGGGCAGTGCCATGGTGCGAATCTCCAGATTGGGCCAACCGGTGCGGCGCGCGCCCGGCGGATAGATGAGTTTAGCGGCGGCACGCGGCTTGCGGCGTGCCGGGCGGCGAATGCGTGTGGCAATCGCACGAAACCGGCATGCCGCAGTCGCGACAAACATTTAAGAACGATCGTTCGATTATAGGCGAAGTGGACGCCCACCGCGCGTTAGGGACATTTGGAACGGTTCGAAGGAGTATTCGGGTTCCATGTCTGCGTGGGTTATCCCACCTCGCACGGACTTGTCGGCCTTCTACAATGCACGGACCTCAATCGATCAACGAGACGTCATGGCCTTCGAAAATTTCACGCCTTTTCGCGTCGCCGTGGGCGATGTCGATATTTTCGGAGTGAAGGGCGGCGCCGGGCCGCCTCTATTGCTGCTGCATGGCCATCCGCAATCGCATCTGATCTGGGAGCGCTGCGCCGCGCCGCTCGCGCAGCACTTCACGGTGATCGCAACCGATCTGCGCGGCTATGGCGCGTCGGGCAAACCACCGAGCGATGCGACGCACACGCCGTATTCGAAACGCGCGATGGCCGCCGACCATGTCGCGGTGATGCGCCACTTCGGCTTCGAGCGCTTCCTCGTCTGCGCGCACGATCGCGGCGCGCGCGTCGCGCACCGGATGGCGCTCGATCACGCCGATGCGGTCGAGCGTCTGATGCTGCTCGACATCGCGCCGACGCTCGCGATGTACGAAGCCACCGACCGCACCTTCGCGACGCACTACTTCCACTGGTTCTTCCTGATCCAGCCCGAGCCGCTGCCCGAAACGTTGATCGGCGCGAATCCGGCCGCCTATGTCGACGCGGTGATGGGCGGACGTCACGCGGGCCTTGCGCCATTCGACCCCGCCGCGCTCGACGCGTATCGGGCAGCGCTCGCGCAACCGGGCGCGGTGCACGCGATGTGCGAGGACTATCGCGCGTCGGCGAGCATCGACCTCGAGCATGATCGCGCGGATATCGAGCGCGGCATCAAGATCGGCTGCCCGCTGCGCGTGCTGTGGGGCGACAAGGGCGTGGTCGAAAAATGCTTCGATGCGCTCGACGAATGGCGGCATGTCGCGCGCGACGTGAGCGGCCGCGCGCTATCGTGCGGACACTATCTGCCCGAGGAAGCGCCGGACGAACTGGTCGCCGAGATGCTGTCGTTTTTCGAGGCCGTCGAAAAATAAGCGCCGGGCCGCTTCGCGCGGCCTTGCTGCGACTTTGGTCAGCCGAGCGGCGGCAGCCGCCGCGCGACCGGCGTCGACTTGACGATCGCGGTGCTGGTCTCCGCGCGCTCGGTCACTTTGGATAGGATCTCGTCGAGCTGCTCGATCGAATGCAGGTACAGGCGGCAGATGAAACAGTCGTCGCCGGTTACCTTGTCGCATTCGACGAACTCCGGAATGCGCCGGATCACTTCTTCGACCAGATGCAACTGGCCGGGCAGCGGCTTCACGCGCACGATCGCCTGCAGTGTGAAGCCTAGCGCGCGCGGATCGATTTGCACGGTGAAGCGCTCGATCACGCCCTGCGCTTCGAGCCGCCGCACGCGCTCGGCCGTGCTGGGCGCCGACAAGCCGACGACGCGCGCGAGTTCGCTGACCGGCTGGCGCGCGTCCTGCGCGAGCGCGGCGAGCAGCGCGCGGTCGGTGTCGTCGAGTGCGACCGGTGCGATCGATGCAAGGCGTTTGCTCATAATGGCCTTCGTTTATGAGGTGAAAAAGCAGTAACGCTTAAGTTTAGCCATGTATTCGCGCAGGTGGATTAATTACACTGCCAGTTATGCAGTCATCAATCCGGGATCGAATCATGGCTTCAAACAAGGCTTCACCGACGAGCTCGAGCAGTTCGTCGAGCGACATCCGCCGCGGCGCGGCCGAGATGAGCATTGCGATGCTGATGTCGGGCACGATCGGCTGGCTCGTCGTGTCGTCGCAGCAAAGCCCCTTTAACGTGGTGTTTTTCCGCTGCATTTTCGGCGGCGCGACGCTCGCGCTCGTGTGCGCGGTGCTCGGCCTGTTTCGCCGCGAGCTGTTTTCGTGGAAGATGCTCGGCCTCGCGTTACTCGGCGGCGCGGCGATCGTCGTGAACTGGGTGCTGCTGTTCGCCGCGTATTCACGCGCGTCGATTTCAATGGCGACGGCCGTCTACAACACGCAGCCGTTCATGCTGGTCGGGCTCGGTGCGCTGGTGTTTCGCGAGCGCATCAGCGCGTCGACGATCGCGTGGCTCGTGGTCGCGTTCGTCGGGCTCGTGTTCGTCGTGAAGGTCGAGCCGGCCGTGCTCGCGGTGCCGGGGCAATATCTGGTCGGCGTCGCCTATGCGGCCGGCGCGGCGGCGATGTACGCGGTGTCGTCGATCATCACGAAGCGGCTGAAGGGCACGCCGCCGCATCTGCTCGCGCTGATCCAGGTGTCGCTCGGCGTGCTGTTGATAGCACCGTTCGTGCGCTTCGACGCATTGCCGGAAAGCGGTGTGCAGTGGCTCGAACTGGTCGTGCTCGGCGTCGTCCATACCGGTCTCATGTACGTGCTGCTGTACGGCGCGATTCAGAAGCTGCCGACTTCGATGACGGGCGCGTTATCGTTCATCTATCCGGTGGTCGCGATCATCGTCGACCGGATTGCGTTCGGACAGACACTCGCATGGATTCAGGTGCTCGGCGCCGCGCTGATTCTGCTGGCGGCGGCGGGCGTGAATCTTGGGTGGCGGATCGTGCCGCAGAAAAAGCGCCTGTCGTCCACGTGATACGGATATTGCCAGGGATTCCGGAATAAAGCGCTCACATTCGAACGCCTAACGCGGCTTGATGACAGAAGATGTATGCATTTGTAAAACGCGGTGTCAATTTTCTGTAGGGAAATCACCGATGCGTTGCGAATATTCGCGCGCGTATCATTGATGGCGACGCTGATCACGTCCACACAGATGTTCCGCCGCTCGCCTCGTCGAGCGGCTTTCTTTTTGTCGGTACGGTTTTGGTTCCGGTGCGCTTTTCGACTGCACCGACTGCACGGCCCAATCCCACGTTCAACGCCGCGCGAGAATGCGCGTGCCGTCCACTTCGAGCGGTCCGTCGTTTGCCGCGAGCTCCCCGATCATTCCCGTTAGCAACGCTGGCCATTCGCTGCGTGGCTTCAGCATCGACGCGGCGGCGCGCATCACGGACGCGTCGTCGAGCATGCGCAAAAGCGTGTCCACGCTCATCTCGCGAACTTCGAGCAGCTTGAATACGATCAGCACCTTCAGCGCGTTCTTCGCGTTGCGCGCGGGATCGGCACGCAACCAGGCTACGCGCGACATCGCGCGGTCGAGCGCCGGTTCGACATGCGTGAACGGCGCGCCGTGGCCTGGGATGACCACGCGCACGTCGAGTGTCGCGATCATGTCGAGCACGGCCTGCTGCTCGGCAAAGCCGCTTTCGCCTTCGAGTTCGGGAAAGATCACGCCGAAGCCGTTTTCCCATAGCGCGTCCGCGCTGATCAGCAAGCGTTCGTGCGCGCAATAAAGCATCAGCGAATGCGGATCGTGACCCGGTGCGCCGAGCACCTGCCAGTCGAGCGCGCCGAGCCGCAAGCGCGCGCCGGGTGCGAGCGTGCCGGTAAAGCCGAAGCGCTCGCAGGTTTGACCGGTCGCGCGAAAGCTGAGGCGCGTTTCGTCCCAGTCGCGTACGGCATCGGCTTCGGATGACGGGATCAGCGTGCGACACGGCCATGTGGCCTGCAACAGCGTGTTGCCGCCGCAGTGATCCGAATGCAGATGCGTGTTGACGATCAGATCGAGCGGCCGCGTGTGCAACGCATTGCGCACCAGCGCGACCGTCTGCGAAGCGTGCGTCGCATAGCCGGTATCGACGAGCGCCGCGCAGGCTTCATCGACGAGCAGCACATTGTTCGACGACAGCCAGCCGCGCTCGAACACCTGGATCGATGCGGGCAGCGCGATCATGGTGCGGCCGTTTTCGATTGCGCGTGCTCGAGCGCGCCGGGCTTCGGCATCACGAGGATCGTCGAGGTGCCCGTCAGCAGCAGTTCGCCGCGCTGATTGACCACGGTGCCTTCGAGGTAGGTCAGGTCGCCGCTCAGGCTCGGTTTCCAGTGAGCGTCGCGCACACGCCATGTGATCGTCAGCGTGTCGTGCGCCTGCACCGCCTTCTTCAGCTTGATATCGAATTCGAGGCCGAGCGGTTGCGCGTAAGTAGAAAAATGCGTGGCGAGCAGCGCCATGAAATACGCGGTGGGTTGCGTGCCCGACGCGATCAGCCCGCCAAAGCGGCTTTGCGCGGCATACGCTTCATCGTGATGCAGCGGGTTCAGATCGACGACGAGCGTTGCGAACGATTTGATCGACTCCACCGACAACGCGAGCGTCGAACTGAACGTCTCACCGAGCGTGACGACGCGCGGCGCGGCTTTCATTGCTTCTCCTTCGCCGTCGATGCCGTGCGGCCAGCAATGAACTCCGCGTGGCGCGCTTCGATCGCGTCCCATACCGCGCGCTTATCGTCGTCGTCGAACGTCGACCAGCCGGCGATTTCGTCGATCGTGCGCAGGCATCCTTCGCACCAGCCGGTCGACGCATCCATCCTGCACACGTTGATGCACGGCGACGGCACGCAGACGTCGCCGGCTTTTTGTTCGTAAGGCTTACTGCTCGCCATCGTGTTCAGGCCGGCTCGCGCAACGCAACATCGACGACCGGCGCGCCGGTCAGCGCGATCAGCTCCTGCGCGGTCAGATTGAACACTGCGTGCGGATGACCAGCGGCCGCCCACAGGCTCTCCAGCTCGAGCAGATCCGCATCGATCAGCGTGACCGGCTCGGTCGCATGGCCGACCGGGCACACGCCACCGATCGCATAGCCGGTTTTTTCACGGACGAACTTCGCGTCCGCGCGGCCGATCTCGCCGACCTGCGCGGCCACCTTCTTTTCGTCGACGCGATTCGCGCCGCTCGCGATCACGAGCACCGGGGCGTCGTCTTCGCGGCGCCGGAACAGAATCGACTTCGCGATCTGCGCGACCGCGCAGCCGAGTCCAGCGGCCGCTTCGGCGGAAGTCTTGCCGGTTTCCGGCAGCATCACGATTCGCCCCGCGTGACCGCGTTCGCGCAGCAGCAGCGCGACGCGGCGTGCCGAGTCGGGCAGCCCGGCGAGATCGTCGGAGTCGAAGGACGCGAGGTCGTTCATCGTTGGAAATCCTGATTCAAAAATGGATAGAGCGTTTATACGCAGGTATTCGCTTCGCTGCGCGCCTTCGCGAGCAGCGCTTTGCCGGCGCGCGACACGTTGGCCCGGCCGATCGCGTTCGAAATGAAGTCGCCAATCTCGACCACCTGGGCGAGGTCGATGCCGGTCTGGATGCCGAGGCCGTTCATCAGGTACAGCACGTCTTCGGTCGCGACGTTGCCGGTCGCGCCCTTCGCGTACGGGCAACCGCCGAGCCCCGCGACCGATGCATGAAAAATCTCGATGCCTTCGAGCAGCGCAGCGTAAATGTTCGCAAGCGCCTGGCCGTAGGTGTCGTGGAAGTGTCCCGACAGATGCCCGCGCGGAAACACTTCGGTCACCGCCTCGAACACTTCGCGGGTGCGCTTCGGCGTGCCGACGCCGATCGTGTCGGCGATATCGATCTCGTCGCAGCCGAGCGCCGCGAAGCGCTTGACGACGTCGACGACCGACGCGACCGGCACCTCACCCTGATACGGACAGCCGAGCGCGCACGACACGCTGCCGCGAATCCGCAGGCCATGTTGTTTCGCCGCTGCGGCAACCGGCGCGAAGCGCTCGATGCTCTCGGCGATGCTGCAGTTGATGTTCTTCTGCGAGAACGCCTCGCTCGCCGCGCCGAAGATCACGATCTCGTCGGCGCGCGCGGCGAGCGCGCCTTCGAAGCCGCGCAGGTTCGGCGTCAGCACCGAATAGATGGTGCCGGCGCGGCGCTCGATGCCAGCCATCACATCAGCGCCGTCGGCCATCTGCGGCACCCATTTCGGCGACACGAACGACGCCGCTTCGACGTTGCGAAAACCCGCCGCCGACAGCCGGTTGATCAGTTCGATCTTGGTCGCGGTCGGCACGAATTCCTTCTCGTTCTGCAGCCCGTCGCGCGGGCCCACTTCGACGATTTTCACTTGTTGCGGTAAGGCCATGATGTGTCTCCGATCCGATGCGGTTTTACCGCACTCCCATCCAGGATGGGTGCTGCCGCATTGCTGTAATTCAGTTCAGCCCGCGCGCCTGCGACGCGCGCGGGCGTGGGAATTCACCTAGTAGCCGCGCTCCACCTGCACTATTCCGCTCACCTGCTCACCGCGCATCATCGCGCCGATCTTGTCCGCGACCTGCGCGACGCTGTCCTCGCGCAATGTTAGCGCCGACGTATGCGGCGTGATCGTGATGCGCGGCTCGCGCCAGAACGGATGATCGGCGGGCAGCGGTTCCTCGCGGAACACGTCGAGCGTCGCGGCGGCGAGCTGGCCGCTCGCGAGCGCGGCGAGCAGATCCGTTTCGACCAGATGCGCGCCACGCGCGACGTTGATCAGATATGCGCCGCGCGCGAGCTTCGCGAAGACTCGCGCGTTCAGCACGCTTTCCGTGTCGGGTGTATGCGGCAGCAGATTGACGAGCACCTTCGCGCCGTCGAGGAAGCTATCGAACTGCACGTCGCCGGCGAACGTCGCGATTCCGTCGATCTGCTTCGCGCTGCGGCTATAGCCGCGCACCGGCAGGCCGAACGAAGCGAGCGTTTGCGCGACCTGCGTGCCGAGCACGCCGAGACCGAGCACGCCCACCGTGAACGTTGCGCGCGGATGCGGCTCGAGCACTTTCCAGCGGCGCTCGCCCTGCAGCATCTGGTATTCGTCGAAGCGGCGCAGATAGCGCAGCACCGCATGCGTCACATACTCGGCCATCTGCGCGCCCATGCCGGTATCTTCGAGGCGAATGAGCGGCACCTCGGGCGGCAACGTGCCCGGGTGCGCGCGTTCGAGCGCGAGAATCGCATCGACGCCCGCGCCGAGATTGAAGATCGCGCGCAGCGTCGTGCGGCCGGCCAGCATCTCGCGCGGCGGACGCCAGACCACCGCGAAATCGGCTGGCGCGTTGTCACCGGGCTGCCATTCGCGCAGCTCGGCCGCGGGCAAAGCGCGCGCGAAGTCGTGCAGCCAGGCGGCGGCTTCGGTGTGCGGTGCGTAGAAGAGTATTTTCATGCGGTACGGATTGCGGCTGCGTCGATCTGAGCATCAGCGGGGCGGACTGGCAGCGCGCCTCGGCGATGGGGCGACGCGAGCGGCATCGGGTCTCCTCCCGTTATGAAGTAGGCTTCATTCTACTTTTTCGACGCAAATCGCGCGCGTCTGCGCACGGGCGTGCGCTTCGGGATGCGTGTAGTCGCGGGCGTCGAGCCCGCGCGTACCGGCGCATTTCTTCGTTTGCCCCATAACC
Organism: Paraburkholderia sp. BR14374; assembly: GCF_040948685.1. Classification (NCBI taxonomy): domain Bacteria; kingdom Pseudomonadati; phylum Pseudomonadota; class Betaproteobacteria; order Burkholderiales; family Burkholderiaceae; genus Paraburkholderia; species Paraburkholderia sp. BR14374. The sequence continues at coordinate 636,570 of NZ_JBFPKF010000001.1, read as the reverse complement.
AAAGCACAAAATCTTGGTTCATCGACGCGCGACCGAGCGGGACAATGATTGCCCGGATTCCCTGCGCAGCGAGGCACGCACATGCTTTCATGCACCCGATCGAGCTGGCCGCCACGGCTCGTCACCGTTCCCGGCCTGCACGGCAGCGAAGGCGCGCATTGGCAAAGCTGGCTGGAGCGGCAGTTCGCGCGCTCGTTGCGCGTCGAGCAGGCCAACTGGGACGCGCCCGATCTCGCGCTATGGGCAAAGTCGTTGCGCGATCTGCTCGCGCGCGAACGCGGTCCGTTCGTGCTGGCCGCGCACAGCTTCGGCTGTCTTGCGACCGCGCATGCTTTGCAGCAGGGCGCACTCGCCAGCGACGTGATCGGCGTGCTGTTCGTCGCGCCCGCGAGTCCGAGCAAGTTCGAATTCGCGGGACCGTTCGACGCGCGACGTCTGGGCGTGCCGTCGATCCTGATCGGCAGCGAAACCGATCCGTGGATGACGCTTGCCGACGCGCGCAATCTCGCGCAGCGTTTCGGCAGTGCGTTCGTCAATCTCGGCGATGCGGGGCATATCAACACGGCGGCGGGCTTCGGTCCTTGGCCGCGTGCGAAGTACTTCGTCGATACGCTCGTGCACTGCGCGGCGCCGCTGCGCTTTCGCGAGGAGGCAATCGATACCGTGCAGCATGCGCTCGTGTGAGCACCCCGCTGCGGCGCGCGCCAGGTAAGCAATCCGTTAGAATCCCGCGTCATGCCGCGGATGCGCGGCAACAGGTTTTGATCATCGACAGACGGGGAAACCATGAAGGGCAACACGGGGACATCACGCCGGCTCACAGCGATCGTGACGGCAGGCATCACACTAGTTGCGCTCGCGTTCGGCGGCGTCACGACAGCGCGCGCGGATACGTCGCTGCTGAACGTGTCGTACGACGTGACGCGCGAGCTGTACAAGGACATCAACGCGGGCTTCATCGCGGACTACAAGCAGAAGAGCGGTGAGACGGTGTCGGTGCGGCAGTCGCACGGCGCGTCGAGCGCGCAGGCATTGTCGGTGCTGCAGGGGTTGCAGGCCGATGTGGTGACGATGAATCAACCGAACGACATCGACCTGCTCGCCGAAAAGGGCCACCTGGTCCCCGCCAACTGGCGCGCGCGTCTGCCGGACGATAGCGCACCCTACACGACGACGATGGTGTTCCTCGTGCGCAAGGGCAACCCGAAGCACATCAAGGACTGGGACGACCTCGCGAAGCCCGGCGTCCAGGCGGTGATCGCGAATCCGAAGACCTCGGGCAACGGACGCTATACGTATCTCGCCGCGTGGGGTTATCGCAAGCAGCAGGGCGGCACCGACGCGCAGGCGCTCGACTTCGTGAAGGCGATCTTCCGCAACGTGCCGGTGCTCGATACCGGCGGCCGAGGAGCGACGACGACGTTCACGCAGCGCGGTATCGGCGATGTGCTCGTCACGTTCGAGAACGAAGTATCGCTGATCGATACGGGGGGCGGCGCGGGCAGCTATGAAGCGGTGTATCCGTCGCTGAGTCTGCTTGCGGCGCCGCCGGTGTCGATCGTCGATAAGGTCGTCGACAAGCGTGGCACGCGCAAGCAAGCGCAGGCATATCTCGACTATCTGTGGTCGCCGGCCGCGCAGGAGATCATCGCGCAGCATCATCTGCGTCCGCGCGACAAGAACGTCTTCGCGAAGCACGCGGCCGAGTTCAAGCCGATCAAGACATTCACGGTCGAGCAGATGTTCGGCAGTTGGCAGAAGGCGCAGGACACGCACTTCTCCGACGGGGGGACGTTCGATCAGATTATTGTTGATCGGAAGTGAGCTTCGGGTTTAGCGTAAAAAGTAAAAGGCTGGCTCGCAAAACGAGGCAGCCTTTTTCATTCGCGCACGCTTGGCGCATGCGAGTTACCGATGCAGCGACTCCGCGGCTCAATTCGCCGCGCCGTGATCCCCATGCCCATGCGCACATCCACGCTCGCACTCACTCTGCTCGACCGGCATTTGCTGCGCAGCCTCAGCGCGAATGCCCAGACGCGCGAGCAGCTTGCGGTCCGCTTCCGCCTGCGGGTTGCTCGTGGTCAGCAACTGATCGCCGTAAAAGATCGAATTCGCGCCCGCGAGGAAGCACATCGCCTGCAACGCCTCGTCCATCTGTTCGCGGCCGGCCGATAGACGCACCATCGCGCGCGGCATCGTGATGCGCGCAACCGCGATCGTGCGCACGAATTCGAACGGGTCGATCGGTTCGGTGCCGGTCAGCGGCGTGCCTTGCACCTGCACCAGATTGTTGATCGGCACCGATTCCGGGTACGGCTCCATGTTTGCGAGTTGCGCGATCAGCCCCGCGCGTTCGCGGCGCGATTCACCCATGCCGACGATGCCGCCGCAGCACACGTTGATGCCCGCGTCGCGCACGCGTTCGAGCGTGTCGAGCCGATCCTGATAGGTGCGCGTCGAAATGATCTGGCCGTAGAACTCCGGCGACGTATCGAGGTTGTGGTTGTAGTAGTCGAGGCCCGCATCGCGCAGCGCTTGTGCCTGGTGCGTTTCGAGCATGCCGAGGGTCACGCAGGTTTCGAGGCCCATTGCCTTCACGCCGCGGATCATGTCCTTGATCGGCTCGAGGTGGCGGTCCTTCGGATTGCGCCACGCGGCGCCCATGCAGAAGCGCGTCGCGCCGTTGTCCTTTGCGAGTTTCGCCGCGGCGAGCACTTCGTCGACCGGCATCAGCTTGTCGGCCGCGAGACCGGTGTCGTGATGCACCGACTGCGGACAGTACGCGCAATCCTCTTCGCAGCCGCCGGTCTTGATCGACAGCAGCGTAGACAGTTGCACCGCATTCGCGTCGAAATGCTCGCGATGCGTTTGCTGCGCGCGAAACAGCAGGTCGTTGAACGGCAATTCGTACAACGCGACGATATCCGCGACGCGCCAGCGCGCGAGCGGCTTCGCTTCAGTGGCGGCGCCAGTCGAATTGCCGTTGGCGGCGCTCGTGTCGGCGCTGCCCGTTGCGATGTTCAGTGGTGTCATGTGATCGATCCTCGTGTACGGATGAAATGGGGTTCGGCGCTGCTGGGCAGCGCTATGTCGCGCGCAATTGGCGCAGCGTTTGAAGAAGCCGTCGAATATCGAGCTGTTCGGCCGCAAGTTCCGGCGACAGCGGGCTGATATGCGGCACGATACCGAGCAGCGGCGCGTCGTACGCTTGCGTAAGATGCGTGCGAATCGACGCGATGTTTTCGTCGGCGAAGGTCATATCCGGGTCGATGCGATTCGCGACCCAGCCCGCGAGCGTGAGACCGCGCGCGGCGATTGCTTCGGCGCTCAGCAGCGCATGGCTGATGCAGCCGAGCCGCATGCCGACCACCAGCACTACCGGCAGCCCCAGCGCGACGGCGAGATCGGCGGTGTCCTGCGTCGCGGTCAACGGCACGCGAAAGCCGCCGACACCTTCGACCACGACGACCTCGGCGAGCTTCAGCGCCTCGCGATGGCACGCAACGATGTGATCGACATCGAACGAGACGTTTTCCAGCGCCGCAGCGATGTGCGGCGCGGCCGGCTCCTTCAGCAGATACGGCGTGCGCATCGCGGGCGGCAGCAGCACGCTCGACGCGGCATCGAGTTGATCCGCATCTTCGTTGTGCAGCACGCCGTTCACTTCGAACGCGCCCGCCGCGATCGGCTTCATCGCGGCCGCTTGCAGACCTTCGCGCACGAAACCGCGCAATAGCGCCGACGACACGAAGGTCTTGCCGATCTCCGTGTCGGTGCCGGTGACGAACAGCGACAGCGCGCCGCCATCGTTATTCAGGTTGCTCATGCGGCGCGCGCTCCGACTTGTTGCAGCGCGGCTTCGAGCCGGTCGAGATCCGCATGCGAGTGCGCGGCCGACAGCGAGATGCGCAGGCGCGACGTGCCGGTCGGCACGGTCGGCGGACGGATCGCGGGCACCCACAGCCCTGCGCGATCGAGCGATGCGGCGATCTCGAGCGTCGCATCGTTCGCGCCGATGATCAGCGGTTGAACGGCCGTATGCGAATCGACGGGCAGCCACGGCGTTGCCTTCAGCATCGCGCGCGCGCGTTCGATCAGTTGCTGCAGATGCGCGCGGCGCGCATCGCCTTCGTCGCCGCCGATGATGCGCAGGCTCGCCGACACCGCATGCGCGGCCGCCGGCACCGAGGCGGTCGTGAAGATATACGGACGCGCGCGCTGCACGAGCCATTCGATCACGGTCGCGTGCGCGACCACGAAGGCGCCGGAAACGCCCGCCGCCTTGCCCAGCGTGCCGATCGAGATCAGATGCGGCGAGCGCAGCGCGGCTTGCGCGATCGCGCCGCGGCCTTGCGGACCGAGCACGCCGAAGCCGTGCGCGTCGTCGACGATCAGCCACGCGCCGTGCCGCTCCGCGAGTTCGAGCAAACGCGGCAGCGGCGCGATGTCGCCGTCCATGCTGAACACCGTGTCGGAGACGATCACCTTGACGTCCGCCTCCGACGCTTCGAGCATCGCGCTCAACGCATCCATGTCGCAGTGCGGATAGATCTGCACATCGGCGCGCGACAGCCGAGCACCGTCGATCAGCGATGCATGATTGAGCGCATCGGAGAATAGCGTCGTGCCGCGGCCCGCGAGCGCGGTCAGCGTCGCGAGATTCGCCATATAGCCGGTGCTGAAATACAACGCGCGGGCATCGTCGACGAAGCTGCCCGCGAATGCAGCGAGATCGTCTTCCAACTGCGCATGCGCGCGCGAATGACCGCCGAGCAGATGCGAACCGCCGCTGCCCGCGCCATACAGCCGCGCGCCTTCGGCGATCGCCTCGATCAACTGCGGATGCGCGGCGAGGCCCAGGTAGTCGTTGCTCGCGAAGCCGATCATTTCACGGCCGTCGACCGTCATGTGCGCGGCGCAGGGTGTGTCCGCGGTGCGGCGGCGGCGGCGCAGGCCGCGTGCGTCGATTTCCTTCAGGCCTTCGGCGAGTGTGTCGAGCAGATGCATCAGCGGGCCTCCGCGAGCGTGGCGTCGAAGGTGTCGCGTGTGCGCGCGGCGAGCAGCGCGAGTTCTTCGTCGTCGAGAATGTACGGTGGCATCAGGTACACGGTGGTGCCGATCGGGCGCAACAATAGCTCGCGTTGGAGCGCGTTTTCGAAGAAGCGGCGCGAGAACGTTTTGGCTCGCTGGGGATCGTCGATCACCGCATCGAACGCGAAGATCGTGCCGCGCTGACGCAGATTGCGCACCTGCGCGTGCTCGACGAGCGGCGCGAGCGCGGCCTCGAGCTTTGCCGATTTACGGGCGTTGGCGGCGAGCACGTCATCGCTCGCGAACAGATCGAGCGTTGCGAGCGCGGCGCGGCACGCGAGCGGATTGCCGGTGTACGAGTGCGAATGCAGGAAGCCGCGTGCGGTGTCGTCGTGATAGAAGGCTGCGAAGATCTCGTCGCGCGACAGCACGATCGACAGCGGCAGATAGCCGCCGCTGATGCCTTTCGACAGACACAGGAAGTCGGGCCACACGCCTGCCTGCTCGCATGCGAAGAACGTGCCGGTGCGGCCGCAGCCGACCGCGATTTCGTCGGCGATCAGATGCACGCCGTACTGGTCGCACAGCGCGCGCAACCCGGCGACGTACGACGCGTCGTGCATCGCCATGCCGGCCGCGCACTGCACGAGCGGCTCGACGATCAGCGCGGCGATGCGGTTCGCGCGCGCCTCGAACAGCGCGCGCACGTTGTCGAGCGCGCGGCGTGCGACGTCGGCGGCGGTTTCGCCCGCTTGCGCGAGCCGTGCATCGGGCGACGCGACGACGTGTGCGTGACGAATCAGCGGATCGTAAGCGTCCTTGAACAGCGCGACGTCGGTCACGCCGAGCGCGCCGATCGTCTCGCCGTGGTAGCTGTTGGCAACGCAGACGAATTCCTGCTTGTCCGCGTAGCCCCGGTTGCGCCAGCTATGAAAGCTCATCTTCAGCGCGATCTCGACCGCCGACGCGCCATCCGACGCGAAGAACGCGTGGCCGAGCGTGTTGCCGGTCAACGTGTGCAGACGTTCGGCGAGCTCGACGGCGGGTTCATGCGTGCAGCCGGCGAGCATTGCGTGTTCGAGCGTATCGAGCTGCTCTTTCAGCGCCGCGTTGATGCGCGGGTTCGCGTGACCGAACAGATTGACCCACCACGAACTAATCGCGTCGAGATAGCGATGACCCGCGCGATCGTATAGCCATGCGCCTTGACCGCGCGCGACGGGGATCAGCGGCAGACGTTCGTGATGCTTCATCTGCGTGCACGGATGCCATACCGCGCGAAGGCTGCGGGCGACCCAGTCTTCAGGGGCGGCCCGTGGGGCTGCTGAATTTTCCAAAGAGGTACTCCGAGGTGCTTTTATGCGACGCACGCGCGAGATCGGTCTCACGCCTTTTTGAAAGGCGTTTCCGTTTTTTCCGCAGACCTATTCCGGTCGCGAGGAACGAGCCTTGGCGAGCGCGCGGGGTCGAGATTAGCGGTTTATTTCGCCGCGCGCATCAGCTGCGAAACGCGCGTTTTTCGCCGTGGCGTCGAGGTTTGCCGCTGTTCGCCACAGCTCGTTCGACTTCGGCATCAAAGCTCGCTAATCGACGGAGATAGCGACGTCAAAGTAATGGGCTATTACTGGCGAGAATTTGTGGTGAAGAGGTGGTTTTCGCGGCGCGCGGCACGAGCGCTCGTTGCGGTCATCGTGCAACGGCGGCCCGAATGCAAAAAGGCCTGCTGAATCAGCAGGCCTTCGACAGGTCGGAACCGAACTCGAATCCAGATGCTATGCGTACTTCACTCCCGGCTCGCAATCGCATTCCGGCCATTCGCATCGGCATCACCCGCATCCGCCGTCTGCGAACTCTGATTGCCCCACACGACCGAGTTATCGACTGCATACAGCCGGCACGGATCCGAGCTCTGCTTCTGGCAATTCGCCACCGCCACCGACATCGGATCGTCGCCGCCCTCGGCCCACGACCACGCGCCCGAATCCGACACCGCGAATGCGCGGCTCGGATACTGATGCAGGAAGTTGCGATAGCCATTGCGGCCCTCGTTGTCGAGGAACGGCACCGCGTCGACGGCGTCGAGCGCGGCGAAGCCGGTTGCCTGCGGCGCGGCCGGATCGGCGACGTGATACTGCACGGCCGTCGGCATGCCGGCGCGAGCGAGGAACGCTTCGACGGCCGGCCACCATACGCGCACGCCGTCGCGGTCACCGACCAGCCGATGCGCGTCGTTCTTGTACTTGCCGAAGTCGACCATCTTCACGCTCGCGCCATGCGCGCCATACGCGGCGTACATGCCGGCGACGAGCGGCGCGTTCCACACCGAATCGTTATCGCCATAGAGCCACAGCGACGGTACCGTGGTCTTCTCGCCGTATGCGCCGAATGCGCGCGTCAGATTGCCTTGCCAGTCCTCGCAGGAGTCCTGGCGCAGGCCGCCCGAGAAATTGATCAGCGCGCGCACGCCGGGCGCCGCTTCGGTGCCGTACGCAATCGTCGCGAGACCGCCATGCGAGGTGCCGGCCACCACAATGTGCGTCGCGTCGACATAAGGCTGCTTCGACATGTAATCGATCGTCGCGGCGACGTCGCCGGCTTGACCGAGGCCATTGCGTTGGACGTCGCAGCCGTCCTGCTCGTACACGCCGCCCGAGTGGCCGAAGCCCTGGCGGTTTGGCGCGACGACCACGTAGCCGCGGCGCACGAATTCGCGCGCGAACGGAAGCGGGTCGCTGCGTTCCTGGGTGCGCGGATCGCCCGGAATCTTGCCGTGGTTGAACACGATCATCGGGAACGGCCCGCGGCCGTCCGGCTTGTAGATCGTGGTTTCGAGCGTGACAGTGCCGGCGGCGTCGACCGGCACGCGGATGATCTTTTCGTTCAGGTGAGCGGTGGGCAGATAGACGTCGTCGTCGAGCGCGAGGCGCGGCACGCGGGCGCGCGACAGCGGTCCCTGGGTGTCGCTGGTCGGAGTCGCGTTGTGTGCCGAAGGCGAAGAGTAAGCGAGCGGATCGGCGTGCGCGATCGTGACCGCACACGTGGCCGCGGCGCAGATCGCCGCACACTTCGTCAGAACCTTGCTCAACACCATTGGCGCACCTGCTTGAAAGACCTGTCCCGAACTCCGTGCTGTCCGGTGGCCAAAAACGCTGCTGACGTTCAGCTTTCGTTCGCGTTTTCGACACAAACAGACTCACTCGCGTGCGTAGTGCGCAAAGCGCACGCACGCAAATCGAGATTGCACGGGATGAACCCAACGGCCGACGCGACCCCACGCGCCGAGGATGAGCGTCACTTGGTGCTACCGGAGCCCGCGCGGCGCGCTTACTATCAGCGGCCAGTCAGGCTTCCTTTGCATGTTGCGGAACTGGTGTGACCCGCTCTCGCAATGTGACGTCATGAAACTACGGACTCATCCTGGCACGACAATTTTGTTTTGTGCAATCAAGGAGAACCCGCGACGAAAAAATTGCTGCGTCTGCGAATCAGGCCTCAAAGCCTTGCCAGGCAAGGGCCGGGGACATGTGGCGCGAAGCGGCGACTAAAGGTCGTGTAAGTGCTGTGGCGCGAGGCCAACGAAGGAGCCTGCGCCCGTGGAACGAAAAAAAGCGGATGCGGGGGTTTTTATGAATTTTGTCGAGAGCGAGAGGCAGGCATGAGAAAGCCTCGACGCGTAATGCAGCGATCACTTAATCAGCGCCTGCTACTCATCGACGTCTCCGTCTACATAACGCCAGCGTCCATCATCGCCACGCAGGAAGCGGCTCAATTCATGCAGCCGATGCGCACGTCCCCCCACTTTGTAGCGGGCGATGAATTCGACGGTCGCGTGATCGGCATCGCTTTGGGCGAACGCTTTGATCTGCAGTCCGAGCCAACGAGGCGCGTCGGGTGCGGTGGGATCGACGTCGAGATTGGCGGGGCAGGTGCGGGGGGCCCACGTCGCGCGCAGGTAGTCGGTTGCACCGAGCACGTACGCGCTATAGCGCGAGCGCATCAGTTCGAGCGCGCGCGGCGCCGCTTCGCCGCCGTCGATATAGCGGCCGCAGCATTGTGCGAAACGCGGGGCCTTGGTCGCGGTGCCTGGGCGTGCGGCGGGCGCGGCGCCGCCGCACGGGCAGTCGACAGGTCTTTGCGGTGACAACAATGGCTTATTCATTGAAATTTCAGTTGAGCGCGCGAGCGATCAGGATCTTCTGGATATCGCTCGTGCCTTCGTAAATCTGGCACACGCGCACGTCACGGTAAATCCGCTCGACCGGGAAGTCGCTCAGATAACCGTAGCCGCCGTGAATCTGCAACGCGGCCGAGCAGATGCGCTCGGCGGCTTCGGAAGCGAACAGTTTTGCCATCGCGGCTTCGGTCAGGCACGGTTGGCCCGCGTCTTTCAGCGACGCAGCGTGCCAGATCAATTGACGCGCGGCTTCGAGTTGCGTGGCCATGTCGGCCAGACGGAACTGCACCGCCTGGTGCGAGAACAGCGCCGCGCCGAAGCTCTCGCGTTCTTTTGCATAATTCAGCGCCGCTTCGAACGCCGCGCGCGCCATGCCGACGCTTTGCGCAGCGATGCCGATGCGCCCGCCTTCGAGCCCTGACAACGCGATCCGGTAGCCTTCGCCTTCCGCGCCAATCAGGTTCGCCGCCGGCACACGGCAGTCCTCGAACACGATCTGCGCGGTGTCCGACGAATGCTGGCCGAGCTTGTCTTCGACACGCGCGACTACGTAGCCCGGCGTGCTGGTGGGCACGATGAACGCGCTGATGCCGCGTTTGCCGGCGGTCTTGTCGGTGACGGCCATTACGATCGCGACGTTGCCGTTCTTGCCGCTCGTAATGAACTGCTTGACGCCGCTCAGCACGTACGCGTCGCCATCGCGCGTCGCGGTAGTGCGCAGCGCCGACGCATCCGAGCCCGCTTGCGGCTCGGTCAGGCAGAACGCGCCGAGCATCTCGCCGCGCGCGAGCGGCGTGAGCCAGTCGCGCTTCTGCGCGTCGTTGCCATAGGTGAGCAGGATGCTGCACACCGGGCAGTTGTTCACCGAGATCGCGGTCGAAGTGCCGCCGTCGCCGGCCGCGATTTCTTCGAGGATCAGCGAGAGCGCGAGCGCGTCCATGCCGGCGCCGCCATACGCGTCGGGCACCAGCACGCCATAGGCGCCGAGTTCGGCGAGCTGCCGGTGCACGTCGCGCGGAAAGGTGCGCTCGCGATCCCATTGCGCCGCGTACGGCGTGATCGCTTCGCGCACGAAGGTGCGCAGCGCGTCGCGCACCATCAGGTGATCCTGGTCAAGCACCATGAGTGTGTCTCCGATCCGATGCAACCCGGTTGTCTACCAGTCGAGCTGCGTACCGTCGTGCTGAACGAAGCGGCCGTGGAACGCGTCGCGCGATGCCGCCGCCTGCGCCAGCACCTCGCGCATGCCCGCGACGCTGCGCGCCGGATCGAGCGCGGCCTGCGCGCCACCCATGTCGGTGCGCACCCAGCCGGGATGCAGCGACACGCAGGTCGCGCGTTGCGCGTCGAGCGACGCGAGCTTCAGCACGGCGTTCAGCGCCGCCTTGCTGGTGCGATACAGCCAGCCCGTCGTGCCGCTCGCATCGGCGATGCTGCCCATGCGGCTCGAAATCACCGCGAGCACGCCGTCCGTTTCCTCGACGAGCGGCAGCAGGATCGGCAGCAACTGCATCGGGCCGCGCACGTTCGTATGCATCACGTGATCGAAGTCCTCGGCGGTGATCGTCTCGATCCCTTCGGTGCGCGGACCGTACACGCCCGACACCACGATCGCCACGTCGAGCCGTTCGCCGTCGAGCTTCCAGCCGAGCGCCGCGATTTCTTCGGGGGCGGTGACGTCGAGCATGAAGGTTTCGGCACCGAGCTCGTTGAGCGCGTCGAGCGCGGCGCCGTCCCGCGCGGTCGCGAGCACGCGCCAGCCGCTCTTTTTGTACTGCCGCACGAATTCCTGGCCGATGCCACGCGACGCACCGACGATCAACACTGTTTTCATCGTATTCCTCGAAGTTTGGTCAACTCTTCAGATCAGTTCGATACCCATTGCGGTCGCCTCGCCGCCGCCGATGCACAGCGACGCGACGCCGCGCTTCAGACCGCGATTCTTCAGCGCGCCGATGAGCGTAACCAGAATGCGCGCGCCCGAGGCGCCGATCGGATGGCCTAGCGCGCATGCTCCGCCGTTCACGTTGACCTTGTTGTGCGGCAGGTCGTGCTCTTTCATCGCGGCCATCGTGACGACCGCGAACGCTTCGTTGATCTCGTACAGATCGACGTCGCCGGCGCGCCAGCCGTTCTTCTCGAACAGCTTGCGGATCGCGCCGACCGGCGCGGTCGTGAACTTCGCGGGCTCCTGCGCGAACGTCGAATGACCGACGACGCGTGCGAGCGGCGCGACGCCGAGCCGCTTCGCGGTCGACTCGCGCATCATCACGAGCGCGGCCGCGCCGTCCGAGATCGATGACGAGTTCGCCGCCGTCACGGTGCCGGTCTTGCTGAACGCAGGCTTCAGCGTGGGAATCTTGTCGAGGTTGGCCTTGAACGGCTGCTCGTCGCGCGCGATCGTGACGTCGCCCTTGCGGGCCGCCACCGTAACGGGCGCGATTTCCCAGTCGAACGAGCCGTCCTCGTTCGCGCGTTTCGCGCGGTTCAGCGACTCGACCGCGAACGCGTCCTGCGCCTCGCGGGTGAAGTCGAACGACGCCGCGCATTCCTCGGCGAACGTGCCCATCAGACGGCCTTTGTCGTACGCGTCTTCGAGGCCGTCGTAGAACATGTGGTCGAGCACCTGACCGTGGCCCATGCGCATGCCGCCGCGCGCTTTCGGCAACAGATACGGCGCGTTCGTCATGCTTTCCATGCCGCCCGCGACGATCACGTCGAGCGAGCCCGCAGCCAGCATGTCGTGCGCGAACATCGCCGCGCGCATGCCGGAGCCGCACATCTTGTTGACCGTCGTGCAGCCTGTGGCGAGCGGCAGACCCGCGCCGAGCGCGGCCTGGCGCGCGGGCGCCTGGCCGAGGCCGGCGGGCAGCACGCAGCCCATCACCGCTTCGTCGATCTGCTCGGGCTTCAGACCCGCGCGCTCGACGGCCGCCTTGATCGCGACCGCGCCGAGTTGTGGCGCGGTCAGCGACGCGAAGTCGCCCTGAAAGCCGGCCATCGGCGTGCGCGCCGCGCTGACGATCACGATCGGATCGGCATGGATACCACTTTGAATTGCGTCACTCATGTTTGAGCTCCTTGGTCATAGCTTGGATGGCTACCGCCGCACGCGGCCTGCTGTGAACCCTCGTGAGATTCATCAAGCCACGCGCACATTCGGCTCGTTCGCCTCTGCATCGGTTGTTTCGGCGAACCGCCCCGGATAACGCACGCAGAAGCGCACGCTCTGGTCGTACGGGAAAAAATCGGGCAACTCGCCCTTCAAGAGAAAATCCTTGTATCGCTGCCACAGTTCGGGCTCGAAGAGATCCGCGTGATGCAGCATGAACGATCGGCGCACGCGCGGATCGCCGAGCAGGAACGTGCCGTACGTCTCCGGGAAAATATCGTGCGGACCGACCGCGTACCACGGCTCGTCCGACATTTCGTCTTCCTCGTTGCGCGGCGCCGGCACCGCGCGCACGTTGCAGTCGGTCAGGTACTCGATCTCGTCGTAGTCGTAGAACACGACACGGCCGTGGCGCGTGACGCCGAAGTTCTTGTACAGCATGTCGCCGGGGAAGATGTTCGCCTGGATCAGCTCCTTCACCGCGTTGCCGTATTCCTTGATGCCGTGCTCGATGTCGTCGTCGTTGCCGTTCTGCAGGAACAGATTGAGCGGGATCATGCGTCGCTCGATGTACATGTGGCGAATCACGAGGTTCTCGCCGTCGTATTCGATCAGCGACGGCACTTCCTTCTCGAGTTCGCGCAACAGCGTTTCGTCGAGCCGCGCGAGCGGCAGCGCGACGCTCGAATATTCGAGCGTGTCGGCCATGCGGCCGAGCCGGTCGTGACGTTTGACGAGCAGATACTTCTGCTGGATCTGCGCTCGCGTGGTTTCCTTCGGCGGCGGAAAGTTGTCCTTGATCAGCTTGAACACGTAGGGGAACGACGGCAACGTGAACACCAGCATCACGAGCCCCTTGATGCCGGGCGCGACGATGAAGCGGTCGCTCGAATGCTTGAGGTGATGCAGCAGATCGCGATAGAACAGATTCTTGCCCTGCTTCTGCAGGCCCACCGACGTATAGATCTCCGCCTTCGGCTTGGCCGGCATCACCGTGCGCAGAAACTCGACATACGCGGACGGCACTTCCATGTCGACCAGAAAATACGAGTGCGAGAAGCTGAAGATGATCAGCAACTGCTCGCGCTTGAGCAGCACGGTGTCCAGTGCGAGCACGCCCGGTTTCACGTAACGCAGCGGCACCGCGAACGGCAGCAGCGCGTCGCCGTTGATGATGCGCCCGACGATGTACGCAGCCTTGTTGCGATAGAACAGTGACGACAGCACATGAATCTGGAAATTCGGCGCCTCGTCGAACACGCCGAACGCTTCGCGAATCGACTGCACCACACAGGCGACGTCGCGCGTCAGGTCCTCGAACGGCGGATCGAGCTGGAAGTTTGTGACGACCCGCTCCAGCGTCGCGGCGAGTCCGTCCGTACCGGGGTAATACGCACGATAGGTCGGCTTCGCGGCCGGTTCGTCGTTCTCGATGTATTCGGTCGAAATCGCTGGGCGCACGAAAATGAAATCGTTGTTGAAGTACGAGCGGTGCAGGATCTTGCAGGAAACCGAATTAAAAAAGGTTTCCGCGCACTCGGGCTGACGGTGCGTGGTCAGAAGGCCAATGTAGTGCAGCTTGATCTGCTGCCACACTTCGCTGTCGATGTTCTCCGCGTCGTACTCGTCTTCGAGCAGGTGCACGCATTCCTGCACGCGATCGTCGTACGACGCGATGCGGTCGCGCGCGAGCTTTTGCAGGCCGTGCCAGTCGCCGGCTTCGAACAGCGTCTTCGCATGGATCGCCGCGTCGCGAAAGATCCGGTAGTGACGGTCGAACCCTTCGAGCATCGTCTGCGCGACGTCGAAACCGATTTGCGACGATAACAGTTTGGGGAAGTGATTCATCACGCGCGCTCCGCAAACGCCGGTCAGAGTCAGGCAGCTTCAGGCAGGTTTCGCGTCGTGCCTCGTGCCATCGAGCAACGCGCGCGCCTGCGCTTCGTACTGCGCCAGATCTTCGAGCGTCGCGTCGAGATCTTCGCGCTGACGTTCGAGCACTTCGCGATGACGCGCGACCGTCGCGAGAAACGCGTGCAATTGCGGCACGGTGTCGGTCGGCGACTCGTAGACGTCGAGCAGGTCGCGAATCTCCGACAGCGTGAAGCCAAGGCGCTTGCCGCGCAGCGTGAGCTTCAGACGCGTGCGGTCGCGGCCGGAATAGACGCGCCGCAAGCCGCTCGAACCCTCGCGGCTCGGTGAGAGTAAACCCTGGTCTTCATAGAAACGAATTGCGCGTGGCGTGACGTCGAATTCGCGCGCGAGTTCGGTGATCGTGTATTGCGTATTCATCGGGACATCTCGTGGCCGCTTGGCCGGCACAAAACCGGATTGAACGATAGAATCGACGTTTACGTTATCGTCAACCTGAGCGGAACGCAACCACAACCAGGCCGACCGGCATCGCATACCTGGCCATGCCGGAGAGTCGTCGGAGGAAGACAGTCCCCATGAATGCACTCGAACACCAACTCCAATACCCGTTCAACGACACGATGCCCGACTCGGGCCGCACGATGGAAGTCGCGCCGGGCGTGCTATGGCTGCGCATGCCGTTACCGTTCGCGCTCGACCATATCAACCTGTGGCTGCTGCGCGATGAGATCGACGGTCAGCAAGGCTGGACCGTGGTCGACTGCGGCATCACGTCGGACACGATCAAGGCGAATTGGGAGAGCGTGTTCGAGTCGGTGCTCGACGGGCTGCCGGTGCTGCGCGTGATCGTCACGCATTGCCATCCGGACCACATCGGCCTCGCGCACTGGGTGTGCGGCGGCGGCGAGAAAAAGCGTTGGGACGCGCGGCTCTGGATGACGCTCGGCGAATACATGCAGGCGCGCGTAATGGCGACGGGCGACGGTTCGAACGCGGGCGGCGAGGCCGCGGCGCGGCACTTCGCGCGGCATGGTTTGAACGACACCGAATCGGTCGACAAACTGCGCAATCGCACGAGCTATTACTCGAGCCTCGTACCGGCGATTCCGGGGCAATACCGGCGTTTGCGCGAAGCCGAGGACGTGAGGATCGGCGGCAGGACGTGGCGCGTGGTCACAGGCTTCGGCCACTCGCCGGAACACTGCGCGCTGCACTGTGCGGAAACCGGCACGCTGATTTCAGGCGACATGGTGCTGCCGCGCATTTCAACCAACGTGTCGGTGTTCGATATCGAGCCTGAGGGCTCGCCGCTCGAACTGTATCTGGAGTCGCTTGGCCGCTACGAGACGATGCCAGAAGATACGCTCGTGCTGCCGTCGCATGGCAAGCCGTTTCGCGGCGTGCGCACGCGCATTCGGCAACTGCGCGAGCATCACGATGCGCGGCTCGCCGAAGTGCGCGAAGCGTGCGCGGAAAAGCCGCAAAGCGCCGCCGACATCGTGCCGCTGATGTTCAAGCGCCAACTCGATATCCATCAGATGACGTTCGCGATGGGTGAGGCGCTCGCGCATTTGCATCTGCTGTGGCGGGCGGGGGAATTGAAGCGGACGCAGAATGCGGACGGGGTGATACGGTTTGCGGCGGTGTGATCTCGGACATTCGCCGCGGGCGGAGAAGCGCGGACGAATAGATCCGCGCTTCGCGAAGGCACTGAGCGGCGCAACGATGCTGGGTGTCCTCTCACGCGAACTACTTCAAGGGCATGTCAGATGCAGCGTTGCGTAGTTGCTCGGCTCGCCGGTTGTTGAGTTCGGAAACGCAAGCTAATCGGCTGATTTCGTGCGCATTGCCGGCTGCACCACCAGTCAGCGAAGCTGCGAAGTCGCATTGAGACTCACGGTACCGAGCGAATTTTCTGTTTGATGCGGCGAGTTTTGCCCTGGCCTGGTTGACGTACTTGTGGTCTTCATCCCATTTGGAAAGGGTGCCAGCCATCTTCTCCTCGGCTCGTCTGAGGGTCTTCTTACTCGCCTCTGCTTTTTCTGCCAGACAGTCCCGCATCCCCGCTTGCGAGAACGCGCTGCATTCCTCGCGCAAGGCCCGCTCGCTTGCGACGGGAACCGCTGAGGCTGCAAGGACCATTGTTGGCAGGCAGGCGGCCAGGGCGAAACAGATCAGCTTCATTGTGCACATAGGGCCGCCTTTCCTTTCCGCACCGATGACAACGCGCAATCAAGTTTTCTGGCGTAGTTTGGTTCCCGACGTCCGTTATAGCGCAGTGCTATGAACGTCGTGACGATGGGGTGCCAGCCTGCAATCACTTTTTGAATTGAAGCTTTCCGGTACGTCAATACTTGTCCAGGGCGAAGAACAGCGGCCGTCGGGTTCAGCTTTCTCAACGTCTCGATCGTGGTGCCTTGATCCTTCCCTCGTTGGAGCTTGCATTGCCGTAACCATTCCTGTTGTCAAAGTGTGGGCCGTTGCTTTGCAAACGATTATTAGCTTCTTGCCTGAGGGAAAATTGCATTAGGAGTCGGTTCTCGCGGGCAAAGGCCCGAGATCACGTCGGAAAAGGTTACGCAGTGTCATATGCGATCAGCCAATTCGCGCGTCAGATAAAAAAAGCCCGGTTCAAGAACCGGGCTTTCTCGCAGGGCTGTCTGCGTCAACCGCAGCGCAAAATCACTGCACCACCACCGCCCCAAAATTCTGCCGTCCAAACGGACTCACGTGATACCCGCTCACGTTCGTACGCGTGATCGCAGCAGCGGTCGGATAGCCGAGCGGAATCCACAGCGCTTCGTCATGGATGATCTGCTGCGCGGCTTCATACGCTTTCGTGCGCTTGGCGATATCGGACGTTGCTCTGCCGTCGGCGATCAGCTTGTCGAGATCCTGATCGCAGAAGCGCGCGAAGTTGATCCCCGACTTCACCGCGTTGCAACTGAAGAGCGGCGACAGATAGTTGTCCGGATCGCCGTTGTCGCCCGCCCATCCCATGAACAGCGAGTCATGCTGGCCTTGCTTCGCCTGCTTGATCAGCTCGCCCCATTCGATCACCTTGACGTCCGCATTCACGCCGATCTTCGCGAAGTCGGCCTGCAGCAGTTCGGCACCGGCCTTCGGATTCGGATTCAGCACGCTGCCGTTCGGACGCACCCAGATGGTCGTTTGGAACCCGTTCGGAAAACCCGCGTCGGTGAGCAACTGCTTCGCCTTCGCCGGGTCGTACGGCCAGCCCTTGATCGAGTGGTTGTAGCTCCACGTATTCGGCGGAAACGGGTTCACGGCCGGCGTCGCGGTGTTGTCGAACACGGTCTTCAGATACGTCGCGCGGTCGAACGCCATGTTCAGCGCGGCGCGCACCTTCTGGTTGTCGAGCGGCTTCTGCTGCGTGTTCAGCGCGACGAAGGCCGTCATGAACGCGGGCGTCTGCACGATCGCGAGTGACTTGTCCTTCTTCGCGTCGGCGAGATCCTGCGGCTTCGGTGACAGTGCGATCTGGCATTCGCCAGCCTTCACCTTCTGCGCGCGCACGGTTGCGTCCGGCGTGATCGCGTAGATCAGACGCTCGATCTTCGGCTTCGGCCCCCAGTAGGTCGGGTTCGCGTCATAACGGATCACTGCGTCTTTCGTATAGCTCTTCAGCACGAACGGGCCGGTGCCGATCGGCTTCGCGTTCAGGTCGACCTGCTTGCCGGCCTTCAGCAACTGGTCCGCGTACTCGGCCGAATAGATCGACGCAAAGCCCATTGTCAGGATCGACACGAACGTCGCGTTCGGCTCGTTCAATTCGAACTTGACCGTGTCGTCGTCGACCTTGGTAATCGACTTGATCAGCTTCGGCAGCCCCATCGACTGCGCGTGCGGGAAGCCGCTCGCGCCCGCCACCTTGTGCCACGGATTGCTGTCGTTGAGCATGCGGTCGAAGGTGAAGATCACGTCGTCGGCATTCAGCGCGCGGTTGGGCTTGAAGTAGTCGGTGGTCTGGAACTGCACGTTCGGACGCAGGTGGAACGTGTAGGTCAGGCCGTCGGGGCTCACTTCCCATTTGTCGGCGAGCGCGGGCACGACCTTCTTCGCGGCTTCGTCGAACGACACCAGCGAGTTGAAGATCACGTCGGCCGATGCATTCGTCGTGACCAGCGAATTGAACTGCACGACGTCGAAGCCGTCGGGGCTCGATTCGGTACAGACGGTCAATGGTTTGGCGAGCGCGAGCGCGGGCGCCGTGAGCAGGATGGCGGCTGCGAGCAGTTTGAAGCGCATAGGATCTCCGGTAACGAGCGCAGTCAGGCAGTGCGTCTGGTTGTGTTTATGGCGGCGATGCGTGAGCGGGCAGGGGAGCGCTCCCGGCGCGCGCGTCGCCACGATTGTGATACGTTCCCGGCGCCGCCGTACAGGTCGGGCGATCCCGGCCTGAGGCCGAGGGGCCTGCCTTCGAGGCCTGGCCGGCGGCGCGCCTTCGCGAAAGCTTATCGAAGGGCCATTATGGCGACAACAATTTAATCGACATATCCATATGGGGGCGGCGCGGCTGTGTTGCCGCCTCAGGCCGCCGCGGCCCCGCGCAGCAGATAGCCGATGCCATCGATTGCGCGCACGCCGTACCACGACGTCATTTCCCCATCGATCAGCTCGATGCGCTTGCCAGTGAACCGCGGATCGCGCGCGAGCGCATCGCGATGCGCGGCCGTGAAGCGGTACGGCTCGCTCGACAGCAGCACGCGGTCGACTTGCGCGAGCCATGGCGCGGTGTCGAAGTCGAGCGTCGGGTAGCGCGTGGCGCCGACGCTGCCGCCGTGCACGTCGGGCAACGTGTGCCAGTTCACGAGACGCAGCATCGCGGCGATGTAGGTATCGCGCGCGACGCTCATCCACGGTTCGCGCCAGATCAGGTACAGCACGTTCTGCGCGGCGAAGGTGCGAGCGGCGGCTTCGCGCAGACGCGCGTCGAGCGCGCCGCTCAAGCGCCGCGCTTCCTCTTCACGTCTGAAGATCGCGCCGAGCAGCGCGTACAGCGCGAGGTTGTCGCGCGGCGTCTGCGGATGAGTGACGACGATGTGCGGCACGAACGCGCGCAATTGCTCGACGGTGTCGCGTTCGTTTTCGTCGATATTGACGATCAGGTGGGTGGGGCGCAGCGCGCGGATCGCGTCGAGTTTGACGGCTTTCGTGCCGCCGACCTTCGGCACCGCGCGGACCTTGTCGCGCGGATGCACGCAAAAGCCGGTGCGCCCGACGATCTGCCGCTCGAGCCCGAGCGCGAACAGGGTTTCGGTGAGGCTCGGCACCAGCGACACGATGCGCGCATCGGCGCCCGCGGATTCGTGCGCGACGCCGGCTGCATCGATCGCACGAGGTTGCATGACTTACTCGGTGGCGGCGCGCGGCTTGCGCGGCGCGCGTTCGAACACGCGGTCGTAGAGCCAGCGCGGCAGCACGTGCAGCAACATCGCGGCCACGCGCATCTGCCACGGAAACACCGCGAACGACGTCTGCCGTTCGACCGCCCGTGCGACCTTCGCCGCGAAACGGTCGGCGTCCATCAGGAACGGCATGTTGTACGGATTGTGCTCGGTCATCGGCGTGCGGATATAGCCGGGCGCGATCGTGACGACACCGACGCCGAACGGCCGCATCTCGACGCGCAACGCTTCGAGATACTTCAGCGCCGCCGACTTCGACGCACTATACGCACCCGAGCCCGGCAGGCCGCGCACACCGGCGACGCTCGCAATGCCGACCAGCGTGCCATGTTTGGTGTCGGCCATTGCGGCGGCGAACGGCTCGAACGTCGCGACCATGCCGAAGTAATTGATGTCCATCACCTCGCGGAAGGTGCGCAGATCGCCGTGACCGGTCAGCGCGCCGCGGCTGATGCCGGCATTGGCGATCACGACGTCGGGCAGGCCGTGCTCGGCGATGAAGCGCGCGGCCGCATCGGCGAGCGCTTCCGCGTCGCGCACGTCGAGCGCATAGATCGAGACGGTGTTCTGGGGATGGGACTGCTGGAACGCGGCGAGCGCGTCGCCGCGGCGGGCGACGAGGCCGAGAATCGCGCCGCGCCGTGCATATTCGCCGGCGAGCGCGAGGCCGATGCCGCTCGAAGCGCCGGTAATGAAAACCTTCAGCGGAGAGGTCATACCGGCGCCTCGTGATTACATCTTTTTGGCGCGGACTTGCGAGACGAGGTAATCGAGCACCTGGATCGTGCCCGGCAGGGTGCCGGTCGCGGCCGGGCCGGTCAAATACTTGCCCTGCACGGCGAGCGTCGGCACGCCGTCGATCTTGAACCCGTCGAGCAGTTTCTTGTCCTTCTGCAGCGCGCTTTGCGTCGAGAACGAGTTGTACGCTTCCATGTACTTCTTCGGATCGACGCCGAACTTCGCCAGGAATTTGGTCTGGTCTTCCGGCGTCAGCAGATAGTTCTTGTTGACGTGGATTTCGTTGAAGACCTTCGGCGTCAGTTCGTTCGCGAGGCCGAGCGCGTCGAGCGCGTGGAACATCTTCGAGTGCGGGATGAAGTCGTCGCGGAAGGCGACCGGCACGCGGCGGAACACGACGTCCGGGGCCTGCTTCTTGACCCATGCTTCGAGGAACGGGTTGAATTCATTGCAGTGCGGGCAACCGTACCAGAAGAATTCGATGACTTCGATCTTGCCGGCCGGCACGTCGGTAGGTTGCGGCGTGGCCAGCACGGTGTAGTCCTTGCCGGCCACCGGCGCGCTCGGCGATGCATGCGCGCTCGCCGCGATCAGGCCCAGCGAGAGGAACAGGATGCTCAGCAGTTTTTTCATGTCGTGTAGACCCGGATAAGGCGGTGGCGCGGCGACGCCATGCGAAAAGCCCGTCACCGCTGGTGGGATTCGGTGTGGTCGCCCGCCACAATACAGGTCGAAGCGGCCATCGTGCTTGTGACTCGCGCGCCGCGCCGATAGTTCGACGCGCCGCGCGGGCCGGCATTACCGTTTATTTATTGTTTGGTGAAGCGGATCACCGCGGTATCGACACCCGCGTCCGACAGACGCTGACGGCTCGAATTCATGTCCTCGAACTTCGAGAACGGCCCGATGCGCACGCGGTAGTACGTGACGCCGCCGGCATCGCGCTGCGTGACCTTCGATTCGAAGCCCTGGAACGCGAGGCGCGCGCGCTGCTGCTCGGCATCGGCGGCGGTCTTGTACGCGCCGACCTGCAGGAAGTAGCCGGTGTTCGCGTCGCCGGGTGCAGGTGCGGGTGCGGGCGCGGGCGCGGCAGCCGAGCCAGGCTTGACGTTGGCCAGGGTGGTCGCGCTCGAGCTCTTCGGCGCGGAGCCCGCCGCGGTGGCGGCCGGCGCGCTCGAGGTCTGCGGCTTCTTGGCCGGCGCGGGCGCGACAATGCCGCCGGTGCCGTTTTCCTGCGCGGGGTTCGGCGCGACCGCTGTACCGTTGTTATTCGCGTTGCCGCCCGACGGCGGGACTTCGACGATCTGCGGTTCTTCGAGCATGCCCGACTGGGTCTGCGCGTTGGTCTGGCCCGGCGCGGTGTTCGGTGGCGCGGGTTGCGCGGCCTGCGGCACCGGCTGGCCCGGCGTCTTGCCTTGCAGCGGACGGTTCGGATCGTATTGCGCCTGGCTCGCGCCGTTGTCGGTCGGCGCCGGTGGCGCGACCTTCGACACGAACGGCGTAGGCGCACGGGTGATATACAGCGCCACCACCACCGCGATCGCCAGGCCGACGATCAGGCCCAGCACGATGCCGAGAAAAGTGCCCCCGGTTTGCTTCGATTGCTTTGTTGTGCGGCGTGGTTTTGCCATCGTACGAATCACCTGCAAAAAGAATCCAGGAACGGCCGCCGATTATAACGACGGCCGCGCGCATATTACGCTGGAGGAGTTACATCTTGACGGGAGCGGAGACGCCGATCGTCGCGAGACCGTTGGCCAGCACCTGGCGCGTGGCCGCGAGCAGCGCCACGCGAGCGTTGCGTTCGGCCGCATCGTCGACCAGCACGCGCTCGGCACGATCATTGTAGAACGAGTGAAATTCGCCGGCGAGTTCTCGCAAGTAGAACGCGACCGCGTGCGGCGCGAGCTCGTCGGCGGCGTGCTGCAGCATGTCCGGGAATTCGGCGAGCTTGTTGAGCAGCGCCATCGAGCGCTCGCTCGCGAGCGGCGCGAGATCGACGCTCGGCAGTGCGCTTTCGTCTAGGCCGTAGCGCGCGTTGCATTCGGCGATCACGGAGCAGATGCGCGCGTGCGCATACTGCACGTAGTGCACCGGATTCTCGTCGTTCTGCTTCAGCGCGAGGTCGATGTCGAACACGAACTCGGTGTCCGCCTTGCGCGAGATCAGGAAGAAGCGCACCGCGTCGCGGCCGCGGCGGATGGTTTCCTCGTCGATCAGATCGACGGCCGCTTCCGAGCCCGGCATCGCGCCACCCGACCATTCGATCAGGTCGCGCACCGTCACGTAGCTGCCCGCGCGCTTCGAGATCTTCACCTCTTCGCCGTTGCGCATGACCGTGACCATCTTGTGCAGGATGTAGTCGGGGTAGCCCTTCGGAATGCCGATGCCGAGACCCTGCAGACCGGCGCGCACGCGCGCGATCGTGCCGTGGTGATCCGAGCCCTGCACGTTGATGACCTTCGTGAAGCCGCGCTCCCACTTTGCGACGTGATAGGCGACGTCCGGCACGAAGTACGTGTAGGTGCCGTCGGTCTTGCGCATCACGCGGTCCTTGTCGTCGCCGTCGTCGGTCGTGCGCAGCCACAGCGCCCCTTCCTGCTCGTAAGTCTTGCCTGCGGCAATCAGCGCGTCGACGGTTTTCTCCACGCGGCCTTCCGTGTACAGCGACGATTCCAGGTAGTACTGGTCGAACTTCACGCCGAACGCCTGCAAATCCATGTCCTGCTCACGACGCAGATACGTGACGGCGAAGCGGCGGATCGCCTCGAGGTCCTCGACGTCGCGCGCGCCGGTGACCGGCTCGCCGTCGCTCGCCTCGACCGTGATGCCGTTCAGATAGTCCTTGGCGATGTCGGCGATGTACTCGCCGTTGTAGGCCGACGCGGGCCAGCCTTCGTCGCCGGGGGCGAGGCCGCGTGCGCGTGCCTGGGTCGACAGCGCGAGCGTGTGGATCTGCACGCCGGCGTCGTTGTAGTAGAACTCGCGATGCACGTCCCAGCCTTGCGACTGGAGCACGTGCGCAAGCGCGTCGCCGAGCGCGGCCTGGCGGCCGTGGCCGACGTGCAGCGGGCCGGTCGGGTTGGCCGACACGAACTCGATCAGCACGTGCTTGCCGGCGTCGCGCCGCGAGCGGCCGTACGCGTCCTTCTCCGCGAGCACGGCGGCGATCACGCCTTGCTTGGCGGCGGCCGTGAGGCGCAGGTTGATGAAGCCGGGGCCCGCCACTTCGGCAGTATCGATCAGGCCTTTGGCCTGCGGATTGACGAGCAGCGCGTCGACGATCTGTTGCGCGAGCTGGCGCGGATTGGCGCGCAGCGGCTTGGCAAGCTGCATCGCGACGTTGCACGCGACGTCGCCGTGCGCGGCGACTTTCGGGCGCTCCAGCGCGATGGCGGGCGAGACGAAAGCGGCTTCGGTCGCGCCTTGCGTGGCGGTCGCGACCTGCTTCACCGTGTCGGCGAGCAGTGTTTCGAGTGTGTGTTTATGTGCGGGCAGCATGCTTGTTGCAAGTCCAGTGAGGCAGTCCGGTAAGGCGGAAGAGGCGCCGGCCGCGGCCGGTGTCGAAAGCGTGGAGCGCGGCCGCGCTTTGCGGCCATGATGGCTGCGTCGCCGGCACAGCGTCCCCGTGCGATGCGGCGACCCGCAACGCAAGCCGCGCAACGCGGTGGAGTCCGCACGGCGGCTTGCCGTTACGCAGGCTCGCGCGGTATGCGGATTGCGGCCGATGATTCGACGCCCCCGGTTGCCCGCGTGCGCGATGCTCGTCGAGCCGCGCCGTACGTGGCGCTGGGCGGCGCGCTTTTCCGTTCAGACGGATTTTAGCAGGTGCTAATATGTTCAATGAGCTGCCCGCGAGGGGTGTGGCCGCCGCGCCTTGCCGGCGCCGCGTCAGGCGCGCGCAGCTGCAGCCCTTGGGACGCTCGTGCGCTCACCCGACATAACGAAAAAGGGAACAGTCATGCTGATTACTTTCAAGTGCCACGCCTGCCCGGACGTGATGATGCTGGAGAATCTGGCGCAGTATCTGGTCGGCATTGTCGGCAAACGCCTTGGGCAGCGGGGCGTCATCACTCACGACGAACTGGGCCCGGCCATCGAAAAGCTCGAAGCGGCGATCACGTCCGATAAGCAGGAGCGCGCCGAGCACGAGGGCCATTTCCACGAGGGCGAGGACGGCCGTGATCGTCACGAGATTCCGCCCGGTCTCGCGCAGCGCGCGTATCCGTTCCTCGATATGCTGCGCGCGGCGCAGAAGGAAAACGCGGATATCGTCTGGGGGATCTGATTTCTGGCGGGTCCCGAGCGTCGCGGCCCGGACTCAGAAGGTCTTCGTAAGCGTTCTTTTGGCGCACCAAAGAAAAGAGCCCGCTCGACGCGGGCTCTTTGCCATTCAGAAGGTTTTATCCGCCGTGCCGCTCATTGGCCCTCGGAGGCCGCCGACGCTGCCGCGCCCTTCTTCATCTTTTGCTTCTTCGCCTTTTTGACATGCGCCTCGGTGGGGGGCGAGTAGGAGCTGACCGAGCTCGATCCGCCCGGCGCGGCGGGCTGCGCGAGCGCCACGGAGGCACCCGCGGCCAGTGAAACAGCGGTCAATAACAGTGTCAGCTTCTTCATACGATTTTCTCCGTTGACGGTTGCAATCTCGGTGAGCCGGCGCGTCGTGCTCGCGCCTGACGGGGGATGAAAGCCGACTCAGTCTACAAAGCCGAAATTGCCGTGGCGCCAAATATTCAGGCTTTCGGACTCGATATAGTCGCGCATGCGTGGCCCGGGCCGCACGGCCGGGCCACGCATCGCTTCACGCTCAAAGCAACGGCGCCAACGCGCGCTCGGCGTCCGCTTTCGAGAGCGACATCCGCTGCGCGTAGTCGTCGAGCTGATCCGCGCCGATCTTGCCGACCGAGAAATAGGTGCTGTCCGGATGCGCGAGGTAGAAGCCCGACACGCTCGCGGCCGGCAGCATCGCCAGCGATTCGGTCACGCTCATGCCGATTTCATTCGCCTGCAGCACCTCGAACATGTCTCGCTTGACGAGGTGATCGGGGCAGGCCGGGTAGCCCGGCGCGGGGCGGATGCCGCGGTATTTTTCGGCGATCAGCTCGTCGTTTGAGAGGTTTTCGCTGCTCGCGTAGCCCCACAGGTCGCGCCGCACACGCGCGTGCATCGCTTCGGCGAACGCTTCGGCGAGCCGGTCCGCGAGCGCCTTCAGCATGATTGCGCTGTAGTCATCGAGATCCTTCTCGAACTGCTTCTCCTTCACGTCGACGCCAAGACCCGCCGTCACCGCGAACATGCCGATGTAGTCGGCGACGCCCGAGTCCTTCGGCGCGATGAAGTCGGCGAGCGACCGGTTCGGTCGCATCAGCCCGTCGACCACAGGCCGCACACTCTGTTGACGCAGATTGCGCCAGGTGAGCGCGACTTCGGTGCGCGATTCGTCCGTGTAGATTTCGATGTCGTCGTCGTTCACCGTGTTGGCCGGCAACAGCGTGATCACGCCGTTGGCCTGCAGCCAGCGGCCCTGAATCAGACGCGCGAGCATCGACTTGCCGTCGGAGAACACGCGTCGCGCCGATTCGCCGACGATCTCATCGTTGAGGATCGCCGGATACGGGCCGGCGAGATCCCACGTCTGGAAGAACGGACCCCAGTCGATATAGTTCGCGAGCTCGTTCAGATCGAAGTTCTTGAACACGCGCCGGCCGATGAACTTCGGCTTGACCGGCTGATAGGCCGCCCAGTCGATCTTCGTCTTGTTGGCGCGCGCTTCGGCGAGCGTGACCATCGGCTGCGCCTTTTTGTTCGCGTGCTGATCGCGGATGCGGTTGTAATCGGCGTTCAGTTCGTCGATGTACTTCGCGGCGCCCTCGTCGGACAGCAGGCTCGAGGCGACCGACACCGAGCGCGATGCGTCCGGCACGTAGACCACCGGACCCTCGTACTGCGGCGCGATCTTCACCGCGGTGTGCACGCGCGAGGTGGTCGCGCCGCCGATCAGCAGCGGAATCTTCTTCACGCGGAAGTAGTCGTCGCGCTGCATTTCCGACGCGACGTAGGCCATCTCTTCGAGACTCGGCGTAATCAGGCCCGACAGCCCGACGATGTCCGCGCCCTCGACCTTCGCCTTCGCGAGGATCTCATTGCACGGGACCATCACGCCCATGTTGACCACTTCGAAGTTGTTGCACTGGAGCACGACCGACACGATGTTCTTGCCGATGTCGTGCACGTCGCCCTTGACGGTCGCGATGATGATCTTGCCCTTCGCGCGCACATCGCCGCCGGCCGCCGCGAGCTGGCGCTTTTCTTCCTCGATGAAGGGGATCAGATGCGCGACCGCCTGCTTCATCACGCGCGCCGACTTCACGACCTGCGGCAGGAACATCTTGCCCTGACCGAACAGGTCGCCGACGATGTTCATGCCGTCCATCAGCGGGCCTTCGATCACATTGATCGGACGGCCGCCCTCGGCGGCGATCTTAGCGCGCACTTCCTCGGTGTCTTCGACGATGAAGGTCGTGATGCCGCTCACGAGCGCGTGCGCGAGACGCTTTTCGACCGGCTGGTTGCGCCACTCGAGGTTCTCTTCCTTCTTCGCGGCGCCGCTCTTGAACTTGTCGGCGATTTCGAGCAGACGGTCGGTACCGTCTTCACGTCGATTCAGCACGACGTCTTCGACGCGCTCGCGCAGTTCGGGATCGAGTTCGGCATAGACCCCGAGCTGACCCGCGTTGACGATGCCCATGTCCATCCCCGCCTGGATCGCGTGATAGAGGAACACGGTGTGAATCGCCTCGCGCACCGGGTCGTTGCCGCGAAACGAGAACGACACGTTCGACACGCCGCCGCTCACCTTCGCGTACGGCAGGTTCTGCTTGATCCAACGCGTCGCCTCGATGAAGTCGACCGCGTAGTTGTTGTGCTCCTCGATGCCGGTCGCGATCGCGAAGATGTTCGGATCGAAGATGATGTCTTCGGGCGGGAAGCCGACTTCGTTGACGAGTATCTCGTACGAGCGCCGGCAGATTTCCTTCTTGCGCGCGAACGTATCGGCCTGGCCCTGTTCGTCGAAGGCCATTACGACGCTGGCCGCGCCGTAGCGGCGAATCAGCTTCGCGTGGTGAACGAACTGCTCCTTGCCTTCCTTCAGCGAGATCGAGTTGACGATCGCCTTGCCCTGCACGCATTTAAGGCCCGCCTCGATCACGTCCCACTTCGACGAGTCGATCATGATCGGCACGCGCGCGATGTCCGGCTCCGACGCGATCAGATTCATGAAGCGCACCATCGCCGCTTTCGAATCGAGCATCGCCTCGTCCATGTTGATGTCGATGACCTGCGCGCCGTTCTCGACCTGCTGGCGCGCGACGGCCAACGCCTCGTCGAACTGATTGTTCAGGATCATTCGCGCGAACGCTTTCGAGCCGGTCACGTTGGTGCGTTCGCCAACGTTGATGAAGAGCGTCCCGGACGTGACGTTGAACGGCTCGAGGCCGCTAAGGCGCATGGTGTGATCGGTCATGGCGTATATGCGAGTCGGGTGCGTGCGTTAAGGGGCGTTCTGGGCGTGCCGGGCGTCGGGGTGAAGTGCGCGAGGCCGGCTCAAGCCGCGTCGCGATACTGGCTCGGCCACTTGCGCGGCTTCAGCTCGGCGAGCGCCTTCGCGATCGCCGCGATGTGCTCGGGCGTCGTGCCGCAGCAGCCGCCCGCGATGTTCACGAGTCCCGCTTCGGCGAATTCCTTCAGCAGGCCCGAGGTATCCGCGGGCAACTCGTCGAAGCCGGTGTCGCTCATCGGATTCGGCAGACCGGCGTTCGGATAGCACGACACGTAGGTGTCGCACAGCTTGGCGAGCTCGGCGATATAAGGGCGCATCAGCGCCGCGCCGAGCGCGCAGTTCAGGCCGAACGTGAGCGGCTTCGCGTGACGCAGCGAGTTCCAGAAGGCCTCGACGGTCTGGCCGGACAGAATGCGGCCCGAGGCATCGGTGACCGTGCCCGAGATCATGATCGGCAGACGCTCGCCGGTGTTTTCGAACAGTTCGTCGAGCGCGAACAGCGCGGCTTTCGCGTTCAGCGTGTCGAAGATCGTTTCGACGAGGAACAGGTCCGCGCCGCCGTCGAGCAGGGCTTTCGCCTGCTCGTAGTACGCGGTGCGCAGTTCGTCGAAGGTCACATTGCGGGCGCCCGGATCGTTGACGTCCGGCGAGATGCTGGCGGTTTTCGGCGTCGGGCCGATTGCGCCGGCGACGAAGCGCGGCTTGTCCGCCGTCGCGTACTTATCGCACGCGGCGCGCGCGAGCTTCGCCGATTCGAGGTTCATCTCGACGGCGAGCGACTCCATGCCGTAGTCGGCCTGTGCGACCGTGGTCGCACCGAACGTGTTGGTCTCGATGATGTCCGCGCCCGCCGCCAGATATTGCTCGTGAATCTCGGAGATGATCTGCGGCTGGGTGATCGACAGCAGTTCGTTGTTGCCCTTGATGTCGCGCGCGTAGTCCTTGAAGCGCTCGCCGCGATAGCTGGCTTCGTCGAGCTTGTAGCGCTGGATCATCGTGCCCATCGCGCCGTCCAGGATCAGGATGCGCGAGTTCAGCAGCGCGGGCAGCGCTGCGCCGCGAGTATAGGCGGGCTCGGAACGGACTGGCGTGATGGGTTGAGCAGGCTGGGTCATGGCGGACGAGGGCTTGCGCCGGCATTGGCGGAAAGCCTGTCATTGTAGCCGCTGCGGCGCGGATGCGCCCGGCGGGCGGGAGGCGGGTTTGAGGCGCGACCGGCAAAATCGACCGATACGAATGCGCCGCGTCAGCAATTCAGAACGAGCTAACAGGTGAAGCAATAAAAAATAGCCCGGCAAGCCAAAGCCTGCCGGGCCGTTTCGTTGCCGCCGACCGCAAAATGGAACCCGCCGGACAAGCCGCGCGGTACGGTCGATCGATGTCGCCTGAGCGCCAGCTAAACCCCTCCGCTCAATGCAGAACAACGGGTTGGTGCATCAAGCTGTCGAATTGACCGAGGAATTCGTCGACCTCGTCGAGCGTCGGCTCGCCTTCGATCAGCTTTTGCACATGCTCGCGAAAACGCGCCGCCATTGCACCGTCGATGTAGATTTCGCGCTGCATGTTCTTGTCAACAATCTCGTAGCCGCCCGACTTCATGGCCAGCTGACCTTCCTGCGGAGGAAACTCGACGACACAGTAGTTAGGGCTGTTATAGATCATTTGCATGGCGACACTCCTTATTTCCGTTGGGCTCCTGCCCTTTTCTGCAACATAGGTGGAGCATGGGGGATGGAATTCAAGGGGTGGGTCCGGACGACGCAAGTAAAAAAACTCCGGACCTGACGGTTAGACTCGCCGCTCCAGAAACGATTCAAGCAACGCGGCAAAACGGTGAGATTGCTCGACGGGCGTGAGATGCGCGGCATCCAGCAACTCGAAGCGGGCGCCCTCGATCGCCTCCGCTATTGCCTGCGTAGCAGCAGGGGGCGTGCCCGTATCGTGACGTCCGGCCACCGTCAGCGTAGGCAAGCGGATCGCGCCGTGCTTGCCGCGCAGGTCGAAGTCGCGCAGCGCCTCGCAGGCCATCGCGAAGCCTTCCGGCGGGGTGCGCGCAAATGCCTCACGGATCGGCTCGACCGCTTCGGGATGCGCGGCCTGAAAGTCGGGCGTGAGCCAACGCGCGATCGTCGACGGCAGCAGCGCCTCCATGCCGTCGCTGCGAGCGGTGTGGGCCCGCTGATTCCACAACTCGCGGTTTTCGGGCGGAGTGCCGCCGGTGCTGTCGGCGATCGTCAGCGTGTCGAGACGCGATGGATGGTCGAGCGCGAATTGCTGCGCGATCATGCCGCCGAGCGACAGGCCGACCAGGTGCGTCGTCGGCGCGCCGAGCGCATCGAGCAGTTTGGCGAGATCGTCGGCCAGATCGCGCATGGTGAACGGCTCGCGCGCGACCGCGCTGTGGCCGTGGCCGCGCACGTCGTAGCGCAGCACTGTGTAATCGTCGCGGAAATAGCCGGCCATCTGATCCCAGATGGAAAGATCGCCGCCCAGCTGATGGATGAACGTGAGCCACGGGCCGCCGCCTTCGTTGCTCAGCACGTAGCGTGTTTCGATACCGTTGATGTTCACTTGCATGCAGACTCCTTTGAAGGAAACGCAGTGAAAAAGCGCGGTGGGTCGCCCCGTTCGCGCAAACGGAGGCTCCATTGACGTGCGAGTCAGTGTTGCAAAGTAAGTTTCGCCGATCTCGAGCAGTTCTGCTGGTGACACTGTGTCACGACAAGTGTCACGGTTTGATGATTGTTGGAGCGGTTGAATCGACCGCTGCGGCGGGGGCGGGCTCGGGCGTTACTGCCGATGCGTCGGCCGGCGCTGGCGCAGGGCTCGTGGTGGAGGGGGCTGAGGGAGCGGAGGGCGAGGCATCCACCGCCGAGGCCCCATCGACATTTAGCTTGCCGCGCCACACCAGCTCGAACTGGGTACCGTTCGGCTCCGTCTGCAGAATGCGCGCGGGCAGCCAGCCGAGCGACGGCGCGAGCCACACGTCGATGCGGCGCTGGTCGCCATCGTGCCGCGGCAGACGTTTGAAATGACGCGTCTGCAGGTAGCCCTGCGCCGCGCGGATCGTTTCGTCGCCAATCGTCTCGATCGGCCAGTTCTCGCCGCTATCGGAATCGACGACGAAAAACTGTCGCGTCACGCCGGGCTTATAGGCGTCCGGTTCGCCGCGCACGAGGCTTGCGAGCTGCATCACGACGCTGAAGCGGTCCTGCGCGCCGTCGGGCAACGGCAGCGAGGCGGGCGTGCGCGTGAAGCCAATTTTCCTGTCGCTGCGATTGAAGATCGCGATGTCTTCCGCGCGACGGCCACGCTTTTCGCTGTACTGCGCCGGCGCGAGGCCAAACGCGTCGATCCCTCCGTGGCTCGAAAACACGAACGGACCGACGAACGGCAGCGGCACCGATACGACCATTTCGTAGCCTAGCCCATTGCTCGCCCAATGGATCGTGCCGGGCGCGTTGCGCACGCCGTTGTAGAACGTGTCGTAGTCGAGTTCGGCCGATGGCGGCACCGAAAACTTCACGCCCTGCGACGCCTGCGGCGCGCTGGCCGCGCCAGCGGCACTCGCGGCGGCGCCGCTGGCATTGGCATTGACCGGCGCATTCGCGCTCGCGGCGGCGGGCGGCGCGCTTGCCGCGACCTCGGATGCCGGCGTAGCCGCCGGCTCGTTCGGCTTGGCCGGCTGCAATGCGCTCAACACATGCTGCTCGCGCGGCGGACGCGCCGCGGGCTTGCGTGTGGGCGCGGGTGGGTGCGGTGCCGGCGCGGCCGGCTTTGGCGCCGGTTGACGCTCGACCCTCTCGGGCGTCAGCAGCGCGACCTGCACCGGCACATGCTCGTGATTCGCCGGATTCAGATCCACGCGATTGCGCTCGAACCATTGCGCCGCGATCCAGTGCAAGACCGCCACGACCACGAGCACCGCGATCCAGCGTCCCGCGCGCGCCCCGCGTCCTGGCCCGCTGCCCAAAGCGGGAAGGCGATTACCACGGCGGTTGGCGGAAGCAAAATCCATCGGCGCTTGAATTGGTGAGAGCTTGAAAGGACTGGCGCGTATCAACCGTTGTCGCTACGCGGTGTCGCGCTATAGCCGAGTTCGTACGACAGCTTGCGCGCGCATTCGCGCAGCGCGGTATCGATCTCGCCACCCCAGCGGATATCGAACCCGCCTTCATGGCCGAGCGCGACGAGAGCGAGTGCGAGTTCGCCGGTCGAATCGAACACCGGCATCGAAAACGCGTGGATCGTCGGCAGCAGCATACCTTCGACTCGCGCGGCCTCGTGCTCGCGCACCTCGGCGAGCACCTTGTCGACGTCTTCGCGGGTGCGCGGCGCGCCGCTATGCGACGAACGCCGCGAGTCGGCCAGCTCGCGCTCGATCATCGCGTCGGTCTTGCCGGATGGCAGGTAGGCAGCGAAGAGCAGACCGGTCGCGGAACTCAGCAAGGGCATCACGTCGCCGAGTTTCAACGATGCCTTGGCCGGATAGCTCGACTCCATCCAGTGCACCATCGTCGGCCCCTGATTGCCCCACACGGCGATGCCGACCGTCAGATCGAGCCGGTCGCGCAACTCGGCGAGCGCGATGCGCGCGAGCTTCACACCGTCGACCCGCGCAAGCCGCGCGAGCCCCAGCTGCAAAGCGAAGCCGCCGAGTTCGTAGCGGCCGGACAGCGGGTCTTGCGCGACCACGCCGAGACGCAGAAAGCTGACCAGATAGCGATGCGCCTTCGCCGGACTCATGCCCGCACGGTGCGCGAGATCGCGCAGCATCATTGCGCGCGGCTCGTGGGTCAGCACGTCGAGCAGCCTGAACCCGACCTCGATCGACTGGATGCCTGAGCGCAGTTTTTCTTCGCCGGGTTCACCAGCTTCGTCATCGACACCGGTTGCGTCGGTGGCATCGGCGGCGTCGGGCAGTTCGTCGGCGGACGCGGGGTCGGTGCGGGTGCGGATCGTGCCGGAGCGGGCGTTGGCGGACATGTGCAAAAGGCGCGGGCAGCGCGTTCGGTAATCGTAAAAGGCGCGTAACGGCGGTGGTGACAGTGACAGCGACGAAGAACACGCACATCTTGGGCCGCGCCGATTCACCATCGTAGAATAGATTCCTTCCATCGTCACTAATACACGGTTCACAGCTCTATGAAACTTGCCTCGCTGAAGGACGGCACGCGCGACGGTCAACTGATCGTCGTGTCCCGCGACCTGCACACGGCGGCCATCGCCGACGCAATCGCGCCCACGCTGCAGCGCGTGCTCGACGACTGGGCCTTCTACGCGCCGCAACTGCACGACCTCTACGATGCGCTGAACCAGGGCCGCGCGCGCAACAGCTTTTCGTTCGACGCCAAAGAGTGCATGGCGCCGTTGCCGCGCGCGTTCCAGTGGGCCGACGGTTCATCGTACGTGAACCATGTCGAACTCGTGCGGCGTGCGCGCGGCGCGGAAATGCCGCCCGAATTCTGGACCGACCCGCTGATGTACCAGGGCGGCAGCGACGACTTCATCGGCCCGCGCGACGACATCGTGTGCGCATCGGAACAGTACGGCATCGACTTCGAGGCCGAAGTCGCGGTCATCATCGGTGACGTGCCGATGGGCGCGACGCCCGAGCAGGGATTGCGCGGCGTGCGGCTGGTGACGCTCGTCAACGACGTGTCATTGCGCCACCTGATCCCCGCCGAGCTCGCGAAGGGCTTCGGCTTTTTCCAGAGCAAGCCGGCCACGTCGTTCGCGCCGGTCGCGGTGACGCCCGACGAGCTCGGCGAACACTGGCGCGAAGGCCGCGTGCATCGGCCGATGATCGTCCACTGGAACGGCAGGAAAGTCGGCCAGCCCGACGCGGGCACCGATATGGTGTTTCACTTCGGTCAGCTGATCGCCCATGCGGCGAAAACGCGCAATCTCCGGGCTGGTTCGATCGTCGGTTCGGGCACGGTGTCGAACAAGGACGCGAAGCGCGGCTACTGCTGTATCGCGGAGAAGCGCTGCCTCGAAACGATCGAGCACGGCGCGCCGCAAACGGAGTTCATGAAGTACGGCGACACCGTGAAGATCGAAATGTACGACGACGCGGGCAAGTCGATTTTCGGTGCGATCGAGCAGAGCATCGCGCCGCTCGAATGAAGCGCGGCGCTCACGCGGCGATGCGTTGACGCGGCGATACATGCGAAAGGGTTTCGCCCGATGCCACCGCCCGCGCGCGCGGCTACACTGACTGGCGCGCCGGCTGGGACGGTGCGAATGTCATAAAGCGTGCAGCAACGCATCGGTAGCACATCGGCAATACACCACAACGAAAATCCCGACGTGAGGAGACAGCATGCCGCGATTGAACTTCCCCGCAGCTGGATATCGACGCGCTGATGCGTCAGTCGTTCAAGCGCGCACGAGCGCGCGCGGCTCGTATCAACGCGGCCGGCGCTTCGCGCGGCGCGCCGCGACGCTGTGCGCCGCGCTCGTCTGCGCGTTGCCGCTGACATCGTTCGCGCAGGTGAAGATCGGTCTCGTGTTGTCGCTGACCGGACCGGCCGCATCGCTCGGCATTCCCGCGCGCGACACGGTCGCGCTGCTGCCGAAACAGATTGGCGGGCAAAACGTCGAGTACATCGTGCTCGACGATGCATCTGACACGACCCAGGCCGTGCAGGACACCAAGAAGCTGATCAGCGAGAATCACGTCGACGCGATCATCGGCTCATCGATCACGCCGAATTCGCTCGCGATGATCGACGTGGTCGCCGAGGGCGAAACGCCGATGATCTCGCTCGCGTCGTCCGCGAAAATCATCGAACCGGTCGATGCGAAACGTCGCTGGGTCTTCAAGACGCCGCAGACCGACGCGATGATGGCCTCGGCGATCGCCGAGCATGCGAGCGGACACGGCGTGAAGACGATCGCGTTCATCGGCCAGGCCGACGCGCTCGGCGAGACCTTCTACGCCGAGGTCGCGAAGTTCGCGCAGCTGCATCACATCGACGTGGTCGCGAGCGAGCGCTTCAATCGCACCGATCCGAGCGTGACCGGCCAGGTGCTGAAGATTCTCGCGACCCACCCCGACGCGGTGGTGGTCGGCGCGGCCGGCACACCTGCCGCGCTGCCGCCGAAAACGCTGCGCGAGCGCGGCTACAAAGGCGTCATCTATCACAACCACGGCGTCGGCAATAACGACTTCCTGCGCGTGTGCGGAGCCGATTGCAACGGCACTTACCTGCCCGCGAGCCCGGTGCTGGTCGCCGCGCAATTGCCGGCCGATCATCCGGCCAGGCGCCTCGCGCTCGAATACATCGCGCGCTTCGAGGCGCAGCACGGCGCGGGCAGCGTGTCGGCGTTCGGTTCGTACACCTCGGACGCGGACGCGTTGCTCGAGCACGCGATTCCGCTTGCGTTGAAGAGCGGCGCGCCAGGCACGCCGGCGTTTCGCCGCGCGCTGCGCGATGCGCTCGAAGGAACCCGCGGTCTCGCGGATACCAACGGCGTGGTCAACATGAGCGCGGCCGATCATCTCGGGCTCGATCAGCGCGCGCGCGTGATGGTCGAAATCACCAATGGCAAGTGGCTTTATCAGCCGCATTGAACGGGTCGCGACGTTCCGCGCGCGACTGAACGAATCACCTACGGACTGCTCACCATGACTCAGTCATCGCAACCGAACGACGCGTACTACGCGCACTACCAGTCGCTGCGTTTGCAGCGTCATCCGCACGGCGTGCTCGAAGTCGTGATGAGCGGCGAGGGCGCGAATAAAAGCGGCCTCGCGACCGCGGACGCACGCATGCATTACGAGCTCGCGGAAATCTGGCGCGACATCGATCGCGATCCCGACACGCGCGTCGCGATCATTCGCGGCGAGGGCAAGGGCTTTTCGGCCGGCGGCGATCTGCAGCTCGTCGAGGACATGGCGAACGATTTCGAGGTGCGCACGCGGGTGTGGCGCGAAGCGCGCGACCTCGTCTACAACGTGATCAACTGCGGCAAGCCGATCGTGTCGGCTATGCACGGGCCCGCGGTCGGCGCGGGGCTCGTTGCGGGGCTGCTCGCCGATATCTCGATCGCGGCGAAGACGGCGCGCATCATCGACGGACATACGCGTCTCGGCGTCGCCGCGGGCGACCATGCGGCGATCGTCTGGCCGCTCCTGTGCGGCATGGCGAAGGCGAAGTACTACCTGCTGCTGTGCGAGCCGGTGAGCGGCGAAGAGGCGGAGCGCATCGGGCTCGTGTCGCTCGCGGTCGACGAAAGCGCGCTGCTGCCGAAGGCGTTCGAAGTCGCGCGCAAGCTCGCCGACGGGTCGCAGACCGCCATCCGCTGGACCAAGTACGCGCTGAACAACTGGCTGCGCACGGCGGGGCCGGCGTTCGATACGTCGCTCGCGCTGGAGTTCATGGGCTTCGCGGGGCCCGATGTGCGCGAGGGCTTGAGCTCGTTGCGCGAGCGGCGCGCACCCGATTTTGGCGCAGGCCATCCGCGTCACGGCGAACCATCGTGATGTCATACCTCAAACGGTATGATCGAATCAACGCGCGCGGCATCGCGCGCTCTACCTGTCATCCAGTACCGAGGCGACAACCATGACCGACACCACTGGCTCCGCGCCGCCCTTTCCCGGCTTTCCCGGTTTTCCGCCCGCTGAAATGCTCGATCGGATGTGGAGCATGATTCGGCTGTCGCCGTTCGGCGCCGCCATGACGGGCGCGCAGCCCGGTGGCGGCACGAGTCCGTCGCTGTCGATGATGTCCGACATGATGGCGCCGCTCACGAGCGTCGAGGAGCTCGACAAGCGCATCACCGACATGCGCGCGGTCGAGCAATGGCTGAAGCTGAATCTGAGCATGCTGCAGTCGGCGATCCAGGCGCTCGAAGTGCAGCGCGCGACGCTCGCGACGCTGCGCGCGTTCGGCGCGTTCGCACAGACCTCGATGTCGCAGGCGGCGGCTGCCGCAACGGGTGCGGCCGCGACTGACGCGCCAAGCCCCGCGCCGGCGCCGAGCTGGACGAAGCCCGCTGAACCCGCGCCCGAAAGCGCCCCTCCAGCCGACAGAGACGAGGAGGGAGCGCCCGCGGCACCCGGTTTCGATGCATCCGCGTGGTGGAATCTGCTGCAATCGCAGTTCAATCAGATCGCGCAGTTCGCGATGACGCAGCCGTCCGTCGCGGTCGCGGCGGCGGGCGGGGGCACGCAGGGCAAGGCGGAGTCGTCGAAAGCTGCGGATGCGTCGGGCGACGATCCGTCGGGCGGCGATCCGTCGGGCGGCGATCCGTCGGGCGGCGATCCGTCGGGCGGCGATCCGTCGGGCGGCGATCCGTCGGGCACCGGTGCGCAAAGCGCGAAGCCCGCCGCCAAACGGCCGGCCGCGAAGCGCGCCGCGACATCGGCCAAACGCGCATCCGGCGAGGGCACGAGCGCAGCAACGCAGAAAAAGTCGACGTGAGCGGGCGGTGCGGGCGACACGCTCGCACCCCGTGCGACTGCGCAAGCAATCAAAAGCAGGGGCGGTCAGGTCCGCGCTTGCATCACCTCTCGCCCCCGCGAATCAGTGCCCGATGACGAGACAACCCATCGCCTACCTTTTTGCCGTATGCCAACGCCGGCGATTTCCTGCCGCGCGAATTGCCGACTTTATTGAGAGAAGTCAATGCCATAGCGCGCTCGCACCGCTTCTGTCACGGGTTTCGCCGGAGGCGCGTGCTATCATTGTGTAAGCTTGATCTGGCTTTGGGGCGTGCGCCGAAAACAACCAATCCCGCCGCTCTCTCGTCATTCGCCGCCGGCGCTACCGGTGCAGGGCTGGACGGGGTGCGGTTGTCGACCCAGACTGGCTCGACCTCAGGCAAAGGGTATTCCTCACCCACGGTTGGCCGCGGCGCCTGATTCACGCTCCAGGCGCCAATACAACAGACCGGACTTCTTTGCTGCCCGATGCTTCTGGGCGGCCGGTTAACGCGTAAAATTGAATGCTTGGCCGATAAACGGCATGTCCGTTCGTCACAGGTGAAAACGGCTACACGTAGCAGCAACAGACACACACAGTATGTGCAGAACAGGGGTGGGACTATGAACACCATGCTTTATCCGGAACTTTATAAATCGCTCGAATCCGTTCGATGGGACATGGAGAAGGACATTCCCTGGGACAAATTCGATGCATCGCTGTTGACCGACGAGCAGGCCGCGACGATCAAGATGAACGCGATCACCGAATGGTCGGCGTTGCCTGCCACGGAAATGTTTCTGCGCGACAATCATCACGACAGCGATTTCTCCGCATTCATGAGCGTCTGGTTCTTCGAGGAGCAGAAACACTCGCTGGTGCTGATGGAATACCTGCGCCGCTTCAAGCCGGAACTGGTCCCGACCGAAGAGGAACTGCACGCGGTGCGCTTCGAGTTCGATCCCGCGCCGCCGCTCGAAACGCTGATGCTGCACTTCTGCGGCGAAATTCGCCTGAATCACTGGTATCGCCGCGCCGCCGAATGGCACACCGAGCCGGTCATCAAGCACATCTACGAAACCATCTCGCGCGACGAAGCGCGCCACGGCGGCGCGTATCTGCGCTACATGAAGAAGGCGATGGCGCAAACCGGCGACATCGCGCGTGCCGCGTTCGCCAAGATCGGCGTGCTGATGGCGTCGGCGCGTCGCACCGAAAAGCCGCTGCACCCCACCAACCTGCACGTGAACCAGGCGCTGTTCCCGCGCGACACGATCCAGTCGCGTCTGCCGGATCCGGAATGGCTCGAGCGCTGGCTCGACGAGCAGATCCGTTTCGACGACGGGTGGGAAAAGAAGGTCGTCGAGCGCATTCTGCACAACCTGTCGCTGCTGTTCGAACGCACGTTCACCACCGCGCAGGAACTGAACCGTTATCGCAAGGAAGTGGTCGCGCGTCTGCAAGCCGCTGAACAAAGCCCGGCGCAGCAGCAACCGGCGTAACGGCTCGGGCGGTGTCAGCACCGTTTCAAATGGCGGTCCGGCAGGCGTGAGCTTGCCGGACCGTTTTGCTTCGAGCCGCCCAGCATGTATCGTGGCGGCACCCGGCATTCCTCTTCCCGCAACTTCGCAACTCCCCAACTCTGTGACCGTGCGATGACCGCCATCTTTGAACGCAAGATTCTGACGCGCGATGCCTTGGTGAAGCTGCGTCCTTCGCTGCGCGCGCCCGTCGTGTTTACGAACGGCGTGTTCGATATCCTGCATCGCGGTCACGTCACCTATCTGGCCGACGCGAAGGCGTTGGGCGGGTGCCTGATCGTCGGTGTGAATAGCGACGCATCGGTGCGGATGCTCGGCAAAGGCGACGACCGGCCGATCAACAACGAGGCTGACCGCATGGCCTTGCTCGCGGCGCTGGAAAGCGTCGACTACGTGGTGGGCTTCGGCGAGAAAACGCCGGTCGAGCTGATTTCCGCGCTGCGCCCGGACGTGCTCGTGAAGGGCGGCGACTACGACATGGACGCGCTACCCGAATCGGCGCTCGTGCGCGGTTGGGGCGGCAAGGCGCTCGCGATCGCGTTCGAGCACGATCGCTCGACGACCGCGCTGTTGAAGAAGGTGCGCACGCAGGGTTGATGCTGCGCGTTGCCGCGCGAACGCGCGGCGCA
This sequence comes from Paraburkholderia sp. BR14374, assembly GCF_040948685.1. Lineage (NCBI taxonomy): Bacteria > Pseudomonadati > Pseudomonadota > Betaproteobacteria > Burkholderiales > Burkholderiaceae > Paraburkholderia > Paraburkholderia sp. BR14374. Next base: position 597,046 of record NZ_JBFPKF010000001.1, on the reverse strand, counting down.
ATGCCGAGCGTCTAATCAACCGCGTCGCTCGGCCGATTACTGCGGCAACTCCGATGTCGAAATCGGTGCCTGCGGTGCGGGTCCGCCGACCACTGCCTGATCGGCCGCATCGGCGGCGCTGACCGGGCGCACCTTCAGCCAGTTCGGATGAATCTGGCGGTTCAGATGATTCGGCTCGCGTCCGCTGGCGGTGGGCATCGGGCCGAAGGCGCCACGCAGCGCGACGAAAGCCAGCACGTTGACAACAATCAGAATGGCGATCGGCCAGCGAAGCATCGTGGGTGTTTCCAATCCAGAAAGAAGTTGAGCGCCGGGCGGAGGGCGCAACTCGGTCGCATCCGCCCGGCAGGCATTCAGCCGCTTTGGCGCGCCGTATCCTCGGCGGCGATCAGCGCGAGCCCCGACAGCACCAGCGAATCGTGGCGAGTATGCGGCACTTTCAGCGCGCTCGCCACTTCGCCGGCGGCGCCGCCGCTGACCACGAGACGCACCGGCACTTGCCATTCATCCTGCAGATCGCGCCACATCCGCTCGATCAATCCGGCCTGCGCCAGCGTGCAGCCCGCCGACAGCGAGCGCGGCGTATCCGTTGCGAAAAACGGACCGCGTCGTGCCGCGTCGGCTGTAGCGGCCCCGCCGAGCAGTCCGCGCGCGTACTTGGCGTCGAGCGTCGGCAGTTGTGCGGTGTGCTCACCGAGCGAGCGCATCATCAGCGTCCAGCCCGGCGCGATCAATCCGCCGATAAACGCGCCGTCCGCGCGCAACGCCTCGAGCGTCGTCGCGGTGCCGAAGGTCGCGAGCAGCAGATGTTCGCCGGGAAAGGCCGCGTGCGCGCCGATCATGCCGCACCAGCGGTCGCTACCGAGCGAGTGCGGTGTCGTATAGCAATTGGTCACGCCGCATTGATGAGCGCTCGCGCGGATCGTCGCGAGCGGCAGTTGCGGCCAGTACGCTTCGACGAGCGCGGCGATGTGAGTCGCGATCTGCGTGCCCGCGACGTTGGAGAGCCACGCGCCGCAGGGCGCTGGCAGGTCGGCCCAACCGGTTTGCGCGCGTGGCCCGGCAATGTCGTGATGCGCGAGCGCACCGCTCGCCAACTGCGTCCCGTCCGGCTGCACCAGCGCCCACTTGATCCGGCTATTGCCCGCGTCGATCAGCAGATAAGGCGCGCGCTGCGTCATGCGGCACCGTCGGCGAGGCGCAGCGATACGTCGCCGGTCGCGATGCTCCGGCGGCCTTCGGCCGTATCGAGCAGCAACTGGCCGCGTTCGTCGACGCCCGCCGCCACGCCGCGCGCGAGTTCTTGACCCTGCTCGAGCAGCACCACATCGCGGCCCGCGTATGCATGCACTCCGTTCCAGCGAGCCTGGAACGGTGCGAAGCCTTCAGTGCCGAAGCGCTGCAGCATCGGTTCGAGCGCGTTCAATTCGGCGGCCAGCGTATCGGTCAGATTCGCGTTCGGCAGCGCGCGCTGCAACGCGGTCGGCACGGTGCCGCGCGCCTGCGGCGATACCTCGGCGTTCAGCGCGCCGACCTTCGCCGCGAGTTCGTCGGCGCCCTTCACGTTGGTGCCGATGCCGATCACGACCGCGCTCGCGTCGTCGGTGCTCCACGCGGTTTCGATCAGGATGCCGGCGAGCTTGTCGCCTTCGAGCAGCACGTCGTTCGGCCACTTCAGCGCGATCTGTCCGGGACCCGCGACCGGCAGCGAGCGCAGCCCGTCGACGAGCGCGACGCCCACCGCGAGGCTCAAGCCCGCGAGCCCCTCGAGCGGGCGCGGCAACACGCACGCGACTGAAAACAGCAGCGCGTTGCCTGGCTCCGCGTACCACGGCCGGCCACGACGGCCACGCCCGGCGGTCTGCAGATACGCGACGCGCACGATCGGCCGCGGCAGCGCGTTCGCGTGTCGCGGCAGTGCTTTCATGTGGGCCATCAGATCGGCGTTGGTCGAACCGGTTTCTTCGACGATTTCGATCGGCCAGTCATGCGCATGCGCGCCGAACAGTTTGACCGCGCGCTCGCGATCGATGCGCCAGTCGGCCGAAGCCGACGACGAGGCCGCGGCCGCGCTTGCCGCAGCGGGCGGAGAGGCGGGAGTCTTGGAGGCATTCATGCCTCGTATTGTAGCCACAGCAAACCCGCCTGGGACTGGAATGCGGACCGGCGAGGAGGCGACGCGGATCGATGCACATCCTGGCGGACCGGGCGGCCGAGCCTTCGTTACAATGGCCGCTAATCCGATAACCAGATTCACGCGATCCTTGAACTACGACACTCCGCCCGGCCTTGAAGTCGCGGCCGGCAGCCAAGGCAAGATCGTCCGTCTCTCGGGCCAGTGGACGGCGCTCGCGCTCGCGCGCGATCGCGACACCGGGCACGTGATTCCGCAACTGCGTTCGCTGACCGGCGCGCAGCGCATCGGCGGGTGGGACCTGTCGCGCGTCGACAGCATGGACCACGTCGGCGGCCAGGCGCTGTGGCGCGTATGGGGCCGCAAATTGCCGCCGGGCACCGCGCTCACGGACACGCAGCGCGACATCTTCGAGCGCATCGCGCTGCTCGACACGGTGCGCGAGAGCGCCGAGCCGGTCACGCGCTTCGATCCCTTCACGCGTCTCGGCCTTGGCATCTTCTCGTTCGTCGAGCACATGCAGGGTGGCGTCACGATGCTCGGGCGCTTCGTGCTCGATCTGCTCGCGATCGTGCGTAAACCGAAACTCACGCCGTGGACCGAAATCTCCGCGAACATCTACAACGCCGGCGCCCGCGCGCTGCCGATCACTGCGCTCGTCGCGTTCCTGATCGGCATCGTGTTGAGCTATCTATCGGCACAGCAATTGCGCATCTTTGGCGCGAACCAGTTTATCGTCAATATTCTCGGCCTCGCGGTGATTCGGGAACTCGGCCCGGTCTTGTCGGCGATTCTGGTGGCGGGCCGCTCGGGCTCGGCGATCACCGCGCAGATCGGCGTGATGCGCGTGACCGAGGAGCTCGACGCGATGCGCGTGATGGGCATCCCGCACGGTCTGCGGCTGATCCTGCCGCGCGTGATCGCACTGTCCGTCGCGATGCCTCTGCTCGTGATGTGGACCAACGTGATCTCGTTGACAGGCGGTGCGCTCGCCGCGAAGCTCGTGCTCGGTATCGACATGAGCTTCTTCGCGCGGCAGCTGCCCGTCGTCGTGCCGATCGCGAACCTGTGGATCGGCCTTGGCAAGGGCGCGGTGTTCGGCATGCTGATCGCGCTCGCCGGCTGTCATTTCGGTTTCCGTATCAAGGCCAATTCGCAGAGTCTCGGCGAAGGCACGACGACCTCGGTGGTCACGTCGATCACCATCGTGATTCTCGCGGACGCGGTGTTCGCGATCCTCTTTCAGAACGTGGGGCTCGGATGATCGCGCCACTAACCGAGGCCGTACGCGGCCAGCCCGTACCGTCGATTGCCGAGCCGGTGATCGAGGTGATCGACATCACCAAGCGCTACGGCCGCAACATCGTGCATCAGCATCTGAGCCTCGACGTGCGGCGCGGCGAGATCGTGTCGATCGTCGGCGGCTCGGGCTCGGGCAAGACCACGCTGGTGCGGCAGATTCTCGGCCTCGAGCGGCCGTCGCGGGGCACGATCAAGCTGTTCGGCGAAGACCTCGCCACGATCTCGCCCGAGACCGCGCTGCTGATGCGCAGCCGCTCCGGCATGCTGTTCCAGCGCGGCGCGCTGTTCTCGTCGCTGTCCGTGTTCGACAACGTCGCGCAACCGGTGCGCGAGCTCGGCAAGGTGCCCGAAGACCTGCTGCGCGACATCGTGATGCTGAAGCTCGAAATGGTCGGACTGCCGTGCAAGCACGCGTCGAAAATGCCGTCGGCGCTGTCGGGCGGCATGATCAAGCGGGTCGGCATCGCGCGCGCGATCGCGCTCGAACCCGAACTGCTGTTCCTCGACGAACCGACCGCCGGCCTCGACCCGCAGGCGTCCGACGAATTCGTCGAGCTGATCTCGGGGCTGCATCGCGCGCTCGGTCTGACGGTCGTGATGATCACCCACGATCTCGACACGATGGTCGCGCTGTCGACGCGCGTGGCCGTGCTCGCCGATCGGAAAGTGCTCGTCAACGCGCCGGTCGAGGAGGCCGCGGGCGTCGACCATCCGTTCATCCGCGAATATTTCCTCGGCCTGCGCGGGCGCCGCGCGCTCCAGGCGCTGCCGCCCGAGCGCCGCGCGAAGCTGCCGCAGGCGGCGCTCGAGCCGGCGTCGTCCGAGTTGTCGCTGTGAGGCCGGCCGCCATCAAGCGGGCCGCTATGAATCAGGAAAACTGACAATGGAAAACAAAGCACATGCGTTCTGGGCCGGGCTCTTTACGGTCGTGCTGACGGCGGCGATCGCGCTGGCCGCGTATCTGTTCAATGTCGACCGCACCGTGCGAGTGCCGTACGACCTGATCGCGCGCACCAACGTGACCGGCCTCTTTGCGGACGCGGCGGTGCGCTTTCGCGGCCTCGACGTCGGCCGCGTGCAGTCGATCAAGTTCGATCCGACCCATCCGGGGCAGATCCTGATCCGCATCATGGTCGACGAGCACGCACCGATCACGCATTCGACGTTCGGCAGCCTCGGCTTGCAGGGCGTGACCGGCATCGCGTTCATCCAGCTCGACGATACCGGGCGCGACCTGACGCCGCTGCACTCGTCGGCGCAGCAGGTCGCGCAATTGCCGATGCACCCCGGTCTGTTCGACCAGTTGCAGCAGCGCGGCGACGTGCTGCTGCGCAAGTTAGAAAAAGTCACCGACAGCGTGAACGACATGCTCTCGCCGGAAATGGTCGAACAGCTGCACGAGACGGCGGCGAGCATCGCGCAGGCGGCTTCGGGCGTCGCGACGCTGACTCGTGAGATGGCGCCGGTCGCCAGCAAGCTGCCCGGCACGATCGACCAGCTGAACCACACGCTCGCCTCGACCGACCAGATGATCACCGGCCTGAACCGTCCGGACGGACCCCTCGAGCGCAATCTGAACAAGGTCGGCACGGCCGCGCAGCAGGCGGGCGATGCGCTCACGCAGATGAACACGTCGCTGCAGGACCTGTCCGCGCGGGTCGGCTTCGAGACGCTGCCGCGCGTCAATTCGCTGACCGAGGACGTGCGCTCCGCCGCGCAATCGATCGATCGCGCCGCCGACACCTTCAATACCAATCCGCGCAGCGTGCTGTTCGGCGCGCCGCGCGCGGCGCCGGGTCCGGGCGAGGCCGGCTTCGCGTGGCCCGCCGCCGCGCCCGCAGCCCCCGCAGCCCGTTAAATTCGCAGGCTAGAACAGAGGAAGATGCCCATGTCACGCTCGATTCACCGACTGTTGTCCTCGCGCGCCGCGCTCGCGGCGCTGCTCGCGTTCGGCATGCTGGCGGCGGGCTGCGCGGGCACGTCCGCGGTCGTGTCGGACGTGCGCTACGACTTCGGACCGCCGCCGCAGGCCGCCGCCGCGAGCCGGCTGGCGGCCGTCAAGGTGCTCGAGGTGAGCGCGCCGTCCGTGCTCGAATCGGACCGGCTGACGTATCGGCTGAGCTACGCCGATGCGCAGCAGACGGCCGCCTACGCCAACAGCCACTGGACGATGATGCCGTCGCAACTGCTGACGCAGCGCCTGCGCAACGCGCTGAGCGAGCGCGGCACCGTGCTGACGGGTGCGGACGGCGTGAGCGCACCGGTGCTGCGGGTCGATCTGACCGAGTTCGAGCAGGTGTTCGCCAGCCCGACCGACAGCCACGGCGCGATCACCGCGCGCGCCACGCTGATGAAGGGCGGCAAGGTGCTCGCCCAGCACACCTTCGTCGCGCACGCGCCCGCCCATTCGGCGGATGCGGCCGGCGGCGCGCGGGCGCTCGCCGCGGCCAGCGACGACCTCGTCGCGCAGATCGCCGCGTGGCTCGGCTCGCAGGCGCTGGTCGCCGCGCAATGACGGGCAGGCAGCGCACGCAAAGGAGCGCCGCATGAGCGAACGCCCGTGGCTGCGCCGCCCGTCGACGCTGGCACGTCGGGCGCTGCTGCTGTACGCGGCGCTGATCGTGTACGGCTCGTGGTATCCGTTCTCGGGGTGGCGCTCGCTCGGCATCGCACCGTTCGCCTATCTGTTCGATCCGATGCCGCAGTACCTGACGGCATTCGACGTCGTCACCAACGTGCTCGGCTATATGCCGTTCGGCGCGCTGGTGGTGCTCGCGGTGTATCCGCGCTGGCGCGGCACGCTGGCCGTCGCGCTCGCGTTCGTGTTGGGCGGCCTGCTGTCGGGCACGATGGAAGCCGTGCAGACCTATCTGCCGACCCGCGTCGCCTCAAATCTCGATCTTGCGGCCAACACGCTCGGCGCGCTCGTCGGCGCGGCGATGATGTCGCCGTTGACCGGCGCGCTGCTCGATCGCGGCCTGCTCAGGCGTCTGCGGCTGCTGTGGTTCGAGCGCGGCCATGCGACGCTCGCGTGCATCGTCGCCGCGTGGCCGTTCGCGACGATGTTTCCGGCGCCGCGCCTGTTCGGCCTCGGCACCTGGCCGCGCGCGCTGTGGCTGAGCGTCGATCCGGCCACTCAGGACGCGCTGCTCGCGTGGACGCCGTCTGCATGGCAGGTCGGCACATGGCCGGCGGCGGCCGCCGCGTGGCTTGACGACGACACATGGGAAGCGTTGATCACGACGCTGAACCTGTTCGCGGCGCTTGCGCTCGCGTCGCTGCCGATGCGCCGTCATGCGCCGCGCGTGCGCCTGCTGTTCGGGTTCATCGTTGCGACCTTGTGCGTGAAGGCCGGCGCGACGTTCCTGCAATCGCAATCGGGCCTCGCGTTCGACTGGGCGACGCCGGGCGCGTTGCTCGGACTCGTCTGCGGCACCGTCGCGGCGCTCGTCGCGCTGCCGCTGCGGCGGCGCGTGCGCGCGACGCTCGCCGGGGTCGCGCTGGTCATCGCACTCGTGTTCGTCAATCTGCTGCCGGTGAATCCGTATTTCGACGCGGTGCTCGCCGACTGGAGACAGGGACGCTACCTGCATTTCAATGGGCTCGCGCGCTGGCTCGCGTGGATGTGGCCCTATGCGGCGCTGGTGTGGCTCGCGTTCGCGGTCGAGCGGGCGTGGCTGAAGCGGCGCGTGAAGCCGGCCTGACGTGCTCGCGCTGCGGCCGCCAGGCCCCGGCGCGTGCACAGCCCGGTCGCTATAATCGTCCGCACGACGGGCGCTTCGGCATACCGGATGCCGACTGCGCCATTGCATTTCCTTTCAGGCTCGCCTCCCGAACATCATGGATTCCTTTTACAAGCACCACGTTTTCTTCTGTCTGAATCAACGCGACCCCGGCGCCGAGCGTCCGAGCTGCGCGAACTGCAATGCGCAGGCGATGCAGGAGTACGCGAAAAAGCGCGTGAAGCAACTCGGGCTCGCCGGTCCCGGCCAGGTGCGCATCAACAAGGCCGGCTGCCTCGATCGCTGCGAACTGGGCCCGGCGCTCGTCGTGTATCCCGAGGCGGTCTGGTACACCTACGTCGACGAGAGCGACATCGACGAGATCGTCGAATCGCATCTCGTGAACGGCAAGGTCGTCGAGCGTCTGAAGATCGATCAATAGCGCGAACCACGAAACGATCCACAGGCATCCCGATGAACGTCAACACGAAGAAGTATCTGATCGACGGCCCGGTCGGCAAGATCGAGGTCGCGCTGGACCTGCCCGACGACGTGCGCGATAAAAGCGCCGCGCCGCGCGGCATTGCGCTCGTCGCGCATCCGCATCCGCTGTTTGGCGGCACGATGGACAACAAGGTCGCGCAGACACTCGCGCGCACGCTCGTGCAACTGAACTACGTCACGTACCGGTCTAATTTCCGCGGCGTCGGCCAGACTCAGGGCGAACACGACGCGGGCGTCGGCGAGCGTGACGATCTGTGCGCGGTGCTCGAGCACATGCGCGCCGATCCGGACTTTGGCGATCTGCCGCTCGTGCTCGCGGGCTTTTCGTTCGGCACCGTGGTGCTGTCGCACGTCGCGGCGAAGCTGCGCGACGAAGGCAAGGAAATCGAGCGCATCGTGTTCGTCGGTACCGCGGCGAGCCGCTGGGACGTCGCGCCGGTGCCCGAAGGCACGCTCGTGATTCACGGCGAAGTCGACGAGACCGTTCCGATCCAATCCGTGTTCGACTGGGCGCGGCCGCAGGAACTGCCGGTCGTCGTGATTCCGGGCGCCGAGCACTTTCTGCATCGTAAGCTTCACATCCTGAAGCGCATCATCGTCGACGCCTGGCGCTGAAACCGCGCGACACGCGTTTCGCGGGGGACAGGTACGCGCAAACGTGTGCAAATCAACGACACACGCACGAAGTTGACCAGGTAGCGCGCGTATAATGAGCGCTCTTTTTTTGGGCACAGCGCCGCCCAGCCGGCAGAATCGCGCGCCGCGGAATCATTTCGCGGGAGGGCGCGGCCGGGTGCTTAGCGCTGTGCTCGCGAACCGATTGCGTCGCCATCAGTCCAACAGGCGCCCGCCGTTTTACGGCCAGATGCCCCGCCGACCGGCTCCCCCAACTCCGCGCGCTGTCGCGCAACGTATTTTTCTGCACCAATCGACCCTATGCGTTTCTCCTCCTCTGGCCGCACGTCTTTCCCGTCAGTCGCTTCTTTCATTCCCACTTCGCTCAACCGTGCCATCGCCGTCGGCCTCGTGCTGCCGGCCACGCTGGTCGCGAGCACCGCGTTCGCGCAGGTGCCCCCGCCGGGCGTCAACGCGCGCTCGTGGGTGCTCGTCGATGCGACCAGCAACCAGGTGCTCGCGTCCGCCAATGCCGACGAACGCGTCGAACCGGCGTCGCTGACCAAGCTGATGACCGCGTATCTGGTGTTCGAAGCGCTCGGCACCAAGAAGATCACGATGGATCAGAGCATCGAGCCGAGCGAAGCCGTGCGGCGCGTGCGCAACGACGAGTCGCGCATGTTCATCGAGGCGCTCAAGCCGGTGACCGTGCACGACCTCGTGTACGGCATGATCGTGCAGTCGGGCAACGACGCGGCGATCGCGCTCGCCGAACTGGTGGGCGGCAACGAGGCGCAGTTCGTCGACATGATGAACAAGGAAGCGCAGAAGCTCGGCATGAAGAACACGCATTTCGCCGACGTGAACGGCATGCCCGACCCGCAGCACTACACGACCGCGGGCGATCTCGCGATCCTGTCGGCGCGCCTGATCCGCGACTATCCGGACTACTACAACATCTTCTCGGTCAAGGAATTCACGTACAACAAGATCAAGCAGCCGAACCGCAACCGTCTGCTGTGGATCGACCCGAGCGTCGACGGTCTGAAGACTGGTCACACGCAAGCGGCCGGCTACTGCCTGATCGCGAGCGCGAAGCGTCCGCTGCCCGGCACGACCGACGCGTCGCGCCGTCTCGTCTCGGTGATGATGGGCGAGACCAAGGAGCACGACCGCGTGCAGGACAGCCTGAAGATGCTGAACTACGGCTACACCGCCTACGACACGACGCGTCTGTACAAGGCGAACCAGGTCGTGGCCACGCCGCGCGTCTACAAGGGTTCGCAGGACAGCGTGCAGGTCGGCGTGAAGAGCGACCAGTACATCACTCTGCCGAAGGGCGCCGGCGACAAGGCGAAGCCGCAGATCGAACTGAACGATCCGCTGATCGCGCCGATCGCGAACGGCCAGCAGATCGGCACCGCCAAGCTGGTCGCCGACGGCAAGGTGCTCGCGCAGTTCCCGGTGGTCGCGCTGCAGCCGGTGCCGCAAGCCGGTGTGGTCGGCCGCGTGTGGGACTCGCTGATGCTGATGTTCAACAAGAAAAAGTAAGGGCTACGTCGCAATGACCGCTGTCTGCGAGGTTGCGCCGGACCCGATCGTTTTTCTGAACGGCGAACTGGTGCCGTTGTCCGAAGCGCGCGTGCCGGTGCTCGACCGCGGCTTCATTTTCGGTGACGGCATTTACGAAGTGGCGCCGTTGTACGCGCACGCGAGCGGCCGCCGCACCGCGTTTCGTCTGAAGCAGCATCTGGCGCGGCTCGCGCGCTCGGTCGGCAAGATCGGCATCGCCAATCCGCTCGACGACGCCGGCTGGCGCGAGCTGATCGAGCGGGTGGTCGAGGCCAACGAAGCGGACGGCGGCTTGGGTGCCGATCAGGACGCGATCGCGTACATTCAGGTGACGCGCGGCGTCGCGAAGCGCGCTCACGCGTTTCCGGCCGGCGTGAAGCCGACCGTGTTCGTGATGGTTACCGCGCTGAGCCTGCCCGGCGCCGCGCAGCGCGCGAGCGGCGTCGCGTGCGTGAGCGCGGAAGATCGTCGCTGGCTCAATTGCGACATCAAGTCGGTGTCGCTGCTCGGCAACGTGCTGATGGCGCAATACGCGGCCGAAAACGACGCCTTCGAGACGCTGCAGTTCCGCGATGGTTTGCTGACCGAAGGGTCGTCGTCGAACGTGTGGGTCGTGAAGGATGGCGTGCTGGCCGCGCCGCCGCGCAGCAAGAAGATTCTCGAAGGAATCCGCTATGGGCTCATCGAGGAGCTGACGGCCAAATGCGGCATACGCTTCGAGGCGCGCGACATCACCGAGGCCGAAGTGCGCGCGGCCGATGAAATCATCGTCAGCTCGGCGACCAAGGAAGTGCTGCCGGTCACGCGGCTCGACGGCGCGCCGGTCGGCGCGGGCCAGCCGGGCGCGGTGTTTGCGGCGCTGTATGCGGCGTATCAGCGAGCCAAGGCGGCCGAAGCCGTCGCGGCGCAAGAAGGAGTAGAGAATGAATCCCGAGAACGACTCACTGTTTGAATTCCCCTGCGATTTCCCGATCAAGATCATGGGCAAATCGCACCCCGAGTTTGCCGCGACGATCGTCGAAGTGGTGCGCGAGTTCGATAGCGAGGTCGATGCGTCGCGCGTCGAGACGCGGCCGTCGAGCAGCGGCACCTACACGGGGCTGACCGTCCACGTGCGCGCGACGAGCCGCGCGCATCTCGACGACATCTATCGCGCGCTGACCGGCCATCCGATGGTCAAGGTCGTGCTGTAACACCGCACGCGGTTTTTCACCTCACGACGCGGCGCGCAACGCGTCCGCCGTCGCCCCCTCCGCCGCAAGGCGCGCACTCGCCTCGGGCCCCGCCGCGCAGGCGAGATCGAACAGCTGCCTGAAGCGCGCCACCTCGTCGAACACCCAGTCGCGAAACGCCTTGACCCGCGCGGTCTCCAGCGTCTGCGGCAGGCAGACCAGATAGTATTGCCACGGGCTGGGCCCATCCACATCGAACAGCCGCACGAGCCGGCCTGCCGCGATTTCGTGCATCGCGAGCGAGCGGCGCGTGAGCGCAACCCCCTGGCCGTCGACCGCCGCCTGCAGCAGATTCGACGAATCCTGATACAGCACGCCGCGTTTCGGTTCCGGCCAGTCGGTGAGGCCGGCGGCGTCGAACCACGGGCGCCATAGCTCGTCGTCGGAGCGCAGCAGCGGGACTTTGGCGAGATCGGCCGGGGTTTGCGGCAGCTTGCCGCCGTTGAAGTTGGGCGAGCAGGCCGGGAAGAAAATCTCGTCGAGCAGCAGCTCGGCGTGCAGTCCCGGATATTTGCCGAAGCCGAAACGGATCGCCACGTCGACGTCGTCGCGCGCGAAGTCCGTCAGCGCGTTGGTGGTCAGCAGCTCGAGATCCCACTGCGGATTCGCCTCGATAAAGCTGCCGATGCGCGGCGTCACCCAGCGCGCCGCGAACGACGACAGCATCGATATCACGAGGCGCCGCTCGCGGTCGCCGGCGCGTATCGCGCGGGTCGCATCGGCTAGTTCCATCAGCGCGGCGCGCACCTGGGTGGCGTAACGGCGGCCGGTTTCGGTGAGGCGCACGCGCTTGCCGTCACGCGCAAACAGCGACACGCCGAGCTCGGCCTCGAGCCCGCGGATCTGGTGGCTGACCGCGCCGTGCGTGACGAAGAGCTCGTCGGCGGCGCGCGAAAAGCTCTCGTGGCGGGCGGCGGCTTCGAACGCCTTGATCGCGTTCAGAGCGGGGAGTTGACGCAGGTCCATCGCAATATTTCTCACATAGACGTGAAAATTGATCGTTTTGCCTAAGTCCTTGCTGCACCTAGGATTCTAGTCAGGAAACGATTTTTGGCGAGGGCCTCATGCGAGAAATTTCCTCTAGCATTGCATATGAAATCCGCGCTGGCGACACGCTGCCGCTGAAGGTCGCGCGCAGCACGAAGCTGATCGTGCGCGGCGGCGCAGTGTGGGTCACGCGCAGCGACGACACCAAAGACTACTGGCTGCAGCCCGGCCAGACGCTGCATCTGCGCCGCGGCGAGCGGCTCTGGCTCAGCGCCGAGGGCGCCACGTTCGCGAAGGTCACGTTCTCGGTGCCGACCCGCTGCGACAAGCGTGCGCTGAACTGGTTCGCGCGCATCGCCGAGCGCTGGATGATGCGCGTGCGCGGCGGCTGGCGCACGGTTTGAGCGTGGGTGCGGCGGCTGCGCCGCGTCTTACGATGGGGCTGGCGGCGCGCCAGCCCCTCTGCGTTGCGTCCCGTCCCCTCGGGCGCGGTTTCCGAGATTTCGGTAAACTCGCGGGATCATGCGCGCCACCCCGGTTTCTCCGTCTCCTCTAGCTGCCATCGAGCCACCCAAGCTGCGCTGGCTCGGCCTCGAACCGTATCAGGTCAGTTTCGACGCGATGCGCGCGTTCACCGACGCCCGCACCTCCGACACCCCCGACGAAATCTGGCTCGTCGAACATCCGCCCGTCTTCACGCTCGGCCAGGCCGGCGATCCGGCTCACCTGCTCGCGGCCGACAGCAGCATTCCGCTCGTCAAGGTCGACCGCGGCGGGCAGATCACGTATCACGGGCCCGGCCAGGTGGTCGCGTATCTGCTGCTCGACCTGCGCCGGCGCAAGCTGATGGTGCGCGAGCTGGTCACGCGGATCGAGCAGGCCGTGATCGACACCCTGGCGGCGTATAATCTCGCCGGAGAACGCAAGGCGGGCGCCCCTGGCATCTACGTGGCGCCCGGGCCCGAGGCCGGGTCGCATGTCGGCGCGAAGATCGCGGCGCTTGGCCTGAAAATCCGCAACGGTTGCAGCTATCACGGCGTGAGTCTGAACGTGAACATGGACCTGCTTCCGTTTCTCGCGATCAATCCATGCGGCTACGCGGGGCTCGAAACGGTCGACATGGCGACGCTCGGCGTCGCCGCCGGCTGGGACCACGTGGCCCGTACCCTCGCAGCAAGTCTCACCGCAAACCTCGACGGCAATCCCGCGGCCGTCGCCCAACCGCAGGCCGGTGCGCTCACCGCCTGACTGGATCGAACGAATGACTGACGTAACCGCGAACACCGCAGCCAACCCCGCGCCCGAGGGCGTGCCGGCCCCCGCCGCCTACGACGCTACGGCGAAGCAGAAAGCGCAAGCCAAGACCGCGCGCATCCCGATCAAGGTCGTCCCGATCGAAAAGCTGAAGAAACCGGACTGGATTCGCGTGAAGGCGGCCACCGGCAATTCGCGCTTCTACGAGATCAAGCAGATCCTGCGCGAGCACAACCTTCACACGGTGTGTGAAGAGGCGAGCTGTCCGAACATCGGCGAATGCTTCGGCAAGGGCACCGCGACCTTCATGATCATGGGCGACAAGTGCACGCGCCGCTGCCCGTTCTGCGACGTCGGCCACGGCCGTCCCGATCCGCTCGACGTCGACGAACCGGCCAACCTCGCGCGCACCATTGCGGCGCTGAAGCTGAAGTACGTGGTGATTACCAGCGTCGACCGTGACGATCTGCGCGATGGCGGTGCGGCGCACTTCGTCGAATGTATTCGTCAGACGCGCGAGCTGTCGCCGGAAACGCGCATCGAAATCCTGACGCCGGACTTCCGCGGCCGCCTCGACCGAGCGCTCGGCATCCTCAACGCGGCGCCGCCCGACGTGATGAACCACAACCTCGAAACGGTGCCGCGTCTCTACAAGGAAGCGCGTCCGGGTTCGGACTACGCGCATTCGCTGAAGCTGCTGAAGGACTTCAAGGCGTTGCATCCGCACGTCGCGACCAAGTCCGGCCTGATGGTCGGCCTCGGCGAAACCGAAGAGGAAATCCTGCAGGTGATGCGCGATCTGCGCGATCACGACGTCGACATGCTGACGATCGGCCAGTATCTGCAGCCGTCGGAGCACCATCTGCCGGTGCGCGCTTACGTGCATCCGGACACCTTCAAGATGTACGAGGAAGAGGCGTACAAGATGGGCTTCACGCACGCCGCGGTGGGCGCGATGGTTCGTTCGAGCTATCACGCCGACGTGCAGGCGCATGGAGCCGGCGTAGTCTGACGCGCTGACGCGTCGCCGCTGTTGCGTCGCTTCACGCCCCGCAAAAACGAAAAAGCCCGCCGATGTGCGGGCTTTTTTTTGAACCGTTCATCTATCAGTAAGGAAACGACACGTGGCAACTGGGATCGACCGCGGGACCTCCGCGCAATGGCCTTACCCGCGGCTGATCGCGCACCGCTGCGGCGGAACGCTCGCGCCGGAAAACACGCTGGCCGGTTTCGACGCCTGCGTGCGCTACGGCTATCGCATGGTCGAATTCGACGCGAAGCTGTCCGCCGACAACGCGCTGTTCCTGCTGCACGACGACACGCTCGATCGCACGACCAACGGCCACGGGCCCGCGGCCCTGCATACGTGGCAGCAACTCGCCGCTCTCGATGCCGGCGCGTGGCGCGGCGCCGAGTTCGCCGGCACGCGGCTGCCGACGCTGGCCGACGCGGCCGGGCGTTGCGCGCGCGACGGCATCGCCGCGAATATCGAGATCAAGCCGTGTCCGGGCCGCGAAGTCATCACCGGCACGCTGGTCGCCCAAGGCGCGCTCGAGCTTTGGCGAGGGCAGACGCCGCCGCTCCTGTCGTCATTTTCGTTCGACGCGCTCGCCGCCGCGCGCGCTGCCGCGCCGTCGCTGCCGCGCGGCATGCTGTTCGAGCAGGTGCCGGCGGACTGGTTGAGCATCGTGCGTGAGCTCGACTGCGCATCGCTGCACGCGAGTCACCGTTATCTGAGCGAGCCGCTGGTCGCGCAGATCCGCGCGGCCGGGCTGCGCGTGCTCGCGTACACGGTGAACGATCCGGGGCGCGCGCGGGTGCTCGAAGAATGGGGCGTCGACATGATTTGCACGGATCGGATCGATCTGTTGAGCTGAAGTCGCGCTCGCGAGCTTCGCGCCGACCCCTGCCGGTTTTCCCGCAACCGTGCGCGCACTGGATTCCGGATTCCCCGACAGAATTCGTCCGGATTTCCGGAATCCCGGACGGAGCACGCGGCGCCTTGCCTAAAAACCCATAAAAATCAAGGCTCTCAGTCTGAAATCAAACTGGCATCGACCTTGCAAATTAAAACGCGTGGCCGCCACGGCCCGACATAAAAGCAAGGAGACAACGATGTCCGATTTCCCTTCCCGGTATTTCTGAATTCGTCGTCTTTGCAGCGGCCCGCTACCGTGCGCGCACGTGACGACGTTTCGTTTGCGTGTCGCGCGTCGCGGCAGGTCATTCGCTCATATCCCTCGCAGGAATCATCGTGAAGAAACCTATCCATAAAGTGCTGTACGTCCAGGTGATCGTGGCGATCATCATCGGCATCGTACTCGGACATTTCTACCCGAACCTCGCCACCGACATGAAGCCGCTCGGCGACGGCTTCATCAAGCTGATCAAGATGGTGATCGGGCCGATTATCTTCTGCACGGTCGTGACTGGCATCGCCGGCATGGAAGACATGAAGAAGGTCGGACGCGTCGGCGGCAAGGCGCTGCTGTACTTCGAAATCGTCTCGACGTTCGCTCTGGTGCTCGGCCTCGCCGCCACGCACCTGCTGCGACCCGGCGCCGGCTTCAACGTCGACCCGGCCTCGCTCGATAGCCGCGCGGTCGCGTCGTACGCCGCGAAGGCGCACGGCCAGTCGACCGTCGACTTCTTCATGCACCTGATTCCGGACACGCTGTCGTCGGCGTTCGCGCAGGGTGAAATCCTGCAGATCCTGCTGATCGCGCTGCTGTTCGGCGCCGTGCTCGCGACGGCCGGTGAGAAGGGCAAGCCCGTCACGAACTTCATCGAAGGGCTGTCGCACATCCTGTTCGGCATGGTGCGCATCATCACGAAGCTCGCGCCGATCGGCGCGTTCGGCGCGATGGCCTTCACGATCGGCAAGTACGGCATCGGCTCCCTGCTGCCGATGCTCAAGCTGATCGGCACGTTCTATCTGACCTCGATCGTATTCGTGGTGGTCGTGCTCGGCGCAATCGCACGGATGGTGGGCTTCAACATCCTGCGTTTCGTCGCGTACATCAAGGAAGAGATGCTGATCGTGCTCGGCACGAGCTCGTCCGAAGCCGCGCTGCCGCAACTGATGCAGAAGCTCGAAAATCTCGGCTGCTCGCGCTCGGTGGTGGGCCTCGTGGTGCCGACCGGCTACTCGTTCAACCTCGACGGCACCAACATCTACATGACGATGGCGGTGCTGTTCATCGCCCAGGCGACCAACACCGACCTCTCGTGGGGCCAGCAGCTGACGCTGCTCGCGGTGACGATGCTGACCTCGAAGGGCGCGAGCGGCGTGACCGGCGCGGGCTTCATCACGCTCGCGGCGACGCTGGCCGTCGTGCCGACGATTCCGCTGTCGGGCATGGTGCTGATCCTTGGCATCGACCGCTTCATGAGCGAGTGCCGCGCGCTGACGAACATCGTCGGCAACGGTGTCGCGACGGTCGTCGTATCGGCCTGGGAAAAAGAGCTCGATCGCGCCCGGCTGAACAAGGTGCTGCGCGGCGAGGTAGCGGTCAAAGAGCCGGCCGGCGTTTGAGCCGGGCTCGGCCAACCCTGTCGTGACCAGCGCGGACGCTCGAGCATGAAACAGGCGTCCGCGCATTCGACTGAGGCGTCTGCTGTCGCTCCGGCGTTCCCGGAGCCTGCGACCCGTACCTCTGGCGGTGACCCGTTGCCGCCCTATGCCACAATGTCCGATGCTCATCTATCGGACCTTGCCAACGTGACCCGCCGCCTGCTGATTCTCTTCGCGCTCGCAGCCGGGCTCGTGGCGGCATGCTGGCTCACCTACAGCCTTGCGTGGAAAAGCGGTGTCGACACGCTGCGGCGCAACGCCGCCGTGCGCGCCGAGCGCACCGCGAGCGCGCTCAGGAGCACGCTCGAGCGCTACGAATCGCTGCCTTATCTGCTCGCCGAGCATCCGATCGTGCAGGACGTGCTGCTCGATCCGAACCCCGCCAACGTCCAGCGCGCGAATCTCTATCTCGAAGACCTGAACCGCCATGCGCGCGCGACGGTCACCTACATCATTTCGCTCGACGGCTACTGCGTCGCCGCCAGCAACTGGCGCGGCCCGGGCAGCTTCGTCGGCGCCGGCTATCAGTTCCGGCCGTATTTCGTCGATGCGATGAATGGCGGCGTCGGCCGCTTCTTCGGCATCGGCACGATTTCGCAGGCGCCCGGCTACTACATCTCGCAGCCGGTGCGGCGCGACGGCAAGATCGTCGGTGTGGCGGTCGTCAAGCTCGACCTCGAATGGTTTCAGGGCGTCGACGCGTCCGAGCCGCTCGTCGTCACCGACGATCATGGCGTGATCTTCCTGTCGTCGGTGCCGGCGTGGAAGTACCACACGATCCGGCCGCTGCCCGGCCGGATCGCCGATTCGATCTATCAGGCGCGCCAGTACGCGCAGCAGCCGATCGAGCCGCTGCCGGTGACGGTCGAGCGCATGCTCGAAGGCAATGCGCAGATTCTGCGCATCGGCGGCGGGCGCCTCGCACCGCGCTACTTGGCGTCGCGGCACGCGATGGGCGAGCCGGACTGGCATCTGATCACGATGTCCCCAGTCGATCCCGTCGATGCCGACGCGCTCAAGGCGACCATCGTCACCGGCTTCGGCTACGTGTCGCTGGTGCTGCTCGCGTTCTACTGGCGCATGCGGCGCGCGCGCGTGCGCGAAGTGATGCGCAGCCGCGCGCTGCTGCAGAAGGCGTATGCCGAACTGAATCAGCGCGTCGCCGAGCGCACCGCGGATCTGTCCGAGGCGAACCAGCAGCTACAAAAGGAAGTCGCCGAGCGCACCCGCGCCGAACAGGAGCTGCGCGCCGCGCACGACGAACTGATCCAGGCGAGCAAGCTCGCCGCGCTCGGCCAGATGGCGGCCGGCATCACGCACGAGCTGAACCAGCCGCTCGCGGCACTGCGCAGTTTCTCCGACAACACCCGCGTGCTGCTCGAACGCGGCGATCAGGCATCGGCGCGCGAGAATCTCGAAGCGATCGCGGCGCTCACCGAGCGCATGGGCAAGATCACCAATCAGCTGAAGCTGTTCGTCGGCCGCGCGCGGCCACGCAGCGCGCGCGCGTCGATCGTGCGGGCGCTGCGCAACGTCGTCGCGCTGCTGCAGAAGCGTCTGCAGGGCGTCGAGCTCGAATTCGTGCTGATCGATGCCGAGGCTGACACCGACGCTGGGTCCGCCGCTGCGGCAGGCGGCGCGCGCACGCCGCTGAATCTCGCCGACGATCATCCGGAGCTGATCGCGAATTGCGACGATCTGCGGCTCGAACAGGTGCTGATCAACCTGCTCGGCAACGCGCTCGACGCAACTGCCGGCATGAACCCGCCGCGTATCACGGTCGAGGTCGAGGCCGGCGCCGCGAATCTGTCGATCGCGGTCGGCGACAACGGCCCCGGCATTCCCGACGACGTGTTGCCGCACCTGTTCGAACCGTTCTTCACGACGAAGGAAATGGGCCAGGGGCTCGGCCTTGGCCTCGCGATTTCGTCGTCGATCGCGCGTGATTGCGGCGGCTCGCTGGTCGCGCGCAACGCGCCGCAAGGCGGTGCATCATTCGTGTTGACGCTGCGTCGCGCGCGCGTGCAGACCAGTCCTTCGCACGATCCGCTGACGGCGGGCTCCTGATTTCACACTGACGCATCACCCGGAACACGCAATGAACGACGGCCTGCAAGTGCTGTATATCGAAGACGACGAACTGGTGCGGCGCGCGAGCGTGCAGAGCCTGCAACTGGCCGGCTTCGACGTGATCGGCCATGCATCGGTCGAGGCGGCGGCGAGGCTGATCGGCGCGGACTTCTCCGGCGTGATCGTCAGCGATATCCGGCTGCCCGGCGCGAGCGGCCTCGATCTGCTCGCGCAGTGCCACGAGCGCGCGCCCGACGTGCCGGTGATTCTGGTCACCGGCCACGGCGATATCTCGATGGCCGTGCAGGCGATGCGCGATGGCGCCTACGACTTCATCGAAAAGCCGTTCGCGTCCGAGCGGCTGATCGAAACCGTGCGGCGTGCAATGGAGCGCCGCAAACTCGTGCTCGAAAACCTCGCGTTGCGCCGTGAGCTGGCCGGGCAAAACGCGGTCGCGCCGCGTATCATCGGACGCAGTCCGGCGATCGAGCAAGTGCGGCGGCTGATCGCCAACGTCGCGCCGACCGATGCGTCCGTGCTGATCAACGGCGATACCGGCGCGGGCAAGGAACTGATCGCACGCAGCCTGCACGAGCTGTCGCCGCGGCGCGACAAGCCGTTCATCGCAGTGAACTGCGGCGCGCTGCCCGAGCCGATGTTCGAATCGGAAATGTTCGGCTACGAGCCGGGCGCGTTCACCGGCGCGGCCAAACGGCGGATCGGCAAGCTCGAATATGCATCGGGCGGCACGCTGTTTCTCGACGAGATCGAGAGCATGCCGCTCGCGCTGCAGGTCAAGCTGCTGCGCGTGCTGCAGGACGGCGTGCTCGAGCGGCTCGGCTCGAATCAGCCGATTCGGGTCAATTGCCGCGTGGTCGCGGCGGCGAAAGGCGATATGGCCGAGCATGTCGCGGATGGCTCATTCCGGCGCGATCTGCTGTACCGGCTCAACGTGGTGACGATCGCGCTGCCGCCGTTGAGCGAGCGTCGCGAGGACATCGTGCCGCTGTTCGAGCATTTCCTGCTCGATGCTGCGGTCCGTTATCAGCGGCCGGCGCCGATCCTCACCGATCGGCAGCGTGCGAGCCTGATGCAGCGCGACTGGCCGGGCAACGTGCGCGAGCTGCGCAATGCCGCCGACCGCTTCGTACTCGGCATCGCCGACGAACCGGTGCTGTCGTTCGACGAAGACGACGGGGCCACCCATCCGCTAAAGGAGCGTGTCGAGCAGTTCGAGCGCGCGATGATTGCCGAGGCGTTGGAGCAGGCGGGCGGCGTGGTCGCGGTCGCGGCGGACCGGCTGCAGCTCGGCAAGGCGACGCTCTACGAGAAGATCAAGCGATATGGCCTTGCGGCCAAAGGGGATGGGGAGCGGTGAGGAGGAAGGCGCCGGCGGCGGGAGATTGCGCCGGCGCGTTGAGGATCTGCTTCACCCGGCTTAAGCCGCGCCAGCTTTCAGCGCTTTCGCGAGCAACTGGTCGAGTTCCGCGAATTGCGGCTCGCCGACGTAGCGCTTCAGGATCTTGCCGTCTTTATCGACGACGAAGGTGGTCGGCGTGAGCTGCACGTTGCCGAACTGCTTGGCGGCCGAGCCGTCGTCCATGGCGACCTTGAACGGCAACTGACGCGTTTGCGTGTAGTTGGTCACGTACATCGGCGCGTCGTAGTTCATCGCCACCGCGACGAATTCGAGGCCCTGGCTCTTGAAGCGGTTATAGGTCTCGACCATCTGCGGCATTTCTTTCATGCAGGTGTCGCAGCTCGTTGCCCAGAAATTGACCAGATAAACCTTGCCTTTCAGGTCCGCGGTCGTGAGCTTCTGTCCCGATAGCAGCGTGAAGGTCGCATCTGGCACGCGCTGTTGACCGGCAAACGCCAGGTAACCGGCGACGGCGAGCGCAATGGCCACGGCCACCGCAATCAGGTAGCGAAGCGGGTTCATGCGCCGGGCGGCGGTCGGTGAATTGGAACTCATGGACGGAACCTCGTGAGTCGCGCGCGGCGCGGAACAATGGGTCGGTGCAATGGCGCTCGGGCCGGTGCTCAATAGCTTTTCCATTGTAGCTGCAATGGGGCGGCTGCGCCGAGGTGGCCGAAGCGTGCGGCTCGGCGCGACGGGCCGGCAGCCGATCAGCGGATAATGGCGTTTTACGCTCCGCAAGCCCGATCTCTTTCGCCCCATGCTCCAAATCGTTCTTCGCGTCTGCCGCCCGGTTGCCCGCGTTTCGTGCCGCTTTCCGTTGATCCGCCGAATTCCCGGCCGCCGTGCGGACGTCTTCCAGCCGGCGGGCCATTTCCTTCGCGCTTTCACGCGACCCGGTCACGCTCGTACCGTGCTCGGCGCGATGACGGCCGCGTTGGCGCTCGGCGTCGCGCTAAGCGCCTGCTCGCCGACCTTCGACTGGCGCACCGTGATGAACAACGAGAAGGGCTACACGGTCGACTTCCCGGCCAAGCCGGGCAACGACCAGCGCGCGGTGCAGATCGACGGCACACCCATGCAGATGGCGATGCAGACTGCCGAAGCGGGCAATGCGGTCTTCGCGGTCGGCACCGTGATGCTGCCCGACGATAGCGACGCGACGCAGCGCGCCGCACTCGATTTCCTGCGCGCGGGACTGGCGCGCAACGTCGGCGCGACACCCGATGCTCACGCGGTGCAGATCCCGCTGGCGGCGGGCGGCAAGATTCCGGGGCAGGAAATGACGGTGAGCGGCGCCGCGGGCGCCAAACACGAAACGCGCACCGTGTATGCGCGGCTCGTCGCGCGCGGCCGACACGTGTACCAGGCGGCGATCATCGCCGATCAACCGCTGCCGCAAGACCAGGTCGACCAGTTTTTTTCGTCGTTCCAACTCTACTGAACGCGGTATTTTTGGCCGAACGGACGCGCCTCAGAATGCCGAATGCAGTGAAAGTTCCTTCGCAGGTTTGCGCGCTAATTACCGGTTTACGTTGAGCTTTTTGAGTTACGCGCACAACCTGTGGATAACTCTGTTGAAAAGTCGCCTTCAAAGGCCGCAAAAGCCCATCAGACGGGCCTTTCGTCAAAATCCACGAGCGCAGGGGGTTTTAAAAAAGTCAATTAAATCAATGCATTGGAGAGATGTCTGTCTGCGCGCTTTCGAGTTGTATCAAAATCTAACAGGATCGTGGCTGTGTGAATAAGTCAAGTCTTGACAGTAGTTTTTTCTCATCATAACGAGCCAAAAGCGCGGCGGTATTGGATTGCCTCGGCGACCTGCGCGGCGCTCGGCATCGCCTCGCCAGCCAGATCCGCGACGGTGCGCGCGACCTTCAACACCCGGTAGTACGCGCGCGCCGACCAGCCGAAGCGCTCGCCGGCTTCGCGCAACAGTGCCTCGCCTGCTGCGTCCGGGCGGCACACATCGTCGACTTCGCGCCCGTCCAATTCGCGGTTGGTCTTGCCTTGCCGGACCTGTTGCCGTTCGCGCGCAGCGCTCACGCGGTGTGCGATCGCCGCGCTTGCTTCGCCGGCGGTAGCGGCGCGGGCCGCGAGTTCGGTGGCGGTAAGAGCTGGAATTTCCAGCTGGATGTCGATGCGGTCGAGCAGCGGTCCCGACAATTTACGCAGATAGCGCGCCGCAACTTCGGGCGTACAGCGGCAGCGCCCGCCCGGATCGCCGCGCCAGCCGCATGGGCACGGGTTCATTGCGGCGATCAGTTGGCAGGCAGCGGGGAAGTCCGCTTGCCAGGCGGCGCGCGAGATCGTGATGCGGCCGGCTTCGAGCGGCTCGCGCAGCGTTTCGAGCACCACGCGGTCGAATTCGGGAAGCTCGTCGAGAAACAGCACGCCCAGATGCGCGAGCGTGATCTCGCCAGGCTGCGGCGGATTGCGTCCGCCGACCAGCGCCGCCGCGCTCGACGAATGGTGCGGCGCGCGAAACGGCCGCTGCCGCCACTGCGACGGCTTGAAGCCGATGCGGCTCGCCGACAGCAGCGCGGCGGAAGCGAGCGCTTCGTCGTCGGTCATGGGCGGCAGCAGGCCGGGCAGGCGCGCCGCGAGCATCGACTTGCCGGCGCCGGGCGGCCCGATCAGCAGCACGTGATGGCCGCCGGCCGCCGCGACTTCGAGTGCGCGCCGCGCGGCGCGCTGGCCGATCACGTCAGCCATGTCCGGCGCCGGAGCGGCGGCGTGCTCGTGGAGCTCGGGTGCGGCGACCGGGCTAAGACGCGCGTCAGGCGCGCCTGCGAGGTGCGCGCATAGCGACGGCAGATCGGCGGCGCCGTACACATCGACACCGGGTACGAGCGCCGCTTCCGCCGCGCTAGCGGCCGGCAGGTAGAGCTGTGGGGTGGGGAACGCCTGCGCGGTTGCCTGATCGAGGAGGGCCGGCAACGCGGAACGCGTTTCAGATGATGCGTCGGCGTCTGCGCAGGCGGCGTCTGCGCTCGTCAGAGCGCCCCGCGCGGTGCCGCATGCCATCGCGAACGCGCCGCGCATCGGCCGCAGCGCGCCGGTCAGCGACAGCTCGCCGGCGAACTCGCGATGGAGCAGCGATTCTGCCGGAATTTGCCCGCTCGCGGCGAGGATGCCGAGCGCGATAGGCAGATCGAAACGACCGGATTCTTTCGGCAGATCGGCGGGCGCGAGGTTGACGGTGATGCGGCGGACCGGGAAATCAAAACCGCAGTTCTGCAGCGCCGCGCGCACGCGCTCACGGCTCTCGCGCACTTCCAGGTCGGGCAGGCCGACGATCGAAAAGGACGGCAGTCCATTGGCGAGGTGAACCTCGACGGTCACTTCGGGCGCACGGCCAGCGGCCGGCGCGCGGCTGCGCACCACGGCAAGCGACATATTCCCTCCCGTCGGACAGCGCGCTCACTTCGCGCGCAGATCCCCTAAAACGCTGATGACGTCACGGCCCGCTTGCCGGTGATGTGTGGCACTGCGCAGCGCGAAGGCTGCAACCGTTGCTTACGGCGTCTGGGTGAGCGGCAGCTTCTGTTCAAGCTCAGCGACCCGGCGCTCGAGTTCTTCCAGGCGCGCGCGCGTACGCACGAGCACCTGGGTCTGCGTATCAAATTCCTCGCGCGTGACTAGATCGAGCTTCGAGAAGCCCTGCGTCAGCATTGCTTTGACGTTGCGTTCGACATCCTTGGCCGGCGAATTCTTGAACAGATCGCTGACGCGAGCCTGGAAGTCGTTAAAAACGTCGTTCGGTTGTTTCATCGTGTTCCCCTTGGTGCACAAAAAATGTGCATGTTTCATTGCGCCCGTGCCCCGTTGCGGCGAATGGGCGGTCCTGGTGCGCGCGGCTGCTTCGCTGCCGCGGCCTCGTGAACGTGTTTGGTGCGCGCCTCTCGTTCAGAATGTTCGAACACTCTAGCAACGATCCCCCCGCCGCGCCACCGCCGGCCGCGCCGCTGGCCGTTCGGATAAGGCCGCCCGGGCGCGCTGCGCCACGCGCGCGACGCGCAGTCAGACACGATATGGCATAGGAGTTGCTGTTACTGCCGCGCGCGCACTGCCAGGACACTTTTACCGGGAGCGCAGGAGACCGCGGTCACGGGTACGCAACCGGGCAGCAACGGTTCAGCAACAACTAGCGAGGATTTCATGAAACTCATTACCGCAATCATCAAGCCGTTCAAGCTCGATGAAGCGCGCGAAGCCCTGTCGGCGATCGGCGTGTCGGGCATCACGGTGACCGAAGTCAAAGGCTTCGGACGGCAGAAGGGCCACACCGAGCTGTATCGGGGCGCTGAATACGTGGTCGATTTTCTGCCGAAGGTGAAGATCGAAGCGGCGGTATCGGACGACATCGTGGATCAGGCGATCGAGGCGCTCGAGCGCGCGGCGCGAACCGGCAAGATCGGCGACGGCAAGATCTTCGTGACGCCGATCGAGCAGGTGGTTCGGATCCGCACCGGCGAGACCGGCGCGGACGCACTGTAAAAAAATCAAAGCATAGCGACACGGATCGCGACAAGAGGAAAACCAAGATGCGCAAACTCATGATGTCCCTGCTGATGGCCGGCTCGCTGCTCGCGGCCGGTGTCGGCACCGCCCTCGCGGACGACGCGTCAGCTCCCGCGGCCGCCTCCGCTCCCGATACGACGGCGAGCGCGCCCGCACCGGACGCCTCCGCCGCAGTCGCTGCCCCCGCTGCTTCGGCTCCCGCCGCCGAAGCGTCCGCCGCGCCGGCCGCAAGCGCACCGGCCGCCACCGACGCATCGGCTGCCGCAGCCGCAGCCGCGCCGGCCGCGCCGACCGCACCGTTCTCGGTCGATTCGTCGAAGCTCAACTCCGGCGACACCGCGTGGATGCTGACTTCCACCGCGCTGGTGCTGTTCATGACGATCCCGGGCCTCGCACTGTTCTACGGCGGCATGGTCCGCAAGAAGAACGTGCTCGCGACGCTGATGCAAAGCTTCGCGATCACCTGTCTGGTGACGATCGTCTGGACCGTGGTCGGCTACAGCCTCGCGTTCACGCCGGGCAACTCGTTCATTGGCGGCTTCTCGCGCGTGTTCATGACGGGCATGAACTACATCAAGGGCGACAAGGCCACGACGCTGACCGTCAGCCATCTCGCGCCGACGATCCCCGAGACGGTCTACTTCGTCTACCAGATGACTTTCGCGATCATCACGCCGGCGCTGATCACCGGTGCGTTCGCGGACCGCATGAAGTTCTCGGCGATGCTGGTGTTCATGACGCTGTGGTCGATCCTCGTCTACTCGCCGATCGCGCACATGGTGTGGGAACCGAGCGGCTGGCTGGCGACCGCGGGCATCCTCGACTTCGCGGGCGGCACGGTGGTGCACATCAACGCGGGTATCGCGGGTCTGGTCTGCTGTCTGGTGCTCGGCAAGCGCGTCGGCTACGGCAAGGAGTCGATGGCGCCGCACAACCTGACGCTGACGCTGATCGGTGGCGCGATGCTATGGGTCGGCTGGTTCGGCTTCAACGCGGGTTCGGCGGTAGCGGCGGACGGCCGTGCCGGCTTCGCGATGTTCGCGACCCAGGTGGCGACCGCCGCGGCGGCGCTCGCATGGATGTTCGCCGAATGGGCGGCCAAGGGTAAGCCGTCGGTGCTCGGTATCGTGTCGGGCGCGGTCGCGGGTCTGGTGGCGGTGACGCCGGCGTCGGGCTTCGTCGGCACGGTAGGCGCGCTGGTGATCGGCATCGTCGCGGGCGTGGTCTGCTTCTGGGCGGCCACGTGGCTCAAGCACAAGCTCGGCTACGACGATTCGCTCGACGCGTTCGGCGTGCACTGCATCGGCGGCATCATCGGCGCGATCCTCACAGGCGTGTTCGCGGTCAAGGACATCGGCGGCTTCGACGGCAACGTGATCCTGCAGGCGAAGGGCGTGCTGACGACGCTGATCTACAGCGGCGTGGTGAGCTTCGTGCTGCTGAAGATCATCGACCTGGTGATCGGCATCCGCGTGACCGAAGAGCAGGAGCGCGAAGGCCTCGACGTGAGCCTGCACGGCGAGAAAGTCGAATAACGAAGAATCTGTTCCGCTGCGGGCCCGCGCTCTCGGGCCCGTCAGTCAGGAAATAGCTGAGCGCAGCAAAGTTCGCCCGCCTTCATGGCGGGCTTTTTTCTTGCTGATCGGGTTGCGAACGGCAATTTTCCGCGCCTATCATCGAGATAGGGAGAATGCATTCGGGTCTGCTTGCGAATGGAGAAACCGTCCCCAAATGGACAAAGCATTTGCTCTACAATCTTTTTTCTCCAGTCTGCGAGTGATCAATGGTTCCGCACCTAGTTACGGCGTTAAACGGCCCGCTGCTCGACCTCGAGCGGAAGATCCTCGACGCCACGCCCGCTATCGAACGCTGGTTCCGGCTTGAATGGCAGGAGCACACGCCGCCGTTCTATTGCTCCGTCGATCTGCGCAACGCGGGCTTCAAGCTAGCGCCGGTCGACACCAACCTGTTTCCCGGCGCCTTCAACAATCTGCCGCAGGAAGTGCTGCCGCTCGCGGTGCAGGCCGCGATGGCGTCGATCGAAAAGATCTGCCCGGACGCGAAGAATCTCCTCGTGATTCCGGAGCGCCACACGCGCAACGCGTTCTACCTCGAAAACGTCGCCCGGCTTGCGTCGATCATGCGCCAGGCGGGCCTGAACGTACGCTTCGGCACGCTCGACGAAACCATCAACGGCCCGGTCACGATCGCGCTGTCCGACGGCCAGAAGCTCGTGCTCGAACCGCTCGAGCGCTCGCAGCGGCGCTTGGGGCTGAAGAACTTCGACCCGTGCTCGATTCTGCTGAACAACGACCTGTCCGGCGGCATTCCGCCCGTGCTCGAAAATCTGCACGAGCAGTACCTGCTGCCGCCGCTGCATGCGGGCTGGGCTGTACGCCGCAAGTCGACGCATTTCTCGTGTTATGACGACGTCGCGAAGAAGTTCGCGAAGATGGTCGAGATCGATGCGTGGATGATCAATCCGTATTTCGCGCACGTCGAGGGCGTCGACTTCCAGCAGCGCACCGGCGAGGAAGCGCTGGCCGATGCGATCGACGGCGTGCTGAAGAAGATCGCGCGCAAGTATCGCGAGTACGGCATCTCCGAAAAACCGTATGTCGTGATCAAGTCGGATGCGGGCACTTACGGCATGGGCGTGATGACCGTGCACGACGCGTCGGAAGTCGCCGCGCTGACGAAGCGCGAACGCACGCGCATGGCCGCGACCAAGGACGGCCTCGAAGTGCACGACGTGATCGTGCAGGAGGGCGTGTACACGTTCGAGCGCATCGGCGAGGAAGTCGCCGAGCCGGTCGTCTACATGATCGACCGCTATGTGGTGGGCGGCTTCTATCGCGTGCACGGCAGCCGCGAGCGCGACCAGAACCTGAACGCGCCGGGCATGCACTTCGTGCCGCTCGGCTTCGAGCATACGGCGCTGCCCGATGCGCACGCGAAGCCCGGCGCGGCGCCGCCGAACCGCTTCTATATGTATGGCGTCGTGGCGCGGCTCGGGTTGCTGGCCGCATCGGTCGAACTCGAAAAGACCGATCCCGAAGCGATCCAGGTCTAAGCCATCTCGCGCGGCAGGATGGCGGCATGCGTGCCGCCATCGCCGTCTTCAAAGACTATATTGACGAACAATGTCACGCCCGTCAGGGCGCACCGGGACTTTCATGGACATTCTTTTCATCGCCGATCCGCTCAGCCATTTCAAGATTTACAAAGACTCGACCTACGCGATGATGGCCGAAGCGGCGCGCCGCGGTCACACGGTGTACACCTGCGAGCCGAAGCATCTGGCGTGGACGGGCGGCGATGTCGAAGCGAACGTGCAGCGCATTGCGATCACCGGCGATACCGCCGATCTGCATCGTGACGTCTGGTTTGTCGCCGATGCCGCCGCGCCGCGCGCGCTTGCGAGCTTCGGCGCGGTTGTGATGCGCAAAGACCCGCCGTTCGACATGGAATACGTGACGTCGACGTGGCTGCTCGAACTGGCCGAGCGCGGCGGCGCGCGCGTCTTCAACAAGCCGCAGGCGATCCGCGATCATTCGGAGAAGCTCGCGATCGGCGAGTTCGCGCAGTTCGTCGCGCCGACGCTGGTCACGCGCGATCCGGCGCGTCTGCGCGCGTTCCACGAACAACACGGCGACGTGATCCTGAAGCCGCTCGACGGCATGGGCGGCATGGGCGTGTTCCGCGTGAAGGCGGACGGTATGAACCTCGGCTCGATCGTCGAAATGCTGAGCCACGACGGCGCACGCTCGGTGATGGCGCAGAAATTCATCCCCGAGATCAAGGAGGGTGACAAGCGCATCCTGCTGATCGGCGGCGAAGCGGTGCCATACTCGCTCGCGCGCATTCCTCAGGGTAATGAGGTGCGCGGCAACCTGGCGGCCGGTGGACTGGGTGTCGCGCGCCCGCTCAGCGAGCAGGACCGCAAGATCGCCGATACGCTCGCGCCGGTGCTGGCGGCGCGCGGCTTGCTGCTGGTCGGACTCGATGCGATCGGCGACTGGCTCACCGAAGTCAACGTCACGAGCCCGACGTGTTTCCGCGAGATCATGGATCAGACTGGCTTCGACGTCGCCGCGATGTTCGTCGACGCGCTGGAGCGCGCGGTCGGCTGACGCGCCGACTCTAGCGGCCTTGATTGCCCGGCTGCACCCCCCAATCTGTGTAGTAAATCCGCATCAGGCGCGCCGTCGGGATTGGCGCGAAAATGAGGCTGCTACAATGCCCGCTCGCCCGACGAATGCATTTCCGCCCTCGCGACCCACGGCCGGTCCGAGGCGATGGCGAACCGGGCTCGAGTCCCGGTCCACGGTTTTGGGGCCGTTCTATTGCAGTAAGGCTGACATGGCAGGCATTCTGATCATTGCGCACGCTCCATTCGCCACCGCGTTGCGCGATTGCATTTCCCACATCTATGGCGGTTTGCCGGCGCGTATCGGCGTGATCGATGTGTCGCCCGATTGCGATCCCGCGCAGGTCGTCGCGTTCGCGAATTCGGAAGTCGCGCGGTTGAAGGAAGAGAACGGCGCGCTCGTGCTGACCGATATGTTCGGCGCGACGCCGGCCAACATCGCGGGCCGGCTCGCCACCGAGCCGGATGTGCGCGTGCTGTGCGGCGTCAATCTGCCGATGCTGGTACGTGCGGTCTGCTATCGCGCGACGCCGCTCGACACGCTCGTCGACAAGGCGCTCGCCGGCGCGACCAAGGGCGTGCACGCGATCGGACCGGCGGCGCCTGAACCGGTCGCGGCGTCAGCCTGCCCGGCCGATTGCCTGCCGGCTGACGCGGCGCCCGCCGACTGTGTTCCCGCGTTGCCGGCCGATGCCGATCTGACGCAGAAGCCGGACGCGCCCGGCCTGTAAATCGGGCTGGTTCGCAGGCAAGCTTCGACGGATTCAAGCGGTTTCGCAACGGCGCCAAGCGCATTGCAGCCGCTTTGCAGTTTGACTTTTCACCATTTCATTCACCCGCGCTTCGGACCATCACATGCTGCAACAAGAAACGACAATTGTGAACAAGCTGGGGCTGCACGCGCGCGCGTCGGCCAAGTTGACGCAACTCGCGGGCAACTACCAGGCGGAAATCTGGATGAGCCGCAATGGCCGTCGTATCAACGCAAAGAGCATCATGGGCGTGATGATGCTGGCCGCGGGCATCGGCAGTACCGTGCTGATCGAAACGGAAGGTACCGACGAACAGGAAGCGATGGACGCGCTGTTGAAACTGATCGCCGATAAATTTGGCGAAGGTCAATAACGCCGCGTGCTTTGCGTTCGACAAACCCGAAAATGCCGCGGCTCAGTCCGCGGCTTTTTTTTCGCCGCCGACATTTGAATATCAGAAGAGGCCCGCTGGTAATCGACATTAAGGCTAATAGAAGCGGCGCGAAAGCCGCGGGGAAGGGTGCGTAAGGCGGCATGCGCGTAGGGCGACACGCGTTTTCAATGTTTAAACCATATATTTTGCGCGACGCGTATAAAGCGTAGCTTCGCGGTGTACGAGGACACCTGATTGCAATAACTCGTGCTGCGCTGCACACACCGCCGACATACTTCAAAAAGGCGCGGAATTTATAATGCCAGGTACAGTCTGAGAGCATTGCAGCGGTTTGCCGCGGCATCACACAACTAGAGGAGGTGCGCGTGTCATTCACGCTGCATGGAATTCCCGTCTCGCGCGGTATCGCCATCGGGCGGGCCTATCTGATCGCCCCGGCAGCACTCGACGTAGACCACTATCTGATCGAACCCGCCCAGATCGAAGGGGAGGTCGGGCGCTTTCGCGCGGCTCAGCAACGCGTGCATGAAGAACTCAACGTGCTGCGCGCCGATCTCGCCGCGGATGCCCCCAGTGAAATGGGCGCGTTCATCGACGTTCACACGATGATCTTGAACGACGTGATGCTGGTTCAGGAAACCATCGACCTGATCCGCACGCGCCGCTACAACGTCGAGTGGGCGCTGACCGAACAGCTCGAAAGACTCTCGCGCCATTTCGACGATATCGAAGACGAATACCTGCGCGAACGCAAAGCCGACATCGAACAGGTCGTCGAACGTGTGCTGAAGGCGCTCGCGGGTGCGCCGGGCATCGTCGACAACGTGCATGGCGCGTGCGATGAAATGATCGTCGTCGCGCACGACATCGCGCCGGCCGACATGATGCAGTTCAAGACGCAGACGTTCCAGGGCTTCGTCACCGATCTCGGCGGCCGCACGTCGCATACCGCGATCGTCGCGCGCAGCCTCGGCATTCCGGCCGCGGTCGGCGTGCAGCATGCGAGCGCGCTGATCCGCCAGGACGATCTGATCATCGTCGATGGCGACCACGGCATCGTGATCGTCGATCCCGCGCCGATCGTGCTCGAGGAATACTCGTATCGGCAAAGCGAGAAGGAGCTCGAGCAGCGCAAGCTGCAACGGCTCAAGTTCTCGCCGACGCAAACGCTGTGCGGCACGCGCATCGAACTGTGCGCGAACATCGAGTTGCCGGACGACGCGCGCGCGGCGATCGAATCGGGCGCGACCGGCGTGGGTCTGTTTCGCACTGAGTTCCTGTTCATGAATCACAAGGACCGGATGGCCGAAGAGGAGGAGCAGTTCAGCGCGTATCGTCGCGCGGTCGAACTGATGAACGGCTTGCCGGTCACGATCCGCACGATCGACGTCGGCGCCGACAAACCGCTCGATTCGATGGCCGGCGGCGACGGCTACGAGACCGCCGTGAATCCGGCGCTCGGCTTGCGCGCAATTCGCTGGAGCCTGTCCGAGCCGCAGATGTTCCTCACGCAGCTGCGCGCGATCCTGCGCGCGTCGGCGTTCGGCAAGGTGAAGATCCTGATCCCGATGCTCGCGCACGCGCAGGAAATCGACCAGACGCTCGATCTGATCCGCGAAGCCAAGCGCCAACTCGACGATGCGGGCATTGCTTATGATCCGAACGTGCAGGTCGGCGCGATGATCGAGATTCCGGCCGCCGCGATCGCGTTGCCGCTGTTTCTGAAGCGGCTCGATTTCCTGTCGATCGGCACCAACGATCTGATCCAGTACACGCTCGCGATCGATCGCGCGGACAACTCGGTCGCGCATCTGTACGATCCGCTGCATCCGGCGGTGCTCCATCTGATCGCGTTCACGCTGCGCGAGGCGAAGCGCGCGGGCGTGCCGGTGTCGGTGTGCGGTGAGATGGCGGGCGATCCGGCGTTGACGCGTCTGTTGCTCGGCATGGGCCTGACCGAGTTTTCGATGCATCCGAGCCAACTGCTCGAGGTCAAGCAGGAGGTGCTGCGCTCGCATCTGAAAACGCTCGAAAAGCCCGTGGCCGACGTGCTGGCTTCGTTCGAGCCGGAAGAGGTGCAGGCGGCGCTCAAGCGGGTCGCGCTGGTGTGAGTCCGACGCGCTTCGTCTCGCCTCGTTGAACGAAAAAACGCCGCACATGATGCGGCGTTTTTCTATTTCGGCGTCGTTCGGACGGGTAGTGGGGGAACCGCCTCAAGAGCCGTGCGCGTGGCCGCACACCGGGCAATCCGGCTGGCGTCCGATGCGCATCGTGTTCCATTCCATTCGCAGCGAATCGAGCATCGTCAGGCGGCCCACGAGCGGCGTGCCGATTGCGCCGATCACCTTCAGCGCTTCGGCAGCCTGCATCGAACCGATGATGCCGACCGTTGGCGCGAACACACCCATCGTCGAGCAGGCGACTTCCTCGAACGGCTGGTCTTCGGGAAACACGCACGCGTAGCATGGCGACGCTTCGTCGCGGAAATCGAAGGTGCTGATCTGGCCGTCGAAGCGCAGCGCCGCGCCCGACACGAGCGGCACGCGATGCTTGACGCACGCGCGGTTGATTGCGTGACGCGTCGCGAAGTTGTCAGTGCAATCGAGCACGACACTGGCGTGCGGCACTTCGCGATCGAGCCATGCATCGTCGACGCGCTCGGCGACCGCGCTGACGACGACCTCGGGATTGATCTGCGCGAGCGTGTCGCGCCCGGACTCGACCTTGCTGCGTCCAACCGACGCGGTGACGTGCAGGATCTGGCGCTGCAGATTGGTCAGGTCGACGGTATCGGCATCGACGAGCGTCACACGGCCGACGCCAGCCGCCGCGAGATACATTGCGGCCGGCGAACCGAGCCCGCCCGCGCCGACGACGATCGCGTGGGCGTCGATAAAACGCTGCTGCGCCTCGATGCCGATTTCGTCGACGAGGATATGGCGAGAGTAGCGAAGGAGTTGATCGTCATTCATGGCGGGGCGCGTGGGGTGTGTCGCTATGTCGCGGTGTCGCGCAAGGAGAGGCAGGCCGAAGGGCCGCGGCGCGCATTCGTGGCTGTTATTTTAATCGCGCGGGGAGGGTGGCTGCTGCGGCTTGCCGTGAGACGACGCCGGTTAAGCGGCGGCCTGTGCTGAAACTGCTGCTGCGGCGTGTCTTCGCAGACTATCGTACTGCGAAGACACGCGCGGGTTCGCTGCTTATTGGCCAGCTTATTTGCCGGCTTACTTTCCAGCGGGAGCCGGTGCCGAAGCCGGCGCCGGTCCCGATGCGCCCGGCACCGGTTGCGTCGGCTTCACCGCGACCGGCGCGGAGGCCGACGTGCCCGGCTTGTTCTGCGCGAGACGGCGTTCCATCAGCGACTTGGATTCCTGAACCGGCTTGCCTTCGAGCTTGCCGACCGCCTGTTGCATCATGAAGTCGTCGTTCGAACCGAACTCGACCGGCTTGCGTTCGCGTTCCTTCTGGCGCTGCTCCGGCGTCTTCTTGTCGTTCTGCTCTTCGAGCTGACGCAACTGCTCCATGCGCTCCGACTCGCGCTGCTCGGCTTCCTTCTTCTCGTTCGGGTCCTGCGTGTTCGCAAGGTGATTCGAGTAGTCGACTTCGCGAGTGACGAGCGCGTCGTCCGGATCGCCGTCCGCGTATTGATCGACCGGAAGGTCGGGGCGGATGCCCTTGTTCTGGATCGAACGGCCGCTCGGCGTGTAGTAATACGCGGTGGTCAGGCGCAGCGCGGTGTCCGCCGTCATGGGGCGTACGGTTTGCACCGAACCCTTGCCGAACGTGGTCTTGCCGAGAATCAGCGCGCGGTGCTGATCCTGCAGCGCGCCCGCGACGATTTCCGATGCCGACGCCGAGTAGGCGTTGGTCAGCACGATCATCGGCACGGTCTTGAAGATGGCCGGGACGTCTTTCAGCGGATCGCTGTCGAACGATTGCAGACGGTAGTTATCGTAGGTGTCGCGGTAGATCTGCTTCGAATCCGGAATCTGGCCGTTGGTCGACACCACCACCGAATTCGGCGGCAGGAACGCGCCCGCGACGCCGACCGCGCTTTGCAGCAAACCGCCGCCGTTGTTGCGCAGGTCGAGGATGAGGCCCTTCAGGTTCGGCTCCTGGCGCGCCAGATCCTGCAGCTTGGCCGCGAGGTCAGGCGTGGTGCGTTCCTGGAAGCTCGTGATGCGCACGTACGCGAAGCCCGGCGCAACGATCTTGCCCTTCACCGACTGCACCTTGATGATCGCGCGCGTGACGGTGAGCGGGAACGTGCGGTCGTCGGTCTTGCGGAAGATGGTCAGCGTGACCTTGGTGCCCGGCTCGCCGCGCATCTGCTTGACCGCCTGGTCGAGCGTCATGCCGCGCACGGGCTTGTCGTTGATGCGCGTGATCAGGTCGCCCGGACGGATGCCGGCGCGGAACGCGGGCGTGTCTTCGATTGGCGAAATCACCTTGATCAGGCCGTCTTCCGACGAAATTTCGATGCCGAGGCCCGCGAAGCGGCCCTTGGTCTGCTCCTGCAGCTCTTCGTAATCGGTCTTGTCGAGGTACGACGAGTGCGGGTCGAGGCTCGACACCATGCCCTTGATCGCGGAGGTGAGAAGCTTCTTGTCGTCGACCGGTTCGACGTATTCGTGCTTGATCTGCCCGAACACTTCGGCGAAGAGCCTGAGCTGGTCTAGCGGCAGCGGGGCGACCGCGGCGCTAGCGGGTTGCTGGGCCGAGGCGGAGAATTGCAGGGTGGCAAGGACACCGGTAGCAAGGCCCGCGGCAATCAGGCCGATATTTTTCAGGTTCTTTCGCATAGAGTCTATTGCGGTCGGAAGCGCGTGGCAGCGTCGATAAAGATTGGACGGACAAGTATAACTGCACACCCGCCTGCTCAGGGCGCGGTGCAGGCAATCGTGCTTCGACAGTACGGGAAGGTCCTGGTTCTTGCGAACCGGCCCGCGGATGGCGGTCCGTGCGATACGTCGCGCGGCGCAATACAGTATTTCCTGCCGGGCCGCTTGTCTCCGTGCGGCCCTGGGCCTTCCCGTGGCGTGGGGCCGTGGCCGGAAACGCGCGATCAGCCCGCCTTGCCTTGGCTCGCGACCGCGGCTTGCGCCTTTGCGATCGCGTCCTGGTCGCCGAGATAGTAGTGCTTGATCGGCTTCAGATCTTCGTCGAGTTCATAGACGAGCGGCACGCCGTTCGGGATGTTTAGGCCGACGATATCGCTGTCCGAAATGTTGTCGAGGTACTTGACCAGCGCGCGGATCGAGTTGCCGTGCGCGGCGATCAGGATGCTGCGCCCCGACTTGATGGCCGGCGCAATCGACTCGTTCCACAGCGGCAGCACGCGCGCGACCGTGTCTTTCAGGCACTCGGTCAGCGGCAGTTGCTCGCGCGGCACCTTCGCGTAGCGCGGATCGGTGTACGGCGCGCGCTCGTCGGTCGGCTCGAGCGCGGGCGGCGGCGTGTCGTAGCTGCGGCGCCAGACCAGCACCTGCTCGTCGCCGAATTTGGCTGCCGTTTCGGCCTTGTTCAGACCCGACAGCGCGCCGTAGTGGCGTTCGTTCAGGCGCCATGAATGCACGACGGGCAGGTACATCAGATCCATCTTGTCCTGCACGTGCCACAGCGTGCGGATCGCGCGCTTGAGCACCGACGTATAGGCGATGTCGAACGTATAGCCCGACTCCTTGAGCAGCACGCCCGCCTGCTGCGCCTCGAGGCTGCCCTGCTCGGTGAGGTCGACGTCGATCCAGCCGGTGAAGCGGTTTTCCTTGTTCCACGTCGATTCGCCGTGGCGGATGAGAACGAGTTTGTACATAAGAGTTGCCGGTCGGTAGTGAGGAAGCGGTCTCGCGCTGTGCAGCGCCTTCGGCGGCGCATCGCCATCGCGTCAAACGGTTATTTTATAATGCTCGGGTTGACCTTTTCGATTTCTCTCTTTCCGGCGGATCTTCCGTGAAGTTTTTCACCGAATACACAAACCTTGTCCTGATCGCAATCGTCCTTATCTCTGGTGGGTTGCTGCTGTGGCCGACCATCAGTCGGCGTGGACGTGCCGGCCTGTCGGCCGCCGAAGCCACCCAACTGATCAACCGGCGCAACGCGGCGGTCATCGATCTGCGGCCGTCCGCCGATTACGCCAAGGGGCACCTGCCCTCGGCACGGCATTTCGAATTCGCGGAGTTGCAGGCGAAAGTCGCGCAACTCGCGAAGAACAAGAGCAACCCGGTGCTGCTGGTATGCCAGACCGGCCAGCAGTCGAACAAGGCTGCGCGTATCGTGCAGGAAGCGGGATACGCGGAAGTCCATGTTCTCGAGGGCGGCGTCGACGCCTGGCAGAAAGCCGGTATGCCGGTTGTGAAACAAGGAGCAGCCAAGTGAACAAAGTGATCATGTACAGCACCCAGGTGTGCCCGTATTGCCAGATGGCCGAGCGTCTTTTAAAGTCGCGCGGCGTCGAGCACGTTGAGAAAGTACTGATCGATAAAGACCCGGCCCGTCGTGAGGAGATGATGACCCGGACCGGGCGTCGTACGGTGCCGCAGGTGTTCATCGGCGAGACGCATGTCGGCGGCTATGATGACCTTTCCGCGCTCGATCGCGCGGGCGGTCTGACGCCGCTGCTCGAAGCAGCCTGAGTTCGCGCGTTTCGCGCCGCGCGAGCGGGCGGACCACTCGATAAGCCGACGCGTGCGCGCTCCTCGTGGAGCCGGCGAGCCGGCGCAATAATCTGGCGGCCCATGCATGCATCGGCCGCCGCCACGCATACCTATCAGGAATCACCATCATGTCCGACGAGAATAACCAGCCGTTCTTCAACATCCAGCGCATCTATCTGAAGGACATGTCGCTCGAGCAGCCGAATTCGCCGGCAATCTTCCTCGAGCAGGAAATGCCGTCGGTCGAAGTCGAAGTCGACGTGAAGGCCGAGCGCCTCGCAGAATCCGTGTTCGAAATCCTCGTGACGGGCACGGTTACGGCCAAGGTGTCGGACAAGGTCGCGTTCCTGATCGAAGCGAAACAGGCCGGCATTTTTGACATTCGCAACATTCCTGCCGAGCAGATCGATCCGCTCGTCGGCATCGCTTGCCCGACCATCCTGTTCCCGTACCTGCGCTCGAACATCGCCGACGCGATCACCCGCGCCGGTTTCCCGCCGATCCACCTCGCCGAGATCAACTTCCAGGCGCTGTACGAGCAGCGTCTCGCGCAAATGAGCGCGGCCCAGCAGGGCGACGGCGCGGCGCAAAGTGGCGTCACGCACTAAGGCGCCGCGGGCAGTGCCGGCTATGAAGGTCGCCGTTCTCGGCGCTGGCGCGTGGGGCACCGCCCTCGCCGGCCATCTGGCCGTCAGGCACGACACGGTGTTGTGGGCGCGCGAGTCCGCGCTCATCACCGAGCTTTCCACTTCGCACGAAAACGCCCGCTATCTGGCGGGCGTCGCGTTGCCGCCTGCGCTCCGCTACGAAGCGGAGCTCGGCGCGGCGCTCGATCACGCGCTCGCCGACGCTGCGCTGTGCGTGGTCGCGACTCCAGTGGCTGGCCTGCGCGGTCTGTTGCGCGCGATGCGCGATGCCGGCAAGGTGCCCGCGCATATCGTGTGGCTGTGCAAGGGTTTCGAGGCGGATTCGCAGTTGTTGCCGCATCAGGCGGTCGCGGCGGAATTGCCCGAGCATACGAGCAACGGCGTGTTGTCCGGGCCGAGCTTCGCGCGCGAAGTCGGACAGGGACTGCCGGTTGCGTTGACGATCGCGAGTTCGTCGGCGGTGTGCCGCGAACGCACGGTCGCGGCATTCCATCACGGTGCGATGCGCATCTATACCGGCGACGACATCGTCGGCGTCGAAGTGGGCGGCGCGGTGAAAAACGTGCTCGCCATCGCGACAGGCATCGCCGATGGCCTCGGCCTCGGCCTCAATGCACGCGCGGCGCTGATCACCCGCGGGCTCGCCGAAATGTCGCGTCTTGGCGTGACGCTTGGTGGGCGCGCGGAAACCTTTACCGGGCTGACCGGCCTCGGCGATCTGATCCTGACCGCGACCGGCGATCTATCGCGCAATCGCACCGTGGGCTTGCAGCTCGCCACCGGCCGTACACTCGACGACATCCTCGGCGGCCTCGGTCACGTGGCCGAAGGCGTGCGCTGCGCGAAGGCGGTCCTTTCGATCGCACGCGCCCATGCAATCGAAATGCCGATCACCCAAGCGGTCTGCGCGGTGCTGTTCGACGGCGTGGCGCCGCGCGATGCGGTCAGCGCGCTGCTGCGGCGCGATTCGAAGGCCGAATAAAGTCTTTTCTTTCAGCCGTTTAGCGCAAATTCGCGTTGAACGGCTGCCTCACCTGGCTGTCCACTTCTTGAGCGAGACTCAGGTCAGCGAGGTTTTCATGGCCACCTTCAATCTCAGTCACGGCACGTGCACGCTCGAAGCGCGCGTGGTCGATATCACGACGCTCGCCGTCGATGCGATCGTCAATGCCGCGAATACTTCGCTGCTCGGCGGCGGCGGTGTGGATGGCGCGATTCATCGCGCGGCCGGCAAGGAGTTGCTGCGCGAATGCGAAACGCTCGGCGGCTGCGCGACCGGCGACGCCAAGATCACCGCCGGTTATCGGCTGCCCGCGAAGCATGTGATCCATGCTGTCGGTCCAGTGTGGCGCGGCGGCGCGCACGGCGAAGCCGACCTGCTCGCATCGTGCTATCAGCGCTCGCTCGAAGTCGCGCGCGAGACTGATTGCACGAGCATTGCGTTTCCCGCGATCAGTTGCGGCATCTACCGTTTCCCCGCCGACTATGCGGTGAGCATCGCGGTCGGAACCGTGCTCGACACGTTGCCGCGCACACCCCACATGAAGCACGTGACGTTCGCGTGCTTCGACGACGCGATGTTCGCGCGCTACGAGGCCGAACTCGAACGCCGTCAGGCGCCGCCCTCGAAGCCGGCCTGACGCCACGCTTCGAACACCACGACCGCCACCGTGTTCGACAGATTCAGACTGCGATTGCCAGGACGCATCGGCAGACGCACGCGCTGTTCGTTCGCAAAGCGCTCGAGCACCGTATCGGGCAGACCGCGCGTTTCGGCGCCGAACACGAACCAGTCGCCCGGTCGAAAAGCGTGGTCGTGAAAGCGCCCCGAGCCGCGTGTGGTGAACGCGAACATGCGCGACGGGTCGGGCGTTTCTTTCGCGATGAACGCGTCCCAATCGGCGTGCACGTTCATTTCCGCGTACTCGTGATAGTCGAGGCCGGCGCGCCGCATCTTGGTGTCGTCGAGAGGGAAGCCGAGCGGCTCGATCAGGTGCAGTCGGGCGCCGGTATT
Source organism: Paraburkholderia sp. BR14374 (assembly GCF_040948685.1). NCBI lineage: Bacteria > Pseudomonadati > Pseudomonadota > Betaproteobacteria > Burkholderiales > Burkholderiaceae > Paraburkholderia > Paraburkholderia sp. BR14374. Next base: position 557,529 of record NZ_JBFPKF010000001.1, on the reverse strand, counting down.
CGCGCACAGGCGAATCACGTTGCCGGTGTTGGGCGGAATTTCCGGTTCTACGAGAACGACGTTGAACATAAGGGGACCACGTAAAAGCTAGTTTTTCGGAGTGCGCAACGCGACGAAGTTCGTGACCCGTCGCGCGCCGGCCGCCTTCAGCGTATGCGCGAGCGCTTCGAGCGTCGCGCCGCTCGTCATCACGTCGTCGACGATGCCGACGTGCAGGCCGCGCACCGGGCGCGCGACGCGAAACGCGCGACCGACGTTGTGCCGGCGCGCATCGAGATCGAGGCGCGATTGCGGCGCGGTGTTTTGCGTTCGTTCGAGCAGCGTCGCGTCGCTGCGCACGTCGAGCGCCCGGGCAAGCGGCCGCGCGATCTGCCAGGCCTGGTTGTAGCCGCGCTCGACCAGACGGCGACCGGCGAGCGGCACTGGCGCAATCACGTCGGGCCGCTCGGCCGCGTCGTGCCAGTTGTCCTGAGCAAAGCCACGCGAGACGTTGCGCGAAATGGCGCGCAAGCATCAGCCGGGCGCGGAATTTCAGGCCGACCGCGAGGGTATCCAGCGGCGCGCGATAGTCGGCGAGCGCGAAGCTCGCGTCGAACGGCGGCGGCTCGGCCACGCAATCCGCGCAGCGATATTGCGCCTGAGCGACCCAGCGTGACGCCGGCAACGGCACCGCGCAAACGGTGCAGCGCAGACGGCTCTCGTTCCAGTAGGCCGCGTCGCAGCCGTCGCACAGCGTCTTATGCGACATATTGCCGCACAACGCGCACAGGTTCGGCAACGCGACGTTCAAAGCCCGCGGCCATGCCGAATGCAGACCACGCACAAAACGCGCGGCCTGATTTCGACACGATGAAGAAAATAACTGGAATCGCACGGGTGGGTGCCGCTGAATGCCGTTCACGCTGAATGGAGGGGAACGAACGAGTATACTTCGAGCTCACGCCAGCACGACACACATGTCCCCAACATCCGCTCAATCTGGCCGTCCGGCCTACGATTCACGGCGCCTCAGGCGTATTTTCGACCGTCGCGCCGTTACCTTCGACGAGGTTGCATTCCTGCCGCGCGAGATTGCGCAGCGCATGCGCGAGCGTCTCGATTACATCAAGGTGGCGCCCTCGAGCGTGCTCGACGCCGGATGCGGTGCGGGCGAAGACATCCCCGCATTGCGCGCGCGCTTTCCCGAGGCGCCGGTATTCGGCGCCGATCTGTCGCATGGCATGCTGCGCCGCGCGCTGCGTCACGATGCCGGCGATACCAGTTGGCGGCGCTTTCTTCCCGCCTCGCTCGGCAAGGCGCTCGGCGCGCGTGGCCCGCGCTTCGCGCAAGCCGATTTCTCCGCGCTGCCATTCGCGGCCGGCGCATTCGAATTCATCTGGTCCAACCTTGCGCTGCACTGGCACTCGCGGCCCGATCTGGTCTTTCCCGAATGGCAGCGGGTGTTGAAGGTCAACGGCCTGCTGATGTTCAGTACGCTCGGCCCCGATACGCTGAAGGAATTGCGCGGCGCCTACGCCGAGATCGAGGCCGCGCACGGCGTCGCGTCGCGCAAGCATGTGATCGACTTCGTCGACATGCATGATCTCGGCGACATGCTCGTGGAGGCCGGCTTCGAGATCCCGGTGATGGACCAGGAGACGCTGACGATCACCTACAAGTCGCCCGAGTCGCTGCTCGCGGACGTGCGCCGCTGGGGCGCATACCCGTTCGAGCGCGATGCGCATGACGGCGCGCTTGCGCGTCGGTTGCACAAAGCCCTGCTCGCCGCGCTCGAAGTGCGCCGGCGCGCCGACGGCACGATCGCGCTGACCTTCGAGGTGATCTACGGACACGCATGGAAAGCCGTGCCGCGCACCACGGCCGAAGGACATGGCATCGTGCGGCTCGAGGACATCGGACGAGGTCCGGGCAAGCGCGGGTAGCAGGTTGCGGTGCGGTCATCAACTGCTTGCCGACGGTGCGGTTGACGTGTTGCAAAAGCGGTAAAGAGGACATCCGTTATGCCTGGGATTTGCCCTCCGAAAGAGCCGCAAAATGCCGGGCAAAATGGCGCGAAGGCTTGTCGCGCCGGGCTTGTGGGCCGATCGGGGCTTGCTTGTCGAGGCTATGGATCGCGCCTATAATGCGTCAGTTTGTCGCCCGACGTTCCCACATTTGGGGTGGCAAGCCTGAGGCGCAGGGCTGCAAAATGAAGTGATGCGGTAGGGGTTGGCGCGGTCGCGAGTGATGCTGTACACAGTGATACGAGCGGCGGCCGCGAGATGCATCCGGAAGTAAAAGAAGGCAGGCCGGACGCGACGATTCGCAGGAGGCAGCGATGGGCGCATCAGATCATCTGCTGGCGGATTCAGAACCGGTCCTTAGGGACTGGACCATGAAGCGCAACTGTTCGATATCGCCGCGGCAGTTCGTCTGTCTGTACGCGTCGCTTGCGTTGTTCTCGTTGGCAATTGCATTCATGCTGGTTCTGATCGGCGCCTGGCTGGTGTTGCCGTTCACCGGAATCGAATTGCTGGCGGTAGGTATCGCGTTTGCAATATATGCGCGTCATGCTGTCGATTACGAGCGCATCCGGTTGTTTCCGAACCGGCTCGTGATCGAGCAGGTCAGCGCCGAGCGGATTACGCAGTTCGAATTCAATCCGCGCTGGGTGCGGATAGAGCCGGGCGCAACGCCGCGCGATCAGATCAAGCTGGTCTCGCGCGGGCAGACGATCATGATCGGGCAACATCTCGCGCAAAATCGGCGCGCGCAGTTCGCAGGCGAACTGCGTATGTGGCTGGCACGCTGTTAGATGGTGCCGGACGCGCGGCGTTCAAGGGGGCGCGGCACGCTGCCAGCGGGGTCGAGGGGTTTGAATGGAAAATTTGGGTAAGGAAGCTATGAAAACAATCAAGCGAGCGCTCATGAGCGTGCTGGCGACGAGCGGACTGCTTTTCGCCGGTGCCGCCCTGGCAGTGGGCGATGCTCCGGGCGGCCCTGCCGTCAATGCGATCAATCTCCAGCCGCCTGCATCGCGAATCGCTCAGGAGCTGTTCGACCTCCACATGTTCATGCTGCTCCTTTGCACCGTGATTTTCGTCGGTGTATTCGGTGTGATGTTCTATTCGATCTTCGCGCACCGCAAATCGAAGGGTCACCAGGCAGCCAATTTCCACGAGAGCACCACCGTCGAAATCATCTGGACGATCGTGCCGTTCATCATCGTCGTGTTGATGGCGCTGCCCGCTACCAAGGCCGTCGTCGCGATGAAGGACACCTCGAACGCCGACCTCACGATCAAGGTCACCGGCTACCAGTGGAAGTGGGGCTACGACTACGTGAAGGGTCCGGGCGAGGGCATCGGCTTCCTGTCCACACTCGCCACGCCGCGCGCGCAAACCGAAGGCCGCGAGCCGATCTCCACGCTGTATCTGCAGGAGGTCGACAACCCGCTCGTGGTGCCGGTCAACAAGAAAATCCGCATCATCACCACCGCCAACGACGTGGTCCACTCCTGGTACGTGCCGGCCTTCGGCGTGAAGCAGGACGCGATCCCCGGCTTCGTGCGCGACACGTGGTTCAAGGCTAACCGCACCGGCACGTTCCGCGGCTTCTGTACCGAGCTGTGCGGCAAGGAACACGCGTTCATGCCGGTCGTCGTCGAAGTGCTGTCCGACGACGACTACGCCAGGTGGGTCGACACGGAGAAGAAGAAAATGGCCGCCGGCCAGGACGATCCGAACAAGACCTATACGATGGCCGAGCTGATGGAGCGCGGCGGCAAGGTCTACGCGGCGAACTGCGCGGTCTGCCACCAGCCGACCGGCAAGGGCGCGGGCGCATTCCCGGCGCTCGACGGCAGCAAGATCGCCAACGGTCCGATCGGTCAGCACGTGAGCCTCGTGCTGAAGGGCAAGAATGCGATGCCTTCGTGGGCGCCGACGCTGAACGACGTCGAAATCGCCTCGGTGGTCACGTACGAACGTAACTCGTGGGGCAACCACACGGGCGACATCCTGCAGCCGAAGCAGGTCACCGAAGCGCGCAACGGCAAGCTGCCGGAAGGCGGCGACCATCTGGCCGAAGCGGGTGCCACGGCAAGCGGCGCCGCTGCGGCATCGGGTGCGGAAGCGGCTTCCGCACCGGCGGCCGCATCGGGCACTGACGCAGGCGCCGCTGCTGCGAATAGCGCAGAGGCCACGCTGCCGGCGAGCGTCTACTTCGAGACCGGCAAGAGCACGCTGCCGGCCGACGCGAAAGCGGCGGTCGACGCGGCCGCGGCCTACGCGAAAGCGCATCCGGACGCGAAATTCACGCTGTCGGGCTTCACCGACGCAACCGGCTCCGCCGACGTCAACGCGAAGCTCGCGAAGAGTCGTGCCGAGGCCGTTCGCGACGCACTGAAAGCAGCCGGCATTGCCGAAGACCATATTATTTTGAAGAAGCCGGAAACGATCACCGGCGGCACCGACGCGAAGGAAGCCCGGCGCGTTCAGATCAGCCCGGCAGCCTGACGTGTTCATGGTCAGCACCGCAGAATTCGATTTAGGAGATATTCATGTCTAGCATCGGACACGATGTAGTCGCGGGCCACGAGCACGTGCACGGCGACCATGCCCACGAAACGCCGCAAGGCTGGCGCCGTTGGCTGTTCGCCACCAACCACAAGGACATCGGTACGCTGTACCTGATCTTCTCGTTCACCATGTTCCTGTCCGGGGGCGTGATGGCGCTGATGATCCGTGCCGAACTGTTCGAGCCGGGCCTGCAGATCATGCGTCCGGAGTTCTTCAACCAGTTGACCACCATGCACGGGCTGATCATGGTGTTCGGCGCGATCATGCCGGCGTTCGTCGGCTTCGCGAACTGGATGGTGCCGTTGCAGATCGGTGCATCGGACATGGCTTTTGCGCGGATGAACAACTTCAGCTTCTGGCTGCTGCCAGTCGCGGCCGTTCTGCTGGTCGGCTCGTTCTTCTCACCGGGCGGCGCGACCGCCGCGGGCTGGACGCTGTACGCACCGCTGTCCACGCAGATGGGCCCGGGCATGGACTTCGCGATTTTCGCGGTCCACCTGATGGGTGCGTCGTCGATCATGGGCGGTATCAACATCGTCGTGACGATCCTGAACATGCGCGCACCCGGCCTCACGCTGATGAAGATGCCGATGTTCGTCTGGACGTGGCTGATCACCGCGTACCTGCTGATCGCCGTGATGCCGGTTCTCGCGGGCGCGATCACGATGGTGCTGTTCGACCGTCACTTCGGCACGTCGTTCTTCAATGCGGCAGGCGGCGGCGACCCGGTCATGTACCAGCACATCTTCTGGTTCTTCGGGCACCCCGAGGTGTACATCATGATCTTGCCGGCGTTCGGGATCGTCTCGCAGGTGATTCCGGCGTTCTCGCGCAAGCCGCTGTTCGGCTATAGCTCGATGGTGTACGCGACGGCGTCGATTGCGATCCTGTCGTTCATGGTCTGGGCGCACCACATGTTCGTGACCGGCATGCCGGTGACTGGCCAGCTGTTCTTCATGTACGCGACGATGCTGATCGCAGTGCCGACCGGCGTGAAGGTGTTCAACTGGGTCGCGACGATGTGGCGCGGCGCGCTGTCGTTCGAAACGCCGATGCTGTTCGCGGTGGGCTTCCTGATCGTGTTCACGTTCGGCGGCCTGTCGGGTCTGATGCTCGCGATGGCGCCGCTCGACATTCAGTATCACGGCACTTATTTCGTGGTTGCGCATTTCCACTACGTGCTGGTGGCGGGGTCACTGTTCGCGCTGTTCTCCGGGTGGTACTACTGGGCACCGAAGTGGACCGGCTGGATGTACAACGAAACCCGCGGCAAGATCCACTTCTGGGCGTCGATGTTCTTCTTCAACCTCGCGTTCCTGCCGATGCACTTCGTCGGTCTCGCGGGCATGCCGCGTCGCTATGCGGACTACCCGGCACAGTTCACCGACTGGAACCAGGTGATCTCGATCGGCGCATTCGGCTTCGGTCTGTCGCAGGTCTACTTCCTGTTCGCGGTGGCGCTGCCGGCGTACCGTGGTGGCGGTGAGCTCGTCGAGGCGGGCGACAAGCCGTGGGACGGCGCAACGGGCCTCGAGTGGACCGTGCCGAGCCCGGCTCCGTTCCACACGTTCGAGCACCCGCCTACCGTCGAGTAAGCCTGTCCCGGCGAAGTTCCGGGTTCCGGCGGCGCGACACATGCCGCTACCGGAACCGGGCGCTTTGCGAGGCGGCCGCAGTCGGGCGGTCTCACCAGTCAAGAACCGTATTCAGAAAGTCGAGCATGACGCGCAATCCAGAGGAAAGACGTACACCGGAGCAGATTCGCGCGGGCAACAGGCGGATAGGGTTGGTGATGTTCGCGATCGCCGCGGTGTTTTTCGCGAGCGTCGTTGTGAAGCAGTGCTGGTTCAGCTAACGCCGCAGTCTCAGTCCGTATGCAGGTTTGTTGAGGATTCAGATGTCGACGCAACCGCCGGCCGAGGCCGACCGCTCTTTCAACCGTTCGATGCTGATCAAGCTGTTCGTCGTCGCTTTGATGATGTTCGGTTTCGGTTTCGCGCTGGTGCCGATGTATCGCGCGATCTGCCAGATCACCGGCGTGAACAACCTCGTGCAGCGCGACGTTTCGGCGCGCGAGGCGAAGAATACGCAGGTCGACATGAGCCGCACGATTTCGATCGAATTCGATGCGAACGCGCGCGGCCTGTTGGGTTTCAAGCCGGAGCAGCGCAGTCTCGACGTGCATCCGGGCGAAGTGACGACCGTCATGTACGACGTCAGCAACGGGCAGTCGCGCACGATCCGTGCGCAGGCGATTCCGAGCTACGCGCCGAAGCAGGCGACCGAGTACTTCAGGAAGATCGAGTGTTTCTGTTTCACGCAGCAGACGTTGAGCGCGAACGAGACGAAGCGGATGCCGGTGGTGTTCGTGGTCGATCCGAAGTTGCCGAAGGACGTGAAGACGATCACGCTGTCGTACACGTTTTTCGAGTTGAACACGCCGGCGGCGGCCAGCGCGGATGACGCGCCGCCGAAGGCGAATGCAGTGAACAACGCGGCAGCCACTCCCGCGAAGCCGACCTGAAAGCAGAATTGACGGCGCGAGCCACGGACGAACGAAGGAAGACGAAGCGAGATGAACGATAACGGCGGCAGTCCGCGCAAGAGCAGTTTCGCTCAGTCTATGCGCGCGGTGTTCTGGTCGTTTTTCGGCGTGCGCAAGCGCCGCGATCTCGAAGCGGACGCGACGCAGTTGAACCCGCTGCATGTGATCGTGGCGGCGCTGATCGGCGCGGCGGTCCTGATCGGGGTGCTGATTCTGGTCGTGCGCCTCGTGGTCGGTTGAGGCAGTAGCAGGGCACAGCAGCACAGAAGAGCCCACGAATTAGAGAGAAGCGGTGCGGTATCGACGCGCCGCCGAAGATACAGCCGGAGATTCCGGAACAACTGGACTGAAGTGGAGAATCAAGAATGAGCGGTCAAAACGAGAGCCCGTACTATTTCGTACCGCATCCGTCGCGGCATCCGATCAGCGCCGCTACCGGGTTGCTGGTCATGCTCGGATCGCTTGCGGCCTGGATCAACGACCACACGTGGGCGCCGCTCGGCGTGCTCATCGGTCTGCTGTGGCTGCTCTTTACGCTGTGGCACTGGTTCGGCGACGCGATCGCCGAGTCGGAAGGCGGCATGTACGGCAAGAACGTCGACCGCTCGTACCGCTGGAGCATGAGCTGGTTCATCTTCTCCGAAGTGATGTTCTTCGGCGCATTCTTCGGCGCGCTCTTCTATGCTCGCGAAATCGCGATGCATCAGTTGGGCAGCCTCGACTACAAGCTGATCTGGCCGGACTTCACGGCGGTGTGGCCGAACAACGGCCCGGCCGAGCTCGTGGGTACCTACAAGTCGATGCAGCCGTGGCCGGTGCCGACCATCAACACGGCGCTGCTGCTGTCGTCGGGTGCGACGCTGACGGTGTCGCACCACGCGCTGCGCGACAACCATCGCAAGAAGGCGATCGCGTGGCTCGCGGCGACCCTCGTGCTGGGCGTGTGCTTCCTGTTCCTGCAGGGTTTCGAATACTTCCATGCATACCACGAGCTGAACCTGACGCTGGCTTCGGGCATCTACGGTTCGACGTTCTTCCTGCTGACCGGCTTCCACGGCTTTCACGTTTTCCTCGGCGGCACGATGCTCGCCGTCGTGCTGGCGCGCCTGATTCGTGGCCATTTCACGCCGGAACATCACTTCGCGTTCGAAGGCGCGGCCTGGTACTGGCACTTCGTCGACGTCGTGTGGCTCGGTCTGTACGTCGTCGTGTACTGGCTGTAATGCAGTCAGACCCCGCGCGCCGCTCGTCGGCGCAGGCGCGGGACGTGCGCGCAACACTTGTCAGGCGGCGCGCACGAGCAGTATGCAAGGATGAATTCAGCGCCGCCCTCGACCTGTCAGGGCGGCGTTTTGTTTGGTGGCGTGAAAATTTTGCCGCCGACGCTTTGCGCCGGCGACCTATCCGCGAGCGTCAGCGCCCGTACGGAATCCCGGTCGACTGAATCCAGCCCATCCAGTGTGCGAACAGGATGAACAGGAACAGCGAGATCGACAGACCCACGCGCGTGGCGAGCGACCAGACCATCCGCTTGGTCTTGCCTTTGTCGTGCATCATGAAATACAGCGCCGACACCATGCTGGCGATGATCAGAGCAAAGGCGATGGGAACGATAATGTGCATGGAACCAACTGAAACCGGAAAGCGCAGTGGCAAGATACTCATTATCGCACCGCGCGCGGGCCTCTGCCGCAGGTTCCCGGCGGCCCTGCACGCGATGACGGAGTACCTGCAATGAAGTTTCGCCTGATTCCCGTGCTGCTAATCCTGCTGGTCGTCGTCGTGACGGTGCGGCTCGGTTTCTGGCAGCGCGATCGTGCGCATCAGAAGGAAGCGCTCGAGGCGCGCATCACGCAGTTCGAAAACGCGCCTGCGCTGCCAGTCAGCGCGGCGCCGCTCGCCCTGAAAGACGTGGAGTTTCATCGGGTGAAAGCGCGCGGCAGTTTCGTCGCGGACAAGGTCGTGTACCTCGATAATCGTCCGTATAACGATCAGCCGGGCTTTTACGTCGTGATGCCTTTTAAACTCGCCGACGGCGGCTACGTGCTCGTCAATCGCGGCTGGCTGCCGCGCAACCTGAGCAATCGCGAGACCATCGCACCGTACACGACGCCGTCGGGCGAGGTCGAGATCGAAGGGATTGCGCGAGCCGACGCGTCACGCGCGTTCGAGCTCGGCGAGGGCGGATCGGCCGCGCATCACCTGATCCGGCAGAATCTCGATGTCGCCGCGTACGCGGCGGAGACCGGATTGCCGCTGCAATCGTTCGTGATCCAGCAGATCGGCGACGCGCACGACGGTCTGGTGCGCGACTGGCCCGCGCCGACTACCGGCGTCGAGCGCAACTACGGCTACATGCTGCAGTGGTGGGGCATGGCCGCCGCGGCGCTCGCGTTCGGTCTGTATGCGGCGCGCCGCGCGGGCAAAAAAGAACACGCGCCGGGCGCGTGAGGAACGCAAGGCACGGCTCGCCGCCGTCCAAACATTGAGAGAGGTTCCGTAGTGTCGACTCATACTCCCCGTTCGCCGGAAGTTGGCGAACCCGCTGGCAAAGCCGCCGGCAAACCCGCCGCGGCCAGGCCGATGCCCGGCCAACCGAACGGCCCGGGCTCGTGGCGGCGCGGCCGCTGGGTGCTGCTGCTGCTCGCGGTGATCTGTGCGGCGCCGATCGTGATCTCGTACTTCATGTACTACGTCATCAAGCCGACCGGCGGCAGCACGAACTACGGCGCACTGATCGACCCGCAACGGCCGATCCCCGACTCGCTCGTGGTCACCGGCGAGGACGGTAAGCCGCTGAAGCTCGCGTCGCTGCGCGGCCGCTGGCTGATGATCTCGGTCGACAACAGCGCGTGCGACAAAGCCTGCGTGACAAAGCTGTACTTCATGCGACAAATCCGCGCAGCGCAGGGCCCGGAACGCGAGCGCGTCATGGAGGTGTGGCTGCGCACCGATGCGGACAAGGTCGCCGATGTGATACAAAGCGCCTACCCCAACACCGACATGCTGATCGCCGATCCGGCGCAGGTTGCCGCGTGGCTGCCCGCCGACACCGGCACGCGGATCACCGACCACATCTACCTGGTCGATCCGAACGGCAATCTGATGATGCGTTTTCCGAAAGACGCGAACCCGAGCAAGATCAAAGGCGACCTGACCAAGCTGCTCAAGTGGTCGACCATCGGCTGATGCCGCAACCTGGGTAAATGAGATGTTCGTATTGCAACTGGGCCTGATCGGCTTGTGTATCGCGTTGCTGCCGCTGTCCTACGTATGGGTCAAGGCCGACGACAACAAATTCCGCAAGCTGGTCTGGCTCACCACCTTCCTGACGCTCGATCTCGTGATGTTCGGCGGCTTCACGCGTCTCACCGATTCGGGCCTCGGCTGCCCGGACTGGCCCGGCTGCTACGGCACGTCGTCGCCGTTCATCGCGCACGCGGCGATCTCCGCCGCCTATCAGGCGATGCCGAGCGGCCCCGTCAGCATGACGAAGGCGTGGATCGAAATGATCCACCGCTACTTCGCGATGGCGATCGGCGTGCTGATCATCGCGCAGACGATCATTGCGTGGACGGCGCGCATCAAGCGTCGTCCGCTGCACGTGTCACCGTGGTGGCCGACTTCGCTGCTGCTCCTGATCGTCGTGCAGGGCGCGTTCGGCGCGTGGACCGTGACGATGAAGCTGCAGCCGATCATCGTGACCACGCATCTGCTGCTCGGCCTCGCGCTGCTCGGCACCCTCGGCTGGCTCGCGGCGCGCTTGACGCCGCTGCCCGCCTACGAGCCGGAAGCCGCGCGCTGGCGCGCGGCGGCGCTCGCGGGTCTTGGACTGCTGGTAGTACAGATCGCGCTCGGCGGCTGGGTCAGCACGAACTACGCGGTGCTCGCGTGCACCGACTTCCCGACCTGCAACGGCCAATGGATTCCGCCGATGGACTTCGCGCACGGCTTTCACCTGTGGCGCGCGCTCGGCATGACCGGCGACGGCGACGTGATCACGCAGGATGCGCTGGTCGCGATTCACTGGACGCATCGCACGTTCGCATTCGCCGTGATCGCCTATCTGGCGTGGTTCGCCGTGAAGATGCGCCGTTTCGAGTCGCTGCGGCGACCCGCCAACGGCGTGCTGCTGGTGGTGCTGATCCAGTTCATCACCGGCTTGTCGAACATCGTGCTGCAATGGCCGTTGCCGATCGCGGTCGCCCATAACGGCGGGGCCGCGATCCTGCTGCTACTGCTCGTTATGTTAAACTTTCGGATCGCTTATAGCCGTCCCGGCCGCGCCACGCTCCCTGCGCGCGAAGCCGCGCCAGCGTGACTCACATGGACAGCACAACACTCTCCCATTCGCCCGGCAGCCGGGTCTCCCAATATCTCGCACTGACCAAGCCGCGTGTTACGCAGCTCGCGGTGTTCTGCGCGGTCATCGGCATGTTCCTGTCGACGCCGGGCATGGTGCCGTGGACCGTCCTGATCGGCGGCACCGTCGGCATCTGGCTGTTGGCCGGTGCTGCGTTCGCGATCAATTGCCTCGTCGAGCAGCAGATCGACGCGAAAATGCGCCGCACGTCGTGGCGTCCGTCGGCGCGCGGCGAAATCACTACCCGGCAAATCCTGCTGTTCTCGGCCGTGCTCGGCGGCCTCGGCATGTGGACGCTGTACACGTTCGCCAATCCGCTGACCATGTGGCTGACGCTCGCCACGTTCGTCGGCTATGCGGTCATCTATACGCTGCTGCTGAAGCCGGCCACGCCGCAGAACATCGTGATCGGCGGCGCGTCGGGCGCGATGCCGCCGGCACTCGGCTGGGCAGCGGTCACCGGCCACGTGCCCGGCGACGCATGGATCCTGGTGTTGATCATCTTCGTATGGACACCGCCGCATTTCTGGGCGCTCGCTCTGTATCGCCGCAAGGACTACGAAAACGCCGGCCTGCCGATGCTGCCGAACACGCACGGCGAAAAGTACACGCGCCTGCATATCCTGCTCTACACGGTCATTCTGTTCGCGGTCACCCTGATGCCGTTCATCTCCGGCATGAGCGGCGTCGTGTATCTCGCGTCGGCGGTGCTGCTGGGCGCCGTGTTTCTCGCGTATGCGTGGAAGATCTACCGGGAGTATTCGGACGAACTCGCGCGCAAAACCTTCCGCTATTCGATCGTCTATCTGTCGCTGCTGTTTGCCGGGCTGCTGATCGACCACTATGCGCGCGTCGTAATCGGCGCGTAACACCATGCTCAACAACCGCTTTGCGCGCGTCGCGCGCGCCGCTGTGATCGCTTGCGCGCTCGGCGCCGCGCTGGGCGGCACACTGCTGATGACCGGTTGCGGCAAGCAGCCGCCGGCTTTTACGAATCTCGACATCACCGGCAATACACAATTCGCCAGCGATTTCTCGTTGCCCGACACGTCCGGCAAGATTCGCACGCTTGCCGACTACAAAGGCAAGGTCGTCGTGCTGTTCTTCGGCTATACGCATTGCCCGGACGTCTGCCCGACGACGATGGCCGAGCTGTCACAGGCATTGCAGCAACTCGGCCCGGAAGACGCGAAGCGTGTGCAGGTGCTGTTCGTCACACTCGACCCCGAGCGCGACACCCCGCAGTTGCTCGCGCAATACGTGCCGGCGTTCAATCCGAGCTTCGTCGGCTTGCGTCCTGCCAGCGAAGAGCAGCTGGCGAAGCTCGCGAAAGACTTCCGCGTCTACTACGCGAAGGTGCCGGGCAAAACGCCCGACAGCTACACGATGGACCACACGGCCGCGAGCTATGTGTTCGACACGGACGGCAAGCTGCGTCTGTTCGCGCGCGATGGCCAGGGCGCGACGCCGTGGGTGCACGACTTCAAGCTTTTGCTCGATTGACGCGTATCGCGGGCGGCCGTTTGTCGCGATGCCGCTTACGCGTCCTCGCATCGATCTCCTCTTCGCAACTCGCGCTCAAACCGGGGTCGGCAGATTCAGCCCCGGCGCGATACGCGTTGTCTTGAACTCCGTCACCTCGTAGCGCGCGAGCTGTTGCACGGCGAATGGATCGCTCGCGAGAATGCGATCCAGCCTGTCGCGCTCGATACGAACCGCGAGGATGATGCCGCCGTCGCGCGGCACTTTCGGCCCGGCCGCGACGAAGATGCCCGCGTCGAACTGCTTGGCGAGAAACGCGCGATGCGCGTCGAGCGCGTCGTCGATACGATCGAGCGGAGCGGTGTAGATCAGGTTGATCACATACATGGTCGTTCTCAGTGGCGGTTGAGTGGGCCGTGCGAGGCCACGGCTCCGGATTATCGGTTAGCTGCGGTTTTGCGTCGCGCTAGTCAGCACGCTCGCGCTCTGCATATCGATATGCGCTAAGGGTATTTTCCAAACTTGCCGCCCATATGAAACAATTTAGGGCTTGGCCGACGGCGCACCAGCAGGAACCGGAGCGCCGCCCATTTTCATCCGGCTCTGGCACCCATCGGAGCCATCGACTCAAAAAGTCGAACCGCAACAGCGAGAAACACATGCAGCGCAGAAATATTCTCAAAGCCCTCACCGCAGTCGTCGCCGGTGCGGCGATCCTGGCCAGCTTCGGCGCGCACGCCGACGACAAGGTCATCAAGGTCGGCACGATCGGCGGCCCGGACGCGCAGATCTGGGAAGTCGTCACCAAGGTTGCGAAGCGCGAAGGCTTGAACGTGAAGGTCGTCGAGTTCAACGACTACATCCAGCCGAACGCCGCGCTCGATGCCGGCGACCTCGACGCCAACAGCTTCCAGCACCAGCCGTACCTCGACAGCCAGACCAAGCAGCGCGGCTACAAGCTCGTCAACGCGGGCCTCACGTACATTTCGCCGCTCGGCGCGTACTCGAAGAAGCTGAAGTCGCTGAAGGATCTGCCGCAAGGCGCGAAGGTCGCGGTGCCGAACGATCCGTCGAACGAAAATCGCGCGCTGCTGTTGCTGCAGGCGCAAGGCCTGATCAAGCTGAAGGACGGCGCGGCCAAGGGCGGCAACAACGCGACGCCGCTCGACGTCGTCGACAATCCGAAGAAGATCAAGTTCGTCGAGCTGGATGCTGCGCAACTGCCGCGTTCGCTCGCCGACGTCGATGCTGCCGTCATCAACACGAACTTCGCGCTGGCCGCCGGCCTGCAGCCGACCAAGGACGCGATCGCGCTCGAAGACATCCACAGCCCGTACGCGAACCTGATCGCCGTGCGCACGAAGGACAAGGATCAGCCGTGGGTGAAGAAGCTGGTCGCCGCGTATCAGTCGGAAGACGTGCGCCAGTTCATCAAGACGCAGTTCAAGGGTTCGATGGTGCCGTCGTTCTAAGCGACGCGTTTAGCGGGATCGCACGCGCAGCCGCATGGCATCGCAAAAAGCACGCGCCGCACAGGCGCGTGCTTTTTTTATAGCTCCAGCTCCCATCTTTCGATCATCAGATCGTGGCCGAAGCGGCGCTGCGTCGCGCTGTCGGCCAGCTTGAACCCAGCGCGCTCGCAAAGCCGCCGCGGCTCCGCCAATGCGCTCGCGGTGGTCAGCGTCAGCTTCGTGTAGCCCGCGCGCCGCGCGAAGCGCACGCATTCGCTGATCAGCTGCGTGCCGATGCCGAGCCGCCGCACGTCCGGTTCGACCCACAGCAGGCGTATGCCCGCGACCGTCGTCGAGACCCCCACGAGGCAAACCGAGCCGACCACCAGACCTTCCTGTTCGGCGATCCAGCACTTCTCGCGCACTGGGTCGTTGCGCTGCGCGTACTCGGCGACGACGCGCGCGAGCAAGCCCTCGAACGTGTGATCCCAACCGTATTGCGCGGCGAACCACTGCGCCTGCCGATGCACGAGCCAGCCGCATTCGCCGGCGCGCGGCTGACGCAGCATCACGAGCTCATGCTTCGGCTTGTCGCCGAGCAGCCGCTCGATCAGCTTCATCGCGGCGATCAATTGCTCCTGCGATAGCCCACTGAGTTTGTCGAGCAGGCCGAGCGCTTCGTGGATGGCGGCGGCCTCGAGCGGTGCGTAGGTGGCGTGGCCGTGCTCGGTGAGCGCGATCAGCGACTGGCGCGCGTCGGTGTCGGACGGGCGGCGCGAGATCAGGTTGCGTCGCTCGAAACTGGTCAGCAAGCGGCTCAGATAGCCACTATCGAGGCCGAGCGCGCGCCCGAGCACCGATGCGGTCTGCGCACGGGCACGCGATAGCTCGTGCAGCACGCGCACTTCCGTCAGCGAGAACTCGCTTCGCGCCAGATGTTCGTGCAGGGCGCCGATGCACCGGGTATAGAAGCGATTGAAATGGCGGACGGCCTGAGCGCGCCGCAGCGCCTCGGAATCAGTCAAGGACGGCTCCCCCGAAACTTTTTGTGGTCGGTACAGCGCACTATATCGGCACGACCCTTATTTACAAAGCCAGTCCATCGCAGCCTGGCGCCAATTGGTATTAAACAGGTATTGATCGTCGAGGGTGTTTTGATACCACTAAAGCCCGGTCGCAGCTCGCTGGTATCGTCAATTGGTCAGATGCGGGAAAGTCCTGGTCCGCGAATCCCTCTCGCAACAGCCCTCAAATTCGCATCTTAACCTTACCTGGTAAGGCTTTCCGCCGTCCTCATCAACATGGAACCAGTCCGTTGACTGGTATTATGTTGGTTATATAATGGGCTCTCATTTTTCGAGGCCGTGCTGCTCGCGGCGTCCCTGGAGTCCCATGGAAACTCGCTGGTCCGCATTGATGCCTGACGTGCGCAACGTCACGCCGCTCTACCTGCAGCTCGCGCGCAACCTGGCGACGGCGATCCATTGCGGCGTCTGGTCGGCCGGCGAGGCTCTGCCCTCCGAGCGCACGCTGTCCGACGCGATCGGCGTATCGCGCATCACCGCGCGCAAGGCGATCGAGCTGCTGGTCGAGCAGGGACTGATCCGACGCTCGCGCGGCGCCGGCAGCTTCATCACGCCGCGCGTCGAAGACCCGCTGTCGCGTCTCACCGGCTTCACGAAGAAGATGCAGCAGCGCGGGTTCCGCCCGGATTCGGTGTGGCTCGAACGCGATGTGCGCGCTGCCAATCGCGACGAGCTGCTGCACCTCGGCCTGTCCCCGGGGGCGGCCGTCGCGAGCCTGCGGCGGCTGCGGCGCGCGGACGGCATCGTGATGGCGGTCGAGCATTCGGCGCTGCCGGTCGCGATCGTGCCCGATCCGCTCGTGATCGGTGACTCGCTGTACAGCTATCTCGAGCAACGCGGCGCGGCTGTCGTACGCGCGTTGCAGCACTTCCGCGCGGTCAACGCGTCGAGCGAAATCGCCGCGCTGATGGACATCGAACCGCGCACCGCACTGCTGGTCATTACCCGTATCGGCTACAGCGCGGATCAGCGCGCGATCGAGCTGACCGACACCTATTGCCGCGACGACTACTACGACTTCGTCGCTGAATTGCGCACCTGAACTGCGCGGGCCGCACAGGCCGCAAGTCCGGCGAACGCACTTTTGCCGCATACGTATCACGCACCAGAGAGACCCATGCTGACCGGAAACATACTCACCACCGAAGGGTGGATCCACGGCACGCTCGAATACGAAAACGGCCGCATCACGGCGCTGTCAGGCGAGCGCGTCGATCCGTCGACGAACGACGCGCCGTACATCCTGCCCGGCTTCATCGATCTGCACGTGCATGGCGGCGGCGGCGCCGACGTGATGGAAGCCGGCGACGCGATCGAAACGATCACCCGCACGCATGCGCGCTACGGCACCACGAGCCTCCTCGCAACGACGATGACCGCGCCGCGCGACGAACTGATGAACGTCGTCGCCGGGCTCGGCACCGTCACGCGGGTGCGCACGCCGGGCTGCGCGCGGGTGCTCGGCGTGCATCTGGAAGGGCCGTACATCAACCCCGGCAAGCTCGGCGCGCAGCCCGACGCGGCAGTATCGGCGGTGATGGACGAGGTGCTCAAGTATCTGTCGATCGCGCCGATCCGCGTCGTCACGCTGGCGCCCGAGATCGCCGGCCACATGGAGATCATCTCCGAGATGACGGCGCGCGGCGTGCGCGTGCAGCTCGGCCATTCGCTCGGCACCTACGACGACGCGGTCGCCGCGCTCAAGCACGGCGCGTGCGGCTTCACGCATCTGTTCAACGCGATGTCGCCGCTGCATCACCGCAACCCTGGCATCGTCGGCGCGGCGCTCGCGCACGCCGAATACGCCGAAATCATCCCCGACCTGCTGCACGTGCATCCGGGTGCGATCCGCACCGCGCTGCGCGCGATTCCGCGCCTGTACGTGGTGACGGACAGCACGTCGGCCACCGGCATGCCCGACGGCGAGTACCGCCTCGGCAGCCAGCACGTGACCAAGTGTCTGGGCGGCGTACGTTTGGCCGACGGCACGCTCGCGGGCAGCACGCTGACGATGGATCAGGCGCTGCGCAATCTTGTCTCGATCGGCCTGCCGATCGCCGATGTATCCCACCGTTTGTCGCGCTACGCCGCCGACTATCTCGGCATAGAAGACCGCGGCCGCATC
The DNA here is from genome assembly GCF_040948685.1 of Paraburkholderia sp. BR14374. Taxonomy (NCBI): domain Bacteria; kingdom Pseudomonadati; phylum Pseudomonadota; class Betaproteobacteria; order Burkholderiales; family Burkholderiaceae; genus Paraburkholderia; species Paraburkholderia sp. BR14374. The sequence continues at coordinate 539,919 of NZ_JBFPKF010000001.1, read as the reverse complement.
GCGCGCGGTGCGTGGGCCGACGTGGTCGTCTTCGACCGCGAGCTGGCGCTTAGCGCAACCTACGTCGAAGGAGAGGCCATTGTCGAATATGCTTAAAGAAGCGCTCGCGTCCGCCGCAACGGTCGCCGAGCAGCTCAAGGACTCCTCGCGCGTCGCGGCGCTCGCCGCGAAGCTCGCGCAACAGCCGCGCCACGTCGCGCTGACCGTCGCGCGCGGCAGCTCGGACCACGCCGCCAGTTACTTTGCCTCTCTGACGATGAGCCGCCTGGGCGTACCGGTCGCGTCGCTGCCGATGTCGGTCGCGACGCTGCAGCAGGCGCCGCTGCAGGTGCGCGATCAGCTTGCGCTCGCGTTTTCGCAATCGGGCAAGAGCCCCGACCTCGTCGGCACGATGAACGCGTTGCGAGCAGCCGGCGCGCTGACGGTCGCCGCTGTCAACGCACCGAGCTCACCGCTCGCCGACGCGTGCGAGTGGCATCTGCCGCTCGTCGCCGGTCCCGAGCTGAGCGTTGCCGCGACCAAGAGCTACATCGCGATGCTGTCGATCTCCGCGCAACTGGTCGCGCATTGGCAGAACGACGCCGAGTTGCTCGCTGGACTGAATACGCTGCCCGACGCGCTGGAACGCGCGGGCCGGCTCGACTGGTCGATGGCCGTCAACGAGTTGCGCGGCATCGAGCGGATGATCGTGATCGGCCGCGGCCTTGGCCTCGCGATCGCGCAGGAAGCCGCGCTGAAGCTGAAGGAGACTTCCGGCATCCAGGCCGAAGCGTTTTCGAGCGCGGAAGTGCGTCATGGTCCGATGGAGCTGATCGACCGCGACTATCCGCTGCTCGTGTTCGCACCGCGCGGGCCGGAGCAGGCGGGTCTGCTGCAACTCGCGCACGACATGCGCGCGCGCGGCGCGCGCGTGCTGCTCGCGGCACCCGATGACGTCGCGCAAGCTTCGCTGCCGCTCGTCGCCACCGCACACGCGGCGCTCGATCCGATCGCCGCCATCCTGTCCTTTTACGTGATGGCCGCGGATCTTGCCGCCGCGCGCGGGCGCAATCCCGACGCGCCACGCCATCTGAACAAAGTCACCGAAACTCACTGACGAGAACGACGATGCGACGTGTCGAGAAGTCCAACCTGATGAGCCATTCCGAAGATCACATTGTTTTGTTTGCACCGCTGACCGGTCCGGTGGTGCCGCTCGCGAAGGTGCCCGACCCGGTTTTTGCGGGCGGCATGTTCGGCGACGGCATCGGCGTCGATCCGCTCGAGGGGCGGCTCGTCGCGCCGTGCGACGGCGTCGTCACGCATCTCGCGCGCACCGGCCACGCGGTGACGCTCGAGAGCGCCGAAGGCGCGCAGATTCTGCTGCATATCGGTATCGACACGGTCGGACTGAACGGCAAGGGTTTTGTGCCGATGGTCGCGCAGGGCGCAAAGGTGCGCGCCGGTGACGTGCTGATCGAGTTCGATCAGGATCAGGTCGCGCTGAACGCGCCGAGCCTCGTGTCGGTGGTCGCGATCGCGAATTCGGATGCGTTCGAGATCATCGAGCGGGCCCCGGACGGTCACGTCAAGGCCGGCGCAACGCCGCTGCTGGTGCTGCGCGCGCGCGAAGGCGTCAGCCATGACGCGGCGCGCGAGGCGTGCGCCGCGCAGGTGATGGACGAAGCGCGCCGGCAGATCACGCTGACGCACGCGGGCGGTCTGCATGCGCGGCCCGCGGCGCGAGCGCGCGAAGCGGCGCGCGGCTTCGACGCGCGCGTCGAGGTGCGCTACGACGGGCGCAAGGCGCCGATCGAAAGCGTCGTGGGTCTGCTGGGACTCGGTGCCGGCGAAGGCGCGAGCGTCGAGTTGCTCGGCGTCGGTCCGCACGCGCAGGCGGCGGTCGATGCGATCGCCGCTGAACTGACGCGCGAAGCGCACGGTGAGGTAGAACACAAGCCCGCGCGGCCGGCGACAGCACCGGCGAGCGTGGTTGCCACGCCCGCCGCGGGCGAGCCGCTCGCGCCGAATACGCTCGCGGGTGTATGCGCGGCGCCGGGCGTCGCGCTCGGCAAGCTGGTGCGCTGGGACGACGCGGATGTCGATCCGCCGGAGCAGGCGAGCGGCACGTCGGCGGCGGAGAGTCGTCTGCTCGACAAGGCGATCGCGACCGTCGACGCCGATCTCGACACGATCGTGCGCGATGCGTCGCAACGCGGGGCGGTCGGCGAGGCGGGAATCTTCGCGGTGCATCGCGTGCTGCTCGAAGATCCGACGCTGCTCGACGCCGCGCGCGATCTGATCAGCCTCGGCAAGAGCGCGGGTTTTGCGTGGCGCGAGGCGATCCGCGCGCAAATAGACATCCTGAGTAATGTCGAAGACGCACTGCTCGCCGAGCGGGCCGCCGATCTGCGCGACATCGAAAAGCGTGTGCAGCGCGCGCTCGGCTACACGAGCAGCGCCGCCCGCTCGCTGCCGGACGAGGCGGTGCTCGCGGCCGACGAATTCACGCCGTCGGATCTGTCGTCGCTCGATCGCACGCGTGTGACCGCGCTCGTGATGGCACGAGGCGGCGCGACCTCGCACGCGGCGATTCTCGCGCGTCAGGCGGGCATCCCGGCGCTGGTCGCGGTCGGCGACGCGTTGCATGCGATTCCCGATGGCACGCAGGTGGTGGTGAACGCGAGCACCGGCCGACTCGAATTCGCGCCGACCGAACTCGACGTCGAACGCGCCCGGTGCGAACGCAGCCGCCTCGCCGACGTGCGCGAAGCGAATCGCCGCACCTCGCAACAGGCAGCGGCGACCGCCGACGGCCGCGCGATCGAAGTGGCCGCCAACATCGCCACACTCGACGACGCGAACGCCGCGGTCGACAACGGCGCGGACTCGGTCGGCCTGTTGCGCACCGAGCTGCTGTTCATCCACCGCCCGGCCGCGCCGAGCGCGGACGAGCACCGCCACAGCTATCAGGCGATCGTCGATGCGTTGCGCGGCCGCAGCGCGATCATCCGCACGCTCGACGTCGGCGCGGACAAGGAAGTCGACTATCTGACGCTGCCGCCCGAGCCGAATCCCGCGCTCGGCCTGCGCGGCGTGCGCCTCGCGCAGGTGCGCCCCGATCTGCTCGACGACCAGCTGCGTGGCCTGCTCGCGGTGCGTCCGATCGGCGCCGTGCGCATCCTGCTGCCGATGGTCACCGATGCGGGCGAACTGATCCGCATCCGCAAGCGTATCGACGAACTGGCACGCGAAGCGGGCAGCACCGAGCCGGTCGAAGTGGGTGTGATGATCGAGGTGCCGTCGGCCGCATTGCTCGCCGATCAGCTCGCCCAGCACGCCGATTTTCTGTCGATCGGCACCAACGACCTGACCCAATACACGCTCGCGATGGACCGCTGCCAGCCCGATCTCGCGGCGCAGGCGGACGGCCTGCATCCGGCGGTGCTGCGGCTGATCGCGGCGACCGTCGAAGGCGCCGCGAAGCATGGCAAATGGGTCGGCGTATGCGGCGCGCTCGCCGGCGACCCGCTCGCGATGCCGCTGCTGGTGGGCCTGGGTGTGACCGAGCTATCGGTCGATCCGGTCTCGGTGCCCGGCATCAAGGCACGCGTGCGCACGCTCGACTATCAGTTGTGCCGCCAGCGCGCTCGCGAGGCGCTCGCGCTCGACTCGGCGCAGGCGGTTCGAGCCGCAAGCCGCGCGACGTGGCCGCTCGATTGAAAGATTAATCAAATGGAGAACTCCAACGCCGTGCGTCCGGCAGTACGGCTGCCTTCACGCGCGGCGCGATTCTCCGCATCGCTGCACTACTCACCGAAGACTTACCCCACGAGACAAAATTGGAGATACCGATGGATGCAAATCCGTTTTTGAAGATACAGCGCCTGGGACGCGCGCTGATGCTGCCGATCGCGGTGCTACCGGTCGCCGGCCTGCTGCTGCGGCTCGGCCAGCCCGACGTGTTCAACATCAAGATGATCGCCGATGCGGGCGGCGCGATCTTCGACAACCTGCCGCTACTGTTCGCGATCGGTGTGGCGGTCGGCTTCGCCAAAGACAATAACGGCGTCGCGGGTCTGGCTGGCGCGATCGGCTATCTGGTGCAGATCGCGGTGATGAAAGACATCAACGACAAGCTCAACATGGGCGTGCTGTCGGGGATCATCGCGGGGATCGTCGCGGGACTGCTGTACAACCGCTACAAGGACATCAAGCTGCCCGACTACCTGGCGTTCTTCGGCGGCAAGCGCTTCGTGCCGATCGTGACAGGCGTGGTCTGCGTGGTGCTAGGCATCATATTCGGCCACGTGTGGGCGCCGGTGCAGAGCGCGATCGACCTGGCCGGCCACTGGCTCACGACGGCCGGCGCGCTCGGCGCCTTCGTGTTCGGCGTCCTGAACCGCTTGCTGCTCGTGACGGGCCTGCATCACATCCTTAACTCGCTGACGTGGTTCGTGTTCGGCAGCTTCACGCCGGCCGGCGGCGCGGCGGTCACGGGCGACCTGCACCGCTTCTTCGCCGGCGACCCGACCGCGGGCACTTTCATGACCGGCTTCTTCCCAGTGATGATGTTCGGCCTGCCGGCCGCGTGTCTCGCGATGTTCCACGAGGTGCCGAAGGAGCGTCGCGCGGTGGCCGGCGGCCTGCTGTTCTCGATGGCGCTCACGTCCTTCCTGACGGGCGTGACCGAGCCGATCGAGTTCAGCTTCATGTTTCTCGCGCCGGTGCTGTATGCGATCCACGCGCTGCTGACGGGGCTGTCGCTTGCGATTTGCTCGGCGCTCGGCATTCACCTCGGCTTCACCTTCTCGGCGGGCTTCATCGACTACGTGCTGAACTTCGGTCTGTCGACGAAGGGCTGGTGGGCGATTCCGCTCGGCATCGTGTACTCGGTCGTGTACTACGGTCTGTTCCGCTTCTTCATCCGCAAGTTCAACATGGCGACGCCGGGCCGTGAGCCCGCCGCTGCGCAAGAGCAGGTCGACTCGTTCGCGGAGGGTGGTTTCGTCGCGCCGGCGGCCGGTGCAGCGGTGCCGCGTGCGCAGCGTTATATCGCGGCGCTCGGTGGGGCAGCGAACCTGTCGGTCGTGGATGCATGCACGACGCGTCTGCGCCTGTCGGTCGTCGATGCGGACAAGGTCTCCGAAAGCGAACTGAAGTCGATCGGCGCGCGTGGCGTGCTCAAGCGCGGCGCGAACAACGTGCAGGTGATCATCGGACCGGAAGCGGACATCATCGCCGATGAGATGCGTACGGCGATCGCGCAGGGTCAGGGCGACGCAGTGAAGGTGGCGAGTGCTGCCGTGTCGGCGCCGGCTATCGCTGCCGCGCCGGCCGCGCGAAACGCCGGGCACGCCGACGATGCGCAAGGCGGTCCGCTCGACCCCGATCCGCTGCGTTGGCTCGCCGTGTTCGGCGGCGCGGGCAACGTGGTCTCGCTCGATGCGGTCGCGGCGACGCGTCTGCGCGTGGTCGTGCGCGATGCGGCGGCGATCGATCGTCAGCGCCTCGCGTCGCTCGATACCGCGTGGGTGTCGACCGACACGTTCCATATCGTCGTCGGCGAGGCCGCGCAGCGCTATGCGCAGAAGCTGGCCGAGCGGCTGTCGTCGCAAGGCGGTGGCGCGGGCGCGGCGCCGGTGCCGGCTTGATCGGCTGATGGCTGTCGGGCACTGTTGAGAGAAAACAAGCGGCACCTTGTCCCATCCCAAGGTGCCGCTTTCGCGTCTACGACCGAAGCGTGCCGCCTGGCGAGTCATCCGCTGATGGTCCCGCTCAATACATCGAATGATGGTTTTCCTTGATCGCAGCGGCGGTCACCTTGCCGCGCATCACGCGATAAACCCAGCCGGTATAGAGCAGGATGATCGGCAGGAACAGGATCACCGCGAACAGCATGATTTCGAGCGTCATCTGGCTCGACGTCGAATCCCACATGGTCAGGCTGCTGCGGCCGTCGAGTGACGAAGGCATGATGAACGGGAACATCGAGAAGCCGGCGGTCAGGATCACGCCGACGACCATCAGCGACGTCGACAGAAACGCCGTCGCCTCGAAGCGCGAGCGTGCGAGCAGCACCGCGAGCACCCCGCCGACCAGACCCGCGAGCGGCGCGATCGCCATCCACGGATAGAGCGCATAGTTGTTCAGCCACAAACCCGGCGCGCCGATCACGGTTTTCATCAAAGGATTGGAGACCGCGTCGAGCGGCGGCATGTCGACGATCTGATAGCCGCCGATCATCGTCGCGACGAGCGCGCCCGCGATGAGAAACAGCACCACCGCGCATAGCGCCGAGAGCCGCAGCGCCTTCGACGCGCGCTCGTGAACCTCGCCATCGGTCTTCCACTTGACGAACGCCGCGCCGTGCGCGGCCAGCATCGACACGCCGACGAGACCCGTCAGCAGCGCGAACGGATTGAGCAGGCCGAAGAAACTGCCGTGATAGGTGACGCGCAGATCGGTATCGAACGAGAACGGCACGCCTTGCAGCAGATTGCCGAACGCGATGCCGAACACCAGCGCCGGTACGAAGCCGCCGATGAAGAGACCCCAGTCCCACGCGTTGCGCCAGCGCGGATCCTCGCGCTTGCCGCGATAGTCGAACCCGACCGGACGGAAGAACAGCGCGAACAGCACCAGCAGCATCGCGAAGTAGAAGCCCGAGAACGATGCCGCGTAGGCGAGCGGCCACGCCGCGAACATCGCGCCGCCCGCGGTCACGAACCAGACCTGGTTGCCTTCCCACGTCGCGCCGACCGTGTTCACGACGATGCGGCGCTCGGAGTCCGTCCTGGCGATGAACGGCAGCAGGATCGCCGCGCCCATGTCGAAGCCGTCGGTGAGTGCGAAGCCGATCAGCAGTACACCTATCAATACCCACCAGATCAGTCTGAGAGCTGCGTAGTCCATATGGCTTATTCCTCTGAAGCGGTGTGGCGGCGCGTCACGCGGCCGTGTTCGACAGCGGCTGAGTCACCTGCTGATCGTTCTCGTGGTGATAGCGGCCGGTATGCAGCGACGAAGGGCCGAGCCGTGCGTACTTGAGCATCAGCATGATCTCGATGACGAACAGCCCCGTGTAGAACAGCACGAAGCCGCCGATGCTCAGATACAGATCGCGCGGCGTCAGTGTCGATGCGGCCAGGTTGGTCGGCAGAATGCCCGCGATGCTCCACGGCTGGCGGCCCATTTCGGCGACGATCCAGCCGAGTTCGGCGGCGAGCCACGGCAGCGGAATCGCGATGACCGCCCAGCGCAGGAACCAGCGACGCTTTTCAAGCAGCAGCGTGCGCTGCGCGCAGAACCAGAACGCGAGCACGAAGGTCGCGAGGAACAGCAGGCCGAGGCCGACCATCATGCGGAACGAGAAGAACAGCGGCAGCACTGGCGGAATCGTGCTTTTTGCCGCGGCCGCGATCTGGTCTGGCGTCGCATCGGTGACGTTCGGCGCGAACCGCTTGAGCAGCAGGCCGTAGCCGAGATCGTCCTTGTACTTGTCGAACGCGGCGTGCGCTTCGTCGCTCGAGTCGCCGCCTTTCAACTTCTGCAGCGCCGAGTAGGCGAGCATGCCGTTCTTGATACGCCCCTCGTTTTCGACGATCAGGTCGCGCAGGCCGACCACGGGTTCGCTCAGCGAGCGGGTCGCGATGATGCCGAGCGCGTACGGCACGCGGATCGCGTAGTCGGTGCGCTGCTCCTTTTGATTGGGAATACCGAATACCGTGAACGGCGCCGGCGCGGGCGCGGTCTCCCATTCGGATTCGATTGCGGCGAGCTTGACCTGCTGGACTTCACCGGTGCGATAGCCGGATTCGTCGCCGAGCACGATTACGCACAGCGCCGACGCGAGGCCGAAACCGGCGGCGATCGCGAACGAGCGCAGCGCGAACTCGGTGTCGCGGCGCTTCAACAGATACCACGACGACACCCCGAGCACGAACATCGCCGCGGTCACGTAACCGGCCGACACCGTGTGCACGAACTTCACCTGTGCGACCGGGTTGAAGATCACCGAGCCGATGTTGTCGAGCTCCATGCGCATCGTCTGGTAGTTGAATGTCGCGCCGACCGGATTGTTCATCCAACCGTTGGCGATCAGAATCCACAGCGCCGACAGGTTCGATCCGAGCGCGACACAGAACGTGACGATCAGATGCTGCACTTTTGACAATCTGTTCCAGCCGAAGAAGAACAGACCGACGAACGTCGATTCGAGGAAGAACGCCATCAGTCCTTCGACGGCGAGCGGCACACCGAAAATGTCGCCGACGTAATGGGAGTAATAGGCCCAGTTGGTGCCGAACTGAAATTCGAGCGTGAGGCCAGTCGCGACGCCCATTGCGAAATTGATGCCGAACAGCTTGCCCCAGAACTGCGTCATGTCCTTGTAGATCTGCTTGCCGGTCATCACGTAGACCGACTCCATGATGACGAGCAACCAGGCGAGGCCGAGCGTGAGCGGCACGAACAGAAAGTGATAAAGCGCCGTGATGGCGAACTGGAACCGCGACAGTTCTACGACTTCGCTAACGGGCATGTTGATCACCTCCGGACGGATGCGGGGCGGGCACCGACAGCAGCGCCTGCGCGACCTGCTGAGGCGGCAGCATCATGTGCTCCGCCTGCGGATGATTGAAGAATGCGAATTTGAGCGTCATCAGCAGGGCGAACTTGATGACGAGGATGATGGCGATATCGCGCGCCAGGGTTGGACCGCGCACCCACCTGGTGAACCCGCCGCGCAAGCGCGACCGGACAGTGCTGCTGCGATTGAGGGCTAGGGTCATGATCGGTCGAAAGACGACTTCACGCCGGAGAGTCCGGCCGGATCCAGACCGCCCTTGCCGTCAGGCTGTCTGGCGAATGCATGCCGACAGTAGGAGGGAGAACCTCGCGCGCTCAGGGTTAGCCATGCGGCATCACGTCGCGAAACTTGCCGCGTCTGTGCAGTATTGCTACCGGACTCGCGATACGTCAAGAAAGGCTTACCGGGCGCGGCAGGCCGGCTTGGGGACAGGCCTACGCGAATGCGCTGCGGCCGGGAGACGCACGAATGGACGAAAGGAATGAAAAAGCCCCGCCGTCTTGCGAGGGCGGGGCTTGAGCGCGATGATCGTTAAATAGTACGCGACCGGTTACCGTGTGTCGCTTTTACCCACGTCGTGGGCGGGACACAATTGACGCGCGCATGGCTTCGACGCTTTTACGCGTATTCGGTCAGTGCGCCTCGCATCTTCTTCATCGCGCTGGCTTCGATCTGGCGGATACGTTCGGCCGACACGCCGAACTCGTCGGCCAGCTCGTGCAACGTGGAGCCGCCCGAGCCGTCGTCGGCCACCTTCAGCCAGCGCGCTTCGATGATGCGGCGGCTGCGCGGATCGAGCGCGTCGAGCGCGCTTGCGATGCCGTCGCTTTGCAGCCGGTCGCGCTGACGCGAAGCCAGCACGGCGGTCGGCTCGCTATGCGAGTCGGCCAGATAGGCGATCGGCGCGTACGACTCCTCACCGTCTTCGACCTGACCTTCGAGCGCGATATCGCCGCCCGACAGACGCGTTTCCATCTCCGCGACCTCTTCGCGCTTCACGTTCAGTTCCTTCGCGAGACCTTCGATCTCGTCCGGCGTGAACGCGCCGAGGCCCTGCTTGTGGCTGCGCAGGTTGAAGAACAGCTTGCGCTGCGCCTTCGTGGTGGCGACCTTCACCATGCGCCAGTTGCGCAGGATGTATTCGTGGATCTCGGCCTTGATCCAGTGCATCGCGTACGACACGAGGCGCACGTTTTGCTCGGGGTCGAAGCGCTTGACCGCTTTCATCAGGCCGATGTTGCCTTCCTGGATCAGGTCGGCGTGCGGCAACCCGTAACCGAGGTAGTTACGCGCGATCGACACGACGAGTCGCAGGTGCGACAGCACGAGGCGGCGCGCCGCCTCCAGATTGTCATGTTCGCGCAATTCAATGGCGAACTGGCGTTCTTCCGCCGGCGTCAGCATCGGAATCCGGTTGACCGCCTGAATATAGGCGTCGATGTTGCCCAGTTGACCGGACAGCAGCGAGGAATGCGAGAGCGCCAGTGCACCTGCCGGAGCGGCCTTAGCCGACGACGGGCTCAAAGTACTCGGAAGGGTCATTGCATGGCTCACGTGTGAAGCTCCTTTGGAATCAGACAATTGCGTACTCAGTAAACGACTCCAGCGATGGATGTTAGCACTCAGATCTGCCGAGTGCTAATACTTAGATGTCGCAGGGGTATCCAAGTTCCGGAAAATCCTATTGGGTCCTGATTTCTGATAGTCATCATACGCTCTATTTGCGCTGTGCGTTGAGCCTGGCCAAATTACCGTTCGAGGCGGCTGCAGCCTCATGATCGACTGACATCGTCCTATTTTTAAGTGAATAATTGCTGTTTTGGCGCATTATCTGGAGATACTTGCCCCTAAATCGTGCTTGGAACAAAGGGGGCGCTCGCTTAAATAGTCACCAGGATGGGGGCTCAATGAACAACAAGAATCTTGTGGTCCGTGGACTTACTCTAAAAAGTGCGTTGGCCGTTCTGCTGCTGGGTGCGGCGGGCGTGTCCCGGGCTGACCAGTTCGGCGTGCTGGTGGCCGCCGGCGTCGGTGATCGTCACGTCAAGAGGCTCGATCTCGGCGTGGTCTGGGACCCGAACCTCACCTGGTGGCAGATCGGCGACTGGCACTTCGCGCTGATCGGCGAGGCGCACGTCGCGTGGTGGCACACCAATGAAGGAAACGTTCACGACAACATCGGCGAGATCGGTGTGACGCCGGTGATCCGCTTCGTCAAGTCGTCGGGCTTGGTGCGGCCATTCATCGAGGTGGGTGCCGGCGTCGGGCTGCTGACCAGCCCGCGGATTTCTTCCGACTTCACGTTGGGCACCGCGTTCCAGTTCTCCGAGATGGCGGGCGTCGGACTGCAGTTCGGCGCTCATCAGCAGTATGTCGCCGGCTACCGCTTCCAGCATGTTTCCAATGGCGGTATCAAAGAGCCGAATCCTGGTATAAATTTCAGCCAGCTATATTTGCAATATCACTTCTGACCGTGGCCCCTTGCGGCTCGCGGTGTTCCAGGGGCTCTGCAATGGCGGCAAAGATGATCGAAGCGATTCGCGGGCTCGAGCGAGAGCGATTTCGCGCGATGGTCGACGGCGATGGGCAATCGCTCGACACGCTGCTCGCTGACAACGTGAGCTACGTTCATACGAACGGCAAGCGCGAGACGAAGCGACAGTTCATCGACGGGATCACCGCGGGGCGCCGTCGTTATCGGCAAATCGAGGTGCAGTCGCAAGACGTCCTGCCGGCCGGGCGCGAGACCTACGTGGTCACGGGCCGCGCGCTGATCGAGATGGAAGCGAACAACGGCGCGCTGCTGTTCCCGATTGCCTACACCGCGATTCACACACACGAAGACGGCCAGTGGCGGCTGATCGCATGGCAGGCGACGCGTTGCGCGCTGGAGTGAGATTTTCATCGCGCGGGCGCGCCTCGTGAGCGCGCCCGTCCCGGCAGCCGAATGCGGGGTGCGCACTCCGCCGCCGCAAGCTCAAGTCGGATTTACGCGGTTGCGCAATCCTCAGCTTTAGCGCGGCTGTTTGCGCCGTATTCATCGCGCTCGGCATCCGCGTCGCGCGCCGCGCGTGAGCCGCGCATCGCCACTTCTCCCGCATACGGATGCCGCGCGGCCACTGCAAGCCGCGTGCAGCGCTCCGCCACGCGCCGGATCGTCGCGAGATCCGAGAAATCCAGACCGCTGTCGATACCCATCGCGTCGAGGTTCATCGCGAGCGTGACGAGGTCGACGTTGCCGGTGCGTTCGCCATTGCCGAACAGACAGCCTTCGATGCGATCGGCGCCCGCCAGCAGCGCGAGCTGCGCCGCGGCCACGGCGGTGCCGCGATCGTTGTGCGGATGCACCGACAGCACGATGCTGTCGCGGTAGCCGAGGTTGCGGTGCATCCATTCGATCTGGTCGGCGAATACGTTCGGCGTGGCCGCTTCGACGCTCGCCGGCAGGTTGACGATCATCTTGTGATTGCGCGTCGGCCGCCACGTTTGCGCGACCGCGTCGCATACCTCGCGCGCGAACGGCAGCTCGGTGGTGTTGAAGGTCTCGGGCGAGTACTGGAAGGTCCAGTGCGTTCCCGGCCGCGCCTGCGCATGTTCCTTGATGACGCGCGTGCCTTCGACTGCGAGCGCCTTGATCTCGTCCTTCGATTGCTGGAACACGATGCGCCGGAACGACGGGCAGATCGCGTTATACAGATGCACGATCGCGCGCGGCGCGCCTTCGAGCGCTTCGAACGTGCGTGCGATCAGCTCCGCGCGCGACGGTACGAAGACTTCGATCGTGACGTCGTCGGGAATGCGCCGCTCGTCGATCAGCTTGCGCACGAAGTCGAAATCGGTCTGCGAGGCCGACGGAAAGCCCACTTCGATTTCCTTGAAACCGATCGCGACCAGCATCTCGAAGTACTCGAGCTTTTGCGCGGCGTTCATCGGTTCGATCAGCGCCTGGTTGCCGTCGCGCAGGTCGGTGCTCATCCAGACGGGCGCGGCGTCGATCGTGCGACTCGGCCATTTGCGGCCGGTCAGCCGCACGGCGGGAAAGGGGCGGTACTTTTCAGCGGGATTGCGCAACATGGTGAGGTGCCTCATTCGTGGTGTCGTCGGCGGAGGGTGGGACCTCGAGCTGTTGCCGACTGTCACGCATGCTCGATGCAGATGCCCGAGGCAACGTGCATGTGATCCTCTCGCTTCGCCCGCGCGGTAAACGGACGAATGCAAACGACGACAGGTTGTGGAGAACTACGACGGGGGTGAAGCGAGACTGCGGGAACTACCGGGAGGACCGCCGACGGCAACCGGAGCTGCCAGCGCGCGGCGCTACGCGTGACTTACGCCAGGCGTAGCGATAGGGGCCGCGCTAGGCGGCCGGAGATAATTCGGAGGGTGTTCGGGAGGGAATGCATGGGGCCAAATGTATGACGGCGGGCGTTGGCCTGTCAACCCGCGGCCGTCAGGCCGCCGTCTTCGCGATATCGACGATCAGCTCGACCTGGCGCTCGATCGCGCCCGGCACCGGTGCTTCGCCGCGCAGCACGGCGTCGATCCAGGCGGCCGTGGTCGCCGCGTCGCGCGCTTCGGGTAGCTCGACTTCGGGCGCATCGGGCGAAGAGCGCTCGTGCGGCAGCCGCGTCTCGCAGATGCCGTCATGCAGCCAGTCGACTTGCACCTGGCGGCGCGTATCGGCGACCGCCTCGCCTTCGGTGCCGCGCGCGAGCAGCGCACCGCCGACGGCCGCATCGGGATGCGTGATGAACAGCTGCGTGAGACTGTCGCGATACGGCGGATGCGTGTAATTCACGAGCCGCAGCCCCGCGGGCGCGAATGGCTGCAGCAGCTTCACGAGCGTATGCGTCGAGTTGCGCACGCCCATGCGCCGGCGCAGCGCGAGCAGGCGAGCGAGCTTGGGCGCGAGTACGTCGATCGACGCGAACGCGACGCGACGCTCGGCGAGACCCGCTTCGATCTGCGCGTGTGACTGCGCACGGAGGATGCGCAGATGCGCGAAAATTTCCGCGCTCGTCACGCGACCCGGATCTTCGGTGACGCCGTGCACGAGCACCGGCACGCCTTCGCGCGCGAGCAGCAGTGCGAGCAGCGGCACGAGGTTCGGCTGCTTGCGCGCGCCGTTGTACGACGGAATCGAAACGGGCCGAAACGCGCCGTGCGGCAGCCGCACCGGCTCGAACGACGTATGCGCGGCGGCGAGCATCGCGGCGAGTTCGTCGGCGGTTTCGCCTTTCACGCGATACGCGAGCAGCACCGCGCCGAGCTCGAGATCGTCGACGCGGCCGTCGAGCATCGCGGTGTAGAGCGCGCGGGTGTCGTCGGCGGTCAGCGCGCGGGCGCCGTTCGGGCCGCGGCCGATTTCCTTGATGAAGCGGGCGCAGGGGAAGGGAGAAGTCGTATTGGTCGAGTCGGTCATCGTGCGCAAGAGGCGGTGGCGTGCCGCGCTTGGGCGTCGGCTACGGCATTCGGGAAGCTGTTCGGTGTGAGTATCGCATCTATGGCGAACGGGCGAACAGCGGCGCAGCGGGCACGCGGTGACGCGCGACGGCCCGCCTGACATGCACCCGCGCCGTGCCGCGCGTTACACTCGATGTTTCTCGCCGCCTCGGCGGCGCCCATCGAAAAACGGAGAACGGGATGAGTTACGTGTTTGCACCCGCACCGCAGGTCGCGGTGCCGGTCGTGGGGTCGAGCGAGCAGTTCGCGGTGCGCCGCATCTACTGCGTGGGGCGCAACTACGAAGCGCATGCGCGCGAAATGGGCCACGACCCGGACCGCGAACCGCCGTTCTTCTTCTCGAAGCCGGCCGATGCGGTCGTCTACGTCGCGCCGGGCACCACCGGCGAATTCCCCTATCCGTCGCAGACGAAGAACGTCCATTTCGAAATGGAAATGGTCGCGGCGATCGGCGAGGGCGGCAAAGACATCCCCGTCGAGCGCGCGCTCGACCACGTCTACGGCTACGCGCTCGGTCTCGACATGACGCGCCGCGACCTGCAAGGCGAAGCGAAGAAAATGGGTCGTCCGTGGGACACCGCCAAGGGCTTCGATCACTCGGCGCCGCTCGGCCCGATCCATCCGGCTTCGGCAGTTGGTCACATCGGCAAGGGCGCGATCTGGCTGTCGGTGAACGGCGAGGACAAGCAGCGCGCGGACGTGTCGCAGCTGATCTGGTCGGTGGCGGAGACGATCGCGTATCTGTCGACGCTGTTCGAACTGCAGCCCGGCGACCTGATTTTCACCGGCACGCCGGAAGGCGTCGGCGCGGTCGTGAAGGGTGACCTGATGAGGGGCGGCGTGGACGGACTCGGCGAATTCAGCGTACGCGTCGTTTGAGACGGCTTGCGGGCAGGTGGAGGAGGCAGACAACATGAAGCTCTACAGCTATTTTCGTAGCTCGGCGTCGTATCGCGTGCGCATCGCGCTGAACGTGAAGAACCTGACGTACGACTACGTGCCCGTGCACCTGGTGCGCGAAGGCGGCGAGCAACTAAAGCCCGAGTATCGCAAGATCAACGCGGACTGCATCGTGCCGACGCTCGCCGACGGCAATCATTTGCTGCCGCAGTCGCTCGCGATCATCGAGTATCTCGAGGAGACGCATCCGGAGCCGCCGCTGATGCCGAAGGCGCCGCTCGATCGCGCCTATGTGCGCTCGGTGGCGCTGCAGGTCGCGTGCGAGATTCATCCGCTGAACAATCTGCGTGTGCTGCGCTATCTAAAGCACACGCTGCGAGTCGACGACGACGCGAAGGACGCGTGGTACAGGCACTGGATCGACGCGGGCTTCGCGACGCTGGAAGCGCGTCTCGCCGGCGACGCGCGCACCGGCAAACTGTGTTTCGGCGACACACCGACACTTGCCGACGCGTGCCTGATTCCGCAGGTTTTCAACGCACAGCGCTTCAAGGTCGACACCGCAAAGTTTCCGACGATCCAGCGCATCTACGACCACGCGATGCAACTCGATGCGTTCGCCCGCGCTGCGCCGGGCGCGCAGCCGGACGCGGAGTGATCGCGGGATCGCTTGAAGCGTTGACGGCGGCTCGAAACGAAGAAGGGCACCCCGCGGAGTGCCCTTTTCCTTTTTGCGCGCCGCGAGCGGCGAGCGCCGCGGCGGTCAAGCGATTGCGCGATCAGCCGCCCAGCAGCGCGTCCGAAAACTCCTCCGCGCTGAACGGCTGCAGATCCTCGACCCTTTCGCCGACGCCGATGAAGTACACCGGAATCGGCCGCTGCCGCGCGATCGCCGCGAGGATGCCGCCCTTCGCGGTGCCGTCGAGCTTGGTGACGATCAGGCCGGTGAGGCCGAGCGCGTCGTCGAACGCCTTGACCTGCGTGAGCGCGTTCTGGCCGGTGTTAGCGTCGATCACGAGCAGCACTTCGTGCGGCGCGCCGTCTTGCGCCTTGCCGATCACGCGCTTCACCTTGCGCAGTTCTTCCATCAAATGCAACTGCGTGGGCAGGCGGCCAGCCGTGTCGGCCATCATCACGTCGATCTTTCGCGCGCGCGCGGCGCCGACCGCGTCGAAGATCACCGCAGCCGGATCGCCGCTTTCCTGCGCGACCACGGTCACGTTGTTGCGCTGGCCCCAGACGGCAAGCTGTTCGCGCGCGGCGGCGCGGAACGTGTCGCCGGCAGCGAGCAGCACCGACTGGTGAAAGCTCTGCAGATGCTTCGCGAGCTTGCCGATGCTGGTGGTTTTGCCCGCGCCGTTGACGCCGGCGATCATCATTACGAGCGGCTGCGCGCGGCCGAGCATCAGCGATTTTTCGAGCGGCTTCAGCAACTCGACGAGCAGCGTGCGCAATGCGGTTTTGACCTGCTGCGGGTCCGTCAGGCGCTCGGTGCGCACCTTCTCGCGCAGCGATTCGAGCAGGAATTCGGTCGCCTCGACGCCGGCGTCCGACATCAGCAGCGCGGTTTCGAGTTCCTCGTACAGGTCCTCGTCGATCTTCGTGCCGACGAAGATGCCGGTCAGGTTCGAACTGGTTTTCGCGAGGCCGCTCTTCAGGCGCGTGAGCCACGAGCGTTTTGCGCTGGCGTCCTGCATGGGCGGCGGGACGATTTCCACGCTGTCGAGCGCGGCGTCTTGCGGCTCGGGCTGCGGCTCGATGATGGTCGTGACCACAGGCGGAACGGCGGCCGGCGTGGGCTCGACGGATTTGGCGGGCGAAACCGGCTCGACGGCCTCGGCCTCGGGCGTCGCGCCGTCTTGCGCCGCCAGCGATTCGTCTGCGGCGGTATCGGACTCTTTCGAACCCTTGAATCGTTTGAAAAAGCTGAACATGATCTGACGTATGGGAGAGCGCGCCGATGCGCGCAGCCGGCACGGGACCGGCGAAGCGGTGGGCAGCGCCGGGATGCGAAAAGGCGGGGCGCTGGCAGCCGCACATTTTATCAGGCGTGCCGCGGTGCGTCGTATTGGCCGCCCGGGGAAGCTGGACGCGCGCCGCCCCTGTGGTAACGTGGGCGCTCCGGCCCGCGCGCACCGGCGTCGCGGGCGTATTCAATACCTAGCTGAAACTGCACGATACTGCATGCCTCGTTTAGCACCTTCACGCGCCGCTGGCGCCTCCTCCAAAGCCGGCAAGCCGCATGCCATTCGCATCATCGGCGGCGACTGGAAACGCACGCCGCTGCCCGTGCTCGATCTGGACGGCCTGCGCCCGACGCCCGATCGCGTCCGCGAAACGCTGTTCAACTGGCTCGGCCAGCGCCTGGACGGCCAGCACTGTCTCGATCTGTTCGCCGGTAGCGGCGCGCTCGGCTTCGAAGCTGCGTCGCGCGGCGCGGCGCGCGTGCTGATGGTGGAACGTCATGCGCGCGCCGCCGGCCAGTTGCGCGCGAACCAGCAGCGGCTCGATGCACGCATGATCGAAATCGCCGAGGCGGACGGCTTGCGTCTTGCGGCGAGCCTCGCCCCAGGATCGTTCGACGTAGTGTTCCTCGATCCACCGTTCGATGCCGACCTGCTCGGCAAGGCGCTCGCGGTGGCCGTGCCGCTCGTGCGCCCCGACGGCTATCTTTATGTCGAGGCCGGCGAGGCGCTCGAACCGACCGCTCATCAGTCGCTTGCGGGCTGGGAGGTCGTGCGGCAGGGCAAGGCGGGCGCAGTGCACTTTCATTTGCTGCAGCGCGAAAATAAGGAATAATGCGCGTTCCAAAAAAGGGCCGGGCGGTTTATCGTCATCCGCGCCGGTGCCAAATGCGTCGCTTGGACGTGCCCTTTTGTCTGAAAAGAGGAGAAGTCTCATGGTAGTCGCCGTGTACCCGGGCACGTTCGACCCGCTGACGCGCGGTCACGAAGACCTCGTTCGGCGCGCGTCGAGCATTTTCGACACGCTGGTGGTGGGTGTGGCCGACAGCCGTGCCAAGAAGCCGTTTTTCACTCTTCAGGAGCGCCTCGCGATTGCGCACGAGGTGCTCGGCCACTATCCGAACGTCCAGGTGATGAGCTTCAAGGGACTGCTGAAGGACTTCGTGCGGAGCAACAACGCGCGGGTGATCGTCAGGGGTCTGCGCGCGGTGTCGGACTTCGAGTACGAGTTCCAGATGGCGGGCATGAACCGCTATCTGCTTCCGGACGTCGAGACGATGTTCATGACGCCGTCCGATCAGTATCAGTTCATCTCGGGTACGATCGTGCGGGAGATTGCGCAATTGGGCGGCGACGTCAGCAAGTTCGTATTCCCGTCGGTCGAAAAATGGCTGAAGGAGAAGGTCGCGTCGCTGGACCCGCAGGGCGGTGCCCAGGGGACGTGAGCCTGAGTCGCGCGAATGGCCGATTTTGACGGATCATTTATCCGACGCAGTGCAAAGTCAGCTACCCTTCGCGGCCTTGGCGAATGCCTCGGCAAGTTTGTCGAAGTGTCGGAGGGCGGCGGGCGTTAGCTCGACCTGTTTGCGGCGAGCATCTTCGGTGTCGTGGAGCAGGAGCCAGCCTTTTTCGCGCATTGACGCGATCCGGGCATGCAAGGTGGCCGGAGGCCCGAGCGCACTTTGGGCCATCATGTCTCGAACCGACAGGCGTTCGTTTTTTTGCCTCATGCGAGCAACGAACTCCAGGATCGGTTCTCCGAGCGGATCGACTCTACATTCTTGTCGAGCCCGGCATAAAGCGCGGGATTGCACGACCGCGCGGGGGCGAAAAAGCTATAATGTATTGTTTTATCTAGCAAAGTTGGTGGCAGCATGGCCCTCATGATTACCGACGAGTGCATCAACTGCGACGTCTGCGAGCCTGAGTGCCCGAACGACGCGATTTCGATGGGCCCGGAAATCTATGTGATCGATCCGAAGAAGTGCACCGAGTGCGTCGGTCATTTCGACGAGCCGCAGTGCATCCAGGTGTGCCCGGTCGAGTGCATTCCGCGTGACCCGAACCACCTCGAGACGCCTGAGGGTTTGATCGCGAAATATCACGCGTTGCAGGCCGCCAAAGGCACCTGACGTGCGCGGGTGACGCGCAAAAGAAAACGGCGAAGGCTAGGGGCCTTCGCCGTTTTTTTGCGGCAGCGTTTCCGTTATCCGACGTAAGCGCTGAAAATACCCCGCAACGCGTCGAGCAGGATGTCGCACTCGGCGTCGGTGCCGACCGAGATCCGCAGATGCTGGTCAATCCGCGGTGCATTGAAGTGCCGCACGAAAATTTCCTTTTCCCGCAGCCGCGACGCGAGCGTCGCCGCGTCGTACCCTGGATGCCGCGCGAACAGCAGATTCGCGGCCGACGGCACCACCTCGAAGCCGAGCGCGGTCAATTCCGCCGCGAGCCGTTCACGGCTCGCGATCACCTTCGCGCAGCATTCGCGAAACCACGCGTCGTCTCCGTACGCGGCGGTGGCAGCGGCTTGCGCCAGGCGGTCGAGCGGGTACGAATTGAAGCTGTCCTTCACGCGATTGAGCGCATCGATCAGCACCGCATCGCCGAACGCGAAGCCGACGCGCATGCCGGCGAGCGACCGTGACTTCGACACGGTCTGCACGACGAGCAAATTCGGATAGCGGTCGATCAACGCAATCGCCGACTCGGCGCCGAAATCGACATAGGCTTCGTCGATCACCACGACCGAATCAGGATGGCTGGCGACGAGGCGTTCGATTTCCGCCAGCGCCAGCGGCCGGCCGGTCGGCGCGTTCGGATTCGGAAACAGGATGGCGCCATTGGGCACCGCGTAGTCGTCGACGTTGATCGCGAAATCCCCGTCGAGCGGGACGGTGCGGTAGTCGACCTCGAACAGCTTCGCGTAGGTCGGATAGAAGCTGTACGTGATATCGGGAAACAGCAGCGGCTTGTCGTGCTTCAGCAAGGCCTGGAATGTCAGCGCGAGCACTTCGTCCGAGCCGTTGCCCGCGAATACCTGATCGGCGCGGATGCCGTGATACGCGGCGACCGTTTCGCGCAGCTTGCGTGCGCTCGGATCGGGATAGCGGCGCAGTGCGTCGGCCGTGTCGCCGAGCTCGCGGCGGATCGCGTCGAGCACGCGCGGCGACGGCGGATACGGATTCTCATTGGTGTTCAGCTTCACCGGATTCGCGAGCGCGGGCTGCTCGCCCGGCACGTACGGCGTCAGACGGTGAACGATGTCGCTCCAGTAGCGGCTCAAGCGATTCTCCTCGCGGGGTCGATTGCGGGTTTCGAAGGATGTGGCGCGCGTCAGCTGTTATTGCGATGCAGTTGCATCATTGCGCGTTCGAGCTCGCCCTTGATGATCTGCGGCATCACCGCGAGCGCGCGCTCGATCGACGCGTCGATGACATCTTGCTCTTCTCGCCGCGGTGGCTTCAGCACATAGTTCGCGACGTCCGGCTTCGCGCCGGCGCGCGCGCTTTCGGGAATCAGATCACGCGGATGACCGATGCCGATCCGCAGCCGCCAGTATTGCTGCGTCGACAAATGCGCGCTGATGTCCTTCAGGCCATTATGCCCGCCGCTGCCGCCGCCGAGCTTCAGCTTGACGCTGCCGGGCGGCATGTCGAGCTCGTCGTGCGCGACGAGGATCTCGTCGGGAAGAATCTTGAAGAATTGCGCAAGCGCGACGACCGACTGACCAGAACGGTTCATGTAGGTCTGCGGCTCGAGCAGATGCACTTCCTCGCCATGCAACCGCGCCTTCGCGTAAAAGCCGTGAAAGCGCCGTTCGTCGCGCAGCGTCGTGCCAGCCTCGCGCGCGAGTTGATCGACCAGCCAGAAGCCGGCATTGTGACGCGTCGCGGTGTATTCGGCGCCCGGATTGCCGAGCCCGACGATCAGCTTGATCATGATTGCGTGAGTCCACCAGGTCCGGAAGTGAAACGCATCGGACCAAAAAAAGCCGAAAAAAAACCCGCCAGGGCGAACCTCGGCGGGTCACATCGACCGTTTCATCGGAAACGGATCGAGAGGATTGCTTGCTTCGAACCGGAAGGCTCTTAAGCAGCCGGCGTTTCGCCGCCTTCAGCAGCAGCAGCGTCTTCAGCGATTGCGCCAGCCGGGATCGTTGCAGCAGCGACCACCGGGTTTTCCGCGTCGACGTGGGCGACGAGCGCCACACCTGCCGGCAGCGGGATGTCCTTCGCGTGAACCGATTGACCAGCTTCGATCTTCGCGAGGTCAACTTCGATGAATTCCGGCAGTGCCGACGGCAGGCACTCGATTTCGATTTCGTTGATGACGTGCGAGATCACCGCGCTCGACAGCTTCACTGCCGGGTTGGTTTCCTGGTTCAGGAAGTGCAGCGGCACCTTGGTGTGCAGCTTCTTCGACGCGTCGACGCGCTGGAAGTCCACGTGCAGCACGAGCTGACGGAACGGGTGGTATTGCACGTCGCGCAGCAGAACCTGTTGCGACTTGCCTGCCACTTCCAGATCGAGGATCGACGAGTGGAATACTTCCTTCTTCAGCGCGTGCCACAGGGCGTTGTGATCGAGTTCGATCAATTGCGTGTCAGCACCAGCGCCATAAACGATACCCGGGGTCTTGCCCGAGTTACGCAGGCGGCGGCTCGCACCCGTACCTTGCTGGGAACGCTCGAAAGCGACTACTTTCATGTTGAATCTCCAATGCACTGCCCGCGACCAGGCAGTAAGAACAGGGCCTCGAAGCCGTAATGGCTGAGGCCCGGGATCGCGGCAAGAACCTTCGTTCGTTCATGCCGATTGTGCAAAAACGCCGCGTGTCGCATCAAGCGGTACGCGGCGTCTTCGCAAATGCTTAACTTTCAGCGAACAGCGACATCACCGAATCGCCGCGGCGGATACGCGAGAACGTTTCGGCCAGCAAACCGGCGCTCGTCAGCGAACGGATCTTCGCACACGAACGGGCTTCTTCGCCGAGCGGGATCGTGTCCGTGACTACGAGTTCGTCGAGTGCGGAGGCGGCGATACGCTCGCCCGCGCCGCCCGACAGAACCGGGTGGGTGGCGTACGCGAATACCTGCTTCGCGCCGCGTTCCTTCAGAACTTGCGCGGCCTTGCACAGCGTGCCTGCGGTGTCGACCATGTCGTCCATGATCACGCAGGTGCGGCCTTCGACTTCACCGATGATGTTCATCACTTCGGCGACGTTCGCCTTCGGACGACGCTTGTCGATGATCGCGAGGTCGCAATTGAGTTGCTTCGCCAATGCACGGGCGCGGACCACACCGCCGACGTCCGGCGAAACAACCATCAGGTTGTCGTAGTTCTGCTTGCGCAGATCGCCAAGCAGCACGGGTGTTGCGTAGATGTTGTCGACCGGGATGTCGAAGAAGCCTTGAATCTGGTCGGCGTGCAGATCCATCGTGATGATCCGCTCGACGCCGGCGATTTCCAGCATGTTCGCCACGACCTTCGCCGAGATGGCGACACGCGCTGAACGCGGGCGACGATCCTGACGGGCATAACCGAAGTAAGGGATGGCTGCGGTGATCCGGCCAGCGGATGCGCGCTTGAGCGCATCGACCATGATCATCAGTTCCATCAGATTGTCGTTAGTCGGCGCGCACGTGGATTGCAGGACGAAGACATCCTTGCCGCGCACATTTTCCTGAATCTCGACCTGGATTTCACCGTCCGAGAAACGGCTAACCATTGCTTTGCCGAGGGGAATACCGAGGTTTTTGACGACTTCCTGTGCAAGCGCGGGATTTGCGTTGCCAGTAAAAACCATCAGGCCGTCATGGCTGCTCATCATGCACCTACTTCAGGCTGGGGCGGGAGGATGTGAATTACTGCGGCGAACTACAGCGAACTACGAGAATTTTTGGCAGGGGAGAAAGGATTCGAACCTTTGCATGCCGGAATCAAAATCCGGTGCCTTAACCAGCTTGGCGACTCCCCTACACTAACTTTGAGCTCCGCCGAACGTGGAGTTTCGTTCGACGATGCAAAACTTATGACGCGAAAGCAAAGAGTGGATGCTGATCCAAGCCCGCGGCTACTGCGCTGCTCCATTCGCCGGGCAGCTTGGCTTGCGCCGCTTCTGCTTCAGCTTTGCTACGGAACGCTGCAAAAACACTGGCACCCGATCCGGACATCCGCGCTGGTGCGATGCTCTCAAACCATCGCAACACTTGCGCTACTTCCGCGTACTTTCCTACCACAACCTGCTGCATGTCATTCCGGCCGAAGCTTTCTGGCCATTCAGTGTTGCAGCTATGTTCTGCAGGAAAGTCCGTAATTATGAGGGGCTTTGTATCTCTTGTCAACGTTTTTTCGGAAAAAATCGCTGCAGTTGGAACCTGCACCCTCGGCGTCACTACCAGAAAGTGACGCGGCGGCAATTGTACAACGTCTAATGATTCTCCGACACCCTCTGCAAACGCATTTTTTCCAAATACAAAGAAAGGCACGTCCGCGCCGAGCTTCAACGCAAGATCCTGCAACTCCTGACGCGGCAGATCGAGCTTCCACAGGCGATTGAGCGCGAGCAGCGTCGTCGCGGCGTCGGAGCTGCCGCCGCCGAGGCCCGCGCCCATCGGCAGGCGCTTGTCGATTTCGATATCGACACCTTCGCGAGAGCCCGTATGCGACTTCAGCAACCTCGCGGCCCGTACGGTCAGGTCATGCTCGGGCGGTACGTCGGCGATTTCGGTGCGGCGCGTGATGAGACCGTCATCGCGTCGCGTGAAGTGCAGCGTGTCGCCCCAGTCGAGCAACTGGAAGACCGTTTGCAGCGTGTGATAACCATCCGGCCGACGGCCGGTGATGTGCAGGAAGAGATTGAGTTTCGCTGGCGCGAGACAGTCGCGCAGCGAATCGGTTGTTTCGATCATGAGTGAAGACTACATGCGCCACGATGGCGCCATACGGGTGGCAAGGTTACGTGAGCGGATGCCGGGACAAACAGCAGCAACGACGACTCACTGATCCAGCACGAGCTTGATGTCGAGTGGCGGCTCCGAGCGACTCAGATTGACGCGCTTCACGCCGGTGGCAGGCGCATCGGCATAGGCGACATAGTCGATCGTCCAGCCATCCTGGGTGATCTGCTTCAGGCGCGACGGTTGCTCCGGATCCTTCTCGGTCTGAGCGCGCGAGGTCGGCGCCGGCGATGGCTGCAGCCAGTAGCGTAACCCTTCGACCGGCAGCGTGAAGCCGAGCGCGTTTTGCATCAGCGTCGACACATTATCGGCGGTGAGCGGCTGGCGGTTCGGCAACTCGAGCGTCGCCGAAGCCGGTGACGAGGTCACGATGGCCAGCGTCTGGCCGAGCGGATTGCGCAATTGCAGCGTGACAGTGTCGCCGGTTTCCTGCCACGAGAAATTGCCGTAGGCGTTGCGCTGCTGGCCGTTCTGATCGTTGTACTGGATCGCGAAGCGGCCCTGATACGAGCGGCTGGTTTGCGCGGTGACTTCGGTCGCGGCGTTCGACGTGGACGGCCCCTGCGGCTTCACCGATGCGCAGCCGGCCAACGCGACAACCGCTGCCGCCGCGCAACCAAGCGCGATGCCGCGCGGCGCCATGGAAAAAGAAATCAAACGGGAAAGACGCATCAAAGATCGTTTACCTGAAGACGTTGCAACGTTTTGACGAGAGTCTCGTTGTTGGGTTCGAGCTTGCGCGCCTCGCGGAACGCGGCGCGCGCCTGTTCCTGTTCGCCGGCCTTCCACAGCACTTCGCCGAGGTGCGCGCCGATCTCGGCGTTCGGCTGGAGGCTGTATGCCTTGCGCAGCAGCTTGATCGCATCGGCCGTGTTACCCATCCGGTACTTGACCCAGCCGACGCTGTCCATGATGAACGCATCGTTCGGTGCAAGGGCCGAGGCCTTCTCGACCAGCTTGTCCGCTTCCGGCAGGCGCTGATTGCGATCGGCGAGCGAATAGCCGAGCGCGTTATACGCCTGCGGATTGTCCGGCTGCGTCTGGATCAGCTTGCGCAACTGCGCTTCCATGACGTCGTAATGGCCGGTTTTCTCGGCGGCCATCGCGTAGTCGTAGGTGAGGTCGGGGTCGTCGGGAAAGTTCGCCGTGGCTTGCTGCAGACGCGCTTCGGCCTCCGGGTAGCGCTTCGCGTCGAACAGGATCGCTGCATCGGTGCGCGCGATCAGCGCCACGTCACGCGGATCCGAGGACTGCAAGTTGGCGAGCAACTGGCGCGCCTCCTCGGTCTTGCCCTGCTTCGCGAGCAGTTGCGCGCGCGTGATCTGCGCGGCCAGGTATTGCTGACTCGCCGGCGAGATCTTGTTCAGCCAGTCGCTCGCGGCCGCCTCATTCTTCTGTTCGAGCGCTAGCTGCGCGAGATAGATGTAGGCCTGGCCCGCATCGGCGCCCGGCGTCTTCTCGGCCTGCTGCGCGTATTGAATCAGATAGGTCTGCGCTTCTGGGAGTTTCTTCTGCTGGATCTTGATCAGCGCGAGCGCCATCAACGGCGTCAGGTCGTTGGCGTTTGCCTTGCGCATGATCTCGAACTGCTTCTGCGCGTCGTCGAGACGGTCGCTCGCCAGATACATCTGCGCGAGCGCGAGCCGCGCGTCATGCGATTTCGGATTCTGCTGCACGTACTTTTCGAGCGACGCGATGCCTTCCTTGCGCTCCTCTGGGCCCATCTGCGACAGCACCAACGCCGCGGGCAGATAGTCGGGCTTGATCGTGAGCGCCTGCTCGAGCGACTTGCGCGCACCCGGCGCGTCGTCGGCCAGCAACTGCTGGCGTGCGACCGCCAGTTGCGCTTCCGGCCGGTTCATGTCGTTCTTCAGCAGGTCCTGCAACACGTGCAGGCCACCGACGCGGTTCGGGCCGCGCGACAACAGCAATTGCAGCGCGAGGATTGCGCTGCCGCGATTTTCCTCAGGTACCTTCGCGAGTTCCTGCGACAGGATCGGCGACGCGTCGTCGGGCTTGCCGGACAGCACGAGCAGCGACGCGTCGAGTTGCGCGGCGCGTTCCGAATCGGGCGCGTACTGTTGCCACAATTGCGCGGCGGCGAGCGCGTCCGATGGGCTCTGCGCGGCCAGCGCGATTTCGGTGGCGCGTTGCGCCATGCGCGGGTCGTGCGTGTCGCGCGCGAGCGCGAGGTAGGTCTGATAGGCCGGTGCTGGCTGATCGCGCTGCAGCGCGATCTCGGCGGCCAGCACCTGGAAGACGATCTGGCTCGACAGAGGCACCCCGGGCAAAGACTTTTCGTCTTGAGGGGTTGACGGACCCAGCGGGTCCGGCATCGTGACCGACGTGTCGTCGGAATCTGGCGACGGGTCCTGCGCGTGCGCGGGCACGGCGGCGAGCGCCCACAATGCGAGCGCACCCGCAGCAAGCATCCGGCGAGCGGACACGGCGAGCGGCACGTTGGACACACGCGCGCGGCGCTTTGAAAGCAGCTTCACGAAGGACACGTTCATGGAAATCCGTTCAATGTTTCAGTCGATTGTAACGCGCTCGCTACAATACGCGCACAACCACTCACGCAAGTAGCAGACCAATCAGCCATGCCAGAGTTGCCAGAAGTCGAGGTTACCCGACGAGGGATCGAACCGTATGTGTCCGGGCGCAAGGTTGAGCGCGTCGACGTGCGGACGGCCGCGCTGCGCTGGCCGATTCCGGCCGACCTTGCGAAAACCTTGCGTGGCCATGTGGTGCGCAAAGTCGAGCGACGCGGCAAGTATCTACTGTTCGAAATCGACGCAGGGTGGTTCATCGTGCACCTCGGCATGACGGGCACGTTGCGCGTTTTGCGTCATGTGCCGCATCCGCCTGCCGCGGCGAAGCACGATCATGTCGACTGGATCTTCGACGACTTCATCCTGCGCTACCGTGATCCGCGCCGCTTCGGCGCGGTGCTGTGGCATCCGCGCGAGGAAGGCGACGTCCTCGAGCATCCGCTGCTCGCGAGCCTTGGCGTCGAGCCTTTCTCGCCGGCGTTTTCGGGCGCGCTGATGCATCGGTTGACGCGCGGGCGCAAGGTGTCGGTGAAGCAGGCTTTGCTGGCAGGCGAGATCGTGGTCGGCGTGGGCAACATCTACGCGTCGGAAAGTCTCTTTCGCGCGGGTATCCGGCCGACCACCGCGGCCGGCCGCGTGTCGCTCGTGCGTTATGAACTGCTGGCCGATGCCGTGCGCGTGACGCTCGCCGCCGCGATCGACAAGGGCGGCAGCACGCTGCGCGATTTCGTCGGCAGCAATGGCGAAAGCGGATATTTCCAGCTCGACTACTTCGTCTATGATCGCGCGGGCCTGCCATGCCGTGTGTGTGCAACGCCAATCAAACAGATCGTGCAGGGACAACGCTCCACGTACTTCTGTCCCACTTGCCAGCGCTAGATTCTCGATGCCTTCCCGCCTGACTCCAACGACCGCCGCGCGTTCCAGCGCGTCCGACACCACGCCCGCATTCACGCCGATACCCGATTTTTCCTCGCGCCTGATCGCATGGCAGCGCCAGCATGGCCGCCACGATCTGCCGTGGCAGAACACGCGGGACCCGTATCGAATCTGGCTGTCCGAAATCATGCTGCAGCAGACCCAGGTCTCGACGGTGATTCCGTACTACGCGAAATTCCTCGCGCGTTTCCCGGATGTCGCCGCGCTCGGCGCGGCGACATCCGATGACGTGATGGCCCTGTGGGCCGGCCTCGGCTACTACACGCGCGCCCGCAATCTGCATCGCTGCGCGCAAGTCGTCGTCGAGCAGCATGGCGGCGCGTTTCCCGCGTCGGTTGATGAACTCGCCGAGTTGCCCGGCATTGGCCGCTCGACGGCCGCGGCGATCGCGTCGTTCGCGTTCGGTGCGCGCGCGACGATTCTCGATGGCAACGTAAAGCGCGTGCTCGCGCGCCTGTTCGGCGTCGAAGGTTTTCCGGGCGAGAAGAAAGTCGAGAACGCAATGTGGACGCTCGCGGAATCACTGTTGCCGTCGAATGCGTCGAAGGCGGAGGTCAGCGCCTACACGCAGGGCTTGATGGATCTCGGCGCGACCTTGTGCGTGCGCGGCAAACCCGACTGCACGCGCTGTCCGTTCGCGCCGGACTGCGTCGCCAACGTCACTGGACGTCAGCGCGAATTGCCGACCGCGCGCCCGAAGAAAGCGGTGCCTACGCGCCGCACGTGGATGCTGGTGCTGCGCGACGGCAACGCGGTGATGCTCGAGCGGCGTCCGCCGTCGGGCATCTGGGGCGGTCTGTGGAGTCTGCCCGAAGCCGCCGACGAAGCGAAGCTCGCCGAGCGGGCACGCGCGTTCGGCAGCGACGGTGAGGTGTCGGCGCTTGCGTCGTTCTCCCACGTGTTCACGCATTTCAAGCTCGACATCGAACCGCGGCTTGCCGAACTCGATCGCGGTGTCGGTGCTCTGGCCGCGCTCAACGATGCGGACACCGCCTGGGTTGCGCTCAGCGATCTGGATTCGTTCGGCGTGCCGGCCCCGGTGCGCAAGCTGCTCGCCAGCCTGCATGGTTCGTTGATCTAGCGGAAGGACGACTTCAGGATTTCACAGCAACTGATGCTGCTGCATGTAGTGATGCACGACGTCGATGCGCGCGCCGGCATCGGTCAGTTCCATCAGCTTTTGCCGCGCGCGCAACGCGATTGGCAGCACCTCGGCGAGACGGTTGGACACCCACGACGGATCGTCGAGCCGGAACGGTTCCGCGAACGGCAGGCTGTCCGGATCGCGTTCGCGGATCGTCGCGATGATCCGCTCGAGCACTTCCGCGCACGCGCCGAATTTGGCCAATAGCTCGTTGCCTTCGAGCGGCAGGTCGTCGGCGAGCGGCTCGGCCATGCCGACCAGCAGGCCGCTCGCTTCGACGCGATGCGACAACAGACGAAAGCGCTTCGTGCCGCGTGCGCGAATCAGCAACATGCCGAATGCCTCGACGTCGCACTCGTCGATTTCAGCGAGACAGCCGATCGTTTCGGGCACCGAAGGTTCTTCCTCACGCGCGACTTCGGCGCCGCTTTTCAGCATGCACACGCCGAACGGTGTTTTTTCCCGCAGGCAGTCACGCGCCATGTCGAGGTAGCGCGCTTCGAAGATTTTTAGCGGCAGCAAGCCATCGGGAAATAGCACCGTATGCAGCGGAAACAGCGGCAAATCGGCGTACACAGTAGGCGTAGAGGACATGGCGCAACGCTTCGGGTTAAGGCCGCGCGATGCGGCCGGTTAAGCCACTAGCTTCGATGATTCGCCGACGTCGACCGGCGCATCACGGTGCCGCACGATCACATTCGCCGATGTCGCGAGACGCGCGGCAAGCGTCTCCGCGATGAATACCGAGCGGTGCTGGCCGCCCGTGCAACCGATTGCGACGGTCAGATAACTGCGATTGTCGTCGCGGAAATGCGGCAGCCACTTGGACAGATACTTCTCGATGTCGTCGATCATCTCGTGGACGACCGGCTGCGCATCGAGAAAATCCATCACCGGTTTATCGAGCCCGGTGAGCGGCCTCAATTCATGATCGTAGTATGGGTTCGGCAGCGTGCGTACGTCGAATACGAAATCCGCGTCGAGCGGTACGCCGCGCTTGAAACCGAACGACTCGAACATCAGCACGAGCCCCGCGTCCTCTTGCTCGATGAAGCGTTTGACCCATGCGCGCAGCACGTTCGCGCGCAGATTGCTCGTGTCGATCTGATGGCCGAATTCGGCAAGTCCCGCGACCAGTTCGCGCTCGCGTTCGATCGCTTCGGCGAGCGACGTGAGCAGGCCAACGTCCGCGTCGTGCGCGGGCGAGCCGGACAACGGATGGCGGCGGCGCGTTTCGGAAAAGCGTTGAATCAGCGACTGCGTGCTCGCGCTCAGGAACAGCACGCGCACGTCGTGCGAGCGCTTGAGGTCGCGGATCATCGCGGGCATTTCGTCGAGCGACGAACCGGAGCGCGCGTCGATCGCGACCGCGAGACGGTCCTGGCCGTCAGCGGCGAGGTAGGTGGCGAGTTGCTGCAAAAAACGCGGCGGCAGATTGTCGACGCAGTAATAACCCGCGTCTTCGAGCGCGTTCAGGGCAACCGATTTGCCGGAGCCGGAGATACCGGTGATCAGGATTATGCGCATGGAGTCGTCGAAAGCGTAGATTTCATCATAGCATCTGGCCTCCATGCGCGTGCCCGCGTCCTGCCTTCCGCGGGCGCTTCATGGCGCTGTGATCGGCTTCAGATCAGCTTGCCGGGAAACTGGCTATCGGGATCCTGCATGGCGAGACGTTGCCGATCCATGAAATCGCGCAGCGTGTCAATACCGCGCAACTGCAGGATGGTATTGCGCACGGCCGCTTCGACCAGCACCGCGAGGTTGCGGCCCGCGGCCACCTGGATCGTCACCTTGCTGATCGGCAGGCCGAGCACGTCGACGGTCTGGCTTTCCAGCGGCAGTCGCTGGAATTCACCGTCGGGGCGGCGAACCAGTTGCACGATCAGCTTTAGTTTCATTTTCCGGCGCACCGCCGTTTCGCCGAAGATCGTCTTGATGTCGAGCAGACCGAGGCCGCGCACTTCCAGCAGGTTCTGCAGCAGCGGCGGGCAGCGTCCTTCGACGAAGTCGGGGCCGAGGCGCACGAAGTCGACCGCGTCGTCGGCGACGAGACCATGGCCGCGGCTAATCAGTTCGAGGCCGAGCTCGCTCTTGCCGAGACCCGAGTCGCCGGTCAGCAGCACACCCATGCCGAGGATGTCGAGAAAAACGCCGTGCAGCGTCGCGCGCGGCGCGAGAATGCGCGACATGTAAAGACGCAGACTATCGATCACCGCCGCCGCCGATGTCGGCGTCGTGAACAGCGGCGTCGACGAGCGCGTGCAGCGCAGCACGAGCTCAGGCGGCGCCGCGACGCCGCCCGCGACGACGAGAAACGGTGGCTCCAGCGCGATCAGCTCGGCCATGTGGCGCGAGCGGTCTTCATCGGTCTGACGTTTGTAGTAGTCGATTTCCGCATCGCCGAGCACCTGGATCCGGTTCGGGTGGATCAGGTTCAGGTGGCCGACGAGGTCGGCGCTCGACGTGGCATTGGCGACCGATTCCGAAGAGAAGCCGCGCTCCCAGCCTTCATGCCCCGTGAGCCAGCTGAGCTTCAGCATGGCGGCGTTGTCGTCGAAAATGCTCTGGGCGTTGATGCTGGACGTATCCATGAGTCAGTGACTCCAGTGTTAGCCGCTTGCCGGGCCTTACCTGCGTGTGCGCGCGCGTATGTACTACCGCCGCCATTGCCTCAAGGTTGCCACTGAGTAAGCAGGCGATGCAACGATTCGCGGTCTTCTTCAGTGTGCAGCCGCTCGCGGGCGTCGCGATCGGACAGCAATTGCGCGATCTCGGAAAGAATTTCGAGGTGCTGTTGAGTGGCCTGCTCGGGGACGAGCAGGAAGATCAGCAGCGAGACCGGCTGGCCGTCCGGCGCTTCGAAGGGGATGGGTTCCGCGAGTCTGACGAATGCGGCGAGCGGTTGCTTGAGGCCCTTGATCCGTCCATGCGGAATCGCGACGCCTTCGCCGAGCCCGGTCGAGCCGAGTCGTTCTCGCGCAAAAAGATTGTCTGTGACGGTACTGCGGGCGATGCCGTTCTGGTTCTCGAAGATCAGGCCCGCTTGCTCGAACACGCGTTTCTTGCTGGTGACCGATAGTCCGATGACGACGTTCTCGAGGGGAAGAAATTTGGCTAAACGATTCATGTTGACAGGCGAAAACGTGGCCTGAGTTCTCCCCACCGGGGCGGTTGAGTGACGTTCCATTCGTTCGATGCTGGCGAAGACGGACGGTGAGAGTCGATCGGGAAAGCGTGAGATTTCGACCGGCCGTACTTCATCAGAACTGGCTTGACCCCGATGGTAACCGGAACATTATAGAACAGGGTGACAGCCGATGGTGCGGCGCGCCATCTATGCATATCAGGTTTTTCACCGCTTGCGGCGCGGAATATGTCGCGCTGCGCAAACGTCTGCGCGAATGTTTGAGCCTGGCCTCGGCGAGGGCGCACCGCGCAGAGCGCGCGCCGGGCGCTGAAACGAAAAACCGCCCAGTTGCGGGCGGCTTGACGAGTCCCAGAGAAATCAGCAATTCGCTCGAGTTTCTCCTATTGCGGCGGCACGTCCAGTTGCGGCGCCGGCTGATACTTGATCGCTTCGTGCTGATGCCCTTGCAGACGATCCTTGTGGCGTATCACCTGTCTGTCGAGCTTGTCGATCATCAGATCGATCGCAGCGTACAAATCACTGTCACAACTCTCGACGAAAATATCCTTGCCCTTCAGGTGGAGGTTGATTTCCACCTTTTGACGCTTCTCCTTTTCCTTATGGTTGTCGACCGAGAGGACCACACTGCCGTCGATGACCTGATCGAAATGTCTTAGCACCCTGTCCAGTTTGGTGATCACGTATTCGCGCAACGCAGGCGTTACTTCGAGGTGGTGTCCACTGATCTTGAGATTCATAGTGCTTCTCCAAGCTAATGGCCGCTTGGTCCGCACAATGACAAAGGTCCGGTCGATCTGACGGCTTGCCTGTGTCGCCCCCCG
The DNA here is from genome assembly GCF_040948685.1 of Paraburkholderia sp. BR14374. Lineage (NCBI taxonomy): Bacteria > Pseudomonadati > Pseudomonadota > Betaproteobacteria > Burkholderiales > Burkholderiaceae > Paraburkholderia > Paraburkholderia sp. BR14374. The sequence continues at coordinate 507,455 of NZ_JBFPKF010000001.1, read as the reverse complement.
GTGACGGACATCTGGCAGGTCGCAGCGGCCGGCCTGTCCGCCAGGTGCGGAGCGGCCGGTAAATGCCCGCTGCAAAACGCGGCGAGCTACAGAGACTTGCGCAGGTTGACTGCCGGGATTTTGAGCGCCTCACGGTATTTCGCAACGGTACGACGTGCGACCACGAAGCCCTGTTCCGCCAGCAGTTCGGCTATGCGACTGTCTGAAAGTGGCGATTTCGGGTTTTCCGCTCCTATCAGTTGTTTGATCAGCGCGCGAATGGCCGTGGAGGAGGCCGCGCCGCCGGTGTCCGTCGAAACGTGCGAGCCGAAAAAGTACTTGAATTCCAGCGTCCCGAAAGGGGTAAGCATGTATTTACCGGTTGTCACACGCGAGACAGTCGACTCGTGTAGGCCCAGCGTATCAGCTATTTCCCGCAAAACCAAGGGGCGCATGGCGATTTCGCCGTGCACAAAAAAGCTCTTTTGACGCTCGACAATTGCCTGCGCAACTCGCAGGATCGTCTCGAAACGCTGCTGGATATTTTTGATCAGCCAGCGTGCTTCCTGCAGTTGCTGGCGCAACGAACCACTGCCCGGATCGCCGCGGTTATTGCGCAGAATATTCGCGTACAGATGGTTAATCCGCAGCTTCGGCACGACCTCGGGATTCAGCTCCGCCTGCCAGCCCTGTGCCGTTTTGCGCACCATGATGTCGGGCACAACGTAGTCCGCTTCGGCCTTGCCGTAGGCGGCGCCCGGAAATGGTTCGAGCGAGCGGATCAGCACATGCGCGTCGCGCAGATCGTCGTCGCTGGCCTTCAGGTGCTTGCGCAGCCGCGTGAAATCGCGCGCGGCGAGCAACTCCAGGTAATGGCCGACAATGTCTAGCGCAAGCGTGCGCGTGGGCGATGGCTCGAGCCGCAGCAACTGCAGCTTCAGACATTCGGACGCGGACCGCGCGCCGACGCCGGGCGGGTCGAAGCTATGCAGCAGCGCAAGCGCGGCGTTCAGTTCGTCGACATCGACTTCGAGTTCTTCGGGCAGGTCGGCCAGCACTTCTTCGAGCGTGGCGGCGAGATAGCCGTCGTCGTCGAGCGATTCGATCAGGAACGTGATGAGCGCGCGGTCGCGCTGGCTCGCCTGGGTGACACGTAGTTGCGCCATCAGGTGGTCGCGCAGCGATGTGCTCGATTCGTGGATTTGCAGCGGGGGCAGGTCGTCGTCGTCGGACGCGTTGCCGGAGCGGCCGTAGTCGTCGAGGTTCCACTGTGACGTGTCGCCGCCGCCGTCGCCCGAAAGGCCGTTGTATTCATCGACACCCTGCGGTTCGCCGCTTTCGGCTCGCTCGCCGCTGCCCTCGGACGATGCCGAACCGTTTCCGGCCATCGGGTCGGCCGGCGCCGAGGAGCCCGGTGTCTGGGCGATCACGGAACCGTCGGCCGCAACCCGCAACGGGCTCGCAATCCACTCGTCTTCGTTTTCGAGGAGTGGATTCTGCGAGATCGCCATGGCGACTTCCTGCTGCAATTCGAGCGTCGACAACTGCAGCAGCCGGATGGACTGTTGCAGTTGCGGCGTCAGCGCAAGATGCTGCGATAGGCGGAGTTGGAGGCTGGCTTTCATGGCAAGTTGAGATTCATTGTAGAGAGTTTGCCACGACCGCGATACCTTGCGGCACACGCAATTTTTGGGTACGCCGAAATGGCGCGCCGCCCGGCGCCAGCCTGCGCCGTCTGACAACGAATGTGCGGGTGCCGCAAAATTGGCGCCGCGGCCGGCCGCGCGCGCTCGCGTGGCCGGGGACGCCGTGTGTGCTTACATGCGGAAGTGCTCGCCCAGATAGACGCGCCGCACGCTTTCGTTTTCGATGATGTCGCTAGGCGCGCCGGCGGCCAGCACGCTGCCGTCGCTGATGATGTACGCGTGATCGCAGATACCCAGCGTTTCGCGTACGTTGTGGTCGGTAATCAGGACGCCGATATTGCGCTGCTTCAAGAACTTGACGATTTTCTGGATTTCCAGCACCGCGATCGGGTCGACGCCGGCGAACGGTTCGTCGAGCAGGATGAAGCTCGGATTGGTTGCCAGCGCGCGCGCAATTTCAACCCGCCGACGCTCGCCGCCTGACAGCGACAGCGCCGGATTTTCACGCAGATGCGCGATCTGAAGCTCGTCGAGCAGCGCTTCGGTGCGCGACGTGATCGCGTCTTTGCCGAGGCGCTTGCCGTTTTCGTCATGCTGCAGTTCCAGCACCGCGCGAATATTCTGCTCGACGGTCAACTTGCGGAACACCGACGCTTCCTGCGGCAGATACGACAGGCCGAGCGAAGCGCGCTTGTGAATGGGCAGAAGGCTGATCGACTTGCCATCCAGATCGATTTCGCCGGCGTCGAGCGGCACGAGGCCGACGATCATGTAGAACGACGTGGTCTTGCCGGCACCGTTCGGGCCGAGCAGGCCGACCACTTCGCCGCTTTTCACGTCGAGCGACACGTCCTTGACGACCGTGCGCGAGCCATAGCGCTTCTTCAGATTGCGCACGGCCAGCGAACTACTGGTGCCGGCCGGCTTGCGATGGGGGAGCGGCGTGATGGTGCTGCTTACGGTGCTCACTGGTTCGGCGCTCCCTGGATCGAGTTGGACGGCGTGAGCGTGGCCGACGCGCCGGTCAGCGGCGCGGCGCCCGCATTGCGCGGCGACAGCATTGCGCGCACGCGGCCGGTGGGATTGCCCGGACCGGCGACGTCCTTGCCCGCCTTGGCGGTGTAGAAGTCGTTCTGGCCGTCGTAGGTGATCACGCTGCCGTGTACCTGGTCGAGCAGCGTCGTCATGCTCTGCAGGCGGCGCACCGTCGCGTTGGTGGTCAGCGTGGTCAGATCCTGCTTGCCGTCGTAATCGATACGGATGGCCGTACCCTCGATGTATTCATCGAGCCCTTCGCGCTTCTGGCGGAAATACGACAGATTGTTGCCGCTCGAGGTGCCGGTCGCGAACTGGTAGCCCTGCGGGTCTTGCGACACTTCGACGCGATCGGCCTTGATCAGGATCGTCCCTTTGGTCGCCACCACGTGGCCGGTAAAGATGCTGACCTGCCGCAGGTCGTCGTAAGTCATGTTGTCAGCTTCGATGTTCAGCGGCTTGTCCTTGTCGGCGCGGTCCGCGTGCGCGAGCGGCGCGAAGCCGACGAGCGGCATCGCGACGACGAGCGCAGCGAGTGCGGCGCGGCACGCGGACAGCGCGCGCGAACGGCCGGTATCAAAACGGGGGAGCGATTCGTTCATGCAGTCACGCCTGGAATGGATTACCCGGTATGCGTTGGCTTAGTGGCCGGAATCGGACGCGGCGATTGCGCCTCTTACATTGCCGAACAATTGCATAAACCGGGTGACATTGTTGTATTTCATGCCGCTGGCAGTCATCACCGACATGCCGCGCTGAAGTTTAACTGGCTTTTCAGTCTCGATCACATCGTCGTTGACGAGGACCCTGAAATGCTCGGAATCAGCCTGCATCTGCGGATCGCCGCCGCCGGGCGCGCGCAGGATGCGGGCGTTCTGGTACAGATTGACGATCGACGCATCCGCGTTGACCGTGCCGGTATCGCCGGTCGCAGTGACGATCGGCTTGCCGGGCTGGAACGCGCGCATCGCCGGTTTGACGAGGTCGCTCATTTCGTCGTCCTCGTAATGGATCAGCGACTGCGCAGTCAGCCGGTACTGCGTCGCGCCCGACTGGTCGAGCTCGGACACCGAGAAGTTGTCCGCGAAGTAGTCCGGCGTGTGCTCTTTCGGGCGCACCTCGTTGTCGGTCTTGCTCGGCAACGTGGCTTGCAGCAGCCACCACGTGATGCCGGCGAGCGCCGCCATCGCGATGAGCGGGATCAGCGAAGTCAGGCGAAACTGGTTCATCCCACGAGGCCCCGTTGCTCGCCGCTGCACGCCGCCGCAAGCAGTGCTTCATATTTGTGCTGCGCGCGCAGCAGCGTATCGACCACTTCCCGTGCCGCGCCGTGGCCGCCGCGCGCCTCGCTGACCCAGTGCGCACGCGCGATCACTTCGGGATGCGAATTGGCCGGCGCAGCCGCGAAGCCGACGCGCAGCATTACCGCGAGATCGACCCAGTCGTCGCCCATGTAGCCGCATTCCTCGGCGGTGAGGCCGGTTTGCCGCAGCAGGTCGGCGAACGCCTGCGGCTTGTCCTGCACGCCCTGGTAGACGTGCGTGATGTTCAATTCTTTCACCCGCGCAGCCACGATGCCGGACTGGCGCCCGGTGATGATGGCCGTTTCGATGCCGGCCTGACGCAGCAGCTTCATGCCGTGACCGTCCATCGAGTTGAAGCCTTTCATCGTGTCGCCTTCCGCCGTGAACAGCAGGCCGCCGTCGGTCAGTACGCCGTCGACGTCGAAAATCATCAGCTTCACGCGGCTTGCGCGTTCGGTAGCGGTAGGGGGAGCAACTGCCATCAGATCACCTTCTTCGAAAACAGGTCGTGCATGTTGAGCGCGCCGATTAGCTTTCCCGATTCGTCGACGACCAGCATCTGATTGATGCGATAGCGCTCCATCAGTTCCACGGCTTCGACCGCGAGTTGATCCGGCCCGATCGTGCGCGGGCTCGCGGTCATCACCGAACCGATCGGCAACTGGCGAAAATCGCCGTCGCGTTCGAGCACGCGGCGCAGGTCGCCATCCGTGAAGATGCCCGTCACACGGCCTTTATGGTCGACAACCGAGGTCATGCCCATGCGTTTTGCGGTCAGCTGGAAGAGGGCATCGCTGACGGTTGCCTCGGGTGTGACCTGCGGCAACTGGTCGCCGGTGCGCATGACGTCGCGCACGTAGGTGAGCAGGCGTCGGCCGAGCGCGCCGCCCGGATGCGAGCGCGCAAAGTCGTCGCGGCCGAAGCCGCGCGCGTCGAGCACCGCGACAGCGAGCGCATCGCCGAGTGCGAGCGCGGCGGTGGTGCTGGCGGTGGGCGCGAGATTCATCGGACAGGCTTCCTTCGCGACGCCGGAATTCAGATGCACGTCCGCGAGTTGCGCGAGGCTGGAGCCAGGGCGGCCCGTCATCGCGATCAGCTTCGCGCCGATCCGCTTGATGAGCGGCAGGATCGCCATCAACTCTTCGGTTTCACCCGAATTGGACAGCGCGAGGAAGACGTCGTCGGCGGTGACCATGCCGAGGTCGCCGTGGCTGGCTTCCGCCGGATGCACGAAGAACGCGGGTGTCCCGGTGCTTGCCAGCGTGGCCGCCAGCTTGCGGGCTATGTGGCCTGATTTGCCGATGCCGGAGACGACCACGCGCCCACGGCAACCCAGGATGAAATCGACCGCGCCGACAAAACTGCCGTCGAGCTGGTCGCGAAGCGCGCGCACGGCGTCCGCTTCGATGTCGAGTACGTCGCGAGCAAGCGTGAGTGCCCTGTCGCCATTGATTTTCGCTATCATGCGCGGAGTATAGCAAAGGCGCCTGTTCGCCGCGCCGGGCCTGCTGTGCCGGGCCGCTGTCTTCGTCGGCCTGTCGATAGTCTCATTTGCAGCTGCTTTGCCGCTCTTTAGCAGCTTTTTGCCGGCCCTATCCATCATGTCGCACGGCGTTCTCGTGCGCGGTTCCGCTGACGAACGAGGACGCTTCACCCATGCGTTTTTGCCGATGATTTCCCCGCTCGAGATGACGCTGTTTCTGCTGCTGGCATCGGTGGCGGGCGTGGTGATCTTTCGTTTCCTGAATCTGCCGCCGATGCTCGGCTATCTGACGGTCGGCATCGTCGTCGGGCCGCATGCGTTCGGGCTGATCCCCGATTCGGCGGGTGCGCAGAACCTCGCGGAATTCGGCGTCGTGTTCCTGATGTTCTCGATCGGGCTGGAGTTTTCGCTGGCCAAGTTGCGCACGATGCGCCGGCTCGTGTTCGGACTCGGCTTGCTGCAGGTGATCGGCACGGTCGGGGTGGCGGTGTCGCTCGGCTTCGTGCTGCAGCGCTGGGTGCATATCACGTGGCAGGCGTGCGTCGCGCTGGGCGGCGCGCTGGCGATGTCGTCGACCGCGATCGTCAGCAAGATGCTGGCGGAGCGGCTCGAGATCGAAACCGAGCACGGCCGCAATATCTTCGGCGTGCTGCTGTTCCAGGATCTCGCGGTGGTGCCGCTTTTGATCATCATTTCGGCGCTCGGCGGCCGCTCGGAGAATCTGGCCAGCGCGCTCGGCATCGCGGCGATCAAGATCGTCGTGGCCCTCGCGCTGCTGCTGATCGTCGGCCAGCGCTTCATGACGCGCTGGTTCAACGTGGTCGCGCGGCGCCGCTCGCAGGAGCTGTTCATCCTCAACCTGCTGCTGGTTACGCTCGGCGCCGCGTTCATCACCGACAAATTCGGGCTGTCGCTCGCGCTCGGCGCGTTCATCGCCGGCATGCTGATCGCCGAGACGCCGTACCGGCATCAGGTGGAAGAGGACATCAAGCCGTTTCGCGACGTGCTGCTCGGGCTCTTCTTCGTGACTACCGGCATGCTGCTCAATCCGCGCGTGATCTGGGAGCATCCGCTCGTCGTGCTGGCGTTTCTCATCGGCCCGGTGCTGCTGAAGATGGTCATGATTACCGGCCTCGCGCGGCTTTTCGGCGCGACGCCGGGCGTCGCGATGCGCACCGGTATCGGTCTCGCGCAGGCGGGCGAGTTCGGCTTCGTGCTGCTGAACCTGATCCTCGACCGGCATCTGGTCGACGCGACGCTGTTGCAGACGATTCTCGCCGCGATGCTGCTGTCGATGCTCGCCGCGCCGTTCATGATCCAGAACGCGGACCGCGTCGTGCTGCGGCTGTCGTCGACCGAATGGATGATGCAGTCGTTGCAGATGACACGCATCGCGACGCAGAGCCTGAAGCAGAGCGGCCACGTGATCATCTGCGGCTATGGGCGCGCCGGGCAGAACCTCGCGCGCATGCTCGAGCATGAAGGGCTCTCGTATGTCGCGCTCGACCTCGATCCCGACCGTGTCGCGGCGGCCGCGGCGGCCGGTGAATCGGTCGTGTTCGGCGACGCGGGGCGGCGCGAGTCGCTGCTGGCCGCGGGCCTGCATCGCGCGGGCGCGATCGCGATCACCTACGCGAACACGCCGTCGGCAATGCGGGTGCTGCACAACATTCACGAGATGGAGCCGACGCTGCCGGTCATCGTGCGTACCGTCGACGACGCCGATCTGGAGAAACTGCTCGCCGCCGGGGCGACCGAGGTGATTCCGGAGATCGTCGAGGGCAGCCTGATGCTCGCGTCGCATACGCTCGTCGTGATGGGCGTGCCGATGCGGCGCGTGGTGCGGCGCGTCGAGGAGATGCGCGACGAACGCTACTCGCTGTTGCGCGGCTATTTCCACGGCGCCGACGACATCGACGACGACGACGGTCACGAGCAGGTGCGGCTACAATCGGTGCCGGTCGACGAGAGCTCCGACGCGGTGGGCCGTACGCTCGCCGAGGTGGGCCTGTACGAACTCGGTGTCGAAGTGACCGCGATCCGCCGGCACGGCATCCGCGGCGTCGAACCGGACCCGTCGACGAAATTGCGCGCGAGCGACATCGTGGTGCTGCGCGGTCTGCCCGAGCAACTGGCGCAAGCCGAGGAGCGGCTGTCGCAGCATCGCCGCGCCGCCGCGGCCTGAACCCGTGAACCTGGCCCGTTCTGGCGGGCGGCCCTGATTCAAGCATTTCACCGGACCTGTCGAGGTCCATCCGGAGACATCATGTCCAACGCGCTCGCGAGCGCGCCGCTCGATGCGGCCGACTACATCAGAAGTCACATTCGCACGGTGCCCGACTGGCCGCAGCCGGGCGTGCAGTTCCGCGACATCACGCCGCTCCTGCGCGAGCCGAAGTCGCTGCGCGTGCTGATCGACCTGTTCGTGCAGCGCTATATCGATGCGAAGCTCGATTACATCGCCGGGCTCGATGCGCGCGGCTTCATCATCGGGCCGATCGTCGCGCACGAGCTGAGCATCGGCTTCATCCCGATTCGCAAGGCGGGCAAGCTGCCGTACAAGCGGATCTCGCAATCGTATGAACTGGAATACGGCACCGCGACCGTCGAGATTCACGAGGATGCGTGCGAGCCGGGCGATCGCGTCGTGATCATCGACGACCTGATCGCGACCGGCGGCACGATGATGGCCGGCAAGCTGCTGCTCGAGCGGCTCGGCGCGGTCGTCGTGGAAGGTGCGGCGATCGTCGATCTGCCGGACCTGGGCGGTTCGAAGCTGCTGTGCGAGGGCGGGCTTGCGCTCTATACAGTGACGAGTTTCGGCGGTCACTGAACCCCGAGGCCGTTACGGCGTGCGCCGTGACGGTCAGGTTTCTCGCCGTACGAGCAGTTAAAGTCGCACAGGCTCCGTTGGCCGCACAAGGCCAACCGGGTTCAACGACATGGCTCACCGCCAGGGCTCACCAGCCGCCCAACCCAGAAGGCCACCACGATGCCCAATTTCCTGCTGTTTCTCGCCACTTCGATTGCGATCACCGTGGCGCCCGGCCCGGACAATCTGCAGGTGCTCGCGCGCGGCATCTCGCAGGGCCGCGCGGCCGGCCTCGTCGCCGCGCTCGGCTTTGCCGCCGGCATCACGTTTCATACGACGCTCGCGGCGCTCGGCGTCGCCGCGCTGCTGCGTTCGTCGCCGCTCGCGTTCGAAGCGATCAAGCTCGCCGGCGCCGCGTATCTGGTGTGGATCGGTATCAAGGCGCTGCGCAGTCAGGGGCTCGCGACCGCGCACGAGCGTGCGCCGCAGCCGCTTTCGGCTGTCTTTCGCCAGAGCGTGCTCGGCAATTTGATGAATCCGAAGGTCACGCTGTTCTTCGTCGTGTTTCTGCCGCAGTTCGTGCAGCCCGGCGGCGCGCAGAGCGTGACCGTGCAGATGCTCGAGCTCGGCGCGCTGTTCATGCTGCAGACCGTCGTGGTGTTTTCGCTGTTCGGCGTGTGCGCGGGGATCATCGGCAGCTGGCTCAGACGGCGGCCGCGTGTCGGCCTGTGGCTCGATCGCGTGGCCGGCGCGACGTTCATCGCGATCGGGATTCGCGTCGCACTGCGCGACTGACGCGCGTCACGCAACCCGTCCGCTTCCGCTTTGCCAGGTTCGCCACGACGGCGGACGTTTTGGAGTTTTCGATGACTTTGCGTTGCATCACCGCCGCGCGCCGCTTCGACGCGAACGCGCATCGGCCGTTTCTGATCGGCGCCGAACAGGTCGGCTGGATTCGCGAGCGCGACGTTCCGCTGCTCGCGCGCTGGCCCGACGTGTTCGAGATCGCGAACGACGGCGTGACGCTCTCCGCCACCTTCGATAGCGTCCATCTGCGCAGCGCGGCGCTCGCTTCCGTGATCGGCGCGCTCGCCGCCGATGGCCGCATCCCCGGCTGGCGCAACGAAACCTACGCGATCCGCAATGCGTTCGACGCGCCGCCGCTCGCGTATATCGAGCGCGCGGCATCGCGCTTCTTCGGCACGATGACGTACGCGGTGCATCTGAACGGCGTCGTAGAATATGCGGAAGGCGGAGCGCCCTTTGGCGGAGCGCCCTTTGGCGGAGCGCCCTTTGGCGGTGCGCCCTTTGGCGGAGCGCCGCAATTGTGGATCGCGCGCCGCAGCGACACGAAGGCCACCGACCCCGGCATGCTCGACAATGTCGTCGCGGGCGGGATAGGCTGGGGCTTCGGTATCGCCGAAACGATCGTCAAGGAGTGCTGGGAAGAAGCGGGCATTCCAGCGGAGATCGCGGCGTGCGCGGTCGCGGGCCGCACCGCGCACGTGCTGCAATCGCTGCCGGAAGGCACACAGGCCGAGCAGATCTTCATCTACGACCTCGCGCTGCCCGCCGACTTCGCGCCGCGCAACCAGGACGGCGAAGTGGGCGAACACCGGCTCGCGCGCGTCGACGAAGTCGCAAGCTGGATCGAGGAAGGCGCGCTAACCGTCGACGCCAGCCTCGCGACGCTCGATTGCCTGCTGCGCCGCCGCTGGATCGACGAGGACGCGTGCGAGGGCATCGACGCGCTGTTCGCGCCGCCGCCGCTGGGCTAACCGAGGCTCATCGGTCGGGCCCGCCCCGCAGCCAGTACCACTGAAACAAACCACGCATTGAAGAAGGGAGTCACCGAGGTCATGTCGACCGATCACAGCTTTATCCTCAAACTGTCGTGCGCCGACCGGCCCGGCATCGTTCACGCCGTGTCGGGCTTTCTGTTCGAGCGCGGCAGCAATATTCTCGACTCCGCGCAGTTCGGCGACAGCCGCACCGGCGAGTTCTTCATGCGCGTGCATTTTCAACAGGTGGGCGGCGATCCGGGGCTCGACGCGCTGCGCGCGTCGTTCGTGGCACTCGCCGAGCAGTTCGGCATGAGCTGGGAGCTGCACGACGCGAACGTGAAGCCGCGCGTCGTGATCATGGTGTCGAAGATCGGCCACTGCCTGAACGATCTGCTGTTTCGCTACCGCACCGGTCAGCTGAACATCGACATCCCGGCGATCATCTCGAACCACAAGGAGTTCTACCAGCTCGCCGCGAGCTACGACATCCCGTTCCATCACTTCCCGCTGCTCGGCGGCACGCCCGAAGCGAAAAACGCGCAGGAAGCGCGCGTGCTCGAAGTGATCAGCGAGCATCAGGCTGACCTCGTGGTGCTCGCGCGCTACATGCAGATTTTGTCGCCGAACCTGTGCGAGGCGCTCGCCGGACGCGCGATCAACATCCATCACTCGTTCCTGCCGAGCTTCAAGGGCGCGAAGCCGTACTACCAGGCGTTCGACCGCGGCGTGAAGCTGATCGGCGCGACGGCTCACTATGTGACGACCGATCTCGACGAAGGTCCGATCATCGAGCAGGAAGTCGAGCGTGTGGACCACAGCATGACGCCGGAACAACTGACGGCGATCGGTCGCGACGTCGAGTGCGTGACGCTCGCGCGTGCGGTGAAGTGGCACGTCGAGCATCGTGTCGTGCTGAACGGCAGCAAGACGGTGGTGTTCCGCTAAAAATTGCACCGCTAACACCGCGCCGGTCGAGGCCGGCGCGGTCCTTTCCCCGCTTGCGTTACGAACGCGCTGCCGCACACCCCGTGCTTTTCCCGAGATTCGCGTCTTGCGCGGAACGGCGGCGCGCGCTCAGCTTCTTCAGCCAGATCAGCAGGCCCGTGACGCTCAGCACGGCCACCGCTACCCCCACCGCGCTGATCAGAACCCGCCCGCCGAGTCCGAGAATGCGCCCCGAATGCAGCGGATACTGCATCTGCAGAAAGATGTCGCCGGCCGCGCCCTGGCCGGGAATCCGCGTGGCCAGTCGCTTGCCGGTGGCGGCGTCCCAATACATCCACGGGTTGCCGAGGCCGGTGTCGCCGTGGTCGTTGCCGGTCCCTGGATCTCGCCGGTGACGGGATCGACGGCGATCTGGTTGAAGTCGAGCGGATAGGGCTGCTTCGTTGCCGGGTCGGTGCGCGGCAGCACCATCATTTGCAGCGCGTGACCCGGTTCGACCTCGAGCGGCAGATAGGCCACCCGAAGACGCGGATCGGCGGCTTCGACGCGATTCGCCAGTTCGAGGCCGGGCAGCGTCGGCCCAGCCGTGCGAGCCAGGTAGAACGACGGATTCAGCGCGGCATCCAGCTCGTGGTCCCACGCGATGATCGCACCGGTAAGTCCCGCGACGAACAGAAACAGTGCAGTCGCGACGCCGAACAAGCGGTGCACGCGGACAAGCTGGGGTCTCATGCGCGAGCCAGACGGAATCGCGGGCGGGAAATTCTTGGGGGTTGGCGCGTTCGGCCGCAAGTTTCCTGTCAGCAGCCGACGACGGTGCCGCGTCGCGGGAAGCAAAAAAAAAAAGCGGCGCCGAAGTGCCGCTTTCGCTTCCGTCGCCTGCGTGGACTGCCGGGCGTGCATGCCGACAAGCGTTAGTGAGCGCTGACTTTGAAGTCCAACTCAGCCCCGCTCACACCAACCGCAAATAAATCAGCTCACGCTTGATGTACGCATAAAAAATCGGCGCCGCAATGACCCCGGCGATACCGAACGCTGCTTCCATCACCAGCATCGCGATCAGCAGTTCCCACGCGCGCGCCTCGATTTGACCGCCGACGATCCGCGCGTTCAGGAAGTACTCGAGCTTGTGAATCAGGATCAGGAACACGAGCGACATGATCGCCGCCGGAAAACTGACCGACAGCGCGACCGCGACGATGATCGTGTTCGAGATCAGATTGCCGATCACCGGCAGCAGACCCACGATGAACGTGACGAGCACGAGCGTCTTCGACAGCGGCAGCCGGTCGTGGAAGGTCGGCAGGATCACGAGCAGGAAAATCGCCGTGAATACCGCGTTGAGCGCGGAAATCTTCACCTGCGCGAACACGATGCGGCGAAACGCTTCGGCAAAACGCGTGACGCGCGTGACGAACGCCGTGGACAGCGGCAGCCGCTGCATATGCTTCTGCGCGCCGACCGCGATGATCGCGCCGATGATCATGCCGATCAGCACGTGAGTGAACGCGCGCGCGGCGGTCGTGCCGCCTTGCTGCAGCATGTTCGCGTGCGTGTGCATCAGTTCCGCGGCCTTCGTCTTCATCTGTTCGGTGTCGACCGGCAGATAGTTCGCGACGAACTGCGGAATCCTGCCGCGCGCCTGGTCGATCAGTTGCATGGCCTGATCGAGCAGCGTCTGCACGCTGGGCACGTCGTTCTCGAAATGCGAGATGATGCCGAGCGTGAGCCCCGTCAGCGCGCCGACGATCACCGTCGACAGGAGCACCACCGCGAGCCAGCGTGCCCGCCTGCTCGACATGTGGCGCTCGATGCGCGGCGCAATCATTTGCACGAGTTGAAACACCAGCAGCCCGGCGAGCAGCGCGCCGAGCAGCTTCAGTTCGATGACCGCCCACATGCCGAACAGCATCACGACGTAGCTGCCGATCTCGACCGCCGACAGCTTCGGCAGACTCATGTCGCTGGTCAGCCTGACCGGGCGCGGGCGCAGGTCCTGCACCCGATCTTCTTCGCGCGCCTGATTACGCTTGGTCATGGCTTATCCCGTCTCCAAACCTCGATAGTGCAGCGTTATTTTGTGCTGGCGGCGCGCTTGAGCAGCGGCGCCAGATATTGTCCGGTAAAACTGGCCTTCGACTTCGCGATCTGCTCAGGCGTGCCCTGGGCGATGATCTGCCCGCCGCCGGCGCCGCCTTCGGGGCCAAGATCGATGACCCAGTCCGCGGTTTTGATTACATCGAGATTATGTTCGATGATCACGACGGTATTACCCTGGTCACGTAACCGGTGTATGACTTCCAGCAACAGCGCGATATCGTGAAAGTGCAGGCCGGTGGTCGGTTCGTCAAGAATGTATAGCGTGCGACCGGTATCGCGCTTGCTCAGTTCCAGCGATAGTTTCACACGCTGCGCCTCGCCGCCCGATAGCGTGGTCGCCGACTGACCCAGGCGGATATAGCCTAGACCCACGTCCAGCAAGGTTTTCAGCTTGCGCGCGACGACCGGCACGGCCTTGAAGAACTCATACGCGTGCTCGACCGTCATGTCGAGCACTTCGCTGATGTTGCTGCCTTTGTACTGGATATCGAGGGTTTCGCGGTTGTAGCGCTTGCCGTGGCACACGTCGCACGGCACGTACACGTCGGGCAGGAAGTGCATTTCGACCTTCAGCACGCCGTCGCCCTGGCACGATTCGCAGCGCCCGCCCTTCACGTTGAACGAGAAGCGGCCCGGATCGTAGCCGCGCTCCTTGGCGGCCGGCACACCCGCGAACAACTCGCGGATCGGCGTGAAAAGGCCTGTATAGGTCGCCGGGTTCGAGCGCGGCGTGCGGCCGATCGGCGACTGATCGACGTTGATCACCTTGTCGAAATGTTCGAGGCCCTCGATCGACTCGTACGGCGCCGGCTCCGTGGCCGAGCCGTACAGATGATGCGCGACCGCCTGGTACAGCGTGTCGTTGATCAGCGTCGACTTGCCCGAGCCGGACACGCCGGTCACGCAGGTCAGCAAACCTACCGGCAGATCGAGCGTCACGTTGTGCAGATTGTTGCCGTGCGCCTCGACGATGCGCAGATGCCGCTCGTCGGGTTCCTTGCGCTCGTCCGGGTATTCGATCGTGCGCGCGCCCGACATGTACTGGCCCGTCAGTGACGCCGCGTTCTTCTGTATCTCTTTGGGCGTGCCCTCTGCGATCACCATGCCGCCGTGTTCGCCGGCGCCCGGGCCCATGTCGACCACGTAGTCGGCCATGCGGATCATGTCCTCGTCGTGCTCGACGACGATTACCGAGTTGCCGAGATCGCGCAGATGCTTGAGCGTCGAGATCAGGCGGTCGTTGTCGCGCTGATGCAAGCCGATCGACGGTTCATCGAGCACGTACATCACGCCGGTCAGCCCCGAGCCGATTTGCGAGGCGAGGCGAATACGCTGCGCTTCGCCGCCCGACAGCGTTTCCGCGCTGCGTTCGAGCGACAGATAATCGAGCCCGACGTTGTTCAGGAACATCAGACGCGCGACGATTTCCTTCACGACCTTGTCGGCGATCTCGCGCTTCGAGCCTTCGAGGCGCAGCGTCTGGAAGTAGCCGAGCGCATCGCGCAACGGCCAGCCGCTGATCTCGAAGATGCCGCGCGCGTCGCTGTCGGCGCCGATGCGCACGAAGCGCGCCTCGCGACGCAACCGCGTGCCCGCGCACGCCGGGCACGGCTGGTTGTTCTGATACTTAGCGAGTTCTTCGCGTACCGCGGACGAATCGGTTTCGCGGTAGCGCCGCTCCAGATTCGGGATGATCCCTTCGAACACGTGCTCGCGCACCGAGGTGCGGCCGCGCTCGTTGATGTACGAGAACGGAATCTCCTGCTTGCCCGAACCGTACAGAAGGATCTTGCGGACTTTCTCCGGCAGGTCCTCGAACGCGGTGTCGATGTCGAAGTCGTAGAACGCCGCGAGGCTCTGCAGCATCTGGAAATAGAACTGGTTGCGCCGGTCCCAGCCCTTCACCGCGCCTGCCGCGAGCGACAGCGACGGATGCGCGACCACCCGTTTCGGGTCGAAGAACGTGATCTGGCCGAGGCCGTCGCATTCGGGGCACGCACCCATCGGGTTGTTGAACGAGAACAGGCGCGGCTCGAGTTCCTGCAGCGAATACGAGCAGATCGGGCAGGCGAACTTCGAGCTGAACAGGTGCTCCTTGTCCGTATCCATTTCGAGCGAGATCGCGCGGCCGTCGGCGAGACGCAGCGCCGTTTCGAACGATTCGGCGAGACGCTGCTTCATGTCGGGACGCACGCGCAGACGGTCGATCACGACGTCGATTGTGTGCTTGTCGTTTTTCTTCAGCTTCGGCAGCGAGTCGACTTCGTAGATTTTCGCGGTGCCTTCGTTGGCGGTGCCGCCTCCCGAGCGCACGCGAAAGCGCACGAAGCCTTGCGCCTGCATGTCCTCGAACAGATCCGTGTGCTCGCCCTTGCGATCGCTGACGACTGGCGCGAGGATCATCACGCGCGTTTCTTCAGGCAGCGCGAGCGCCGCGTCGACCATCTGCGACACGCTTTGCGCTTCGAGCGGAATCTCGTGATCGGGGCAGTAGGGCGTGCCGACGCGCGCGAACAGCAGACGCAGATAATCGTGGATTTCGGTGACGGTGCCGACCGTCGAACGCGGATTGTGCGAGGTCGCCTTCTGTTCGATCGAGATAGCCGGCGACAACCCTTCGATCAGGTCGACGTCGGGCTTTTCCATCAGTTGCAGGAACTGCCGTGCATAGGCGGACAGACTTTCGACGTAGCGCCGCTGTCCTTCCGCATACAGCGTATCGAACGCCAGCGACGATTTGCCGGAGCCCGAAAGCCCCGTGATAACGACGAGCTTGTGACGCGGTAGGTCGAGATTGACGTTCTTCAGGTTGTGGGTGCGAGCCCCACGAATACGGATTTGTTCCACGGATTTATTCCATGAACTGCGGAAAGGGAAAGAGGCCAAACCTGCTACTATAACGACTTTTCCAGACCGCCGTTACGGCGTGCTGACAGCGGGAAAGAGGCGTAGCTGGGGCCGTTTTCCGTGAGTACAAGATGCCGCGAGCGTCGGCGGGGACGGTAGGGCACGGGCTTTGCGCATTGCGATGTCTCTTCGGCGCGGACCTGCCGATATGCTAGGGCTAGCCGCCCGCCTGTTCGTCCTGCTCCACTGTGCCGGCGCTCAAGGCTGTCCCCACGGGCTCGCCGCCCGGTTCATTCAAACAACGCTTCGATGTCCAATCCGTCCGCCATCTCCACACGCATGAGCGCGCCCGAATTGCGCGCGACCGTGTCGCTTGCCGCCATCTTCGCGCTGCGCATGCTGGGTCTCTTCATGATCATGCCGGTGTTCTCGATCTACGCGAAGACTATCCCGGGTGGCGAGAACGTGCTGCTCGTCGGCATCGCGCTCGGCGCGTACGGCGTCACGCAGTCGATGCTCTACATCTTCTACGGCTGGATCTCCGACAAGGTCGGCCGCAAGCCGGTGATCGCGACGGGTCTGCTGATCTTCGCGATCGGCAGCTTCGTCGCGGCGGCCGCGCACGACATGACGTGGATCATCATCGGCCGGGTGATTCAGGGAATGGGGGCGGTGTCGTCGGCGGTGATCGCGTTCATCGCCGATCTGACCGCGGAGGAGCATCGCACGAAGGCGATGGCGATGGTCGGCGGCAGCATCGGCGTGTCGTTCGCGGTCGCGATCGTGGGCGCGCCGATCGTGTTCCACTGGCTCGGCATGAGCGGGCTCTTCACGCTGGTCGGCGTGTTCGCGATCCTCGCGATCGGTGTGGTGGTGTGGGTCGTGCCCGATGCGCCGAAGCCGGTGCACGTGCGCGCGCCGTTCGCCGAAGTGCTGCACAACGTCGAGCTGCTGCGCTTGAATTTCGGCGTGCTCGTGCTGCACGCGACGCAAACCGCGCTGTTCCTCGTCGTGCCGCGCATTCTCGAAGCGGGCGGGCTGCCGGTCGCGTCGCACTGGAAGGTGTATCTGCCGGTAATGGGGCTGTCGTTCGTGATGATGGTGCCGGCGATCATCGCCGCCGAGAAGCGCGGCAAGATGAAGATCGTGCTGTTGTCGGCGATCGCCCTTATCCTGATCGGCCAGTTGTTATTGGGCGTTGCTCCGCATACGATTCTGAGTGTGGCGGCGATCCTGTTCGTGTACTTTCTCGGCTTCAATATTCTCGAAGCGTCGCAGCCTTCGCTGGTGTCGAAGCTCGCGCCCGGTACCCGCAAGGGAGCCGCGGCCGGCGTATACAACACCACGCAGTCGATCGGTCTTGCGCTGGGCGGGATGGTCGGCGGCTGGCTGCTGAAGATGAACGGCCAGAGCGCGGTTTTCTTCGCCTGCTCCGGGCTGGTATTTTGCTGGCTTATAATCGCCGCAAAGATGAAACAGCCGCCGCGCAAGGCATAACGCAGCGTACTCGGGGCACTTCCCGAATCATCCAGAACTCACCCGGTGGCGGGCAGAGGCGCTCTTCTGGTCTCGGGCCCGCCGGCCATGAGACGTGAACCGCGTAGTGCCGCGCCGCCTGCAACAGGAATCAACAGGAGAAATTCATGGCATCCGTGAACAAGGTCATTCTGGTCGGCAACCTCGGCGCCGATCCGGAAGTCCGCTATCTTCCGAGCGGCGACGCAGTGGCGAACATCCGCCTTGCGACGACGGACCGCTACAAGGACAAAGCGTCGGGCGAGATGAAGGAAGCCACCGAGTGGCACCGCGTCGCGTTCTTCGGCCGCCTCGCGGAAATCGTGGCGGAATATCTGAAGAAGGGCTCGTCGGTGTACCTTGAAGGGCGCATCCGCACCCGCAAGTGGCAAGCCCAGGACGGCACCGATCGTTACTCGACCGAGATCGTCGCGGAACAAATGCAAATGCTCGGCGGCCGAGGCGGTGCTTCGATGGGCGGCGGCGACGAAGGCGGTTATAGCCGTGGCGAGTCGTCGGAGCGTAGCGGCGGCGGTGGTGGTCGCGGCATGTCGTCGGGCGGCGGCTCGCGTGGCGGCAGTGGCAGTGGCGGTGGCGGCGCGAGCCGTCCGAGCGCGCCGGCTGGCGGCGGCTTCGACGAGATGGACGACGATATCCCGTTCTGACCGTTCCGGCTCAATGCCGACCCGACCAGCGTCCCGCTGATCGACACAACGAGAAAGGCCCGCTTTCTGTGAAGAAAGCGGGCCTTCTGTTTGCCGGCATTTTTTACGTTACACGCGCGCACGGAGTCTGCCTGCCCGCCGAAAGTCACCTGCTCAAATGCTCCAACGTGTCCCGCAACGGCAGACTCGAAATCACGATCGGCCCGGTGAACGGCGTATCCAGATCGACGATCACATAAACCGCCGAAGCAATCGACACCGCTCCCAGCGTGATCGTCACCAGCGCCAACGCATTGCGCGGCGCGATCAACCCGAAGCTCAGAAAGATCACGCCTAGCCAGAACGTCAGCGTCCAGAAGAACGGCTGCGAAATCGAGCTGTGCGCTTCCTCGATGATCTTCCAGCGCGCGTCGATGACGCGCCGGTACTGAATCAACGCGTCCTCGAGCGCGCGTTGCTGCAACGCATCCTGCGTGCGCAGTTGTCGCAATTGCCTCCCCACCGTGGTCAGCATGTCGCCCAGACGGACGTTTTCGAGTTGCTGCGAATTGTCGGGCGAACCGAGATCGCGCGGGTAGTCGCCGCTCGGCGCGGGCTCGCGCGGCCACGTCGACGCGATCGCCGCCGCTGTGTACTGGCGCAACAGGCGCCGCGACTTGTCGGCCACGCTGCCGAGCTCACGCAGCGTCGTGTCGAATTCGATCAGCTCGGCCGCATAGGTGCGCATATCGTTCGACGCCGTATCGAAGCTCGATTTCGCCGATGCCGTCATCAAACCCAGCACCAGCGCGGCGAACGTCACCAGCATGCCGATCACGAGCTGCACGAGCTGTACGGTCTCGTGCGCCTTGTGCTCCTCCGGCAGCAGCGGCCGCACCCCGACGCCGAGGCCGGTGGCGATCAGCAGCAGCGCGAATACGAGTACGGCCGAACCGATCTCCGACATGGGCGCGCTCCGGGCGGGCTTCGAGACTTCATTGATGTAACGCAAGCGGGGCGAGCGATCAACCATAAAGTTTTCCACCGGTACGCCGTTGTCCTCAATGTGCTGTTTGCTTAATTTTCAGACAAGTTGCGGACCGGGCCGAACGGCGTGGGCGCAGCCTGCGTGGCCATGCAGCTATCGTCAACGATACGGAACCATCGGCCGGGCAGCCCAAGGAGACCAGTCCGATGTTGAAAAAGCTGTCGATTCGCACCAGCCTCACTCTGATGATCGTGTTCTTCGGCATCGTGCTGCTGCTCGGCGCGGCTGCGGGATTGTTGTCGCTGCGCTCGTCGAACGCGTCGCTGCAGCAGATGTACACGGTCGACACGCCCGCCGTCGCGGACCTCGAAGGCAGCTCCGGCCAGCTGCTGCGCCTGCGTCTGGCGCTTGCGACCTACGCGTCGCTCGTCGCGCTCAACGACCAGGACGGCGCGAGCGCAGTGCTCAAGCGCTTCGATCAGTACCGCAAAGCCTCCGACGAGCGGCTTGCCCACTATTTGAGCCATGCGGGCACGGATGCGGATGAGCAGCATCTGATCGCCGACATGCAGCAAAAGCGCGACGCGTTTCTGCGCGATGGCGTCGATCCGACGCTCGCCGCGCTGAAGTCGGCCGACACCAACGCCTTCCAGCAATTGCAGGCGCATAAGCTGCCGTCGCTGTACAGCGCGTATGAGAAGGCCATGCTCGCGCTCGAGCAGTTGCAGCTCGATCATGGCGCACAGCGCTATAAGGATGCGCAGGAGCTGTTCTACGCGATCTGCACCGCGGTGGCGATCGGCATTGCGCTGTCGCTGGTCGGCGGCTTGCTCGCCCGCTTCGTGCTCGTGCGCGCGATCGTCGCGCCGGTCGATGCGACGATCGCGCAGTTCCAGCGCATCGCCAACGGCGACCTGAGCGGCCGGGTCGAAGTGCTCGGCGGCAACGAAATGGGTCGTCTCGCGGCCGCGCTGCGCAAGATGCAGGAGTCGCTGATCGCGACCGTCAACGCGGTTCGTCAAGGCACCGAATCGATCGATACCGGCGTCAGCGAGATCGCAGCGGGCAATGCCGATCTGTCGCAACGTACCGAGGAGCAGGCCGCGGCGCTCGAGGAAACGGCCGCCAGCATCGAAGAGCTGACCTCGACGGTCAAGCAGACGGCCGACAACGCGAAAGAGGCGAGCACGCTCGCGCAGGGCGCCTCGACGCTGGCCGCGCAGGGCGGCGAGTTGACCGAGCAGGTGGTCGGCACGATGCACGGCATCGTCGACGATTCGCGGCGGATTGCCGATATCGTCGGTGTGATCGAGGGGATCGCGTTCCAGACCAACATCCTCGCGCTGAACGCCGCGGTCGAGGCGGCGCGCGCCGGCGAGCAGGGACGCGGCTTCGCGGTCGTCGCGAGCGAAGTGCGCTCGCTCGCCCAGCGCAGCGCGGCGGCGGCCAAGGAGATCAAGGGCTTGATCGATGCGTCGACCGCGCGCGTGGAGCAGGGCTCGCAGCTCGTCGAACGCTCGGGCACGACGATGAACGACATCGTCGGCGCGATCGCGCGCGTCAGTTCGATCATGAACGAGATCGCGGCGGCAGCGCTCGAACAGAGCACCGGCATCGATCAGGTCAATCGCGCGGTCGGTCAGATGGACGAGGTCACCCAGCAGAACGCGGCGCTCGTCGAGCAGGCGGCCGCGGCGGCGAGCTCGCTGGAAGATCAGGCACGGCGCCTGTCGGCGGCGGTGGCGGTGTTCCGGACCGGTAGCGAGTCGCGCGGCGGTGTTGCGGCGCCGGGCACGAAGCGCGCGGGCGGTGTCGGCGCGCGGAGCCTGGATAGCGAGTTTGTGGCGGCGTGACGCGAGCCGTTGCGCTGCGTCACCGCGCACCTTCCCACTACTGCATGGCCGCGTAATACCTCGACACGGCGTCCATTTCCTCGGGCGTCATCTGCCGCGCGACATGGCGCATCTGCTCGTTGATGTCGTTGTGCCGAGCGCCCGAAGCGAACGCTTGCAACTGCGCGCTCAGATAGGCCGCCGACAGTCCGCCGAGCCACGGTGCCGCGCCTTTGCGGTCTAGCTGTCCATGACACGCCGCGCACGGCGCGATATTGCGTTGCGGATCGCCCTGCATCACGAGCCTGACAGCAATCGGATCGGGTCCTTCGCCGGCCCGGGTTTTCTCGGCGGCCGGAGCGAGCGGGAGCGACGCGTAGTAGGCGGCCAGATCGTGCAGATCCTGGTCGCTGCGTCCCGCGATGATCTCCTGCATCACCGCGCTTGGCCGCTGGCCGCTCTGAAAGTCGCGCAGTTCCTTGTAGATCGCGTCGGCGTACTGTCCTGCTAGCGGCGGCGCGGTGACCTGCACGGTAGCGAGCACGCCGTGGCACATCGAGCAGTGCTGATTCGCAAGCGTCGCGCCGCGGCCGATCGAATCCGCCAACGGGTGGTTCGCGCCCGAAGGCGGCAATACGACGACGTCGCTCGGCACCTGGCTCTTCTCGTTGCCGCTGTACCAGCTCGACGGCACGCCGGCGGCGCCGCAAATCCTCGCCCACAGGCTGAGGTCGCCGAATGCGCTGCTAGCCGACGGCAGCCATACGAAGCCGATCAGGATCGCGACGACCGCGATCGCAACCGTGCCGCCGACGCTCCACACGAACCACGGATTGCGCAGGGTGAACAGGCGTTCTTCATTCATCGCGGCGCTCCGACGACGACTGCCGGGACCGAAGTCTGCGGCAGTCTGAGCAACTGGACGATCGGGAAGCTGTAGTTGACGACCGTGAGCCCGATCATCAGCGCGACCCACAGGCCGAAGCCGTTGAGCGCGACCGGCACGCGCTCGACCGGGTGCGCCGCGACCGCGAAGCGGAACGCCGGCGGTTCTTCCACGGGGCCGAACTGCGATTTCGCGAGGATATAGACGAACTGCAGGCCCGACACCAGCAGGATCAGGCCGCCCACCGCCGACATGACGACCCACACGCCCTGTCCCTGCACGCCGGGCATCGCATAGTCGTAATAGGCCATGCGGCGCGGCGCGCCGAGCAGGCCGACCCAATGCCACGGTATCGTGACCACCATCATGCCGATGAACCACAGCCACAATTGCGTACGCATCAGTTTCACCGACACGATCGCGCGGCCGGTCAGTTGCGGCCACAGTTCGTAGGCGATCACGAAGTACATGATGACGATCGCGCCGCCGAAAATCAGATGGAAGTGGCCGGTCACCCACTGCGTGTTGTGCACGGTCGAGTTCAGCTGATAGCTCATGTTGATGAGGCCGCCCGCGCCGCCGAAGCCGAGCATCACGAACGAGAACGCGACCGCCAGCATGATCGGGTTGCTCCACGGCAACGCGGTCAGCCAGCCGAGCGCGCCCTTGCCGCCGCGCAGCCGGCCGGCGATTTCCACCGACGCGCAGATCGTGAACACGGTCAGCAGCGTTGGCACCGACACCATGCCGGTGAACACCGCGTGCACGAACTTGAAGCCAGCGCCGACCTGCGGGTCGACGAACAGGTGATGGATGCCGATCGGCATCGCGAACACGAGGAACAGGATGAACGACACCCGCGCCATCGAGTCGCTGTAGAGCCGTCCGCCGATCGAGCGTGGCACCAGCGTGTAGAACGCGATGTAAGCCGGAAACAGCCAGAAGTAGACGATCGCGTGCAGCGTCCACGAGAACAGCACGCGGGCGAGGCCGGCGTCGATCGTATGGGCGAAGCCTAGCGCGACCGGCAGGATCTGGAACAGGATCTCGAGCGCCGCGCCGACCGCGGTCCAGGCCCACAGGTACGCGCCCGCGACGTTCGCGAACATCGCGAGCGGCACGGGCTTGCCCGGGTTCGCACGCTTCCAGATGCGCAGGTTCACATGCATCAGCGCGACCCAGATCCACGAGCCGACCACTACGAGCACGACGCCGAGGTAGTAGAACGGACTGCCGACCATCGGCGGATAGAACGTGTAGAGCACCGAGGCGCGGCCGAGCGCGACCGGCACCATCGCCATCACCGCGCCGACCAGCAGCATGATGAGCGCGGCCCACGCCCATTTGAGGCCGATGAGGCGCTGCCCGAGCGAGAGTTCGACGATCGCGTAGCCGAAGGCCATCGCGACCAGCGTCGGCATCACGTAGGCCATCACGGTACCGTGCGCGGTGACCGAACGGTAGTACAGCTCAGGATCGCCGATCCACGGCAACAGCGGACTGCGCACCAGCATCTGCCATGCGCCGAGGCAGAGCGCGATCGCGAACGTGATGAAGGCGAGCCAGAAATGCGCGAGTACGAGTCGCTTAGCGTGGAACACAGCTCAGTCTCCGTGATTGTCGTGCCTGCTCGAAGAAGGCGGCTTTGTCGATCACCTTCACGTGCGCCCACATGGTCTGATGGCCGAAGCCGCAGAATTCGTGACACGGCATCGCATGATCGGCGGGATGGTCGAACTGCGTGTTCAGCGTCGCGACGTAGCCGGGCACGACCATCGTGTTGATGTTGGTGTCGGTGACGAGCAGGCCGTGCACGACGTCGGCGCTGGTGGTGCGGATCGTGATCGGCGTATCGGCGGGCACCAGCAGACATTGCGGCGTGAACGAGTACTGCTGCGCGACGAAGCGCACGATCACCGAGCCGTCCGGCTGCACCGCGCTGCCGAGGTTGTCTTCGGCGAATTCGCCGGATAGCTGCAGGCGCGACGGATCGATCGTCTCGACGCGCGACGGCGGCATCATCGACCAATGCACGCCCACGAACACGATCACGGCGAGCATCAGCACGATCAGCGCGACCGCGAAGATCGCCCAGCGCCGCTCGGCGCGCAATGCGACCGCATGGCCGCTACCGGGTTGATGAGAGGAGTCGGTCGACATGGTCAATGGATGATGCCGCGCGGCAGAAACGCGAAAAAGTAGAAGGCGAACCAGATCAGCATCACGATGACGGCGGCGACGCCGGCCAGCGCGATAGCGCCGCGCGGACCGGACGCGACGACGTGCTCGACTTCGTCGTCGGTCGGCGGAGCGGCGCTGGGCGGGTCGTTCGCTTTCATGTCGATGGTTCTCCTATGCGGCGCTTCGGTGTGACCTTTCGGGACGGCAACTCAATGCAGCGGTGCCTTGCGCAGCTCGTTGACCTCGCGGGCCGTCACCGGCAGCCCGTGATTGCCCCACGCGGTGCGGATGAACGTGACGACGGCGGCCGCTTCGGCGTCGTTCAGCTCCTGGCCGAACGGCGGCATGCCGAACGGCTGCGGATTGCGTTTGGTGCCCGGTGGGAACCCGCCGTTCAGCACGATGCGGATCGGATTGACGGCCGAGTCCATTTCGATCGACTGGTTGCCCGCGAGCGGCGGGTAGTGCGGCAGCTGTCCTTCGCCGTTGTCACCGTGGCAGATCGCGCACTTGTCCGCATAGATCTGCTTGCCGAGCGCGAACACCTTCGGGTTCGGCGTCGCGCTCGGACCGGTCTTGCGGCCGCCCTGGTCGGGCAGCGACTTCAGATAGACGGCCATCGCGCGGATGTCTTCCTCGCTCAGATGCTGCAGGCTGTGATAGGTGACCTCGGCCATCGGGCCGTAGACTGCGCCGCGATTGGAGATGCCCGCCTGCAGCAGATCGACGATGTCCTGGATGCTCCAGTCGCCAAGGCCGCCGTCCTTGTCAGAAGTGAGCGACGGCGCGTACCAGTTCTGCACCGGAATCAGCCCGCCCGCGAACTGCTCGCGCGGCGACGAACCGCCCAGCATGTTGATGCGCGTGTGGCACATCGTGCAGTGCCCGAGCCCCTCGACCAGATACGCGCCACGATTCCATTCGACCGATTTGGTCGGGTCGGGCTTGAACTCACCCTCGTGGAAATACAGCGTGCGCCAGCCGTACAGCAGATCGCGCTGATTGAACGGGAAGCGCAGCGTGTGCGGGTGATTCGGCTGACGCACCGGCTCGACGGTCTTCAGGAACGCGAAGATCGCGTTCGAGTCCTCGCGCGTGACCTTCGTGTACTGGGCGACCGGCATTGCCGGATAGATCGGCGCGCCGTCCGGCTTGCGGCCGGTGCGCATCATCTTGAAGAACGCTTCCTCGCTCCACGTGCCGATGCCGTACTGCGGGTCCGGCGTGATGTTCGGCGAATACAGTGTGCCGAACGGCGTTTCCATCGCGAGCCCGCCGGCGAACAGCCGGCCGCGCGGCGCGGTGTGGCACGCGATGCAGTCGCCCGCGCGCGCAAGGTATTCGCCGCGTCTGACGATCTCGGGGCGAGTGTCGGGACTGGTTCCAGCCGTGGCAGTTGCTTCCGCGCCTTGGGGCGCGGCGGTCGCGGCATGCGCCGGTGTCGTGAGCGGTCCATGGACCATTAACGCGAGCGCGAAGCTGCCGGTTGCAAGGGCGCTAGCCATGCTTGCCGGGCGCAGCCAACCGGACGGGCGGAGTGTCGGCTTCATTGCGGTTGGCTCCCGCAAGCGAGGGGCAGCCGCTCGGCGGATGCCGGTGCGGGCCGGGGATCGGCGGGACGCGGCTGGCGCGCGAGCCAGTTCGATACCGCGGCAATGTCGTTGTCGTTCAGCTTGAGCGCGATAGTGCGCATGCAGTCCGGCGCGAGCGCGTGGCGGGTGCCCGAGCGCCATGTGCCCATCTGTCCGGCGATATAGCTCGCGTGCAAGCCTAGCAGGCCCGGAATGCCCGGCTGCGTGCCGGTCATGCGGGCGCCGTGACAGGCGATGCACGCCGGGATGCCGCGCGCCGAGTCGCCATGCGTCACGAGTTTTTCACCGGCGGCAAGCAGCTTCGGCGACAGGGCGGCGCGCTCGGATTCGGGATAGGGCGGCTGCAGGGCCGCGAAGTACTCGCTGATCTGACGCAGGTAGTCGTCGGGCAGGAACGCGAGCAGATAGCCCATCGGCGGATAGGTGCGGCCGCCGTCGCGAAACGCGATCAGCTGGTTGAACAGGTACTCGGCCGGCTTGCCGGCGATGCGCGGGAAGTAGTCGTTTTTGCGTCCCTGGCCCTGCTCGCCGTGACACGACGTGCAAGCGCGTATGCGCTGGTCCATCGATGGCGGCATCGCGCCGGACGCGTCGGTGGCCGCTAACGCCGCGCCGCTCCATAGCGCTTGAAGCGCGCACAGCACGAACAGGACCGCAGAGCCGATAGTTTTGCGATACACACCGGGCCTCGTTTTGGAACGTTCTTATCGCTCGATTTATATACCCGGCGCGGGTGTGCGGATTGACTCATGAATCCGGAAACGGCGCATCTCGGGACTAGCTGCTTTTAATTGACTTGCTATTAACTGCTATTCGGAACGGGCTTGTTCGGGAACGCGAACTACAGAAGCGCAATGATGATGCAATTGTCCGGCAAAAACTTTGATCTGCGACAATGATCCGCGCTGGATGCGCCTGGGACGGCGGCTTTCGGGCTCCAATGAGCGACGCATGAGGCGCTGAAAAGCGTGTGATATCCAGTAGCAGCGTGCAACAATTTGTTGGATGCGTCAATAGAGAATACAAAGTTAAACAGGCGTTCCGATAATGCGGACCGGCTTGGATGGACGGCTTGGCGCGGTGGATTTTGTTGCGCCTCGGCTTATCGATGTCAATGCATCAGGTTAATGTGATTAGCTGATCTCGATCCATACATTTTTGCTGTGAATTTTATTTGTGCCGGGGTCGAGTCTCATTCGTGTGGTTTCACGTTTTGCGCAAACGGCCGTGGCTTCATGCGAAGAGTCGCACGAGCGCATCACGTGCATTGCCGACCAGTTCGCTTTCGCCCGGACGCCGCGGCAACAGATGAAACTCGATGGCGGGCAGCGGCGGCAAGCCGATGTTCGCGGCGCACGCGACCACGCCGCCGCCGAGCGACGACTCGTTCAGACAGGAAATCCCCAACCCCGCCTTCAAAGCGAGCTGCAGCCCCGCGACGCCCGACGCCGAATGCGACACCACGTACGCTACCTTGTGTTCGTCGAGCAGCTTGACGACGAAGCGCTGCAGCTGACAGGTCGTCGGCAGCAGCACTAGTTGATACGGTGTGGCGGGGCGGGTGGGGGCATCGGCGCAACTGGCCCATAGCAGCTTTTCGCGCCGCACGACGATGCTCGCGGCACCGGCACGGGCGCCGCGTGCGCGCGACCGGCCGATGACGAGCCGCGCCGACAAACCGATGTCGAACGACGCGTGATCGTCCGCGCCGCTGTCGATCACCGCGCTCGGCAGCACCGTCACGTGCAGCTTCAGCCGCGGATGCTGTTCCGAAAACGTCTTGAGGATGCGCGCGATGTCGTGCGGGCGGTAGTAATCGGTGATTGCGATGCGCAGCTCGCCGTCGAGCGAGCGGCCTTGCAGGTCGTCGAAGGCCGCTTCGCTCATCGCGATGATGCGGCGCGCATGCTCGAGCAGACGCCCGCCAGCGGGCGTCGGGTTCACACCCTGGCGGCCGCGCACGAGGAGCGGCTGGCCGGCGCGCTCCTCGAGCTTTTTCAGCTGCTCGCTTACCGACGACTGCGACAGGAACACGCGCTCGGCGCCCGCCGACACTCCGCCCGATTCGGCGACGGCGACGAAGGTCCGCAACTGTGCAAGGTCGAAACCACGCTGGCTCATGATTCGGTTTTTCCGATGGCGATAATCTGAATTTCCGGCTTTTCCGATGGAATGCCCAGCCGTAGCATACCCCCGAATACATGCGGAGGGTGTGATGGAAAACGGATCTATGACAGCGTCGCGCGGCACCGGCGAGCGCGGCGCGCGGCATCGCTGGAAGGTGCTGGGCGTGGGCTTTGCCGCGAATGCGAGCTTTTCGGCGGCATTTTCGGGAATTCCGACGACGGCAGTGTTCCTGCGCTCGGACTACCACCTCGCCAACCACGGGCTCGGCCTCGTGCTCGGCATGCTCGGGCTCGGCATTGCGGTCAGCGAGTTGCCGTGGGGACTGCTGACCGACCGTTGGGGCGATCGTCGCGTGCTGCTGCTCGGCTTGCTGTCGACCGCGGCCGCGCTCGCCGGTCTCGCGCTGTTCGTGTCGCCGGGCGACGCGCAGGTGCCCGGCATCGTTCCGCTCGCGCTCGGGCTGCTGCTGGTCGGATTGCTGGGCGGCAGCGTCAACGGATCGAGCGGCCGAGCCGTGATGGCGTGGTTTCGCGAAGGCGAGCGCGGTCTCGCGATGAGCATCCGGCAAACCGCCGTGCCGGCGGGCGGTGGACTCGGTGCGTTGGTGCTGCCGGTGCTCGCCTCGCACTTCGGTTTTGCGAGCGCTTATGCGCTGCTGGCGTTGGCATGCGCGATCACCGCGTGGTTCGCGTGGCGCTGGCTTCACGAGCCCGCGCAGGCGACTGCGACGGCCGGCGCAGCGGCGGCCAGCGGGCGCGGCGTAGACGCTTCGAACGTCGGCGCGCCGCTGGCGATGCGTTCGCCACTGCGCGACATCGCAATCTGGCGCGTCGCGCTCGGCGCGGGCGCGCTGTGCGTGCCGCAGATTGCCGTGATCACGTTCGGAACGGTGTTCCTGCACGACTTCGGGCGTGCCGGCGTGTTCGCGATCAGCGTGACGATGGCCGCGGTGCAGACCGGCGCCGCGGTCGTGCGGGTCTGGAGCGGCGCGTGGACCGACCGGCGCGGCAACCGTCGCGCGTATATGCGGGCCTGCAGTCTGTTGACCGCCGTGCTGTTCGTGCTGCTCGCGCTCGTGACCGGGCTCGTCGGCATGCATCGCGCCGGGACGGTCGCGCTGTTCGCGCTGATGATCGTGCTCGGCGGAGTTAGCGCGTCGGCGTGGCACGGCGTCGCGTTCACCGAACTCGCGTCGCTTGCCGGTACGCGCCGAGCGGGCACCGCGCTCGCGATGGGCAACACCTGCGTGTTCCTCACGCTGTTCGTGACGCCACTCGCGATTCCCGCGCTGCTGTCCATCGGAGCATGGCCGCTGGTGTGGAGCGTGGCGAGCGCGTGCGCGTTGCTCGCGTTGCCGGTGTTTCCGCGCGCCGCGCCGACGCGTGCGATGCGCGCGACGCGTGCCTGTGATGCGGCGTGAGACACATGTGAACAGCGCGGGCTTTGCGTTTCCGAATGGATTTTGATTCGATTCGAATAACGGTGCGCATTTTGCTCGGTGGAGCTAGAAATTATCCCGATCATTTAACCGGATTAGGAACGCTCCGATTGTCGTGAATTTGCGAGGGTGATGAGATGGCTTTTCCGGCACGTCGCTTGATTGACGCGGCGAAGGTCGACGCCTGCCGCCTGCACAGCCACCCCCACACGCATTCCGACCATTCCGATAACGAGCGAGACTAATCGTGACAAATCTTCAAATCATTCTGGCGGACGATCATCCGTTCGTCCTGCTTGGCCTGAAATGGGCGCTGGAGGCGCACGAAGGTCTGACTGTCGTCGGTCAGGCGCAGACGCCCACCGCGTTGATCGCGTTGCTGCAACACACACCGTGCGACGTGCTCGTCGTCGATCTTTCCATGCCGGAGCCCGCCGGCGAGATTGGCGACGGACTCTGCCTGATCCAGCGCATTCGTGGCGAGTGGCCGTCATTGCGCGTCGTCGTCGTGACCGGGCAGACGAATGCTGCGATGTTGCGCGTCGTCGCCGCCGATGCCGCAGTCAGCGTGGTCGGCAAAGCCGATTCGCTCGAGGAACTGCCGCGAGCCGTCCGCGACAGTGTGCGCGGCGGCGCGCGCTACCTGGGCCGCTCGGTGGTCGAAACGCTCGAGCGTTCGCAGCCGGACAACGGTCGGTTCGTGTCGGCCCTGCTGTTGTCGAAGCGGCAGACCGACATCGTGCGCAGGCTCGTGAGCGGCGAGTCCATCGTGCAGATCGCGGCGGCGCTCGGCTGCCATCGCCGCACGGTGAGTCGGCAAAAGCGTGAAGCGATGGCGCGATTGGGCGTGACCGACGACCCCGCGCTCTTTTCCTGTGTGCGCGCCTGCGGCTCGCTCCTCCTCGAACCAGAAAACTAAGCATCGGGCACGCCGTCGTTCGGTCCATTTCAGAGCGCTCTGATGTTTGTCGCAAAAGAAATGCTCGACCATTGCGTGAGCGCCGGTCACACATAACAGGGTGTCGAGAAATGAAAGTATCGAGGAGCGCCAGAAGATGAACCTCATGGCTGCATCAGGCACGCCTGTTCGAACGATCATCGCGGACGATCATCCGCTGGTTCTACTGGCTATAGAAAATCTGATTGGCAACTATCCCAACCTGAAGGTGGTTGGCCGTGCGGCGGATGTCGCCGAACTGTTGATCGAAGTCGATCGCTGTCCTTGCGATCTCGTGCTGATGGATCTTTACATGCCAGGAGGGAACAACGAAAACCGGTTCGACATCGTCAGGCAGTTGAAGGCGCGCTATCCCAACGTGGCGCTCGTCATCCTGACAATGGAAACGGAAGCGGCGACGCTGCGCAAGGTGATGTCGCTGGGCGTCGATGGGCTGCTGAGCAAGCGTGATCGTATCGATCTGATCCATGTGGCGCTGGCGCGCGAATGTTATGTCGGTCCAGCGGTGCGCGCCATGCTGGCCGACGTAACGCTGACGCAACGTCTCGACTTCGTGCGAGCCACCCTGTCCCGCCGCGAGTTCGAGGTATTTACGCAGTACGCGTCAGGGCTCTGCGTCACGGAAATCGCCCTGCGGTTGGGACGTAGTGTGAAGACGATCAGCGCGCAGAAGTGCATGGCCATGCGCAAGCTGTCGCTGAATAGCGACGCCGAACTGTTTCGCTTCGCAGTCGAGTACGGAGTAGTGCCAGACCGGCTTGGTCAGGTCCGCTAACCGGGCGGCAACCTGCCGCGCACGGGCGCGGCGAATAGATCGGCATAACCGGGGAGACACATTTCGTGCGGTTTGCCGATCGACACCATAAAAAAGTCACGGAACAGAATGACAAACAAGATTCACGTCGTCGTGGCGGACGATCACGACTCCATTCGCGCGGGCGTCCGATCGCTGCTGCGCGACAGGCCGAATATCGAGATTGTCGGCGAAGCTGCCGACACCCGTGGTCTCGCGAAGCTGCTCGAAGCCTGCGCGTGCGACGTCGTCGTGTCGGACATCGGCATGCCGGGACTCGACGGAGATACCAGCGCGGTGCCGCTATTGCGTCGGCTGCTTCGGCGCACGCCGCATCCCCACGTGGTCGTGCTGACCATGATTGGGCGCGCGCATGTATTGGCCGGCTTGCGCAATATCGGCGTGACTGGAATCGTCGACAAGCGCGACGCTGTGGACGCATTGATCGACGCGATCGAAGCCGTTGCCGCCGGAGGCACCCATCTATCGGAACAGGTTCGTGCCGCACTAGCGGCCGCGGAGCCTGCTTCGCCCCGGCGCGGCGGTGCGATGAGCGCACGCGAGTGGGAGGTGTTTCAACTTTATGTGCGAGGCCTCGCGGTGCACGAGATCGCCACACGTCTGCGACGCAGCGACAAAACCATCAGCACGCAAAAACGCAGCGCGATGCGCAAGCTTGGACTGGAAACAGAAGCTGACCTGATCAACTACGCCACTCAGATTGGGCTGATATGAGGCGGCGCGATGGTCACATTTTCTTGCTTGCGACGGCTTTGATGTAGTCCTTATCAGACTTATCTGATTGGCATGGCTTGCGGGAGCCCCTAATAATCCTGGCCGCCGCCGGTCATTGCGCGCCTTGCGCCGCAACTGCCGCTATGGCTAGTTCGTGATCCGATTGGCGATGGAAAGGAAATCCGGTGCAGACATCTTCGCGCGATCGTTCGGAGTCTGTGCCTCGTACTTGACGGATGGGGTAGAGATGGTTGCGCTAGGCAAGCGATTGTGGAGCGAGGGAGTGGGTACGGCATGGCTCGTGTTCGTCGGCTGCGGTAGTACGGTGTTGGACACCACGGGCATATCGCAGGCTGGTGGCGCGCTGCAGATGTCGTTGGCGTTCGGGCTTGCACTCGCTACTGGCAGCTATGCTTTCGGGAAGATCTCCGGCGCGCATTTCAATCCTGCCGTCACCATCGGTCTGACCGTCGCGCAGCGCTTTCCGGTGCGTGATCTGTTGCCCTATATCGCCGCGCAAATCGGCGGCGCGATAGTCGCCGCGGCGCTTCTCGCCTACATCGCTAGTGGCCGGCCAGGTTTCGAACTCGCCGCGAGTGAATTCGCGGCGAACGGCTTCGGCGCTCATTCGCCCGCTGACTATCCATTGCATTCGGCGCTCGTCGTGGAAGTCGTGCTGTCGTTCGTGTTTGTCGGGGCCTGCCTGCTGGTCGTCGTTCGAAAAGAGTTGGCAACGGTTGCGCCGTTCATCACCGGCGCATGTCTGATGCTCGTCTACCTGGTGTCCATTCCGGTTACCAATGGAGCGGTCAATCCCGCCCGTTCGACAGCGCAGGCAGTGTTCGTCGGCAACTGGGCGCTGGACCAGTTGTGGCTGTTCTGGGCCGCGCCGTTGGCCGGCGCAATCGCGGCTGGCGTGCTGTTTTCGTTTCTGGACGGTCGAGTTGATTCGTCCGCGGTGTCATTGGACGGACAGGGTGACGTTTCGTGAGCGGGGGACGCTACTCGCCACTTCCGATCGATGCGAGTTCTCAAGGCGAGGTGACGCTGACGTTGGGGCTGCGGCGTTTGTTGCGGTGTCTGTGGCAGCGCTCGCCGCCCCACTCAATGATGCGTTGGCTGGCGTTATGTCTGCTGGCGGCTTCGCATGCGGTCTGCATGGCCGCGCCTGCCGGCGCTGCGTCAGAGTCACCCGTCATCTCCACAGTACGAGCCGATGCTTCCGCTTCGTCACCCATTGCATTTCCTTCCAGACTGACCGTGGGCATACTCGAAGGTGGCTGGCCGCCGTTCGACATCCTGAGGAACGGCCAGCTCGCCGGCGTCAGCGGCGACCTGTTGCGCGCGCTCGTGGGGCCGAACGTCGTCATCGAGACGAAGAGCTTTCCCGACATGGCCAAACTGGTCGCCGCGGCTTGCGCCGGCGAGGTCGACCTGCTGACGAGCATAGCGCGCACGCCGCAGCGCGAGCGCTGCCTCGGCTTTACGGCTCCCTACTTCCACTCGTTCGCGTCGGCCGTCGTGCGTCGCGACGATGCCCGGCATATGAAACCCACCGATCTCGCCGGCGCGCGTATTGCGATCGAGCGCGGTTTTGCGCGTGAGCGGTTGTTGCGCGCCGGTTTTCCTCGCGCGAAGATCGTCTCGTTCTCGAGCACGCACGAAGCACTGAACGCGGTACTGCATGGCGATGCCGACGCCTATTTCGGCTTCACGCCGGTCGTGCAATACGAACTGGCGACCGACGCATATCGCAATCTGCGCGTAGCGTTCGAGCAAGGCGGCAAGGCGCTCGACCTGCGTTTTGCGGTATCGCCCCGCCAGCTTGCCTTGCGCGATCAACTGAACCGCGCGCTCGTGTCGATGAATCCCGCCGAAGCCGCCGCGATACGCGCGCTCTGGCTGTCCGGCAACTTCAACGCGACGCCCGCGGCGGGTGCCCCACGCTTCGCGCTGACGCCGGAAGAAAAGAACTGGCTGCGTTCGCTGCCGCCGTTGCAGATCGGCTTCGACGACGACTGGGCCCCGTTCAGCTATGTCGACGCCGCCGGTCGCCCCGTCGGTCTGACCGCCGATTACCTCGCGTACCTGAGCGGCACGCTCGGTGTCGTGTTCAACCGCGCGCGCACGGCCGACTGGGCCGCCACCGTCGACGCGTTCCAGCGCGGCGAGCTCGCGATGCTGTCCTCCACATCGAGTCGCGGGGCGCTTCTCGCGGGCGCCGACCATAGCCGCGTATACGAGAGCGATCCGCTGGTGATCGTCGGACGCAGCGGCGTGCCCACTCCATGCTGGTTCGACGACATCACGTCGTGCCGCGTCGTAATGTCGCCGCACGTAGCCGGTTCGGTGCCGCTCGCGTTGGGGGCGGTGCCGGTCGATCACATCGTCGTCGCGGCGAGCCTCGGCGAGGGGATGCGCATGGTCGCGAGCGGCGAGGCCGACGTACTGGTCGGCAACGCTGCCGCGATCAACGTGCAAATCCGGCAGCATTACACAGGCGCACTCAGGGTGCTCGACTCGCTCGGTGAATCCGACTCGTTATATTTTGCTATACGCGAGGATCTGAGCCCGCTCGTCAAGCTGATCGATCGCGCGTTGCAGGCCATGCCGGCAGCCGAAAAGCAACGCATCCGGCGCAAGTGGGTGAGCCCCGCCGCGCCGGACAACGCGATGTGGAGTGTGACTGCGGTGCGGTTGCTGCCGGTGCTGATCGGCATCGGCGTCGTGCTGCTGGTCACGTTGCGCGCGTATGTGCTGCTGCAACGCGAAGTCCGGCTGCGCAAGCAGACCGAACGCGAACTCGCACTGCAATTGAACTTCCAGGAAACGATGATGAAGACGGTGCCGTATCCGCTCATCGCGAAAGGCCTGGACGGACGGTACATCGCGATCAACGAGGCTTATGAGAAAGCGTGTGGGCTGGAGCGGAAGGACGTGCTCGGGCGTACGACGGCCGAGGTCGGCACATGGGGCGACGCAAACAGCCGCGTGCTCGACGACATGACGCGCGAGCTCCTGCGCGGCGGCGGCATCGCTAAAGTCGAACTGGAGTTCGAGGACGGTGCTGGCGAGGCGCGGCATGGGATTTTCTGGACGAGCGTCTGTGAAGGCGACGATGGGCAGCCGGCGGCGTACGTGCTCGGCACGATGGTCGATATCACGGACATCCGGCGCGCCGAAATGCGCGCGCGCGAAACCGAACGGCGCCTGTTCGACGTCACGCGTTCGTTGCCGGCCGTCGTGTTCCAGATGCGGCGCTCGCCGGCCGGTGCCTATTCCTTCCCATACATCGGCGGCGACGCGCGACATCTGCTCTGTGACAGCGATTCGCAGGGCGGGGCGCGAGTCGACTTCCAGCGCATATCGGAGCTGGATCGGCCGCTCGTTCTCGCCGAGCTCGAGCGTTCTGCGATCTGTACCTCTCCGGTGCATATGGAGTTCCGCGTCGAAAGCGCCGGTCAACTCAAGTGGGTGCGGGCCGAGCTGGTGCCGCGGCGCGATGCCGATGGCGGTGTCCTGTGGAGCGGCTATTGGGTCGACGCGAGCGTCGAGCGAGCGCGTTCGGAGGAACTCGCGCGAGCTCGCGATCTGGCCGAGGCGGCCTCGCGCGCGAAGGACAACTTCTTCGCGATGATGAGCCACGAAATCCGCACCCCGATGAACGGCGTGCTCGGTCTCGTCGAAGTGCTCGAACGCACGCCGCTCAGTCCCGACCAGAGCGAAATGCTCGGCATGATCCACGAGTCGGCGGGCGCGCTGCTGCAGATTCTCGATGATTTGCTCGACTATTCGAAGATCGAGGCGGGTCGGCTCACGCTCGAAGCCGAGCCGATCGATCTCCGCGAGCTCGTCGACAACGCCGTGGGCCTGCTCGCCGGGCGCGCTCACGAAAAAGGGCTGAAAGTGCGCGTCGACATCGCGAGCGACGCCGCTGCGACGCTCCGTGGCGACAGCGTGCGTCTGCGCCAGATTCTGTTCAACCTGCTCGGCAATGCGATCAAGTTCACGCCGAAGGGCGAGGTGGGTGTCAGCGTAGCGGTCGTCGAAGATTGCGCGGATTCGCAGACGTTGGAGCTGACCGTTCGGGACACCGGCATCGGCATCGCACCCGATGTGCAGGCGGGGCTATTCGAGCCGTTCGTGCAGGCTGAGTCGTCCACCACGCGGCGCTTCGGCGGCACGGGCTTGGGGCTGACGATCTGCCGCAAGCTGATCGACCTGATGAACGGCACGCTCACGCTGCACAGCGAACCCGGCCACGGCACGAGCATGATCGTGCGGCTGACGATGCCGATCGTCGAACAGTGCTATCCGATCAACGGTCTGCGCGGCAAACTCGGCGTAGTGGTCACGCGAGATCGACGCATCGGCCGGGCCCTCGCACACTTCGGCAAGGCGCTCGGGCTCGAACTGCGCAGCCTCTCGGCCGATGCGGCGACGCTGGGCAAAAGCGACGTGCTGAGCCGCGCGGATCTGCTGTTCGTCGCCGAGGACGTCACGTTGCCGGCACATATCGGCACGAATGCGCGCATCGTCACGCTGACCGAAAAACCGAAGCCGAGCGGTTACCGCATCCTCGACGACAAGGTGCGCGTCAGCATCAATCCGATTTCGTGGCGCGGCCTCGGCGCCGCGTGTGTGGCCGCGACGGCGGGGCTGCCGTCGATGGCCCCGATGCCGTCGCGCGTGGTGGGTGCGCCGTTCACGACCGATGGCATCGCGCCGCCGCCTGATCGCGAACGCGCGCTCGCGAACGGGCGGCTGATTCTTGTCGCGGAAGATCATCCAGTCAATCAGGAGTTGATCCGTCATCAGCTCACCCTGTTGGGGTTCGCGTGCGACGTCACCAACGACGGCGCCGAAGCGCTCGCCGCGCTGGAATGCACGAGCTATGGATGCCTGATCACGGACTGCCACATGCCAAACGTGTCCGGCTATGAACTGACCCGTCGCATCCGCGAAGCGGAGGCACTGCACGGCGGCGCGCAGCGTCTGCCGATACTCGGCATCACGGCCAATACCGCGCCCGACGACCTGAGTCTGTGCCGCGAAGCCGGCATGGACGAGAGTCTGATCAAGCCGACCCGGCTCGCCACGCTGCGCGACCACCTGAGCCGCTGGTTTGGCACTGACGCCGAGTGGCCCCCCGCGCTGGCGGAAACTTCCGATCGCGTCTCGACTGCGTCGGCCGGCGAGCGGCAGGCCACACAACCTGTCGGTGCTGAACCGTTCGTGCCCATCGACCTCGCACGGATGACGCAGTTATGGGGAAGCGAGTCGACGGTCAAGGCGTTGCTAGATTCATTCGTCTCGTCGATGCGCGACGACATCAACGCGCTCGCGACGTTACTCGAACGCGCGGACATGGAGCGGGTGCACGAGTGGCTGCACCGGGTGATGGGGGCGGCGAGCGTGCTGCAGTATCCGCCGCTCGTACAGGCGCTCGAAGCCTATCGCCGCGTCATTGCCGCGAAGTCGCCGCGGCAGGTGCGTGACGAGGGGTACGCGCTAATTCGACAATGCGAGGCGATGCTCGATGGGATCGAACAGCAGGCCGGATTGCTCGCGTAGCGAGCGGCGCGCCGTAACCTCGCGCAAATACCCAAGCGATTCAAACGGCGGCAACCCAAATCAGGACGAAAAAAAACGCGGCCGAAGCCGCGTTAAAGGTTTGGAGACGTCCTTCGATGAAGGAGTCACTTCTCGCGAGTCGAAGCATACCAGGATTGACATCGTTTATTTATTACAAAACGCGCAATTATATTTTCGATTAAATCGACTAAAGCCATTTCGCACTACGTCTTTGCCGGCCATCATTCCAGTCGACTCCATATGATTTGCACTAGTATGTGGAAACTCCGCACGGCCGACACGGCGCCGCGGCGGCGCGTCAATGTCCGGAGAAGACCATGATTTCGCAGCGAAAATTTAATCTGGCCGTAGTGTTGTGGGCGCTTGCATCGAGCGCTGCATTTGCGGATACGGTTGCGCTGAAGGCGAATCTCCAGCCGTCGAGCGAAGTGCCGCCGCGTGTGAGTCACGGGCATGGCATGCTGAATGCGACCTTCGACACGTCCACCCAATCGCTGCAGTGGACTGTGACTTACGAGGGCTTGAGCGGTCCGGTCACCGCCGCGCATTTCCACGGTCCCGCGCCGGTCGGCCAGAATGCGAAGGTCCAGGTGCCGATCGAGAAGAATGGGCTCGCGAGTCCGATCAAAGGCACGGCGAAGCTGACCGAGCAGCAGGTCACGGATCTGATGGCGGGGCAGTGGTACTTCAATGTGTATACCGCGCAGAATCCGACGGGCGAAATTCGCGGGCAGGTGTTGCCGGCGAACTAGGCATGGACCTCGGGGTTGGCCGCGCGCGTGCCGCGGCCGCGATGACCGTCACGCGCCTGGAACCCGCCAAACCACGGTCCCCTGCCAACCCACGTACCCTGACGGGACTTCAACGAAGGAGCATGTCCCGATGAGCTGGCAAAGCGCGCTCGCGTGCTGGTATTTGCGCAGGCAGTTCCGGCCCGAAACTCTCAAACCGTTTATCAACGTCGAACGGGCGCGCGCGCTGACCTCGAAGCGCGTATGGTCGCCGCGCGTGCCGCGCGGCTGGCATCTGCGCGAAACGTATCGCGCAGGCGACGCGCCGCTCGTCGGAGAGTGGCTGGAGCGCGTGGACGGCGGCACGGCCGGCGGCGCGGAGCCTACGGTGCTGTATTGCCACGGCGGCGGCTACTACTTCTGCTCGCCGCGCACGCACCGCTCGCTAACGTTCGCTCTCGCGACCCGCGCGGATGCGCGGCTCTTCTCCCTCGACTACCGTCTCGCGCCTGAGCATCGCTTTCCGGCCGCGCTCGACGACGCCACCGCCGCCTATCGCCAGTTGCTCGCGATGGGCATCGCACCGAGCTCGATCGTGATCGCCGGCGACTCGGCCGGCGGCGGTCTCGCGCTCGCCACGCTGGTCGCGCTGCGCGACGGGGGCGCGCCGATGCCCGCGGGCGGTCTGCTGTTCTCGCCGTGGACCGATCTGGCGACGACCGGCGCTAGCCTGCGCACCAACGACAGCGTCGATCCGATGTTCTGCGGCGCCTCGGTCGAGCGCGCGGCCAAGGTCTATCTGGGCGACGCGTCGCCCACCCATCCGTACGCGTCGCCGGTCTATGCGGACCTGCACGGTCTGCCGCCGCTGTTCCTGCAGGCGGGCAGCACCGAAGTGCTGCTCGACGACACGCGCCGCGTCGCCGACAACGCGCACGCGGCAGGAGTCGATTGCGAATGCGAGGTGTGGAAAAACCTGCCGCACGTGTGGCCGATGTTCGCGCCGTTCATGCCGGAGGCGAACCGCGCGCTCGATCGCGCGGCCGCCTTCGTGCGACGCGCGACGAGCCGCGCCGCGAACAGGGCTCAGGCTTCGAGCGTGACGTCGAGCGTCCGATAGACGGCTTCGATCGTTTGCTGGCCGTATTGCCGCTCGAGCCGCCGCACGGTGAAGTGTCCGTGCGCGACCTGCTGGAAATGATCGATAAACACGGTATTGACCATCGCGCCGAGCACCGCGCCGATCGCCGGAATCGATTTGGCCGCGATCTGCTCGCCGACCTGCACCGAAAAGCGCGCGGCGATCGCGTTGATGAGCCGCAACAGAGCCGCCGAGCCGTGGGCTGTGAAGCCCTTGCTGGCCACCTCGGACGACGCCTTCGACACCGCCTGCGCGAGCGCGCCGCGCATGAAGAAGTAGCCGAGGTCGGCGTCGTCGTCCTCGCTCGAGGTGCCGCCCATGCCGAGCACGGTCAGGCATTGCAGCTGCGTGTCGACCGAGGTCAGGTCCTCGCCCTCGCTGCGCGCGATGTCGCAGATGGAGCGAAACATCAGCGTGGTCGTGACGGGCAGCTCGACCGGCAGCGCGAGCAATCCGAACGCGCCGCCGGCCGCACCGGTCGTCGCGACCGCGAACTTGTGCAGCAGGTTGTTCGGCTTGTCGGGTGCGAGCAGCCTGGCGTCGTCGCGCCGGCCGAGCGTGCGCAGCGCGATCGACAGACATTTGCGCAACGCGGCTTGCGTTGCATCGGACACTTTTTCGTTGGCGAACGCCGGAATGCGCGACAGCAGCTTTTCGATCGGCGCGCCGACGACGCTTGCGAGTTTCATTGCGAGCGCGGGGCTTTCGAGCTGATGTTTGGCGCGCCGCAGCGCGGCGAGGTCCTGCTCTGATAAGGATGGTGCTGCGAGCGAACTCGGCTGCATGAGCCTCCCTGGCATGTCATGGCGTGGGTACTGCAAGTGAGTCTACCGCGTTGCAAGACGTATTCCGTCCCGCGTGGAGCGTTGCAGCATGGTATGATTTCCAATCTTTTGACACGTCAACTTTTGCTGCAT
This sequence comes from Paraburkholderia sp. BR14374, assembly GCF_040948685.1. Lineage (NCBI taxonomy): Bacteria > Pseudomonadati > Pseudomonadota > Betaproteobacteria > Burkholderiales > Burkholderiaceae > Paraburkholderia > Paraburkholderia sp. BR14374. The sequence continues at coordinate 467,447 of NZ_JBFPKF010000001.1, read as the reverse complement.
CAAAAATGGCTGTCCACACCGCCGCCCACCATTCGAGTGGGCAAGTTTTACCATTCCGCGAATCCCTGCTCGCCATGCTCGGCATCTCCTTCGTCACGATGCTGGTCGCGCTCGACCAGACCGTGGTCGGCACCGCGCTGCCCACCATCGTGTCCGAGCTCCGGGGCTTCGAGCTGTACGCGTGGGTCGCCACCTCGTATCTGCTGAGCTCGGTGATCACCGTGCCGATCTTCGGCCGGCTCGGCGATTACTACGGGCGCAAGCCGTTCGTGATCGCATCGATCCTCGTGTTTACCGGCGCCTCGGTGCTGTGCGGCGCGGCCAACGACATGCTGTTTCTCGTGCTCGCGCGCGGCTTGCAGGGCATTGGCGGCGGCATGCTGGTCGGCACCGCGTTCGCGTGCATCCCCGATCTGTTCCCCGATTCCGTCGTGCGGTTGCGCTGGCAGGTGCTGATGAGCTCGGCGTTCGGCATTGCCAATGCAGTCGGGCCGTCGCTCGGCGGTTTTCTGACGCAGTACTACGGCTGGCGTTCGGTGTTCTACGTGAATCTGCCGGTAGGCCTCCTGTCGCTGTTTTTCGTCTGGCGTTTCCTGCCGCATCTGCGGCACGTCGAGCATGAAGGCAAAATGCGGCTCGACTGGCCCGGCGCGCTGTTGATCGCGATTGCGCTCGGCTCGCTGCAACTGTTCGTCGAATTGCTGCCGAAGCACGGCATCACGCTGAGCGCGTTCGCACTGCTCGGGCTGAGCGTCGTGTCGGCCATCGCGCTGTGGAAATGGGAAAAGCGTTGCCCCACCGCGATTCTGCCCGTCGACATGTTCCGCAACCGTAGTCTTGCCGCGCTGTTCACGCTGGCGGTGCTCGGCGGCTTCACGATGTTCTCGCTGCTGTTCTACGCACCGCTGCTGTTCCAGGGCGGCTTCGGCATGTCGCCGAAAGAGGCGGGCCTCGTGATCACGCCGCTCGTCGTGTTCATCACGATCGGCAGCATCACGAACGGGCGCGTCGTGTCGCGGATCAAGAATCCGAACGTGATGCTGTACATCGGCTTTGCGATGGTCGCGCTGTCATGCCTTGGCATCGTCGTCGCGACCCGTTCGATGCAGCAATGGGTGCTGATGTCGTTCATGGTCGTCGGCGGCCTCGGGCTCGGTTTCGTGATGCCGAACCTGACGATCTTCGCGCAGCAGACCGCGGGCCGCGAACACCTCGGCATCGCGACCGCGCTGCTGCAGTCGCTGCGGATGATCGGCGGCATGATCGGCACCGCGCTGACCGGCACGCTCGTGACCCATATGTACAAGAGCGGCGTGCGCAGTGCGCTCGAAGGCGCGGGCGCGTCGCACTGGTTCGGCGATTTGGGCGATCCCCAGATCCTGATCAACCGCGATGCGCAGACTACGCTCGTCTACCAGCTGACGCACGCGGGCCACAACGGCGCGATGCTGCTCGAAAGCGCGCGCGAGTCGCTGGTCGGCGCGATTCATCTGGGTCTCGCGATGGCCGCGCTGATCGCCGTCGCGTCGGTATGGCAAAGCCGCCGCGTGCCGCCGGTCAAGCTGCAGCGCAAGCTCGAGCCGGTGATTCACGCAGACTGATTTTTGGACTTGGTGTTGGACAGGCAGATTATGGAAGAACAGGACCGCGTCGCCGTCATGCAGCAATTTGGTCGCACGTATCGGGCATTCATGTCGGCATTCGAGACCCAGGTGGGTCATCCGCTGCCACGCTGGCGCATTCTGCTCGCGCTGCACGAGCAGGCCGGCGAGTCGTCGCAGAAGCGGCTCGTCGAGCGGCTACGCGTCGATCCGGGCGCGCTGACGCGGCAGTTGAAGGCGCTGGAAGGCCTGGGTTGGATCGCCCGCAGCATGGATGCGCGCGATAACCGCGTGACCAACGTGCGCCTGACTGAAGCAGGTCGCGACGCGACCGAAGCGAGCCTGCCGCGTCGCCAGGCGTTCTTGCACGACACGATGGCAGGGTTGCCGGATGAGGCGCTTGCGGCGTTGTCGAGCGCGCTGAAAATGCTGGAGACGCGCATCGGCGAAGTGGCGGCCAATGCGAGCGCAGCGGCCGGCGCCGCTGGAGCAGCCCAGGATACCGCCGGCGACGAGGCTGCTCAACGCGTGTGATTCTTTCTCCGCGAGCGACGACAAAAAGGCTGTGCGCCCTTGGGCTCACAGCCTTTTTTCTATCGTCGGAAAGCCCGCGCTTCAGCGCGGCGCAATCCACTCCAATCCAATCAGAAAAACGTCTCGATCACTTCCTTCACGCGATACTGCGGATCGAGGACCAGCACCTGCTTCCACTTGTCGAACGTCAGGCACGGATGCGAGATGTCGAACGCGATCATGTCACCCACTTTCAGATCGGCGCCGGCGGGAATGCGCAGATACGCGTGCTGATCCATCAGACCGAAGATTTCCCAGCCTTCGCTCGCGGCGATGTCTCGCGGCGCCTCGTTGCCCGGACGATAGTGGCGCGCCGGCTCCGGCATGCCCGCGTCGAACGCGGAGTCGCGTTTGCCGAGGCCGATGATCGCGCGATCCGGCTCGGGAATCGACTGCACGTACGCCCACAATTGCAGCGCCGGCAGCAAGCCTTCGCCCATTTTCTTCGCGACCGGATTGCGCTTGAAGATGTCGGTCTGCGCCTTGCGATAGATGCCGACGTCATGCGTCAGGTAGCAGCCGGGCCGCAGCACGACCTCGACCTTGCCGGTTTGTGTCGCCTGCGCGAATTCTTCGGCGACCACGTCGTACCACGCCGATCCTGCGCCGGATAACACCGCCGGCGAACGCGCGAAACTTCCTTGCTCGACGAGTTCGCGCGTAACTGCAACCGCACCTTGCAGGAACGCGCGCACTTCGGCTTCTTCCTTCAGCACGCCTTCGTACAGTTCGACGCCCGCGAGCTTCAGCACGTCCGGATAGCGCGCGATCGCGTCGAGCACCGCGTTGCGCTGCGCTTCATCGCGCACGCCGGTGCGCCCCCCCGGCACGCCGAGTTCGAGCAGTACCTGCAGCGGCTTCTTCACCGAGGTGAAGAATTCGCCGAGTTGCTCGACCCCTTCGGCCGAATCGACGAGGCAGAAAAATTCGAAATCTGGATCGGTGAGCAACTCGGCGATCATCATCATGTTGTGGCGGCCGACCAGCTGATTCGCCATCAGGACGCGCGACACGCCGCCGTGATACGCCGCGCGCACCTGATGGGCGGTGGCTAGCGTGATGCCCCACGCGCCGGTTTCGAGCTGACGGCGAAACAGTTGCGGCGCCATCGTGGTCTTACCGTGCGGCGCGAGCTTGACGCCGTATTCGGCGACGAACGCCTGCATCCACTTCAGGTTGTGCTCGAGGCGGTCCTCGTACAGCACGGCGGCCGGCAGGCTCACGTCCTCGGCAAGCAGGTTCCACTCGAGGCGCGCGGCGTCCTTCAGCTGGACGCTCGTGCCCGGAACCATGCCCAAGCCCTTGCTATAAGGATCAATCGTCGCGCCCTGATAGTTTGTAACTTTCATGTCTCCGTGCTCCATCGTCCGGTTAAATTGGATCAGATTTGACTCTACCATGTTACCGAAAGTACGATGTCCGGAAAAATGTTATTTAGTACCACGGGTTTCGAAGGCCGCCGGAAAGGGTCGCGAAAGCCGTGCCGCGAACCCCGCCGCCCGCCATGAACAGTAGCGCCGAACCGCTCGCTTTCGACATCGTCGCGCGCATCGCCGAATGCGCGCCGGAATTGCGCTCGGCCGAACGCAAGGTCGCCGCGCTGATCCTCGACGATCTGACCGGCGCGTCGCGCGCGAGCATCGGCGCGCTCGCGCAGCAGGCCGAGGTCAGCATCGCGACCGTCACGCGCTTCGCGAAGGCGGTTGGCTGCCGCGACGTGCGCGAGCTGAAGCTGCGGCTCGCGCAGGCGGCTGCGGTCGGTCAGCGTTTTCTCGAGCGCGACGCAACAAGTGACGCACCCGAGCCGATCGCCACGCGCGTCTTCGACGAACTGCAAACCGCGCTCGCGCACAATCATCAACTGCTGCGTCAGGCGCCGCTCGCCGAAGCGGCGGCCGCGCTGCGCAATGCGCGCATGATCTACGTGTTCGGCATGGGCGGCGGCTCGACCGCGCTCGCCGACGAAATGCGTTTCAGGCTCGTGCGCCTCGGCCGCCCGGTCGCGACCTATCAGGACGGGCTGTTGCAGCGCATGGTGGCGAGCACGGTGTCGCGCGACTGCGTGGTGATCGCGCTGTCCACCACGGGACGCGTGCCCGAGATGCTCGAGAACTGCAAGATCGCGCGCAGCTACGGCGCGACCGTGGTCGCGGTGACCGCGCCCACGTCGCCACTGGCGAAGCTCGCCGACTGGCTGATCCCGATCGTCGCGTTCGAAACCGATTTCATTTACAAGCCGTCGTCTTCCCGTTACGCGATGATGATGGCGCTCGATGTGCTCGTCACCGAACTTGCCGTCAGCCAGGGCGACGAGAGCCGCGAATTGCTGCGCCGCATGAAGCACGCGCTCGACGCGCACCGCGGCGGCGGCGATCGACAACCGTTAGGAGATTGATCCATGCATTCGCATCCTGAAGCCGCCGACACGCTGATCGTCGGCGCGCAACTGTACGACGGCACCGGCGCCCCGCCCGTCGAGCGCGATGTGGCGATCCGCGACGGGCGCATCGCCGCGATCGGCAATCTGTCGAACTGGCTTGCTGAAGAGGTGATCGAGGCCGAGGGGCGCGCGCTCGCGCCGGGTTTCATCGATGTGCACACCCACGACGACACGCACGTGATCCGCTCGCCGCAGATGCTGCCGAAGATCACCCAGGGCGTGACGACGGTGATCGTCGGCAATTGCGGCATCAGCGCGTCGCCGGTGTCGCTGAAGGGCGATCCGCCCGATCCGATGAACCTGCTCGGCGAGCGCGATGCGTTCCAGTACCCGAGCTTCGCCGACTACGTGAGCGCGGTGAACGCCGCGCGGCCGGCGGTGAACGTCGGCGCGCTGATCGGCCACACGGCGTTGCGCAATAACCAGATGGACCGGCTCGATCGCGCGGCGACTGCCGAGGAAATCGAGCGCATGTGCGCGCAGCTCGAGGAAGCGCTCGCGCACGGCGCACTGGGCTTGAGCACGGGGCTCGCATACGGCTCGGCGTTCGCCGCGCCGACCGAGGAAGTGATGGCGCTCGCCGAGCCGCTCGCCGCCGCGGGCGCGCTCTATACGACCCACATGCGCACCGAGTTCGACGCGATTCTCGACGCGATGGACGAGGCTTACCGCGTCGGCCGGCATGCGCGCGTGCCGGTCGTGATCTCGCATCTGAAGTGCGCGGGGCCGTCGAACTGGGGACGCAGCGTCGAAGTGCTGAAGTCGCTCGAAGGCGCGCGCAGCGCTCAGCCGGTCGGTTGCGACTGCTATCCGTACAACCGCAGCTCGTCGACGCTCGATCTGAAGCAGGTGACGGGCGACATCGACATCACGATCACGTGGTCCGAGCCGCATCCGGAGATGGCCGGCAAGCTGATCAGCGAAGTCGCGGCGGATTGGGGCGTCTCGCAGCAGGAAGCGGGCAAGCGCCTGCAGCCGGCGGGCGCGGTCTATCACAACATGTCCGAAGACGACGTGCGGCGCATCCTGTCGCATCCGGCGACGATGGTCGGCTCGGACGGCCTGCCGAACGATCCGCTGCCGCATCCGCGGCTGTGGGGCGCGTTTCCGCGCGTGCTCGGCCACTATGCGCGTGATGCCGCGCTGCTGCCGCTCGAAGAGGCGGTGCGCAAGATGACGAGCCTGTCCGCGCGCCGTTTCGGTCTCGCGCAGCGAGGCGAAGTGCACATCGGCTATCACGCCGACCTCGTGCTGTTCGATCCGTCGAAAGTGCTCGACCTGGCGACTTTCGACAAGCCGCAGCAGCCCGCTGCCGGCATCGACGCGGTGTGGGTCAACGGCGTGCTGTCGTATCGCGACGGCGCGGTGACGGGCGAGAGGGCTGGCCGGTTCGTCACGCGCGGCGCACCGTCGAAGGGCGATGCGCAGGGCGCGTTCTGATTTTTATCGATTGATGGCGGCACGCGCGGCGAGGGCGCCGCGCACGTGCCCGACTTTTTAAGGAGTGTGACGATGAAGCGATATGGCGTGGAAGGCGGAAAGGGAACGGGCGGTCAGGTGATGCCGTTCGCGCGTGCGGTCGAAGCGGACGGCTGGCTGTTCGTGTCGGGCCAGACGCCGATGGAAAACGGCGAAGTGATCAACGGCGGCATCGTCGAGCAATCGCACAAGGCGATCCAGAACGTGTTCGCGATCCTGAAGGAAGCGGGCTACGGCGCCGAGCACGTCGTGCGTTGCGGTGTGTGGCTCGACGATCCGCGCGACTTCGCATCGTTCAATAAAGTGTTTCGCGAGTATTTTGGCGAGAATCCGCCGGCGCGCGCGTGCGTGGTGTCGTCGATGGTGATCGACTGCAAGGTCGAGGTGGATTGCGTCGCTTACAAGAAGCCGGCGGCCTGAGCGCTTTGAGGGCTCTGAAGTGACGAGGGCGCCGCAGGCTGTGATGGCCTGCGGCGCCCTCGTTGCGTTTGTCGCGGTGCTTTACCGTTACTGCCGCGCGAGCCGCATGTTGTCCGGCATCGGCAGATTGTAACTGGTGCGGAACGGGTTGATGTCGAGCCCGCCGCGGCGCGTGTAGCGCGCATACACCGCGAGCTTCAGCGGTTTGCACATCTTCATGATGTCGACGAAGATTCGCTCGACGCATTGCTCGTGAAAGCCGGTGTGATTGCGGTAGGAGATGATGTAGCGCAACAGGCCCGCGTGATCGATTTGTGGCCCGGCATAGTGGATCTGCACGCTGCCCCAGTCCGGCTGACCGGTCACCGGGCAGTTCGACTTCAGCAGGTTCGAGAACAGCGTTTCCTCGACCGGTGCCTCGTCGTGCGCCGCGCTGAGGAGCGATGCGTCCGGCTGATACACGCTCGCCTCCAGTTCGAGCCGGTCGAGCGACAAGCCGTCGAATTCATCCATTTTCAGCTTGCCGAATTCGTGCGGCGTGTGCAGATGCACCGACACCGTCGCGCCGCACGACGCGGACACGTCGCGCTTGATCGTGTCGCGCACGCTCTCGGCCGATTCGAAGGCGGTCTGCGCGAACGAGCCGAGATACAGCTTGAACGACTTAGATTCGACGATGTTCGGCGAATCGGCCGGCACGAAGAACGTCGCGACCGCGATCTGCGGTTTGCCGCGTGTATTCAGCCACGACAGCTCGTAGGCGTTCCAGATATCGGTGCCGAAAAACGGCAGTCGCGCGGTAATGCCGATCGCCTCGCGCGCATTGCTGCGCGCAATCGGAAATAGCAGCGTCGGATCGTATTGTTCGGTGTAAGTCGAGGACTTGCCGAGCGGGGATTGTTCGGGTGTCATGATGCGTTCACGATGCCACTCAGCACGTGCCCGGTCGCCGTTACGACGCGGGCCGATTCGCAGTGGCCGATCTGGTCGTCGAAGAAAAAGTCGGGCTCGAACTCGCGCAAAAATGCGCCCTTGTCGAGGCCGCCGAGGAACATCGCTTCGTCGATTTCGATGTTCCACGCCATCAGAGTGCGGATCGCACGCTCATGCGCGGGGGCCGAGCGTGCGGTTACCAGTGCCGTGCGAATGCGCATCGGCGCGGCCGCGTCCGCCAGTTTTTGCAGCCGGTGCAGCGCTTCGAGCAGCGGCTTGAGCGGACCGTCCGCGAGCGGCAGATGCTTGTTGTCGATCTCGTGACCGACGAACGCGCGCAGGCCGTCGTTCTGGAAGATGCGTTCCGCTTCGTCGGAAAACAAGACCGCGTCGCCGTCGAACGCAATGCGGATTTCGTCCGGATACTTGCTCGCCATTTTCGCCGATTCCGGCAACACGCGTGCGGCAGGGAAGCCAGCGGCGAGCGCATCGCGCACGTCCTGCTGATTCGCCGACAGAAACAGCGACGCGCTCAGCGGCTTCAGATAACCGAACGGCGCGCGGCCGCGCGTAAACACCCCGCGCTCGATCGCGAGTCCGTGTTCGCGGCACGAATGAAACGCGCGCAGGCCGCTGATCGGATCGCTGCGCGACAGGATCACCACTTCGACGCGATGACCGACGGCGTTCAGCGCAAGCAATTTGCGGATCAGCGGAAACGCGACGCCCGGTTTCGCGGGCACGTTCAGGCGCTCGCGCTGCAACGCTTCGTAAGCCTTCAGGTCGCCGGCCTCGTAGACGCGGTTCTCTTCCTCGAAGTCGAACAGCGCGCGCGACGAGATTGCGACCACCAGTTTGTCGACAAGCGAAAGCGCCATCGGTGAGTTCGCGTCCGAAGAGATCAAGCGAGGAAGAGGCGGTAGACTGGGTTTTTCGTTTCTTCCCAGCACGGATAGCCGAGCGTTTCGATGAAGCGCTCGAACGCCGCGTGGTCGCTTTCGGGCACCTGAATGCCGACCAGAATCGAGCTGTAGTCCGCACCCTGGTTGCGATAGTGGAACAGGCTGATGTTCCAGTTCGGCGCCATCGACGACAGGAATTTCATCAGCGCGCCCGGACGCTCGGGAAACTCGAAGCGGAACAGACGTTCATCGCGCGCGAGCGGCGAGCGGCCGCCGACCATGTAGCGGATGTGCTGCTTCGACAGTTCGTCGAAGGTCAGATCGACGGTGGCGAAGCCGTGCGCTTCGAAGGCGCCGGCGATCTGCGCCGGTTCGCTGCGGTTGCGGATCTGCACGCCCACGAAGATATGCGCCGAGTTCGCGTCGGCGATCCGGTAGTTGAATTCGGTGACGCTGCGCGTGCCGACCAGTTCGCAGAAACGCCTGAAGCTGCCGCGCTCTTCGGGGATCGTCACCGCGAAAACCGCCTCGCGGGCTTCGCCCACTTCGGCGCGTTCGGCGACGAAGCGCATGCGGTCGAAGTTCATGTTCGCGCCCGATGTGATCGCGATCAGCGTCTGGTTCTCGATGCCTTCCCGTTCGGCGTACTGCTTCGCGCCGGCCACCGCGAGCGAGCCCGCCGGTTCGAGCACGCTGCGCGTGTCCTGGAACACGTCCTTGATCGCGGCGCACAGGGCGTCCGTGTTCACGAGCAGCACTTCGTCGAGATATTCGCTGCACAGGCGGAAGGTTTCTTCGCCCACGAGCTTCACCGCGGTGCCGTCGGAGAACAGGCCCACTTCGTTCAGCGTCACGAGCTCGCCGGCCTTCAACGATGCGGCCATCGCACACGAGTCATCGGTCTGCACGCCGATCACCTTGATCTCCGGGCGCACCGATTTCACGTACGCGGCGACACCGGCCGCGAGACCACCGCCGCCGATCGGTACGAAGATCGCGTGAATCGGGCCCTGGTGCTGGCTCAGGATTTCCATCGCGACGGTGCCCTGGCCGGCAATCACATACGGATCATCGAACGGATGCACGAAGGTCAGGCCGCGTTCTTCCTGCAGCTTGACCGCGTGACCATAGGCGTCGCTATAGGACTCACCGAACTGCACGACCTCGACGGTCGGCCCGCCGTGCGTGCGGATCGCGTCGACCTTCACCTGCGGTGTCGTCACCGGCACGACGATGATCGCCTTCACGCCCATGCGCGCCGCCGACAACGCCACGCCCTGCGCATGATTGCCCGCCGACGCGGTGATCACGCCGCGCCCGAGCGCCTCGGCCGGAATATGCGCCATCTTGTTGTACGCGCCGCGCAGCTTGAACGAGAACACCGGCTGGTTGTCCTCGCGCTTCAGATAGACCGGATTGCGCAGCCGCGCCGACAGGTTCGGCGCGCGTTCGAGTTCGGTCTCGCGCGCCACGTCGTAGACGCGCGCGGTCAGGGTCTTTTTCAGGTAGTCGTGGGAAGCCATGCGGGTCGCGCGGTGCGCTATGTGAGACGGGAAAACGTCAATGATAGCGCCAACGGTGCCTGCTCTGGCCGTTCCGCGCGCGGCGGGAAGGGTGGCACGCCGCTGGCCGGGCTGCTTCGGCACCGTGGAGCGAAGTTTGCCAAACCGTCCGGCCGGTCAATGGAGTCGCATGTGAAACGCCGCGGGATTCGCCGCCAAATCCCCCGAAGCGCCGTCACCGCCCAGCTTCCTGCCGTCAACGCGTGGCGGGATGATGCGGTAGAATTCCATTTTGGAATAAGGATCGGAAGATGCACTGGCAGCCTCGGATCGCCCATTTGATGCCCGTTCCGCGCGAATCCTGCCCCGCGGGGGAACGGCATGTCCGCCACGCGCGATCGTGTAGCTGTCCCTGAGTGCCGCGACGCGACCGCCGTGAGTTGGCCGCCGGTCGCGTTCGCTCCCCTGGAAGCCCTAGAAGATTTCAAGCATTGCGCCCCACGCGCATTGTCGGCCGACGCCTCGTGACGAGCGCGCCAGGCCGACCTACCGAGTCGTCCAAACATGAACGCACCTCAAGTTTTCGATCCGCACGGCGCCGCCGCTGCGGTGGCCGCCGATCCCGAAGCGCGTCTGCGCGAAATTCCCTACAACTACACGTCGTTCTCCGACCGCGAAATCGTCATCCGCCTGCTCGGCAACGACGCCTGGGACGCGCTCGCCGAACTTCGCGCCGAACGCCGCACCGGCCGCTCGGCGGGCATGCTGTATGAAGTGCTCGGCGATATTTGGGTCGTGCGCCGCAATCCGTATCTGCAAGATGACCTGCTCGACAATCCGAAGCGCCGCGCGCTGCTGATCGAAGCGCTCAATCACCGCCTGGCCGAAATCGAGAAGCGCCGCCGCGCCGATCTGAGCGAACACGGCGACGAAGCCGGCGTCGAGCGCGCCGCGCGCGTCGAAAAGCTGGTGCAGGCCGCGCGCCGCGCTGTCGACCAATTCGCCGGCGAATTCCAGCAGACCTACGACCTGCGCCGCCGCACCACCCGCGTGCTTGGCAAGGTCACGCAGAAGGACAACATCAAGTTCGACGGCCTGTCGCGCGTCTCGCACGTGACCGATGCGACCGACTGGCGCGTCGAATACCCATTCGTCGTGCTGACGCCGGACTCGGAAGCCGAAATCGCCGGCATGATCAAGGCCTGCTTCGAACTCGGCTTGACCGTGATTCCGCGCGGCGGCGGCACCGGCTACACGGGCGGCGCGGTGCCGCTCACGCCGTTCTCGGCCGTCATCAACACCGAAAAGCTCGAACAGCTCGGCCCGGTCGAAATGACCCAGCTGCCGGGCGTCGATCGCAAGGTCGCGACGATCTTCTCGGGTGCGGGCGTCGTCACGCGCCGCGTGACCGAAGCGGCCGAGCAGGCCGGCTTCGTGTTCGCGGTCGACCCGACCTCGCTCGACGCGTCCTGCGTCGGCGGCAACGTCGCGATGAACGCGGGCGGCAAGAAGGCGGTGCTGTGGGGCACGGCGCTCGACAATCTCGCGTGGTGGCGCATGGTCGACCCGGAAGGGAACTGGCTCGAAGTCACGCGTCTCGAGCACAACATGGGCAAGATCCACGACATCGAAGTCGCGCGTTTCGAGCTCAAGTGGTTCGACGGCAACTACGCGCCGGGCGAGAAGCTATTGCGCTCCGAAGCGCTCGATATCAAGGGCCGGGTGTTCCGCAAGGAAGGCCTCGGCAAGGACGTCACCGACAAATTCCTCGCCGGTCTGCCTGGCGTGCAGAAGGAAGGCTGCGACGGGCTCATCACCTCGGCGCGCTGGGTGCTGCACAAGATGCCCGCGCATACGCGCACCGTCTGTCTCGAGTTCTTCGGCCAGGCGCGCGAGGCGATTCCGAGCATCGTCGAAATCAAGGACTACCTGTTCGAGACGTCGCGCCAGGGCGGCGCGATTCTCGCGGGCCTCGAGCATCTCGACGAGCGCTATCTGCGCGCGGTCGGCTATGCCACCAAGAGCAAGCGCAACGCGTTTCCGAAGATGGTGCTGATCGGCGATATCGTCGGCAACGATGCGGACGCGGTCGCGCAGGCCACCTCGGAAGTCGTGCGCATGGCCAACGGCAAGAGCGGCGAAGGTTTCGTCGCGGTCAGCGCCGAGGCCCGCAAGCGCTTCTGGCTCGACCGCAGCCGCACCGCCGCGATCGCGAAGCACACCAACGCGTTCAAGATCAACGAAGACGTCGTGATTCCGCTCGACCGCATGGGCGAGTACACGGACGGCATCGAGCGCATCAACATCGAGCTGTCGCTGAAGAACAAGCTGCAACTGGTCGACGCGCTCGAAGCGTTCTTCAAGGGCGGCAAGCTGCCGCTCGGCAAGAGCGACGACGCGAACGAAATCCCGAGCGCCGAGCTGCTCGAAGACCGCGTGCAGCAGGCGCTCGATCTGCTCGCGCGGGTGCGCACGCGCTGGGAGTTCGTGCGCGACAAGCTCGATCTGTCGCTGCGCGAGGCGCAGCACTATCTGGTCGGCCTCGGCTATGAATCGCTCGCGGAGAAGTTTGCCGATCGCGTCGACGCGCAACCGGAAGCAACCGTATTCCACCTCGCCCAAGACCGCACGATCCGCGTGTCGTGGAAGCAGGAAATCCGTGCCGAACTGCGGCAGATTTTCAATGGCGGCGAGTTCAAGCCGATCCTCGACGAAGCCCAGGCGATCCACAAGCAGGTGCTGCGCGGCCGCGTGTTCGTCGCGCTGCACATGCACGCGGGCGACGGCAACGTGCACACCAACATCCCGGTCAACTCCGACAACTACGAGATGCTGCAGGACGCGCATACGGCGGTCGCGCGCATCATGAAGCTCGCGCGTTCGCTCGACGGCGTGATCTCCGGCGAGCACGGCATCGGCATCACGAAGCTCGAATTCCTGACCGACGACGAGATCGGCGAATTCCGCAAGTACAAGCAGCGCGTCGATCCGCATGGCCGCTTCAACGCCGGCAAGCTGCTCGAAGGCGCGGATCTGCGCAACGCGTACACGCCGAGCTTCGGCCTGATGGGCTACGAATCGCTGATCATGCAGCAGTCCGATATCGGCGCGATTTCCGAGTCGATCAAGGACTGTCTGCGCTGCGGCAAGTGCAAGCCGGTCTGCGCGACGCACGTGCCGCGCGCAAACCTGCTGTACAGCCCGCGCAACAAGATTCTCGCCACCTCCCTGCTGGTCGAGGCATTCCTGTACGAAGAGCAGACGCGCCGCGGCGTGTCGATCAAGCACTGGGACGAGTTCAACGACGTCGCCGATCACTGCACCGTCTGCCACAAGTGCGTGACGCCGTGCCCGGTGAAGATCGACTTCGGCGACGTGTCGATGAACATGCGCAACCTGTTGCGCAAGATGGGCAAGAAGAAGTTCAACCCGGGCAACGCGGCGGGCATGTTCTTCCTGAACGCGACGAATCCGCAGACCATCAATCTCGCGCGCACCGCGATGATGGGCGTCGGCTACAAGGCGCAACGCCTCGGCAACGAGGTGCTGAAGAAGTTCACGAAGAAGCAGACCGCGCATCCGCCCGCCACGGTCGGCAAGCCGGTGATCACCCAGCAGGTGATCCACTTCATGAACAAGAAGATGCCGGGCAACCTGCCGAAGAAGACCGCGCGTGCGTTGCTCGATATCGAGGACAACAAGATCGTCCCGATCATCCGCAATCCGAGGACGACCACCGCCGACACCGAAGCGGTGTTCTACTTCCCGGGCTGCGGCTCCGAGCGGCTGTTCTCGCAGGTGGGTCTCGCGACCCAGGCAATGCTGTGGGAGGCGGGCGTACAGACGGTGCTGCCGCCGGGCTATCTGTGCTGCGGCTATCCGCAGCGCGGCTCGGGCCAGTACGACAAGGCCGAGCAGATCGTCACCGACAACCGCGTGCTGTTCCACCGAGTCGCCAATACGCTGAACTACCTCGACATCAAGACGGTGGTGGTGTCGTGCGGCACGTGTTACGACCAGCTCGCCGGGTACGAATTCGAAAAGATCTTCCCGGGTTGCCGGATCATCGACATCCACGAGTACCTGCTGGAAAAAGGCATCAAGCTCGATGGCGTGAACGGGGTGCGCTACATGTACCACGACCCGTGCCATTCGCCGATCAAGACGATGGACCCGGTCAAGCTCGTCAACCAGCTGATGGGTTCGGAGCAGGACGGCTACAAGATCGAGAAGAACGACCGCTGCTGCGGCGAATCGGGCACGCTCGCGGTCACGCGTCCCGACATCTCGACCCAGGTGCGCTTCCGCAAGGAAGAGGAAATCCGTAAGGGCGCGGCGAAGCTGCGCGGGATACCGCTCGTCGCCGAAGCGGGCGCGAACGCGATCAATCCCGCCAATGCATCGGCCGGATCCGCCGGTGCGCCGAACGGTTCCGTGCTGAAGGCCGGCGACGGTCCGCAGCCAGGTAACGGCAACGCGGGTTCGACCGACGTGAAGATCCTCACGAGCTGCCCGTCGTGCCTGCAAGGGCTGTCGCGCTACAACGAAGACGCGGGTACCGAGGCGGATTACATCGTGGTCGAGATGGCACGTCACGTGCTCGGCGAAAACTGGATGGCGGACTACGTACAACGGGCGAACAATGGCGGAATCGAGCGCGTGCTGGTTTAATGGCACGACCGACGATATTTGCCGAGGACGACGATGGACTGCGTTTTTTGCCGTGAAGACGGCGGCGATGTGCTATGGCAGGACGACGCGTTGCGAGTCGTCCTCGCCGACGAACACGACTACCCGGGCTTTTGCCGGGTCATCTGGAACGCTCACGTAGCCGAGTTTTCGGATCTTTCCGCCGACGACCGCGATCACGTGATGAAGGCCGTCTACGCAGTCGAGCGTGCGCAGCGGCGCGTGATGCAGCCCGCCAAGGTCAATCTCGCGAGCCTCGGCAACCAGGTGCCGCACGTGCACTGGCACGTGATTCCGCGTTTCTCGAACGATGCGCATTTCCCCCTGCCGATCTGGGCGCCGCGCCAGCGCACGGTGTCCGAAGCGATGCTGTCGTCGCGTCGCGCGCACGCCACGCTGCTGCGCGAAGCCGTGCGGCAGGAAATCGAACAGGCGCTGGGCTGAGCATCGCTGAATCCGCCGCCGCGCACCGCCGGGCTCCGGTCGGTGCGCGGGGCGGCCGAGCCGTCGTTATCACCCCGCCGTTATCTGATGAGGCCAACATGAGCGGATTGACTCCCGAGACGCCGGTGCCGACCGGCGTGGTCGTGCATTCGAAGTCGCGCGTGCTCGAACTGCAGTACGCGAACGGCGAAGCGTACCGGCTGCCGTTCGAACTGCTGCGCGTGTATTCGCCGTCGGCGGAAGTGCAGGGCCACGGGCCCGGCCAGGAAACGCTGCAGACGGGCAAGCGCGACGTGACGATCACGATGATCGAAGGCGTCGGCAATTACGCGCTGCAGCCGACTTTCTCCGATGGCCACTCCACCGGTATCTATTCGTGGGACCTGCTGTACGACATGGCCGTACGTCAGGACGAACTCTGGCGCGCGTATCTCGCCAAACTGGCAGCGGCCGGCATCGATCGCGACACGCCGATGGTGCCCGCCGCTGCTGCGCACGGGCACTGTCACTGATACGATTCGCCCCCGAACGCCGCTCGAGCGGCGCAACATTCAAGAACACGCGAAAGGACGAGCGCGATGAGCAAAACCCACTTCGGCTTTCAATCGGTCGATGAACACGACAAGGCGCAGAAAGTGGCGGGGGTGTTCCACTCGGTGGCCGCCAACTACGACCTGATGAACGACCTGATGTCGGGCGGATTGCACCGGGCGTGGAAGGTGTTCACGATCGCCCAGGCGAACGTGCGGCCGGGCTACAAGGTGCTCGACATCGCGGGCGGGACTGGCGATCTGTCGAAAGCGTTCGCCAAACAGGCGGGCGAGACGGGCGAGGTCTGGCATACCGACATCAATGAATCGATGCTGCGCGTCGGCCGCGACCGGCTGCTCGACAAGGGCATCATTACGCCGACGCTGCTTTGCGATGCCGAGAAAATCCCGTTCCCGGATAACTATTTCGACGTCGTGACGGTCGCGTTCGGCTTGCGCAACATGACGCATAAAGACATCGCCCTTGCCGAGATGCGTCGTGTGTTGAAACCGGCCGGGCGGCTGCTCGTGCTCGAGTTCTCGAAGGTATGGGACCCGCTGAAGAAGGTCTACGATCTGTATTCGTTCAAGGTGTTGCCGTGGCTCGGCGAGCGCTTCGCCAAGGACGCGGAAAGCTACCAGTACCTGGCGGAATCGATCCGCATGCATCCTGACCAGGAAACCTTGAAAACTATGATGGAACAAGCTGGTCTCGACGGCGTCAAATATTACAATTTGTCAGCTGGCGTGGTAGCGTTGCATGTGGGGACCAAATACTAGGGTCCCTAACCCATCGATTTTTAAAGGAAAGTGCGAAATGTCCGATTCGAATCTGTTATCTGCTCGTAAGGTTAAGGGGTCGCTGGCGAGAAGAATCGGACTGATCGCGATGGTCGGTCTGCTGACGGCCGGCACCCTTGCCTCTCTCGACGCCGAAGCACGCCGCATGGGCGGAGGCCGCAGCTTCGGCCGTCAATCAAACAGTCTGCAGCAGCAGCGTCAGACGCCGCCGCCGTCCCAGCCGGCGCAGAACAATCAGGCCACGCAGCAGAGCGCGCAACCGGCGGCTCCTGCAACCAAGCCCACGCCGCCCGCCGCGCCGAACCGCAATCGCTGGCTCGGGCCGATCGCCGGTCTTGCGGCCGGTCTTGGCATCGCCGCGTTGCTGTCGCATTTCGGGCTCGGCGAGGCGTTCGCCGGCATGTTCGCCAACGTGATCGTGATTGCGCTGATGGCAATGGTCGTGATCTGGCTCATCCGCCGCTTCACCGGCCGCAAGCGCGATGCGGCGCAACCGGCTTACGCGGGCACGGCGCCGTCGCTGAACACCAAAGGCACCGACTATATTCAGGAGCCGCGTTACACCGCGCCGCCGACCGGCTCGTATCTCGAACCGCAGGGCAACCCCTTGACCACGCCATCGCTCGGCGCGACGCCGTCGGTGCCGGCCGGCTTCGATTCGGAAGCGTTTCTGCGTAACGCGAAGGTGTACTTCGTGCGCCTGCAGGCCGCGTGGGACGTCGGCAATGTCGATGACATCCGCGAATTCACGACGCCGGAAATGTTCGCCGAAGTGCGCGTCGATCTCACCGCGCGCGGCACGCAGCCGAACCAGACCGACGTCGTGCAGTTGAACGCCGAGCTGCTCGGCGTCGAGGAGCGCGCGACCGAATACTTCGCGAGCGTGCGCTTCTCCGGTTTGATCCGCGAGACGCCGGGCGCGGCGGCCGAGCCGTTCGTCGAAGTCTGGAATCTGACGAAGGCGAACCGCCCTGGCGAAGGATGGCTGCTTGCCGGCATCCAGCAGGTCGAGCAACACTGACATGCCGAAGCATCGAGTCGCGTTTGCCTCGAAAAAAGCCGGCCATGGCACGGCGATTCCTCGCCTCGCGCATCGCTTAGGCCGTTCGGCATAGAAGGCCGCGAAGCGAACGGACGTTACAATGGGAGCCCGCGCAAGCACCTCGCTCGCGCGGGTTTTTTCTTGCCACCTTCGATGACCCTCGCCGCCAAGCCCTTCGCTGCTGCTGTCAATCATCTGCTCGCCCGCGAATCGTGGGCCCGTGAGCGCCTCGCCCCGTACGCGGGCAAGACCGCACGCCTGTCATGTCCACCGGTTGTGCTTGCACTGCTCGTGCAGCCCGACGGCTATCTCGGCACGCTCGACGAAGCCGATGCGCATCAGTTCGACGTAACCATCTCGGTGCCGTCCGACGCACTGCCGGCCTTCCTGCAAGGTGGCCAGGCCGCAGTGATGAAGCACGTGAAGATCGAGGGCGACGCCGAGTTCGCGACCGTGATCGCGAAGCTCGCCGAGCATCTGCGCTGGGAGCCGGAGGAAGATCTCGCGAAGCTGATCGGTGATGGGCCCGCGTGGCGCATCACGTCGCTCGTGCGTTCGGTCGGCGAGCATGTGCAACGCACCGGCCGAAACCTGCTCGACACGGCAGCCGAGTATCTGCTCGACGAGAATCCGCAACTGGTGCGCCGCACCGCGCTCGCGGACTTCAACGTCGAACTGGCGCGCGCGCGTGATTCGCTCGCGCGCGTCGAAAAGCGCATCGAGCGTCTCGAACAGAAGGTCGAAGCCCGCGGCGCGCAAGCGTCGGGCGGCGCCGCCACGTCGCGCGGCACGCGCTAGTCAACGGGCCCAGTCATGCGTTTTCTGCGTTTTCTCAAGATATTTTTTACGGTCATCCGCTTCGGCCTCGACGAAATGATGTTGAGCCGCATCAACGATCGGCGCGTGCGTCTGCTGTTGCGTATCACGACGCTCGGCCGCAAGTTCGATGCGCCGCCGGGCGTGCGTCTGCGGCTCGCACTCGAAAGCCTAGGGCCTATCTTCGTCAAGTTCGGCCAGGTGCTGTCGACCCGTCGCGATCTGCTGCCGGTCGATATCGCCAACGAACTCGCGAAGCTGCAGGACCAGGTGCCGCCGTTCGATTCGGCGGTCGCGATCGCACTCGTCGAGAAGTCGCTCGGCGCGCCGGTCGACGTGCTGTTCGACGATTTCGAGCGGGTTCCGGTCGCGAGCGCGTCGATCGCGCAGGTCCACTTCGCGACGGTGAAGGCCGGCCAGCACGCGGGCAAGGCGGTCGCGGTGAAGGTGCTGCGGCCGAACATGCTGCCGGTGATCGATTCCGACCTCGCGCTGTTGCGCGACATCGCCGTGTGGGCCGAGCGTCTGTGGGCCGACGGCAAACGCCTGAAGCCGCGCGAGGTGGTCGCCGAATTCGACAAGTATCTGCACGACGAACTCGACCTGATGCGCGAGGCTGCCAACGGTAGCCAGTTGCGGCGCAACTTCCAGGGGCTCGACCTGCTGCTCGTGCCCGAGATGTACTGGGAATTCTGCACGCCCACGGTGCTCGTGATGGAGCGCATGGTCGGCGTGCCGATCAGCCAGGTCGATACGTTGCGCGCGGCGGGCGTCGATATCCCGAAGCTCGCGCGCGAGGGCGTCGAGATTTTCTTCACGCAGGTGTTCCGCGACGGCTTTTTCCACGCCGACATGCACCCCGGCAACATCCAGGTGAGCCTCGATCCCGCGCACTTCGGCCGCTATATCGCGCTCGACTTCGGCATCATCGGCGCGCTGTCGGACTTCGATAAAAACTACCTCGCGCAAAACTTCCTCGCGTTCTTCAAGCGCGACTACCATCGCGTCGCGACGCTGCATCTGGAGTCGGGCTGGGTGCCGCCGACCACGCGTGTCGAGGAGCTCGAAAGCGCGATCCGCGCGGTCTGCGAACCGTACTTCGATCGCGCGCTGAAGGACATTTCGCTCGGCCAGGTGCTGATGCGCCTGTTCTCGACGTCGCGGCGCTTTAACGTCGAGATCCAGCCGCAGCTCGTATTGCTGCAAAAGACGATGCTCAACGTGGAAGGACTCGGCCGTTCGCTCGACCCCGAACTGGATCTCTGGAAGACCGCGAAGCCTTACCTCGAACGCTGGATGAACGAGCAGATCGGCTTGCGCGGCTGGTACGAGCGTCTGAAGATCGAGGCGCCGCAGTGGAGCAAGACCTTGCCGCAGTTGCCGCGCCTCGTCCACAACGTGCTGGCCGAGCGCCATCATCCGGTGGGCGGCGCGAACGACGACGTGATCCGCCAGATCCTGCTCGAGCAGAAGCGCACCAACCGTCTGCTGCAAGGCCTGCTGCTGTTCGGTGTGGCGGTCGGTGTCGGCGCGATGCTGGCACGCGCGTTCCTGGCGCTCGCATACGGCGGTTGAGTGCGGCTGCCGGCCCATTGGCCGCGCGGTGTTTCAGCGGCGGTGTACGCCGCGGCTCGCGGTGACGGCCGCGCGCAAACCTGAACGAGGCATCCGATGAGCGATCCGACCCAACCCCCCATGCCCGATTTCGCGAACCGCGATCCCAACTCACCCGAGTTCTGGGACGAACGTTTCGAGCGCCGTTACACGCCATGGGACCAGGCGGGCGTGCCTTCCGCGTTTCGTGCGTTCGCCGAACGGCACCGCGACGCCGCCGTGCTGATTCCAGGCTGCGGCAGTGCCCACGAAGCGGTATGGCTCGCACGTCAGGGCAACCCGGTGCGCGCGATCGACTTCTCGGCCGCCGCCGTCGCGGCGGCGCGCGAGCAACTCGGCGCGGAGCACGCATCGCTGGTCGAGCAGGCAGACTTTTTCACCTATGCGCCCCCGTTCACGCCCGCGTGGATCTACGAGCGCGCGTTCTTCTGCGCGCTGCCGCCGACGCGCCGCGCCGACTATGCGCAACGCATGGCCGAAATGCTGCCGTCCGGCGGGTTGCTCGCAGGGTACTTTTTTATCGGCGCGACGCCGAAGGGGCCGCCGTTCGGCATCGAACGCGAGGAGCTCGACGCGCTGTTCACGCCACACTTCGAGCTTATCGAAGACGAAGCCGTCGACGACTCGATCGCCGTATTCGCCGGACACGAGCGCTGGCTCACCTGGCGGCGTCGCGGCTAGCGTCACGCGCCGCTCTTGAGAGTTCCGCGGGACGCCCCCATCTTGCGCGGTGGCGGGCGCGTCACGCGTCCGCTTCCCGAAATCCGGGGAACGGACATCGTTTGCGGCTATAATTCAAGGCTTTGCAAGCGTTTACAAGATTTCAGTAGGGATTTGGAGTAGGAAAGGATCATGCCGATCTACGCTTATCGTTGCGGGTCATGCGGCTTTGGGAAGGACGTGCTCCAGAAGATGAGCGACCCCCAGTTGACGCAGTGCCCCGAGTGCGGAAAAGACACATTTAACAAGCAAGTCACCGCCGCCGGCTTCCAGTTGAAAGGCTCCGGCTGGTACGTGACCGATTTCCGCGGCGGCAGCGGCGGCGCGAGCACGCCGGCCACGTCGGAAGGGAAGTCCGAGCCGTCCGCGGCCGCTGCCCCGGCTGAACAGGCTGCCCCGGCCGCGCCCGCGGCCCCCGCCGCAGCGCCCGCCGCCGCGAGCGCGAGCGGTTCCGGCAGCGCCTAGTGGGACCGCCGCCCCGGGCGGGCGGCGTATCTACCGCGCATGGGCTTCGGCCCGCGCAGCTTTCTGGCGGTACACATGACGACGAAGAAATTCACGCTCAAATCGGTGTTTCTGACCGGCCTGCTGGTGCTGGTGCCTCTGGCTATCACACTGTGGGTGCTCGGTCTGATCATCGGCACGATGGACCAGACGCTGTTGCTGCTGCCTACCTCGTGGCAGCCGGAACGCGCGATCGGCTATCGCTTGCCGGGCCTCGGCGCGGTGCTCACGCTCGCGTTCATCTTCGTCGTCGGGCTGTTGACGCAGAACTTCATCGGGCAGAAGCTCGTGCAGTGGTGGGAACTGCTGGTCGCGCACATTCCGGTGGTCGGCCCGCTCTACACCAGCGTCAAGCAGGTGTCCGACACGCTGCTGTCGAGCAGCGGCAACGCTTTCCGCAAGGCGCTGCTGATCGAATACCCGCGCCGCGGTTCCTATACGATCGCGTTTCTGACCGGCATCCCGGGCGGCGACGTGGCCAACCATCTGAAGGAAGATTACGTCAGCGTGTACGTGCCGACCACGCCGAACCCGACGTCCGGCTTCTTCCTGATGGTGCCGAAAAGCGAAGTGATCGAGCTCGACATGACGGTCGACGCTGCGCTCAAGTACATCGTCTCGATGGGCGTCGTGGCGCCGTCCGCGCCACCGCCGGCGCCGGTGCGCCGCACCACCGTCGAGCCTCCGCTGTAATGCCGGCGCGCAACGCTTCATGCAGGATCGTCTGCGGCGCGCCGTTCAACCAATGCAAAACGAAAGACAAACATCATGTCGATGAGATCTGAATACTGCGGTCTGGTGACCGAAGAACTGCTGGGCCAATCCGTCTCGCTGTGCGGCTGGGTAAGCCGCCGCCGCGACCATGGCGGCGTCATCTTCATCGACCTGCGCGATCGCGAAGGGCTCGTTCAGGTCGTCTGCGATCCGGATCGCGCGGACATGTTCAAGATTGCCG
The DNA here is from genome assembly GCF_040948685.1 of Paraburkholderia sp. BR14374. Taxonomy (NCBI): domain Bacteria; kingdom Pseudomonadati; phylum Pseudomonadota; class Betaproteobacteria; order Burkholderiales; family Burkholderiaceae; genus Paraburkholderia; species Paraburkholderia sp. BR14374. Next base: position 445,482 of record NZ_JBFPKF010000001.1, on the reverse strand, counting down.
AAGGCGTGCGCAACGAGTTCTGCGTGCAGATCAAGGGCGTCGTGCGCGGTCGTCCGGAAGGCACGACCAACGCGTCGCTGAAGAGCGGCAAGATCGAAGTGCTGTGTCACGAGCTGATCGTGCTGAACGCGTCGGTCACGCCGCCGTTCCAGCTCGACGACGACAACCTGTCGGAAACCACGCGTCTCACGCATCGCGTGCTCGACCTGCGCCGTCCGCAGATGCAGCACAACCTGCGTCTGCGCTATCGCGTCGCGATCGAAGTGCGCAAGTACCTCGACGAGCAAGGCTTCATCGACATCGAAACGCCGATGCTGACGAAGAGCACGCCGGAAGGCGCGCGCGACTACCTCGTGCCGTCGCGTACGAACCCGGGCCAGTTCTTCGCGCTGCCGCAGTCGCCGCAGCTGTTCAAGCAGTTGCTGATGGTCGCGAACTTCGACCGTTACTACCAGATCACCAAGTGCTTCCGCGACGAAGACCTGCGCGCCGACCGTCAGCCGGAATTCACGCAGATCGACTGCGAAACGTCGTTCCTGTCGGAGCAGGAAATTCGCGATCTGTTCGAGGCGATGATCCGCCACGTGTTCAAGACGACGATCGGCGTTGCGCTCGACGAGAAATTCCCGGTCATGGAATACGCGGAAGCGATGCGCCGCTTCGGTTCGGACAAGCCGGACCTGCGCGTGAAGCTCGAGTTCACCGAGCTGACCGACGCGATGCGCGACGTCGACTTCAAGGTGTTCAGCACGCCGGCCAACACGAAGGACGGCCGCGTCGCGGCGCTGCGCGTGCCGAAGGGCGGCGAGCTGTCGCGTGGCGACATCGACAGCTACACGGAATTCGTGCGCATCTACGGCGCGAAGGGCCTTGCGTGGATCAAGGTCAACGAAGCGGCGAAGGGCCGTGACGGTCTGCAAAGCCCGATCGTCAAGAACCTGCACGACGAAGCGCTGAAGGCGATCATCGAGCGCACCGGCGCGCAAGACGGCGACATCATTTTCTTCGCGGCGGATCGCGCGAAGGTCGTCAACGACAGCCTCGGCGCGTTGCGTCTGAAGATCGGTCATTCGGAGTTCGGCAAGGCCAACGGTCTCGTCGAGTCCGGCTGGAAGCCGCTGTGGGTCGTCGACTTCCCGATGTTCGAATACGACGAGGAAGACAACCGCTACGTCGCCGCGCATCATCCGTTCACGAGCCCGAAGGACGAGCACCTCGAGTACCTCGAAACGGACCCGGCGCGCTGCCTCGCGAAGGCCTACGACATGGTGCTGAACGGCTGGGAAATCGGCGGCGGCTCGGTGCGTATCTATCGTGAGGAAGTGCAGAGCAAGGTGTTCCGCGCGCTGAAGATCAACGCGGAAGAAGCGCAGGCCAAGTTCGGCTTCCTGCTCGACGCGCTGCAATACGGCGCGCCGCCGCACGGCGGCATCGCGTTCGGTTTGGACCGCATCGTCACGATGATGGCCGGCGCCGACTCGATCCGCGACGTGATCGCGTTCCCGAAGACGCAACGCGCGCAGGATCTGCTCACGCAGGCACCGAGCGAAGTCGACGAGCGCCAGCTGCGTGAGCTGCACATCCGTCTGCGTTCGCCGGAACCGAAGGCGTAAAACCGTGGCCGCTTCGCGCGGCCGCGAAAAAGCCACACGAGCGAAACGAAAAGGCGCTGAGGTGTTCTCCACCTCAGCGCCTTTTTCATTTTTTGCGTTACAGTGAAGCCACCGCTTTCCCGACCCTTTCGACCGTCATCCGACATGTACCGCGCGTCGCGTCGCGCCCAGTTTTGAGCCATGCCGAAACCGCCGAAAATTCCGCAGTCCGTCCTCGTCATCATTCATACGCCCGCGCTCGACGTGCTGCTGCTCGAACGCGCCGACCATGCCGCGTTCTGGCAGTCGGTAACGGGTTCGAAAGACCGGCTCGACGAACCGCTCGCCGAGACGGCGGTGCGTGAAGTCGGCGAGGAAACCGGCATCATGATCGGCGGCGCGCTGGTGCCGCGCAGCGCGTTGTTCGACTGGCAGTACTCGATCGACTACGAGATCTACCCGGAATTTCGTTACCGCTACGAAGCGGGCGTGCTCTACAACACCGAGCACTGGTTCAGCCTGCAGGTGCCCGAGCGTATCGACGTGTCGCTCGCGCCGCGTGAACACACCGCCTATATGTGGCTGCCGTATGAAGAGGCCGCATCGCGCTGCTTTTCGTCGTCGAATGCCGATGCGATCCTGCAGTTGCCGCGCCGCCTCGCCGCGCGCCCGATCGACCCCCAATCCGGCCAGCTGGCCGGGGAGCGCGGCCAGTGAGCGCAGGCGGTTCGGGCCGTCTCGCGCGTCTGCGGCATACGTTGCTCGGCCGTCGTTACTTTCAGCGCTACCGCTTCACCGGCAACAACCAGGTCGAGCTCCTGCGCTCCGGCGACGACTTCTTCGACGCGCTGATCGAGCGCATCGATGCTGCAGAGCACAGCGTCGCGCTCGAAACCTACATCTTCTGCGACGACGAAGCCGGCCATGCGGTCAGCGAGGCGTTGCTGCGCGCGGCCGCGCGCGGCGTCAGGGTGCGCGTCATCACCGACGGCATCGGCACCGCGCGCCTGAAAATGTTCGAGCAATGGCCGGCGGGCGGCATCGAGCATCGCATCTACAACCCGCATCTGTTCGGCCGCTTCGGCTTTTCGCGCACGCACCGCAAACTGGCGGTGATCGACGATCGGATCGCGTATTGCGGCGGCATCAATATCGTCGATGACTACGAGAACAACGGCGAGAAGCTGCCCTACCACCGCTGGGACTTCGCGGTCGAACTGCGCGGGCCGGTGGTCGCTGACGTGCGCGACGTGATCGAGGTGCAGTGGCGGCGGATTCGCCTCGGCCATCGGCCGCTCGATTCGATCAGGCCAGACGTGTCGTCGCAGGACGCCAACTCGCTCGGCAGTCTGCGCCGGCGCCGGCGGCGCCGCAACGAGGAGCTGTGGGCCGGCGGCGAGCCGTGCGTCGCGTTCGTGGCGCGCGATAACCTGATCAACCGCCGTGCGATCGAAAAGGCCTATCTGGCCGCGATCGGCCAGGCACGCCATGAAATTCTGCTGGCGAATCCGTACTTCATGCCGGGGCGCAAGCTGCGCCGCGCGCTGGTGTTCGCGGCGCGGCGCGGCGTGGTCGTGAAGCTGATCATCGGGCGCAAGGAGTTCAAGGCGCTCGATTACGCGGTGCCGTTCCTGTACCACGCACTGCTGCGCGCGGGCGTGCAGATCGCCGAATACGAGAAGACGCTGCTGCACGGCAAGGTCGCGGTGGTCGATTCGAACTGGGGCACGGTCGGTTCGTCGAATCTCGATGCGCTCAGCCTGATGCTCAACAACGAAGCGAACGTCGTGCTCGTCAACGATCCGTCGATCGCGAAACTTCGCGAGGCGATTCTCGATGCGTTCACGGACGCGCGCCGGATCGATGAAGCGCACTACGAATCGCGACCGGCGCGCTTGCGCGCGCTGAGTTGGCTCGCGTACACGAGCTACCGGGTCGCGATGAAACTGCTGACGGTGGGCGGCTACGATTGACACCAATAGAACACGCGTGCACTCGTCCGCAACCGTCAATACAAGGCAAACGCCTCTAAAAAATCTGATTAATCTGATGGTCGAAAGCCGCAAAATTAGAGGCCCGGTTAGAAACCGGTTTCTAATAAAGTCCTTGTTTCTAGGACGGCAAGCGCTCAATAATAGTACGGCCGTTCGATTTTGAATTCGGTCACATTAGAACGGTAGAACAGCTATGCGAAAAGGCGAACAAACCCGAGCCGCGATTCTCGACGCAGCACTCGATCTGGCAAGCCGAGACGGACTGGAAGGTCTGACGATTGGCCTGCTCGCCGAGCGCATGCAGATGAGCAAGAGCGGCGTGTTCGCGCATTTCGGGTCGCGCGAGGATCTGCAGGTCGAGGTCGTGCGCGAATATCACCGCCGTTTCGAAGACGAGGTGTTTTTCCCGAGCCTGCGCGAGCCGCGTGGTCTGCCGCGCTTGCGCGCGATGATTTCCCGCTGGTTCGAGAAGCGCATTCAGGAAGTCACGACCGGATGCATCTACATCAGCGGCGCCGTCGAATACGACGATCGCGCGGACAGCCAGGTGCGCGAGCAACTGGTGTCGAGCGTGACGACGTGGCGTGCGGCGCTCACGCGCGCGATTTCGCAAGCGATGGACGAAGGGCATCTGCGCGCCGATACCGACCCGCAGCTGATGCTGTTCGAACTGTATAGCGTCACGCTCGGCCTGCACCACGACGCGCGCTTCCTGCATTTGCCGGATGCGGTGCGCCTCACGTGGGCCGCGCTGGAAAAACTGATTAATTCATATCAGAGCGAAAGCCGTTAGCGGCGTCGCCGGAACTTACCGGAAACGCGCGGCGCACAAGGTCCCTACACGGACCCGGCCAACGGCCTGGCTTTTTGTCAATCCAGGGAGAGGAAGTCATGGGACAGTACGCCGCGCCGCTGCGCGACATGCAATTCGTGTTGCACGAACTGCTCAACGTCGAAGCCGAACTTCGGCACATGCCGAAGCACGCCGATCTCGATGCCGACACGATCAACGCGGTGCTCGAGGAAGCCGGCAAGTTCTGCTCCGAAGTGCTGTTCCCGCTCAACCACAGCGGCGATCAGGAAGGCTGCACGTATGCCGGCGACGGCGTCGTGACCACGCCGAAGGGCTTCAAGGAAGCCTATCAGCAATACGTCGAAGCCGGCTGGCCGGCGCTTGGCTGCGACCCGGAATACGGCGGTCAAGGGTTGCCCGCGTTCGTCAACAACGCGCTCTATGAAATGCTGAACTCGGCGAATCAGGCGTGGACGATGTATCCGGGCCTGTCGCACGGCGCGTACGAATGCCTGCACGCGCATGGCACGCCGGAACTGCAGCAGCGCTATCTGCCGAAGCTCGTCGCGGGCGTCTGGACCGGCACGATGTGTCTGACCGAGCCGCATTGCGGCACGGACCTCGGCATTCTGCGCACCAAGGCCGAGCCGAATGGCGACGGCTCGTACTCGATCAGCGGCACGAAGATCTTCATCTCGAGCGGTGAACACGATCTGGCGGAGAACATCGTTCACCTCGTGCTCGCGCGTCTGCCGGATGCGCCGAAGGGCACCAAGGGCATATCGCTCTTCATCGTGCCGAAGTTCGTGCCGAACGAAGCGGGCGAGCCCGGCGAGCGCAATGGCGTCAAGTGCGGCTCGATCGAGCACAAGATGGGCATTCACGGCAACGCGACTTGCGTGATCAATCTCGACAACGCGAAGGGCTGGATGGTCGGCGAGCCGAACAAAGGCCTGAATGCGATGTTCGTGATGATGAATGCCGCGCGTCTCGGCGTCGGCATGCAGAGCCTCGGCCTCACCGAAGTTGCGTATCAGAACTCGCTCGCCTACGCGAAAGAGCGTCTGCAAATGCGTTCGCTGACCGGTCCGAAGGCGCCGGAGAAGGCCGCCGATCCGATCATCGTGCATCCGGACGTGCGCCGCATGCTGCTCACGCAAAAGGCCTACGCCGAAGCCGGCCGCGCGTTCTCGTACTGGTCGGCGCTGCAGATCGACAAGGAGCTGTCGCACGCCGACGAAGCCGAGCGCAAGGATGCCGCCGACCTCGTCGCATTGCTCACGCCGATCCTGAAGGCGTTCTTGTCGGACAACGCGTTCGAAGGCACCAATCACGCGATGCAGATCTACGGCGGCCACGGCTTCATCGCCGAATGGGGCATGGAGCAGTACGTGCGCGACGCGCGCATCAACATGATCTACGAAGGCACCAACGGCATCCAGTCGCTCGATCTGCTCGGCCGCAAGGTGCTCGGCGACATGGGCGCGAAGCTGAAGAAGTTCGGCAAGCTCGTCGCCGAGTTCGTCGAAGCCGAAGGCATCAAGCCGGAAATGCAGGAGTTCGTGAACCCGCTCGCCGACATCGGTGAAAAGGTGCAGAAGCTGACGATGGAAATCGGCATGAAGGCGATGCAGAACCCGGACGAAGTCGGCGCCGCGGCCGTGCCGTATCTGCGCACGGTCGGCCATCTGGTGTTCTCGTACTTCTGGGCGCGCATGGCACGTATCGCGCTGGACAAAGAGGCATCGGGCGATCCGTTCTACAAGGCGAAGCTCGCGACCGCGCGGTTCTACTTCGCGAAGCTACTGCCCGAAACGGCGATGACGATCCGCCAGGCGCGGGCCGGTTCGAAGCCGATGATGGACGTCGAAGAAGCGTTGTTCTAACGCTCACAGATGGAGCGAGGCGCCCGCGCGCAGCGAACCCGCGCTGCCTCGCTCCAGACCACACACCTCGCGCGAAGCATGGCTGACGCTTCGCGCCACCGCACAACTCTCCGGAGAAACGACGTGAGCAATCTGATCATTCGCAAGGTAGCCGTGCTCGGCGCCGGCGTGATGGGCGCGCAGATCGCCGCGCACCTGATCAACGCCAGGGTGCCCGTGCTGCTGTTCGATCTGCCCGCCAAGGAAGGCCCGAAAAACGGCATCGCGCTGAAGGCGATCGAGAATCTGAAGAAGCTGTCGCCGGCGCCGTTCGGCGTGAAGGACGACGCGCAATACATCCAGCCCGCGAACTACGACGACGACATCGAAAAGCTCGCCGAGTGCGACCTCGTGATCGAAGCGATCGCCGAACGCATGGACTGGAAGCACGACCTGTACAAGAAGGTCGCGCCGCACATCGGTCCGAACGCGATCTTCGCGACCAATACCTCGGGGCTGTCGATCACCGCATTGTCCGAAGGTTTCTCGGACGAACTGAAGGCGCGCTTCTGCGGGGTGCACTTCTTCAATCCGCCGCGCTACATGCATCTGGTCGAACTGATCCCGACCGCGACGACGCGTCCGGAAATTCTCGATCAGCTCGAAACCTTCCTGACCAGCGTGGTCGGCAAGGGCGTCGTGCGCGCGAAGGACACGCCGAACTTCATCGCGAATCGCGTCGGCGTTTTCTCGATCCTCGCGGTTATCGCCGAAGCCGAGAAGTTCGGCCTGCGTTTCGACGAGGTGGACGACCTGACCGGCGCGCGCCTCGGCCGCGCGAAGTCGGCGACGTTCCGCACCGCCGACGTGGTCGGTCTCGACACGATGGCGCATGTGATCAAGACGATGCAGGACACACTGCCGGACGATCCGTTCTTGCCGGTCTACGAAACGCCGGCCGTGCTAGCTGAACTGGTGAAGAAAGGCGCGCTCGGCCAGAAGAGCGGTGCCGGCTTCTACCGCAAGGAAGGCAAGGCGATCAAGGTGCTCGATCCGAAGACCGGCAACTACGTCGACGGCGGCGGCAAGGCGGACGAAATCGTCGGCCGCATCCTGAAGCGTCCGGCTGCCGAACGCCTGAAGCTGTTGCGCGAAACGCAGCATCCGCAGGCGCAGTTCCTGTGGTCGATCTTCCGCGATGTCTATCACTACATCGCCGTGCATCTGGAGTCGATCGCCGACAACGCGCGCGACGTCGATCTCGCGATCCGCTGGGGCTTCGGCTGGAACGAAGGCCCGTTCGAAGGCTGGCAGACGGCCGGCTGGAAGCAGGTCGCCGAGTGGGTGCAGCAAGACATCGCGGCGGGCAAGGCGCTCGCCGATGTGCCGCTGCCGTCGTGGGTGCTCGAAGGCGCGGTCGCCGACAAGGGCGGCGTGCACACGGCCGAAGGTTCCTGGTCGCCGGCTACGCAGAGCTTCGTGCCGCGCTCGTCGCTCGACGTGTACAACAAGCAGGTGTTCCGCGCGCCGCTCGTCGGCGAAACCGGCGCCGATCCGAAGACCTACGGAAAGACGCTGTTCGAGACCGATGCGGTGCGCGCATGGGTCGACGATCGCGCGGGCGAGGACGACGTGCTGATCGTGTCGTTCAAGAGCAAGATGAACACGATCGGACCGGCGGTGATCGAGGGTCTGACGCAGGCGATCGAACTGGCCGAGAAAGACTACAAGGGCCTCGTCGTGTGGCAGCCCACGTCGCTGAAGCTCGGCACGCCGGGCGGTCCGTTCTCGGCGGGCGCGAACCTCGAAGAAGCGATGCCCGCGTTCATGATGGGCGGCGCGAAGGGCATCGAGCCGTTCGTGAAGAGTTTCCAGCAGGGCATGCTGCGCGTGAAGTACGCGAACGTGCCGGTGGTTGCGGCGATCTCGGGCATCGCGCTCGGCGGCGGCTGCGAGCTCGCGCTGCATAGCGCGAAGCGCGTCGCGCACATCGAGAGCTATCTGGGTCTCGTCGAAGTCGGCGTAGGTCTGGTGCCGGCGGGCGGCGGTCTGAAGGAAGCGGCGCTGCGTGCGGCCGAAGCGGCAAGCCAGGTCGGAGCAACCAACGATCTGCTGAAGTTCCTGCAGAAGTCGTTCGAGAACGCGGCGATGGCCAAGGTCTCGTCCTCCGCGCTCGATGCTCGCGCAATGGGCTACCTGAAGCCGTCCGACACGATCGTCTTCAACGTGTTCGAACTGCTCGACGTCGCGAAGAAGGAAGCGCGCGCGCTTGCTGCTGCGGGCTATCGTGCGCCGCTGCGCGCGACGCAAGTGCCGGTCGCGGGCCGCTCGGCGATCTCGACGATCAAGGCGTCGCTCGTCAACATGCGCGACGGCCGCTTCATCAGCGATCACGATTTCCTGATCGCGAGCCGCATCGCGGAAGCGGTGTGCGGCGGCGACGTCGAAGCGGGCAGCCTCGTCGACGAAGAATGGCTGCTGCAACTCGAGCGTCGTGCGTTCGTCGAGCTGCTCGGCACGCAGAAGACGCAGGAACGGATCATGGGCATGCTGCAGACCGGCAAGCCGGTGCGCAACTAAGCGGTTTGCCGACAAAGGAGATTCACAAATGGCAAAGCAATTGCAAGACGCATATATCGTCGCCGCGAGCCGCACGCCGATCGGCAAGGCGCCGCGCGGCATGTTCAGGAACACGCGCCCGGATGAACTGCTGGTACACGCGATCAAGTCGGCCGTCGCTCAGGTGCCCGGCCTCGACACCGGCGTGATCGAAGACGCGATCGTCGGCTGCGCGATTCCGGAAGCGGAGCAGGGCCTGAACGTCGCGCGGATCGGCGCGCTGCTCGCGGGTCTGCCGAACACGGTCGGCGGTGTCACGGTGAACCGCTTCTGCGCGTCGGGTTTGACCGCGCTCGCGATGGCCGCGGACCGCATCCGCGTCGGCGAGGCGGACGGAATGATCGCGGGCGGCTGCGAATCGATGAGCATGGTGCCGATGATGGGCAACAAGCCGTCGCTGTCGCCGCATATCTTCGATCGCAACGAAGACGTTGGCATCGCATACGGCATGGGTCTGACCGCGGAGAAAGTCGCCGAGCGCTGGAAGATCAGCCGCGAAGCGCAGGACGCGTTCTCGGTCGAATCGCACCGCCGCGCGATCGAGGCGCAACGGTCCGGTGAATTCAACGACGAAATCGCCGCGTACACGATCACCGACCGCGTGCCCGATCTCGCGACCGGCGAGATCAACGTGAAAAGGCGCGAGGTGAAGCTCGACGAAGGCCCGCGCGCGGACACGTCGATGGAAGGCCTGGCGAAGCTGCGCGCGGTGTTCGCGAACAAGGGCTCGGTCACGGCGGGCAACAGCTCGCAGACCTCGGACGGCGCGGGCGCGTTGATCGTCGTGTCGGAAAAGATCCTCAAGCAGTTCAACCTGACGCCGCTCGCGCGTTTCGTCAGCTTCGCGGTGCGCGGCGTGCCGCCGGAAATCATGGGCATCGGCCCGAAGGAAGCGATTCCGGCCGCGCTGAAGGCTGCCGGCCTGAAGCAGGACGACCTCGACTGGATCGAGCTGAACGAGGCGTTCGCCGCGCAGTCGCTCGCGGTGATCCAGGACCTCGGCCTCGATGCATCGAAGATCAACCCGCTCGGCGGCGCGATCGCACTGGGCCATCCGCTCGGCGCGACGGGCGCGATTCGTGCGGCGACCGTGGTGCACGGTCTGCGCCGCCGCAACTACAAGTACGGCATGGTGACGATGTGCGTCGGTACCGGCATGGGCGCGGCGGGGATCATCGAGCGTCTGTGAGCCGCTGATCTCACCGGGGATCCTTCGGTGATCCAGTGAGGACCGCGCAACGGTTCGCAGGCCGCCCGGCTTGCGAACCGTTTTTACATTCAGCAGGAGCACAAGGAGATGAGCGGGATGACGACGGATATTCTGGTCGAGCGCGCCGATGCGGTGCTGACCATCAGCTTCAACCGGCCCGGCAGGAAAAACGCGATCACGGCCGCGATGTATCAGACGATGGCCGACACGCTCGTGGAAGCGCAGGGCGACGCGTCGGTGCGCGCGATCCTGATTCGCGGCAGCGCGGGCATTTTCAGCGCAGGCAACGACCTGGAAGACTTCATGAAGACGCCGCAGGTCGGCGGCAACCCCCCGGTGATCCAGTTCCTGCGCGCGATCAGCGCGGCGGAGAAGCCGCTCGTGGCGGCGGTTGCGGGGCCGGCGGTGGGCGTCGGCACGACGCTGCTGCTGCATTGCGATCTGGTCTACGCGGCCGACACCGCGAGCTTTTCGCTGCCGTTCACGCAACTCGGGCTGTGCCCGGAGGCTGCGTCGAGCTTGCTGCTGCCGCGCGTAGCCGGCTATCAGGCGGCGGCGGAAAAACTGCTGCTCGGCGAGGCGTTCGACGCGGCGGAAGCGCTCCGGATGGGCTTGGTGAATCGCGTGCTGTCGGCGGGCGAAGTCGACGCGTTCGCGGCGTCGCAGGCTGCGAAGCTGGCGGCGCTGCCGGCGTCGTCGCTGCGCGTGACGAAGAGCCTGATGAAACGCGCGAGCCAACAGGAAGTGCAGACGCAGATGACCGAGGAGTTCGTGCACTTCGGCAAGATGCTGCTCGCGCCCGAGGCGCGCGAGGCTTTCAAGGCGTTCTTCGAGAAGCGCAAGCCGGATTTCCGGCAGTTCGACTGAGGGACGTACGGCGCAGCCGTGCTTCGGGGCGGGTTTGCCGTGAGTCGGCGCTGCGCCGCTTCAATCGCTCAAACCCGCGGCTGCCAGGTGTCGTAATCGACGTAGCTGCCTTCGCGGCAGAAGCTCACGAGCCGCACACCCGCCTCGCGCGCAATCGCAATCGCGAGCGACGAGGGCGCCGAGATCGTCGCGACCATCGGCACGTCGACGCGCGCGGCCTTGCGCACCAGTTCGTAGCTCGCGCGGCTCGACAGAAACACGAAACCGTCGCGCGTATCGGCGCGCTCGAGCACGAGCTGGCCGATCAGCTTGTCGAGCGCGTTGTGGCGGCCGACATCCTCGAACGCATAGCGGATCGCGCCTTGCGCATCACACCACGCGGCCGCGTGCAGGCCGCCCGTCAAACGCGTGAGCGCCTGGTGCTCGGGCAGCGCGCGCGCGGCGCGCGCGATCGCATCGGGCGCGAGCCGCTGCAGAAAGCCGGTATTTGCTACACGCTGCGGTTTCAAATCGAGCAGATCAATGCTTTCGATGCCGCATACGCCGCAGCCGGTGCGCCCGGCGAGCGCGCGGCGCTTTTCCTTCAGACCGGCGAACGCCTGCTGCACGACCTGCAATTGCACCTCGGCATGCGGCAGTTCGCCGTGCCCGTGCAGTTCGACCTCGATGTCCTGAATATCGCTGCCGCGCTCGACGATCCCCTCGGAAATCGCGAAGCCGACCGCGAACGCTTCGAGATCGCGCGGTGTGCACATCATCACCGCGTGCGAGATGCCGTTGAACACCAGCGCGACCGGCCACTCCTGGCCGACGTGATCGGTCGCGGTTTCGATCGCCGTGCCCCGATGGCGGCGCACCTCGAGTTGCACCGCGCCGGGTTGTTCGTCGCTGTCGAGGTCGTGGGGCTGGCCGTTTGCCGCCTCGGTTGCACGTCCGTTTTCCTGTCCGTTCAAGCTGCTTCACTCCTGTGGCATGCCGCGCATTCAAGTGCCCGCCCGGCTCGCCGTATGCTTAGCGGCCGCCGCCGCGCGGGCCGCCGTCGCGCGAATAAGGTTCTAAAATACCTCAAGCGACGCCCGTACGCTGTCCGCCACCGACAAGGAGCACTGACATGGGACTCAACGAAGCACCGCTTCTGTTCGACTTCGAAGTCGCGTCTTCGGAGAATTTCACTTATATCCCGATGTCGGTGCGCTTCAATCTCGACCGGTTCGGCCTGCGCATCACGCTCGCGCAGTGGCAGCAACTGCCGCTCGAAGACCGCAAGCTGCTCGCGCGTTTCCCGGTCGAAGAAGACACGCAGATCGAACCCAATTTCGATCACGCGCTGTTCGAGATGCTGCGCACGCACGCGAACATCGAACCGGAGTGGTTCACGCCGGAGGAGTCGCCGGCCTGGCGACAAACCGACAGCGTGCCCGACGGCGTCGCGCATCAGGCGGGGCTCGCCGGACTCGCCGCGCCGAGCGTCGCGCGCTGGGCGGAGCTCGATCCATTCAAACGTTACGTGCTCGCGAAGCTGTCGCGCAAGCCCGAGGCGAACCACGATTTCGTCCCGGCGATGAAGGAATTTGGCGCGGCCGGCTAGGCGCGGCCGGCTAGGCGCGGCCGGCTCCGCAACTCCCCCAATCCTCAGATTTTTTTCACGCCGACCCTCAACCCGCTTCCGATCGCTGCCGATATCCAAAGGTTGGCGCGTAAAAGATTTGCATCGATGCGGCCCGACGCACCGGTAGCGAGCGCGCTCTCCCGTCCTCGGAACGATTGACGTTCGGAACCCATGAATCCTTTTTTGTCGAAGCGACTGCTGATCAATATTGCGGTCGTGGTCGTCGCGGTCGGTGCAAACGCGTTCGTCGCGTACACGCAGATTCGCGGGCAGCGAGATGCCGATGCGCGCCTCGCGCGCTCGACCAGCGTGCGCCAGAACCTCGATGCCTATCACGCCGCGCTCGGCAAAGCGCTCGCCGCGGTGCACCGCCTGAAGGAATCGGGCGATCCGGTCCCGCCGGACGCGGCCGCTTCGATGACGAACACACTCGCGAGCCGCGAGGACGCACTGCGCGACGAACTCGCGAGCGAACCGTCCATGTCGGCGGCGCTCGCCAGCCTGAGCGCGGCGCGGCACGCGCTGCAGCACGATCTCGAGGACACGCTGCGCAACCACGCGAGCGACTTACCCGGCGCGGCCAGCGCGACGTCGGGCGCGGCATCGACCGAAGCACCGATCTCGGCCCACGACGACGCGCGATTCGACGCATCCGTCGACCCCGCGCCGTCCGACCCGCAGCTTGCCCCCTCGCTAGAGCGTGTCGAAGCCGCGCTCGCCGCGTTGCGCAGCGACGAAAACCGCTCGTTGCAGACCGCGCTCGCGGCATCGGCGAGCGACAGCCAGCGCGCGATGTTCGTCCTGCTCGTGACGATGCTCTGCGGCAGCGTGCTGCTGATGCTCACGTTCGGCGTGCGCGAGAACAGCGCGCGTGAAAAGCTGCGCAGCGCCCGCGCGCTGGCGCGCAACGACGAGCGTTTTCGCAGCCTGTTCGACGACCACAGGGTGCCGATGTACATCTTCGATCGCGATACGCTGCGCTTTCTCGCCGTCAACGCAGCCGCGATCGAGCAATACGGCTACACGGAACGCGAGTTTCTCGGCATGACGATCCGCGCGATTCACCCGAATTCCGAAGTTGCGCGCCTCGAGAAGCATCTAGCGCGCAGCGCGGACTTGCGCCAGAGCCACACGATGGCCGGCATCTGGCGGCATCGGCGCAACGACGGCTCGATCATCAGCGTCAACGTGTCGTATCACGCGCTCAGCTTCATGGGCCGCGACGCGTCGTTCGTGCTGGCGGACGACGTGACCGATCAGATCAACGCCGAAGCCGAAGCGCTGCGCTCGAATCAGATGCTCGAAGCGGTGATCGACAATATTCCGCAGCGGATTTTCTGGAAGGATCTGAACTCGCGCTATCTGGGCTGCAACATGGCGTTCGCGCGCGACGCGGGGCTCGCGTATCCCGAGCAGGTGATCGGCAAGAGCGACACCGATTTGCCGTGGCGCGCGTTCGCCGACCTGCTGAACGAGCACGATCGCGAAGTCGCGAGCACCGGCGTGCCGAAGATGAACTTCGAGGTCGACTTCGTGATCGACGGCGTGCATCGCACGAGGGTCACGAGCAAGCTGCCGTTTACCGACGGCGACGGCCGGGTGATCGGCGTGCTCGGCTCGTACACCGACATCACCGAGCAAAAGCGCGCCGATCTCGCGCTGCGTCTGCAAAGCCGTGCGCTCGACGCGAGTGTCAACGCGATCCTGATCACCGCGCCGTCGCCGTCGGGCAATCTGATCGAATACGTGAATCCGGCGTTCATGCGTATCACCGGCTACGATCTCGATGAGGTGATCGGTCACGACTGTCGCGTGCTGCAACGCGACGACCGTGACCAGGAGGGCGTCGCATTGATTCGCGAGGCGCTCGCGGCGAATCGGGAGGTCAGCGCCGTGGTGCGCAACTATCGCAAGGACGGCGCGCTGTTCTGGAATCAGCTGTTCATCGCGCCGGTGCCGAACGCGGAAGGCGTGATCACCCATCATATCGGCGTCATCAACGACGTGACCGAGCTGATCCGCTACCAGGAGCAGCTCGAATACCAGGCCAACTACGACGGCCTCACGCGGCTGCCGAACCGCAACCTGCTGCGCGACCGGCTCGAACACGCGCTCGTCGTCGCGCAGCGGCACCACACGGGCGTGGCGGTCGTGTTCCTCGATCTCGACGGCTTCAAGAACGTCAACGACAGCCTCGGCCACAGCGTCGGTGACCGGCTGCTCAGCGTGGTCGCCGAACGGCTCGCGCGCTGCTCGCGCACCAGCGACACGGTTGCGCGCCACGGCGGCGACGAGTTCGTGATCGTGATGACCGACACCGTCGACGAGCAATCGCTGATCACGTGGATGGAGCGCGTGCGCGCGTCGATCGCCGAGCCGGTGTGGCTCGACGGCACCGAGCTGTACGTCGGCTGCAGCATGGGCGCGAGCCTGTTCCCGCAGGATGGCGAGGACGCCGAAACGCTGATGAAGAAGGCCGACGTCGCGATGTACCGCGCGAAGGACATGGGCCGCAACACGTTCCAGTTCTATCAGCCGGAGATGAACGCGAGCGCGGGCGCGCGCCTGAATCTCGAACGACGCCTGCGCCGCGCGCTGCGCGACAACGAGTTCCTGCTGCACTATCAGCCGCAGGTCGATATCGTCAGCGGCCAGATCGTCGGCATCGAGGCGCTGGTGCGCTGGCGCGATCCGGAGGCCGGCCTCGTGCCGCCGTCGTCGTTCATTCCGCTTGCCGAGGAAAGCGGGCTGATCGGGCCGCTGTCGGAGTGGGTGCTGCGCGAGGCGTGCCGCCAGAACAAGGCGTGGCAGGATCAGGGCTTGCCGCCGGCGCGCGTGTCGGTAAATCTGTCGGCGCGGGTGTTCCAGCAGCGCGACATCGCGAAGCTCGTGACGCAGGTGCTCGCCGAGACCGGGCTCGAACCGAAGTATCTCGAACTCGAGCTGACCGAAAGCACGATCATGCGCAATGCGGAAGAAGCGGTGTTGATGCTCAACGAGCTGCACGCGCTCGGCATCGGTCTCGCGATCGACGACTTCGGCACCGGCTATTCGAGCCTCAGCTATCTGAAGCGCTTTCCGGTGGACCGCCTGAAGATCGACCGCTCGTTCGTATCGGATATCGGCGTGTCGGGCGACGACGAGACGATCACGTCGGCGATCATCGCGCTCGCGCATTCGCTGAAGCTGCAGGTGATCGCCGAGGGCGTGGAAACGTCCGCGCAACTCGACTTCCTGAGGGAACGCGCGTGCGACGAGATGCAGGGCTTCTATTTCGCGAAGCCGCTATCGACGGAAGGGATCTCCGAACTGCTGCACGGCGGGTTGGTGCGGGAGCTGGAGCCGGCGTGAAGGGAGCGTGACGCGCGGCGCCCAGGGTCGCCGCGGGTCACCGCGTGTCGCGTCAAACGCCGGTCACTCCGCTGGCGTGTCCTTGAATACCGGCAGGCTTTCCGCGAACGCGGAAAATTTCTCGAGCCGCGGATGATCGGCCTTGCTGACCGCCTCCGGCAGCATCATGTGCGTGAACTGCCACGCGACGGCGACGGCCACGTCCGCCGCGCTGAACTGCTGCTGCGTGTCGGGCAGCGGCCCTTCGCCCAACTCGCGTTCGAGTTCGGCATAGGCGGCGAGCAGTTGCGCTCGCACGCGCTCGACCCACGCTTCATGCTGCTTCTCCTGCGGTCGCAGATTGCGCTCGTAGACGATCTGCACGCTCTTTTCGCACGCGGCGAGCGCGAGACCCGTCAGACGCGCGGCGCGCAACGCCGCGTCGGCTTGCGTCGGGAACAGCGGGGTGGGGCCGGCGAGCGTCGCCAGATACTGCAGGATCACCGTCGAATCCATCACGACCGCGCCGTTGTCGGCGACGAGCGTCGGCGCCTTGACGACCGGGTTGATCTTCGCGAACTGGTCGTAGGTGCGGAATACCGAAATCGACTCGTGTTCGAAGTCGAGCGCGAGCAGCTTCATGCAGATGGCGACGCGCCGCACGTACGGCGAGTCGAGCATTCCGATCAGTTTCATCACGTATCCATTAGAAGAGCGACTATCGGGCGCCCGGCCTCGTGCGCTGATCGGCTGAAACGGCTAGCGGGTGGCGCGGCGCGGGACGCATGGAACCGCTAGCTTAAGCATCCTTGCTGGCTCAGTCCAGCGCGGGCAGCGCGCGCGGACGGCGGTCGCTGTCGGTGGCGACGTAGGTGAGGATCGCTTCCGTGACCTTGACGACTTCCTGCGACAGTCTCATCCGCTGCGCGTAGACCTCGACCGACACCGTCACCGACGTATTGCCGGTCTTCACGATATCCGCGTAAAAGCTCAGCAGGTCGCCGACGAACACCGGCTGCTTGAACAGGAACGAATTGACCGCGATGGTCGCGACCCGTCCATTCGCGCGACGGCTTGCCGGAATCGAGCCGGCGATGTCGACCTGCGCCATGATCCAGCCGCCGAACACGTCGCCGTGAATGTTCGCGTCCGACGGCTGCGGCATCACGCGCAGCGCGCAAGGCTTGGAAGGAAG
The DNA here is from genome assembly GCF_040948685.1 of Paraburkholderia sp. BR14374. NCBI lineage: Bacteria > Pseudomonadati > Pseudomonadota > Betaproteobacteria > Burkholderiales > Burkholderiaceae > Paraburkholderia > Paraburkholderia sp. BR14374. The sequence goes on along the minus strand of NZ_JBFPKF010000001.1, from coordinate 428,408 downwards.
TTGAAGAAGATCGGTCATCGGGACATCCTTGGGAAACGTGTTCGAGTGTATTGACGCGCATGGACCGAACGGCTGGGGCCAGCCCGGCCACAGGCCGCGGAAAGCGCCGCCAGCTGGCTTCTGCGACAATACGGGGGATCAGGAATTGTACGGGAAAGCGCCCAGCCAGGCGCGCGAGCCGCGCCGCTGCGAACTCCGGCAGTTCCACACTCTCCCCACGATTTATGCGCCGCGCTCCTTCGTCAGAACCCTCGCCGATTTCCACTGGACCCCGCAACGACTGGCAAACGATCCTGTCGCTGCTGCCATACCTTGCAACCTACAAATGGCGAGTCGGCATCGCGCTCGGCTGCCTGATCGGCGCGAAGGTCGCGAACCTCGGCGTGCCGATCGTGATGAAGCACATCGTCGACAGTCTCGCGTCGATCCGCCATCTGACCGCGCTCGGCCGCGCGCAGGACGCGCCCGGCATCGTGCTGCTCGGCGGCGTCGGCTTGCTGGTGGTCGCGTATGCAGTGGTGCGGCTGTCCACGTCGTTCTTCACCGAGCTGCGCGAAATACTGTTTTCGAAAGTGACGGAAAGCGCGGTGCGCCAGCTTGCGCTGAAAGTGTTTCGTCATCTGCACGGGCTGTCGCTGCGCTTTCATCTGGAGCGGCAGACGGGCGGCATGTCGCGCGATATCGAACGCGGCACGCGCGGCATCACGCAGCTGATTTCCTATTCGCTGTACAGCATCCTGCCGACGCTCGTCGAAGTCGGGCTCGTGCTCGGCTTTTTCGTCGTCAAATACGAGGCCTATTACGCGATCGTCACGTTCATCGCGCTCGCGGCGTACATCGCGTTCACGGTGAAGGTCACCGAGTGGCGCACGCACTTTCGCCGCACGATGAACGAGCTCGATTCGAAGGCGAATTCGCGCGCGATCGACTCGCTGCTCAACTACGAGACCGTCAAGTACTTCGGCAACGAGGAGTGGGAGGCGAGCCGCTACGACGAAAACCTGAAGCGCTATCGCGCGGCGGCGATCAAGTCGCAGCGTTCGCTGTCGGCGCTGAACTTCGGGCAGCAGGCGATCATCGGCACGGGGCTCGTGTTCATCCTGTGGCGCGCGACCCAAGGCGTGATGGCCGGGCGCCTGACGCTCGGCGACCTGGTGCTGATCAACACGTTCATGCTGCAGCTGTATATCCCGCTGAATTTTCTCGGCGTGGTCTATCGCGAGCTGAAGCAGAGCCTGACCGACATGGACCGCATGTTCACGCTGCTCGGCGCGCCGCAGGAAGTGCCCGATGCGCCGAATGCGGTGGCCTTGCGGGTGAGCGGTGCGCAGGTGCGTTTCGACAACGTGAGCTTCGCGTACGAGTCTTCGCGACCGATTCTGCACGACGTGAGCTTCACGATCGCGGCCGGCACGACGACCGCGGTGGTCGGCCACAGCGGCTCGGGCAAGTCGACGCTCGCGCGGCTCCTGTTCCGCTTCTACGATCTCGACCGCGCGACGGGCGGCGCGATCCGGATCGACGGGCAGGATATTCGCGATGTCACGCAGGATTCGCTGCGCGCGTCGATCGGCATCGTGCCGCAGGACACGGTGCTGTTCAACGACTCGATCTACTACAACATCGCGTACGGGCGGCCGTCGGCGACGCGCGACGAAGTGATCGCGGCGGCGCGCGCCGCGCATATCCACGAGTTCATCGAGAGTCTGCCGAAGGGCTATGACACGCCGGTCGGCGAGCGCGGGCTCAAGCTGTCCGGCGGCGAAAAGCAGCGCGTGGCGATCGCGCGGACCATCCTGAAGAATCCGCCGATCCTGCTGTTCGACGAAGCGACGTCCGCGCTCGATTCGCGCTCCGAGCGCGCGATCCAGCATGAGCTCGACCTGATCGCGCGCGAACGCACGACGCTGATCATCGCGCACCGGCTTTCGACGGTCGTGCACGCGCAGCAGATCATCGTGATGGACAAGGGGCGCATCGTCGAGCGAGGCACGCACGCCGAGCTATTGCGCGCGAACGGCCTGTTCGCGCAGATGTGGGCGCTGCAGCAGCGCGCCGCGCAGACCACCGACGCGGTGGAAAGGGCGGAAGCGGTCGGGGCCGGCGAGAGCACGGCGAAGTAAAGCTCAGCGCGCGCGCAGCAGCCGATCGAGCGCTTCCAGCTGCGCCTGCGTGCCGACGTTCTCCCACACGCCTTCGTACAGCTCGCCGCTCGCGAGCCCACGCGCGATCGTCGCGCGGTAATACGGGCTCAGCGCGCGCCGTGTGCCGCGCGGCAGATCGCGGAACATGCGCGTGTCGTACAGCCCGAAACTGCCGAACGTGAGGCGCGGCTGCGTGTCGAGCGACAGCACGCCGTCGACGAGGCCAAAGTCGCCGTTCGGGTGAAACGGCGGATTCGGTACCATCACCAGATGCATGCCGGGCTCGGGCAACGCCTGCAGCGCGCCGGCGTGCGCATGCAGCGCGGCGTAGTCGTAATCGGTGTACACGTCGCCGGCCACCGCGACGAATACGTGATCCGCGCCGTCGTCGGTCAGTAGCGGCAGCGCCTGCGCGATGCCGCCAGCGGTCTCCAGCGCCTCTTGCTCGGGCGAGTAGCGCAGTTCGACCTGCCAGCGCGAACCGTCGCCGAGCGCGGCTTCGAGCTGCGCGCCGAGCCACGCATGATTGATCACTATGCTACGGATGCCGGCCCGCGCGAGCCGTTCGATCTGCCACACGATCAGCGGCTTGCCGCCCGCTTCGAGCAAAGGCTTCGGGCACGCGTCGGTCAGCGGACGCATGCGCTCGCCGCGGCCCGCGGCAAAAATCATCGCTTTCTTCACGGACATCGTCATCGGTCAGAAGGTATAGCCGATTTCCTGCGCGCGGCCTTCGAGGTCGTCGAGCAGTTTCGCGAACCCGCGCAGCGGCGCATAACGCTCGGCCACCTTGCGCGCATAGCCGATGAAGCGCGGCAGGTCTTTCATGTAATGCGCCTTGCCGTCGCGGTAGTTGATGCGGCAGAACAGGCCCAGCACCTTGATGTGCCGTTGCAGCCCCATCCATTCGAGCTGGCGGTAGAACTCGCCGAAATCGGCATCGACCGGGAGGCCGGCTTTTTTCGCGCGCTCCCAGTAGTACACGAAGCAGTCGAGCTCGAACTCCTCGTCCCAGCTGAGGAACGCATCGCGCAGCAGCGACACGACGTCGTACGTGATCGGCCCGTACACGGCGTCCTGGAAGTCGAGCACGCCGGGGTTCGGCTCGGCGATCATCAGATTGCGCGGCATGAAATCGCGCAGCATGAAGCCTTGCGGCTGCGCGCGCGCGCTCGCGATCAAGAGCGCGAACGTGCGATCGAGCTGCGCGCGCGTTGCGGCATCGACTTCACGGCAAAGGTGCCGGCCGATGAACCACTCGGGCATCAGCTCCATTTCGCGATGCAGGAACGCTTCGTCGAACGGCGGCAGCACGTCTTCGCGCGAGCCGAGCTGCCAGCGGATCAGCGCGTCGAGCGCGTCGCGCATCAGCGTGCGGGCCGCGCGGGTGTTCCCCGCGGCCTGCGCGTCGGTCAGCGCGCCGAGGTAGGACGCGGTACCGAGATCGGTGACGAGCATGAAGCCCGCGTCGAAGTCGACCTCGAGCACGCGCGGCACGTGCACGCCGGCGGCGTCGAGCAATTGCGCGATCTGCGCGAATTCGCGGCATTTTTCGGGCGGCGGCGCGTCGACGGCGATTAGCGTAGCCGCGCCGTTGCCTTGCGGCGCCTTACCGGCGAGCCGGAAATAACGGCGGAAACTGGCGTCGGACGAGGCCGGAACGATCGTGTCGAGCTCCAGCGCATGACGCGCTGCGTGGCCTTGCAGCCAGGCCTTGAGCAGGGAGAGGCGGGTGTCGGTGAAGTCTTGAGTGGAAGGCAGCGTCATGAAAAGCGGCGGCAAATTCTTGGGGACAACGTCTTGCCATATAATACCCCACGACTTTTTTGACGCGACTTACACGCCAGCTTTCGCGTGCTCCGTTTTACCGCCCGCCTTATCACTCGGCAATTGGGAATCCAGACGTGCAGCCGACTCTCACGGTCGCGGTGTGCAGGCGGTGGATCGTGATGACGGAAGCTTGCACACGGGTCGACTCGCCAAACGATACATGCCGCCCAGACAGCTTTCCGATACCACTCCTTCCTGTGCAGTAGTGCCGCGCAAAAGGCGGCTCGTCGCGGCGTTGATCGCCGCTCCGGGCCTGATGCCCGCGCTTGCGCACGCCCAGCTGGTGGGGGAAGCTGCGCAACCGCAAGCGGTCTACCCGCCGTGGGGCATGCAGCTCGCTCCGCAGCTCGAAGAGCATCCGTTGCAAACGGGTCAGCGGCCGGCCACCTTCGTGCTCGGCGACCACGCGAGCGGCACGATCGACCAGGACCTCGCCGCCAAGGGCTCGGCCGAAGTGCGCCACAACACGTCCGTGATCAAGGCCGACGGCCTGCACTACGACCAGGACACGGACATGGCCGATGCGTACGGCAATGTCCACGTGATCAATACCGGCAATACCTTCATCGGGCCCGAAGCGCATCTGCGCGTCGATTCGACCGAAGGCTTCATGACCGCGCCGAAGTATCACTTCACGTTGACGGGCGGCTCGGGCAGCGCGCAGCGCGTCGACCTGCTCGACGCCGAGCGCTCGGTGTTCACGAAGGCGACTTACACGGCGTGCCAGTGCACGGACAATCCGGCCTGGTACATCAAGGGTAGCGAGTTCGATTTCGACACCGGCGCGGACGAAGGCGTCGCCTACAACAGCGTGCTGTTCTTCCAGGGCGTGCCGGTGTTCGCGTCGCCGTGGCTGTCGTTCCCGCTGTCGGGCGACCGTCGCAGCGGTCTGTTGCCGCCGACGTTCTCGCTGAGCTCGACGAACGGCTTCGAGCTGTCGGTGCCGTATTACTTCAACATCGCGCCGAACCGCGATCTGACCGTGACGCCGCGTCTGATCTCGAAGCGCGGTGTGCAATTGCAGAGCACGTTCCGCTATCTGTCGCCGACGTATTCCGGTTCGATCACCGGTGAATTCCTGCCCGACGATCGCCTGACGAAGACCAACCGCTACGCGCTGTACATCCAGCACAACCAGAATTTCGGTAACGGCTTCGGCGGCTACATCTACTACAACAAGGTCTCGGATAACACCTATCCGCAAGACCTGTCGTCGTCGGTCAACCAGTTCATGAACGGCCTCCAGCTCCTGTATCAGCAGGAAGCCGGGGTGACCTACAACAACGGGCCGTGGTCCGTGCTCGCGCGCGAGCAGCACTGGCAGACGCTGGAGGGGTCGACCGCCCCGTACGGCCGCGAGCCGCAGTTGAACGTGAAGTACGCGAAGTACAACATCGGCGGCTTCGACTTCGGCGCCGAAGCCGACTACACGAACTTCCGCATCACCACCGCGGACCTGACCGAAGGCCAGCGGGTGCTGTTCAACCCGTACGTGTCCTATTCGGTGGTGGGGCCGGGCTACTTCGTCACGCCGAAAGTGCAGTGGCACTTCGCGTCGTACAACCTGAACAACATCGGCACCGACCTTAGCGGCGTGCCGAACGCGCAGAAGAATTTCACCGAGTCGATCCCGACCTTCACGTTCGACACGGGGTTGACGTTCGAGCGCTCGGTGCGCCTGTTCGGCCAGGATTTCATCCAGACGCTGGAGCCGAGGCTGTACTACGTGTACACGCCGTACCGGAACCAGAACAACGCGCCGCTCTTCGACACCGCCGAGTCCGACTTCGGTCTCGCGGAAATCTTCACGCCGAACACGTTCGTCGGTAACGACCGGATCGCCGACGCGAACCGCCTGACCGCGGGTCTCACCACGCGCTTCATCAACCCGGCCACCGGCGACGAACGCGCGCGCTTCGTGATCGCGCAGCAGTACTATTTCCGGGATCAGCGTGTCACGCTGCAGCCCTCCCAGACGAGCACGCAGGCCACGCACTCGGACCTGATCGCGGGTGCGTCGATCAAGCTGGGCGCCGGTTTCGCTTCGGAAACGGCGTTCCAATATAATGCGGACAACAACCAGCTCACGAAGACGAGCGTCGGCTTCGGGTTCAGTCCGGAGACCGGCAAGGTCCTCAACGTGGCGTACCGCTACACCCGCGCCAACACCACGCTCGACAACCAGCCGATCAACCAGGTGCTGATTTCGGGCCAATGGCCGCTGTCGCATCGGATGTACGGTGTCGGCCGGTTCAACTACGACCTCGATGGCCACCGTATCGTCGACGGCCTCGTCGGCCTGCAATACGACGCGGATTGCTGGACGCTCGGCGCCGGCATCCAGCGCTACGCGAACGGCCTGAACTCGTCGGGACAGAATCAGTCGAGCACGCGGTTTCTGGCGCAGTTGACGTTCAAAGGCTTGTCGAGCGTCGACAATGGGCTGATGACCGCGTTCCGCACCAGTGTGGCCGGCTACACGCCGTTGCCGCCGCCGCCGCCGCCGGAGTCGCGGTTCACCAACTACGAATGACGGTCGCCCGGTCATTCACGGCTTGCGAAAAGACGGGCGAAGCGCCCGACATCATTGGAGTATCTGTGGCAATCATGAAACAGCTTCGCTTGGCAATACTCGCGGCGGGTCTCGTCGCCGCGGCGTCCTTCGTTCCAGTCGCGTCGGTACAGGCGCAGGCATTGGGCGGCAATAGCGGCCAGACGGTCGACACCATCGCCGCGGTGGTCAACAACGGTGTCATCACGCAGCGCGAGCTCGACGAGCGGGTCGGTCTGATCGCGCACCGGCTGAACCAGCAGAACGCTCCGGTGCCGCCGACGGATCAGTTGCGCCAGCAGGTGCTCACGCAGATGGTGCTCGAGCGCATCCAACTGCAAAAGGCCAAGGAAGACGGCATCAACATCGACGACGCAGCCGTGCAGCGCACGCTCGAGCGTCTCGCGCAGGCGAACAACATGCCGCTCGCAATGTACCGCGCGCGCATCGAGGCGCAAGGCGTGCCCTGGGCCACCTTCTCGAACGACGCGCGCACCGAGCTGACGCTGTCGCGTCTGCGCGAGAAGGAAGTGGACAGCAAGATCACGGTGACGGATGCCGAGGTCGCGAACTACATCGCCAGCCAGCGCGGCCCGGGCGCCGGCCAGACGAGCGACCTGCACATGCAGCACATTTTCGTGAGTGCGCCGCTGAACGCGCCGGAGACCGACATCGAGGCGGCGCAGAAGAAGGCCCAGGGGCTGCTCGCCGAAGCGAAGGGCGGGGCGGATTTCGGCAAGCTCGCGAAGGCCAATTCACAAGCGCCCGACGCGTCGCAGAACAGCGGCGATCTCGGCTTCCTCGCACCGTCGAAGCTGCCGCCCGAGTTCGTAAAGGCCGCCTCGACACTGCGTCCGGGTGAGATCAATCCGGATCTGATCCGCACCAACGACGGCTTCGAAATCGTGCGTCTGGTTGAGCGCCGTGCCGGCCAAGGCAGCAGCGCGGATGCGCCGAAGCTCGTGCAGACGCACGTGCGCCACATTCTGCTGCGCGTCGGCGACGGCCAGTCCGAACCGCAGGCACGCCAGAAGCTGATCGACATCCGCAATCAGATCGCCGCGGGCGGCGACTTCGCGAAGTTCGCGCACACCTACTCGCAGGACGGCTCGTCGTCGCAAGGCGGCGACCTCGGCTGGATCAGCCCGGGCGAGACGGTGCCCGAGTTCGAGCGCGCGATGAACGCGCTGCAGGACGGCCAGATCAGCGAGCCGGTGCGCAGCGAATACGGCTACCACCTGATTCAGGTGCTCGGCCGCCGCGATGCGGAAGGCTCGATTGCGCAGCAGATGGATCTCGCGCGTCAGGCCATCGGCCAGCGCAAGGCGGAACAGGCGTACGCCGACTGGCTGCGCGAGTTGCGCGATACCGCGTACGTCGAAGTGAAGCCGACCACCGCGAACGTGCAGTAACGGAGCCCATGCCATGACGAGCGCCGCTCAGCTCACCCACCGCCCGCTGCAGATCGCGATCACGACCGGCGAGCCCGCCGGCGTCGGTCCCGAGCTGACCGCGCAGGCGCTGGCGGGTGCGGCGGCGCACTGGCCTCACGCGCAGTTCACCGTGCTCGGCGATGCGCAATTGCTCGCTGAGCGGGCGCGCGCGGTCGGTGTCGATTGGGCCGCGCTGCTCGCGCAGGGCCCGCGCGTGCGGCTCGAACCTCACCCGCTCGGCGCGCCCGCGCGGGCAGGCAAGCTCGACGCCGCGAACGGCCGCTACGTGCTCTATCTGCTAGATGCGGCGATCGACGGTGCGGTGGCGGGCAGGTTCGACGCGATCGTCACCGCGCCGCTGCAAAAAAGCACGATCAACGACGCCGGTGTGCCGTTCACCGGCCACACCGAATATCTGGCCGAGCGCACCCATACGCCGCGCGTCGTGATGATGCTCGCGGGCACCGGCAAGCGGCCGCTGCGCGTCGCGCTCGCGACCACGCATCTGCCGTTGAAGGACGTGTCGGCGGCCTTGACGATCGAAAGCCTCGTCGCGACGCTGCGCATCATCGATCACGACCTGCGTCATCACTTTGGTTTGCCCGCGCCGCGCATTCTCGTGACGGGGCTCAATCCGCACGCGGGCGAAAACGGCTACCTGGGCCGCGAGGAAATCGACGTGATCACGCCGGCGTTGCAGCAGGTGAACGGCGAGGGCATCGACGCGCGCGGTCCGTATCCGGCCGACACGCTGTTCCAGCCGCGTTATCTCGACGAAGCCGACTGCGTGCTAGCGATGTTCCACGATCAGGGCCTGCCGGTGCTGAAATTCGCGACGTTCGGCGAAGGGATCAACGTGACGCTCGGGCTGCCGATCATCCGCACCTCGGTCGATCACGGCACCGCGCTCGATCTGGCCGGCACCGGCCGCGCCGACGCGGGCAGCCTGATGGCCGCGATCGAGACGGCTGTTTCGATGGCGCAGCATCGTCGCGCGGGCTGACGCACAGGTGACCTGAGCGGTTGCGGTGCCCGTGACGCGCCGCGTGGCGTCGTATTTCCATCGTGACGTCTTTCATTCTCAAGCAGTTTTCTTTCTAGCGTTTCTCCGATGTCCACCAGCAGACAGCAAGGCCGGCACCAGGGCCATCTCGCGCGCAAGCGTTTCGGTCAGAACTTTCTGGTCGACATGGGCGTGATCGATTCGATCGTCGACGTGATCCGGCCGCAGCGCGGCGAGCGCATGGTCGAGATCGGTCCGGGCCTCGGCGCGCTGACCGAACCGCTGATCGAGCGGCTCGCGACGCCCGAGTCGCCGCTGCACGCGGTCGAACTCGACCGCGACCTGATCGGCCGTCTGAAGACGAAGTTCGGCGACCTGCTCGAACTGCACTCGGGCGACGCGCTCGAGTTCGACTTCGGCTCGCTCGCGGCACCGGGCGACAAGGCGTCGCTGCGCATCGTCGGTAATCTGCCGTACAACATTTCGAGCCCGCTGCTGTTTCATCTGGCAACCTTCGCGGACCGCGTGATCGATCAGCACTTCATGCTGCAGAACGAGGTGGTCGAGCGGATGGTCGCGGAGCCGGGTACGAAGGCGTTCAGTCGCCTGTCGGTGATGCTGCAATACCGCTACGTGATCGACAAGCAGCTCGACGTGCCGCCCGAGTCGTTCCAGCCGCCGCCGAAGGTCGATTCGGCGATCGTGCGGATGATCCCGTACGAGCGGCACGAAATGCCGGTAGTCGATGAAAACGTGCTGGGCGAGGTGGTGACGGCGGCGTTCTCGCAGCGTCGCAAGATGCTGCGCAACACGCTTGCCGCGCTGCGCGATACCGTCGATTTCGACGCGCTCGGCTTCGATCTGCAACGCCGCGCGGAGGACGTGCCGGTTGCCGAATACGTGAGCGTGGCGCAGGCGGTGGCGGCGCGCTCGGCCGCGGCGCCGGAATAACCTGGACGCTCGACGCTTGACCGCGGCGGACGCCGTCCAGTCCCTTACCGCTTCGCCGGCGCGTTGACGAGCGCGATGCCGGTCAGCACCAGCAGCGCGGCGATCACAAAGCGCGCGCTGAACGACTCGCCGAGCAGCAGCACGCCGAAGGTCACGCCGAACATCGGCGTCAAAAACGAAAACACCGACAGCCGCGATGCGATGTAACGCGTCAACAGCCAGAACCACAACAGATAGCTGACGAACGCGACGATCACGGCCTGATACGCGAGACTCGCGAACGCGAGCGGCGTCACGCTTTCCACGCGCACTTCACCGAGCGTGAGCGCCAGCGCGAGCAGCACCGCCGCCGACACCGTCAACTGATAGAACAGCGTCTTGCTTGCGCTCGTCTGCGCGAGCCGCGAGCCGCGCACGACCACCGTGGTCGCGGCCCACGCGATGCCGGCCAGCACGCCGAGCGCATCGCCGGCCGCACCCGCGAGCGTCGAGCCGTGGGCTGCGCTTGCAGCCGCGCCGGCGTTCGGGTGCAGGAAGCCATCGGCGAACGCGAGCGCTATCCCCACGAACGCGACGCCGATACCTAGCCACTGGATGCGCCGCATGCGTTCGCCATCGACGAACCAGTGCAGGCCGAGTGCCGTGAAACACGGCGCCGTGTACAGAAAGACCGCCATGCGCGACGCACTCGTCAGCGTCAGGCCGAAAAAGATGCAAACGAACTCGGCCGCGAACAGCACCCCTGCAAGCAGACCCGCACCGAGCGTGCCGTCGTCACGAAAGAGCGGCGTGCCGCGCGAGCGCGCCCATGCCCACACGAGCAGTGCCGCGATCGTCGAGCGCAGCCCCGCTTGAAAGACCGGCGGCACAGCCGCATTGGTGGTCTTGATCGCGACTTGCTGTAGCCCCCAGATTGCGCATAGGCCGATCATCAACAGGATCGCGAAGCTATCCGGGGCGCGGCGCGCGGGCGGGGCGGTGGTCGTGCTCATCGTGAATAGTCGGCTTTATTTTTGATAGTGCCGGCGCGAGACAGGATTGCCGGGCGAATACGCCCGGCAGCACATCCCCGGGTACAACGTGAAGCCGGGCTTTATGGTCGTTCTGGCGCCTCGCCCGAATCTGAGCAGCGGGCGCATGCGTTTCGGGAAGTGCCCAGCGTGAACGGTTGAACTCGAGTCAGTCGACTCGTCCCTTCTTCTGTATCAGCTCGATTTTGTAGCCGTCCGGATCGGCGACGAAGGCGATGACCGTCGTGCCGTGTTTCATGGGTCCCGCTTCGCGCGTCACGACGCCGCCGCGTTTCTTCACCTGTTCGCACGCCGCATAGGCGTCGTCGACTTCAAGGGCGATGTGACCGTAGCCGGTTCCGAGGTCGTACTTGCTCGTGTCCCAGTTGTAGGTCAGTTCGATTGCTGCGCCTTCCGATTCGTCCTCGTAACCGACGAATGCGAGGGTGAACTTCCCGTCCGGGTAGTCGTTCTTTCGAAGCAGGCGCATGCCGAGAACTTCGGTGTAGAAACGGATCGAGGCGTCCAGATCACCGACTCGAAGCATGGTATGCAGGATACGCATGAGTACTCCTTTGACAGTTTGTCGATAAATGCATTGACCTGCGGGAATTGTAAATGATTGCCTGGTAGGGCGAAGCGGCGTGGCCAGCCCGGACTGGATGCGCCTCATGGAATCCGCTCGGACCTATTCCAACAAAAAGGTGTGGGCAATCAGGGTTTGTGTCCGGTTGCGGGTTCGATATTAGTGCCCAACACTCAGTATCAATCCGGTTCCTCAGATAGCAGTCTGATATATCGGACAATCGATGCGTGAGCCGGCGAATATTCATGCATGCCGAAAGGCGCCGAAGCCGGTACGTCTGCCCCGGAACCCTCTTCTCCGCATAGGACCCTGCCCATGAAGCTTGCCAATCGAGGCGCCAGAGCCGCCTTTCTGTTCGCTGTTGCTGGATTGCTCGCCATCACTGGCTGCACCAAGGTCGCCACGCCGGAGCAGAGCGCGGCGGCAGCTCCGTCGACGCTTCAGGGCGTGTTGCAGCGGGGCACGCTGCGCGTCGGGGACTGCCTGACGTTCGCGCCGTTCGGGTTCTACAACAAAGACGGCCAACCGGACGGCTATGACGTGGACCTCGCGAAGGAACTCGCGAAGCAGATGGGCGTGAAGCTCGAGGTCGTGAATACGACGAGCGCGAACCGGATTCCGAATCTGCAGACCAGCAAGGTGGACGTCGTGTTCTGCAACTTCACGCGCAATCTGGAGCGCGCAAAAGTGATCGAATTCACGGCCCCTTACGTGGTTGCCAGCGAAGCGCTGCTGGTCAGAAAAAACAGCGGTATTCAGTCGATCAAGGACATGGGCGGTCGCACGATCGCGACGGTCAAGGGCTCGACCAATGGCGATGAAGTGCGCTCGTTGAATATCCCGGTGAAGATCCAGGAATACGACAGCTCGCAGGCCGCGATACTTGCCGTCAAGCAGGGGCAAGCCGACGCGATGATCGAGGACAACAACTTCCTCGCGTATCAGGCCAAGCTCGATCCTGAACTTGCCGTCACGAACGAGGCGCTGGTGCCGCTCGAATACAACGCGTTCGGCGTCAAGGCCGGTGATCAGGAATGGCTCAACTATCTGAATCTGTTCCTCTTCAACGTCAATGCGTCGAAGCTCAACGCGCAGCTCTACAACAAGTGGTTCGGCACCGATCCGCGCTATCCGCTCAATCCGCAGTTTTAAAGCGCGGCAGTGAAACCCGCACTATGGGGAGCATGAGATGAGTTACGAGTGGCTGACTTTGTGGGGCTACGTGCCCGAGTTTTTGAGCGCGAGCTGGCTGACGTTGCAGGTGACCGTGCTGGCCTTCGTACAGGCGCTAGTCCTGGGTTTGTTGACCGCGCTGGCCGGCGCTTCTCCGCTCGCGCTGCTTCGGTGGATCGCCCGTGGCTACGTTGAAATCATCCGCAATACGCCTGTCCTCCTGCAGATTTTCATCGTGTTCTTCGGTCTGCCGTCGGCGGGTATTTCGCTCGACGCATACTGGGCGGGCGTCATTGCGCTCGGCGTCAACGTCGGTGCTTACCTGTCGGAAGTGTTCCGCGCCGGCATACAGTCGGTGCCGCGCGGCCAACTCGAGGCTGCCGGCATTCTCGGCCTCGAACGCGCGCAGATCTTCGTCGAGGTCGTCTTGCCGCAGGCGACGCGCGCGGTCTATCCGGCCATCGTCAACTACCTGATCCAGTTGCTGCTCGGCACGTCGCTGCTGTCCGCCATTGCATTGCCGGAGTTGACCGGCACGGCGACCGTGATCAACTCGCGAACGCTTCTCTACCTTCAGACGTTCAGCGTGACGCTCGTCGCGTATCTCGTGCTCAGTAACGTACTGTCCTGGCTGGCGGGCCAGCTCGGCGCGCGGATCTTTCATCCTCCCCTCGCCATGCCGGCGCGCAGCGGTTTCGGGACAGGCTTTATGCGCCGGACGAAGCGGGCCTGATTCCCGGATTGGAGTTGGATCATGTCAGTCGAATTGCTGAAAACCAGTCTATCGATCCTGCTGCAGGGTCTGATGACGACGCTGTTGCTCTCCATCGCGTCCATCGTGGGCAGCACGTTGATCGGCCTGTTCGCCGCGGTCTTGCGATCGTTCGGCCCGTGGGGCACCGACCGCATCGCCAGACTCTATACGGAGCTGTTTCGCGGCACGCCGGTGCTCATCACGCTGATGTTGATCTATTTCGGCGTGTCGTACTTCGGTTATGCGATCGACGTGTTCGCAGCCGGCGTGATTGGCTTGAGCGTCTATCAGGGCGCCTATATCGCCGAAATTTTCCGCTCAGGGATCGAAGCAGTACCCAAAGGTCAATGGGAGGTATCGCAGATCCTCGGCCTCACGCGGGCTCAGGCGTTCTCGTTCGTCGTGCTGCCTCAGACCGGAAAGATCGTGTTGCCGCCTCTCGTCGGACAGTATCTGTCGCTCATCAAGGACACGTCGATCGTCAGCATGATCGGAATGTCCGAGTTGATGCACGGTGGCCAGGCGATCGTCGACCGGATCGGCAAGCCGGTGGAAATCTATGGACTCGTCGCACTCATTTACTTCGCCGTGTGCTTCCCGCTTTCGCAATGGGTGCGCCACCATGACCGCAGGAGATTGTCGTGAGTAACCAAAGCCAAACCAGGCCGATCATTTCACTGACGGGCGTCAGCAAAGCATTCGGTTCGACGAGAGTGTTGAACGAAATCAATCTCGAGGTCCGCTCGGGTGAAGTGCTGGTGCTGATCGGCGCGTCCGGCTCGGGCAAGAGCACGGTCCTGCGAATCATGGCGGGATTGGAGACCACCGATTCCGGCGAGGTCTGGGTCAACGAGGTGCCCTTGCATGATCCGCGTCGAGCACGGGAGATTCGTGGCCACGTCGGCATGGTCTTCCAGCAATTCAATCTGTTTCCTCACAAGACCGCGCTCGGCAATGTCACGCTCGCGCTGATCAAGGCGCGCCGCATGAGTCCGGCCGACGCGCGCAAGCGCGCGATTGAGACACTCGATCGCGTCGGGCTCGCGGACCGCGCGGAACACTATCCCAGCCAGCTTTCGGGCGGTCAGCAGCAACGCGTGGCGATTGCGCGCGCGCTCGCGGTCGAACCCGGCATCATGTTTTTCGACGAGGCGACGTCCGCGCTCGACCCGGAGCTGGTCGGCGAGGTCACCGAGGTGATGCGCGGGCTCGCGCGCGACGGCATGACGATGGTCGTCGTCACGCATGAAATGGGCTTTGCCCGCAAGACCGCTGACCGCGTCGTCTTCATGGACAAGGGGGTCATCGCGGAGCAGGGCGATCCGGAGCAGATCTTCGTCAATCCCTCGAACGAACGCACCCGGCAGTTTCTGCATCGAGTTCTCGACCATTGACGGTCGGATCAACGCATTACGGAGTGAACGCATGGCTGTTACAGAATCGTCTCGGGCTAGAGGCGTGGACCGCGTGATCGCGATCTTCCGGCAATTGCATGTCGCCCAACGCCCGCTGACGATGCGCGAACTGATCGAGGCAACCGGTGCGCCGCGTTCGAGCATTTACGAGCTGGTCGCGATTCTCACGGAAGTCGGCTGGCTCGAGACGGCCGCGGATGGCAGCGTGTTTTTTGGGCGCGAGATGCACTACTACGGGTCCGACTATGCCACGCACAACGATCTGATCAGCCGTGCGCATCAATCCATCCTGGGACTGGTGAGGAAGTACGACGAGACCACGCAGCTGTGCATGCTGGAAGGCAACAAGTACACGGTCGTGTTGTCCGAGCACAGTGCGCGGCCCTTCAACATCAGTTCGGACATCGGCGTGAGAGTGCCGATACCTTGGACCGCTACCGGACGTCTGCTGCTGGGTCACCTGAGCGCCGACGAGATTCGCGCGCTGATTCCGGCGGAAGATTTCATTCTCGACAATGGGGCGAGCATCGAATTCGACGCATTCCTGAAGGACGTGCAGGCCGCAAAAGAACGAGGCTACTGCTGCACCGAAGGACTTTCGAACGCGTTCAGGCTGTGTATGGCAGCGCCGATTCGCGATCGTGCGGGACTGCCGATTGCAGCGCTGTGTTTCATGACTGGCCGCGACACGAGCCCGGACAGGCGCGGCGTGATGCTCGACGATCTGTTGCAGTCCGCGAAAGCGCTGTCGCAGAGATAGCGTCCGGGCTCAAAGCGTCGGCAACAACTCCGGCGGATGCGACTTCAGTGTCTGCCGCGCCTCGCGGAATTCCGGAAAAATCGATTCGACCGTTTGCCAGAAGCGCGGACTGTGATTCATCTCGCGCAGATGCGCCAACTCATGGGCGACGACGTAATCGATGATGGACAGCGGAAAGTGGATGAGCCGCCAGTTCAGGCGAATCTTGCCGTCGCTCGAACAACTGCCCCAGCGCGTCGCCGCCGAAGACAGCGCATACGAGCGATAGTTGACGCCGAGCATCTGCGCGTAGATCTCGAGACGTTCGCCGAACAGCCGCTTCGCTTCGCCTTGCAGCCAGCCCTGCACGCGATCCTTGATCTGCTGCGGATCGGCTTGCAACGGCAGCGGCAATTGCAGCGCGCTGTGCTCGGCGCTGAACGCGAGCATGCCTTGCGGCGCGCCGAGCGTCACCCGCACCGGCTGACCGAGGTAGGGCACTTCGGCGCCATCTTTCCAATCGATCTTCGGCAGCGCACGCTGTTCGACGCGCGTTTGCCATTCGATCAGCTTCGTAAAAATCCAGCGCTGTTTTTCGGTGATCGCGGTTTCGATATCGGCGAGCGTGACCCAACGCGGCGCGGTGATCGTGAGGCCGGTGCTGTCGATCGCAAAGCCGATCGAGCGGCGCGCGGAACGCTTGAGCGCGTAATGCAGCGTGCGTGAACCGATGGTGAGGCTGCGCAGCTTGCTGCCATCCGGCGCGAGCGGCGCGACGGGCGGCCTGGCCGGCGCTGTGCCGGATGAACCCGGCGTGGAAGGCGAAGGGGTCGACGACGTCGACCCCGGCTCGGCGAAGAGCGGGAGATCGAGCTGCCGGTTTTCGAGCGCCGCGGCGGGCTGCGGCGTGGGAGACTTCTGCATCGGGTTCGCTTCGCGCAATACGCCCGCGGGCTTCGAGGGCGTGGCGCGTCAGATGGGAGCGGCGGCGGAGTCGTTAGCCGCCGCGCTGTAGGCAGTCGGATCGATGCGGCGCATTTCGGCTTCGATCCACTGTTCGACGCGCGTGTTCACTTCGTCGGGCGTGAGCCCCGTCGTTTCGATCGGCTTGCCAATCGACACCGTGACTATACCCGGATATTTCGTAAACGAGTTGCGCGGCCACACACGACCCGCATTGTGCGCGATCGGTACGACCGGCGCGCCGGTCGCGATCGCGAAGCGCGCGCCGCCGGTCTTGTACTTGCCCTGCTTGCCGGTCGGCGTGCGCGTGCCTTCCGGAAACATGATGACCCATGCGCCTTCGGCCATGCGCGCCTTGCCCTGGTTCGTGACCGATTCGAACGCGTACTTGCCTTCCTTGCGGTTGATGTGAACCATCTTCAGCATGCCGAGCGCCCAGCCGAAGAACGGCACATACAACAGCTCGCGCTTGAACACGTAGCACAGCGGTCGCGGCATGATCGCCGGAAATGCGATTGTTTCCCACGCCGACTGATGCTTCGACAGCAGCACGGCCGGGCCGTTGGGCAGGTTCTCGAAGCCTTCGATGCGGTAGCGGATGCCGTTCAGGTAGCGCACCGCCCACAGCGTCAGGCGACACCAGCCGGCCGCCATCCAGTAGCGGTTTTCCGCGCGCAGGAACGGAAACGCGATGATGCACGCGGTCGCGTACGGCACCGTGACCACAACGAAATAAATCAGCAGCAGCAGGGAACGGATAAAGCGCATCGGCGTGGTCGGTGAGGGTTGGGAGCGCGCAGTGCGCGTTTATTCATGCGCGTCGGCGAGAAAGTCGAGCGCGAACGCGCGCAGGTCGTCGTGCACGATCGTGCCTTCGGGCAGGCCGCCCGCGGCGAGGGTCTTGCGGCCCTTGCCGGTCAGCACGAGGTGGATCGGGTGACCGAGCGCCGCGCCCGCTTGCAGATCGCGCAGCGAATCGCCGACGGTCGGCGTATGCGCCGGATCGACCTCGAAACGCTCGGCGATCATCTTCAGCATGCCGGGCTTCGGCTTGCGGCATTCGCAATGATCTTCCGCCGTATGCGGACAGAAGAACACCGCTTCGATGCGCGCGCCGACCGCTGCCGCCATGCGGTGCATCTTCAGATGCATCGCGTTCAACGCATCCATGTCGAACAGACCGCGGCCGATGCCCGACTGGTTCGTCGCGATCGCGACGCGATAGCCCGCCTGGTTCAGACGTGCGATCGCTTCCAGCGCGCCGGGCAGCGCAACCCATTCGTCCGGCGACTTGATGAACGCGTCGGAGTCGACGTTGATCACGCCGTCGCGGTCGAGGATCACCACTTTCTTGATCGGCATGGCGCGGTGCTCAGGCGGCGAGTCGGGAAATATCGGCGACGCAGTTCATCTGCTGATGCAGCGCGCCGAGCAGAGCCAGACGGTTCGCGCGCAACGCCGGGTCTTCCGCGTTGACCATCACGTCGTTGAAGAACGTGTCGACCGGCTCGCGCAGCGCGGCCAGTGCGGTCAGCGCGCCGGTGTAGTCGCGTACTGCCAGTTGCGATTGCACGCGCGGCGTCACCTGTTCGAGCTGCGTGTTCAGCGCCTTCTCCGCCGCTTCGGTGAGCAACGCGGGCTGCACGCCGCCGTTCGTCACGCTTTCCGACTTCTTCAGGATGTTCGAGATGCGTTTGTTGGCCGCCGCGAGCGAAGCCGCTTCGGCGAGCGACGCGAATTCGCGCACCGCGTCGAGGCGCGCGACGATGTCGTCGAGGCGCGTCGGGTTCAGCGCGAGCACCGCGTCGATTTCACCGGCCGCGTAGCCGCGTTCACGCAACAGGCCGCGCAGGCGGTCCATGCTGAACTCGTAGATCGCGTCGGTCGAATCGGCGACGTTCGGCATGCCGGCGAATTGCGCATAAGCGATGCGCAACAGATCGACGAAGTCGACGTTCAACTGCTTCTCGATCAGGATGCGCAGCACGCCGAGCGCATGACGGCGCAGCGCGAACGGGTCTTTTTCGCCGGTGGGCTGCAGGCCGATGCCCCAGATGCCGACCAGCGTTTCGAGCTTGTCGGCGAGCGCGACGACGGTGCCGGTCGCGGTAGTTGGCAACGCGTCGCCCGAGAAGCGCGGCTGGTAGTGTTCCGAGCATGCGAGCGCGACTTCTTCCGCCTCGCCATCGTGGCGCGCGTAGTACGTGCCCATCGTGCCTTGCAGCTCGGGGAATTCACCGACCATGTCGGTGATCAGGTCGGCCTTCGCGAGGCGCGCGGCGCGGGTCGCGCGCGCGACGTCGGCGCCGGTCATTGCGGCGATCGCGCCGGCCAGCCCTTCGAGCCGCTCCACGCGTTGCAGCGCCGAGCCGAGCTTGTTGTGATAAACGACGTTCGCGAGCAGCGGCACGCGATCCGCGAGCGGCTTCTTCATGTCCTGCGTGAAGAAGAACTTCGCGTCGGCGAGACGCGGACGCACCACGCGCTCATTGCCTTCGACGATCTCGGCCGGCGTCGCCGTCTCGATGTTCGACACGATCAGGAAGCGCGAGCGCAGCTTGCCGTTCGCATCGGTCAGCGCGAAGTATTTCTGGTTGGTCTGCATCGTCAGGATCAGGCATTCCTGCGGTACCTGCAGGAATTCGTCCTCGAAGCGGCACTCATAGACGACCGGCCATTCGACCAGCGACGTCACTTCGTCGAGCAGCGCCTCGGGCATCACGACCTTGTCTTCGCCGGCATGCGCGAGCAGTTGCGAGCGGATCGCTTCCTTGCGCCTGGCGAAGCTCGCGATTACGCGGCCGCGGTGTTCGAGCGTTTCGGCATAGGCCTGCGCGTGCTGGATCTGCACGAAGCCCTCGGACAGGAAGCGGTGGCCGAGGGTGGTGTCGTCGGCGTCGATGCCGAGCGCGCTGATCGGCACGATTTCTTCGCCATGCAGCGCGGTTAGACGATGCACCGGGCGCACGAACTGCACGCTCGACCCGTCCGGGCGCTGATACGTCATCACCTTCGGAATCGGCAGCTTGCCGAGCGTTTCGTCGAGCGCGGCTTGCAGGCCGTCGGCGAGCGTCGCGCCCGGCGCGGCGTAGCGCAGGAAGAACGCTTCGGCTTTACCGTCCTGGGCGCGTTCGAGATCGTTCACCGTGAAGTCGGGGAAGCCGAGCGCGGCGAGCTTCTTCGCGAGCGGTGCGGTGGGCTGGCCGTCTTTATCGAGCGC
This sequence comes from Paraburkholderia sp. BR14374, assembly GCF_040948685.1. Lineage (NCBI taxonomy): Bacteria > Pseudomonadati > Pseudomonadota > Betaproteobacteria > Burkholderiales > Burkholderiaceae > Paraburkholderia > Paraburkholderia sp. BR14374. Next base: position 408,636 of record NZ_JBFPKF010000001.1, on the reverse strand, counting down.
GACGGAAACCGGCAGCACTTTTTCGCGCACGTGTTTTTCCGGCGCGACCGCGCGCACGTTGTGAATCGTCACCGCGAGACGGCGCGGAGTAGTAAAGCGTTCGAACGACGGTTCGCCTTCGATCAGGTCGCGCGCCGCGAGGCGCTGCGCAATGCCCTCGGCGAAGGCGTCACCGAGACGCGCGAGCGCCTTCGGCGGCAGTTCTTCGGTAAGCAGCTCGACGAGCAGGGTAGCGTGTTGAGATTGAGTCATTGGTTGAAGTTCTCGTCAGTCCTGGTCGATCTTGCGTTCGACCTTCAGCGGCGGCGCCCACGCGGGCATCGCGGCGTCCTGCTCGTCGGTGGTGAGGCCGGGCACGCCATGCACCGGATTGCCGAGCATCGGGAAGCCCAGCTTTTCGCGCGAGTCGTAGTAGGCCTGCGCGACCAGACGCGACAGCGCGCGAATCCTGCCGATGTACGCCGCGCGCTCCGTGACCGAAATCGCACCGCGCGCGTCGAGCAGGTTGAACGTGTGGCCGGCCTTCAGCACGAGTTCATAGGCGGGCAGCGCGATCTGCGCATCGATCATGCGCTTCGCTTCCGCTTCGTAGCTGTTGAAGAACGTGAACAGCAGATCGACGTTCGCGTGCTCGAAGTTGTAGGTGGACTGCTCGACCTCGTTCTGGTGATACACGTCGCCGTAGGTCAGGCGGCGCAGTTCGGGGCCGTTCGGGCCTTGCTCTTCCCACTCGGTCCAGACGAGGTCGTAGACGTTCTCGACCTTCTGCAGATACATCGCGAGGCGTTCGAGACCGTAGGTGATTTCGCCGAGCACCGGCTTGCAGTCGAGACCGCCGACCTGCTGGAAGTACGTGAACTGCGTCACTTCCATGCCGTTCAGCCACACTTCCCAGCCGAGACCCCACGCGCCGAGCGTCGGGTTTTCCCAGTCGTCCTCGACGAAACGCACGTCGTTCTGCTTCAGGTCGAAGCCGAGCGCTTCGAGCGAGCCGAGGTACAGGTCGAGAATGTTTTCCGGCGCGGGCTTGAGCACCACCTGGTACTGGTAGTAGTGCTGCAGACGGTTCGGGTTCTCGCCGTAGCGGCCGTCTTTCGGGCGGCGCGACGGTTGCACGTAGGCGGCGCGCCACGGCTCGGGGCCGATCGCGCGCAGAAACGTATGGACGTGGGACGTGCCCGCGCCGACTTCCATGTCGATCGGCTGGAGCAACGCGCAGCCCTGCTTGTCCCAATAGGACTGCAAGGTCAGGATGATTTGCTGAAACGTGAGCATGAAGTGCCTTTCGGGCATGGGGGGCCGTGCCGCGTGCGCCTAAGCGCGCGAGCGGGCCGTGGAGCGAAGTGCTAAACCCGAGATTTTAACGGAAAGGAAGGGGGGCGGCCCGTTTTACGAGGGCGGACGGGCCGCGATGCGGCTTTTGGGCGACACGCGGCGTGGCGAGGGTCCGCGCGCACTCAGCAAGCCGCCAGCTCCGCCTTCGGCGAGAACGAATCGCTTTGCGCGATCGGCCAGTACTTCTCGAACAGCGTATAGCGAAAGTTGCCGTTCAGCAGATCGTTCGGTTCGAGATACTTGAGCAGCTCCGACATCAACCGCACCTCATGCGACGACACGCGCCGCACGATGTGATGCGCGCGCAGCTCCGCCGGATGCCGCAGCCCGGCGGCCTGGATGATTTCCTGCAACGCGTGCAGCGTGTTGTGGTGGAAGTTGAACACGCGATCGGCCTTGTCCGGCACCGCCAACGCGCGCTGGCGCACCGGGTCCTGGGTCGCGACGCCGGTCGGGCAGCGGCCGGTATGGCAGGTCTGCGCCTGAATGCAGCCGACCGCGAACATGAAGCCGCGCGCCGCGTTGACCCAGTCGGCGCCGATCGCGAGCGTCTTCGCGATATCGAACGCGGTGATCATCTTGCCGCTCCCGCCGATGCGGATGCGCTGCCGCAGACCGATGCCGACCAGCGTGTTGTGCACGAGCAGCAGCCCTTCCTGCAACGGCACGCCGACGTGATCGGTGAATTCGAGCGGCGCCGCACCGGTGCCGCCTTCCGCGCCATCGACGACGATGAAGTCCGGCAGGATGCCCGTTTCCAGCATCGCCTTCGCGATCCCGAAGAATTCCCACGGATGCCCGATGCACAGCTTGAAGCCGGTCGGCTTGCCGCCCGACAGCGTGCGCAGCCGCTCGACGAATTCGAGCAGCTCGCGCGGCGTCGAGAACTCGGAGTGCGTCGCCGGCGAGATGCAGTCGCGGCCCATCGGCACGCCGCGCGTCTCGGCGATTTCGGGCGTGATCTTCGCGGCCGGCAGCACGCCGCCGTGGCCCGGCTTCGCGCCTTGCGACAGCTTCACCTCGATCATCTTCACCTGCGGTTCGGCGGCCTGCTTCGCGAATTTTTCGGCGTTGAAGCTGCCGTCGTCGTTACGACACCCAAAATAACCGGATGCGATTTCCCAGATGATGTCGCCGCCATGTTCGCGGTGATATTTCGACATCGAGCCTTCGCCGGTGTCGTGCGCGAAGTTGCCTTTCTTCGCGCCGAGGTTCAGCGCCATGATCGCGTTGGCCGACAATGAGCCGAAGCTCATCGCCGATACGTTGAAGATCGACATCGAATACGGCTGCGCGCGATCGGGGCCGACGACGATGCGAAAGTCGTGACCATCGAGCCTGGTCGGCGCTAGCGAGTGGCTGATCCATTCGTGCGCGATCGCCTTCACGTCGAGTTCGGTGCCGTACGGGCGGCTATCCACATCGTTCTTCGCGCGCTGGTAGACGATACTGCGTTGCGCGCGCGAGAACGGCTTTTCGTCGGTATCGTCTTCGACGAAATACTGGCGGATCTCCGGCCGGATGAATTCAAAAATGAAGCGCAGGTGGCCCCACAGCGGGTAGTTGCGCAGGATCGCGTGGCGCTGTTGCGTCAGGTCGAACACGCCGAGCGCGACGAGCGCGGCCGGCGCGATGATCCAGAACCACGACAGGCGATGCGTCGCGGCGAGCGCGGCACATACCGCGGCGAGCGCGATTGCGCACCACATGGCCAGGAAGCGTCGAGAAAACATGGAGACTCCAGTGCAGTGAAGATCATTGTGGCGGGATCGTCCGCGCGAGGGGCGCGGGCGGTACCCGTCGCGAAGGAAAACTGGCGGCTGCGGTCACGGCGCGGCGTGGACGGTCGAAGCCCGAAGATGAGGCCTGCGAATGGAAGCCAGGCCTCGCACGCGAAGGTGAAACGAGTGTGACCGCGCCAGGCGGCGGAAACAAGATGAACGGCTAGGATGAACGGCGCGAGTGTGTCGGAGTGGTGTGACCCACCGCGCGCGCCGTTATGCATCGCTCAACGCGCGCCGAGCAGCGCCGCTTTTTGCCGCGGGGTCTGCGGCTCGTCCTGCGAGGCGCGTTGCGGCTGCTTCGGCTTATGCGCCTGCTTGCGACGCTGCGCGCGAGTTTGCTTCGGCGCCAGGTCCGGCGGCAGCTCGGCCGGTTGTCCGGTCATCGCGCGTTCGATGATGCCGCCGCCGAGGCACACGTCGCCGTCGTACAGCACCGCCGATTGTCCCGGCGTGACGGCCCATTGCGCGGCGTCGAAGGTCAGCTCGAACAGGCCTTCGCCCGAACCGCCTGCCGCCGCGGCGTTGAACGTGCACGCCGCGTCGGCCTGCCGGTAGCGCGTCTTCGCGCCGCACGCGAAGCCGTCGGCCGGCGGCTCGCCCGCGACCCAGCTCGTGTTGCCCGCCGACAGCGTATGGCACAGCAGCCACGGATGATCGTGCCCCTGCGCGACGTACAGCGTGTTGCTCGGAATATCCTTGCCCGCGGCGAACCACGGCTCGCCGCTGCCGTCCTTGCTGCCGCCGAGACCGATGCCCTTGCGCTGGCCGAACGTGTAGAACGCGAGGCCGATGTGCTCGCCGACGGTCTTGCCGCCGGTAGTCTTCATCGGCCCCGGCCTGGTCGGCAGATAGCGGTTCAGGAAGTCGCGGAACGGCCGCTCGCCGATGAAGCAGATGCCGGTCGAATCTTTCTTTTTCGCATTCGGCAAGCCGATCTGCGCGGCGATCTCGCGCACTTTCGTCTTGGGAATTTCGCCGAGCGGGAACAGCGTCTTCGACAACTGCGCCTGGTTCAGCCGATGCAGGAAGTACGACTGGTCCTTCGTATGATCGAGCGCCTTCAGCAGCTCGAAGCGGCCGTCGCGCTCGTGGTTCTGGCGCACGCGCGCGTAGTGGCCGGTCGCGATCGTTTCCGCGCCGAGCGACATCGCGTGATCGAGAAAGGCCTTGAACTTGATTTCGGCGTTGCACAGCACGTCCGGGTTCGGCGTGCGGCCGGCCGAATATTCGCGCAGGAACTCGGCGAACACACGGTCTTTATATTCGGCCGCGAAGTTGACCGCCTCGACGTCGATGCCGATCAGGTCCGCCACCGACACCACGTCGATCCAGTCCTGGCGCGTCGAGCAGTATTCGCTGTCGTCGTCGTCTTCCCAGTTCTTCATGAACAGGCCGACCACGTCGTAGCCCTGTTCCTTCAGCAGCCACGCGGTAACCGACGAATCGACGCCGCCCGACATGCCTACTACGACTTTACGCTTGCTCATAAGGTACTCACTGGGTGCTGCATGACTGCATGGATCTTGTGGGGGGCCGCTCGTGACGGCCTTATCGCTTCGGCCCGACCGAATGGGTATGGACGAAGTCGAGCGGGAAACGCCGGCCGGCCAGGTAATCGTCGATGCACCGCATCACGAGCGGGGTGCGATGCCGCTCGGGGCATTCGCGCAACTCTTCGGCGCTCATCCACAGCGTGCGGACGATGTCGGGATCGAGCGAACTCGCCGGGTCCGGCTCGCCGCCCGCGCCGCAATAGGTGAAACGCAGGTACGTGGTGCCCGCTCGGTTCGGCCGCTCGAAGTGGGTCATGTACATGCCGACGAGCGCCTCGGGCGCAAACGGATGGGCGGTTTCCTCGAACGTTTCGCGGACCACCGCTTCCAGCAGCGTTTCGCCCGCCTCGAGATGGCCGGCGGGCTGGTTCAGGCGCAGGCCGGCGGCGGTGTGTTCCTCGACCAGCAGGAAGCGCCCGTCACGCTCGACGATCGCCGCGACGGTCACATGCGGCAGCCAGGTTTCCGGTTTCATGGGTGCGCATTTTACCGGTTATGCGCGCCGGCTGCCGGGCGCCGCACCGACTCCTGCCGGGCAATCGCCGGCGTAAGCTGACGGCCGGTTCGCGGCGGGTTCGCAGCATGTTCGCGACCGAATCGCAACAGTTTGGCGGTCTGCCGCGCATTCGCATCGACCCCGATTTTGGCGGCGTGACGGTTTCGGTTAAAGTGGGGCCTGCGTTAGCCGTTGCATGTGCAAGCCGGCGAGCCTCGTCGGCAGATCTGTCGTCAAACAGGAAGTCGAGGAGGAACAACGATGCACATCGGAGTGCCAGCCGAAACGCGCGCGCATGAAACCCGCGTTGCCGCGACGCCCGAAACGGTCAAGAAATACGTGGCTCAAGGCCACCGGGTCACGCTTCAAAGCGGCGCCGGTGCCGGCGCGAGCTTTCCCGATGACGCCTATACGGCCGTGGGCGCGGAAATCGTCGATGCCGCCACCGCGTTCGGCGCCGATCTCGTCCTCAAAGTCCAATCCCCCACCGATTCCGAACTACCGCTGCTCAAGCGCGGCGCGACGCTCGTCGGCATGCTCGACCCGTTCAACGCCGAGAATTCGGGCAAACTCGCCGCGGCCGGCGTCACCGCATTCGCGCTCGAAGCCGCGCCGCGCACCACGCGCGCGCAGAGCCTCGACGTGCTGTCGTCGCAGGCGAATATCGCCGGCTACAAGGCGGTGCTGCTCGCGGCGACGCTGTATCCGCGCTTCATGCCGATGCTGATGACCGCGGCCGGCACCGTGAAGGCGGCGCGCGTGCTGATTCTCGGCGCGGGCGTGGCCGGCCTGCAGGCGATCGCGACCGCGAAGCGCCTTGGCGCGGTGATCGAAGCTTCCGACGTGCGCCCGGCCGTCAAGGAGCAGATCGAATCGCTCGGCGCGAAATTTCTCGACGTGCCGTACGAAACCGACGAGGAGCGCGAGGCCGCACAGGGTGTCGGCGGCTATGCGAGGCCAATGCCGCCGTCGTGGCTCGCGCGCCAGTCGGCTTTGGTCCACGAGCGCGCGAAGCAGGCCGACGTGGTGATCTCCACCGCGCTGATTCCGGGCCGCCCCGCGCCGACGCTGCTGTCGGTCGAAACCGTGCAGGCGATGAAACCAGGCTCGGTGCTCGTCGACCTCGCGGCAGGACGCGGCCCCGAAATCGACGGCCGGCGCGGCGGCAATTGTCCGCTGACCGAAACGGACCAGGTGGTGGTGCGCTATGGCGTGCAGATCGTCGGCTATACGAATCTCGCCGCGATGGTGCCCGCCGACGCATCGTCGCTATACGCGCGCAACCTGCTCGACTTCCTGAAGCTGATCGTCACGAAGGAAGGCGTGCTTAACATCGATCTCGCGGACGATATCGTCGCGGCCACGCTGCTGGCCCGCGATGGCCAGGTCACACGCAAAGCATAGGGAGACCGAAGATGGAAGTCCTCAATCACACGGTGATCAACCTGATCATCTTCGTGCTGGCGATCTACGTCGGCTACCACGTGGTCTGGAACGTCACGCCCGCGCTGCATACGCCTCTGATGGCGGTGACCAACGCGATCTCGGCGATCGTGATCGTCGGCGCGATGCTCGCGGCGGGTCTCACGGTGGGCAGTGCGGGCAAGTTCTTCGGCACCATCGCGGTGGCGCTCGCGGCCGTCAACGTGTTCGGCGGCTTTCTCGTCACGCGGCGAATGCTGGAGATGTTCAAGAAAAAAGAGCCGAAGAAGCTGGAATCCAAACACCAGGCTGGTGGCAGGGAGGGTGCGTAAATGAGCCTGAACGTCGTCACATTGCTGTATCTGGTCGCGTCGGTCTGCTTCATCCAGGCGCTCAAGGGGCTGTCGAATCCGAAGAGCGCGCGCGCTGGCAATACCTTCGGCATGGTCGGCATGGCGATCGCGATTCTGACCACCATCGCGCTGATCTCGCGGCAGGCCGAAGTACTCGGCTCCAATCTCGGCCTCGGGCTCGGCCTGCTGCTGTTCGGGCTCGTGATCGGCGGCGCGATCGGCGCGTTCGTCGCCGCGCGCGTCGAGATGACCAAGATGCCCGAACTGGTCGCGGCGATGCACTCGCTGATCGGTCTCGCGGCCGTGTGCATCGCGTACGGGGTCGTGTCGGAGCCGGCCGCGTTCGGCCTCGTCGATCCCGAGGTGCCGATCGAGGGCTTCCTGCCGTACGGCAACCGCATCGAGCTGTTCATCGGCACCTTCGTCGGCGCGATTACGTTTAGCGGCTCGGTAATCGCCTTCGGCAAGCTGTCGGGCAAGTACAAGTTCCGGCTGTTTCAGGGTGCGCCGGTCGTCTACGGCGGCCAGCATCTGATCAACCTGATGCTCGCGCTCGCGATGCTCGGCTTCGGCGTGCTGTTCTTCCTCACGCAGTCGTGGCTGCCGTTCATCATCATGACGATCATCGCGTTCGTGCTCGGCGTGCTGATCATCATTCCGATCGGCGGCGCGGACATGCCGGTGGTGGTGTCGATGCTGAACTCGTACTCGGGCTGGGCGGCGGCGGGGATCGGCTTTTCGCTGAACAATCCGATGCTGATCATCGCCGGCTCGCTGGTCGGCTCGTCGGGTGCGATCCTGTCGTACATCATGTGCCGCGCGATGAACCGCTCTTTCTTCAACGTGATCCTCGGCGGCTTCGGCAACGAGCCGGGCGCGGCCGCGGGTGGAACAGCCGAGCAGCGGCCGGTGAAATCGGGTTCGGCCGATGACGCGTCGTTCATGATGGGCAATGCCGAGACCGTCGTGATCGTGCCGGGCTACGGGCTCGCCGTGGCGCGCGCGCAGCATGCGCTCAAGGAGCTGACCGACAAGCTGGTCGAGAAGGGCATCGAGGTGAAGTATGCGATTCACCCGGTGGCCGGCCGCATGCCGGGTCACATGAACGTGCTGCTCGCCGAAGCTGAAGTGCCGTACGACATGGTCTACGAGATGGACGATATCAACGGCGAATTCGGCCAGGTCGACGTGGTGCTGGTGCTCGGCGCGAACGACGTGGTGAATCCGGCCGCGAAGAACGATCCGAAGTCGCCGATCGCGGGCATGCCGATCATCGAGGCGTACAAGGCGCGCACCGTGATCGTCAACAAGCGCTCGATGGCGGCGGGCTACGCCGGGCTCGACAACGATCTGTTCTACATGGACAAGACGATGATGGTGTTCGGCGACGCGAAGAAGGTGATCGAGGATATGGTGAAGGCGGTCGACTAGATCGTCTTTGGTGAGTAGCCGTCAGGATCGCGGTGCATCGCCGCGATCCTTTTCATCTGTTCGGCCTCGCGTTCACATGCCGCAGCAAATCCGCGAGCCGCCTGCCTTCCTGATCCGGGTAGGTCTCGAGCACTGTCAGATCGCGCATCTTCTCCAGCCCGAAGTTGCGGAAATCGCTGCGCAGCTCGCACCATGCGCCGAGCGTCCAGCGCTCGCCCCAGTACGCGAGCGCGAGCGGCCAGACGCGGCGCTCGGTGTCGGCGCCGTTCGCGTCGGTGTACGCGAAGCGCACCACCTGGCGCGTGTCGATCGCGCGATGCAGCGTGTCGAGCTGCGTCGAAAAATCTCCCTTGATGTGAAACGACGGCGCGAAGATCGCGAGCCGTTCGAGCGCTGCGCGCTTGTCGGCGGGCATCGCCGATGCGATCTTGGCTAGCGCGCCGCGCGCGCCGCTCGCGAAGCCCGCGCCGCCCCACGATTCGAGCATGCGCGCGCCGGCGGCTAGCGCGGCGAGTTCGTCGGCGGTGAAGGTGAGCGGCGGCAGACTCGCCGAGCGCGACAGCCGATAACCGATGCCTGCTTCGCCTTCGATCGGCACCCCCGACAATTGCAGATCGCGCACGTCGCGGTAGACCGTGCGCAGCGAGATGTTCAGCCAGTCGGCCAGCTGCTGTGCGGTGGTCAGTCGCCGGCCGCGCAGCAGCTCGGCGATCTGGAACAGGCGGTCGGCGCGGCGCGTCATCGTGGGCGTCGGGTAGAGGATGAGGGGAACGGTCCCGCGATGATAGCGCCGCATGGCGGCCTTCGGTTGGGGCGCGGTGGCTGCGGATGCGCCTAGCCGTTGGTGCGCGAATGCAGCCCGAGGCGGTTGCCTTCGGTATCGGTGAAGAACGCGATATAGCCGATGTCCTGCGGCAACTTGATTACCGGGCCGTCGGTCTTGCCGCCCGCCCGTTCGATGCGCTCGAGCGCGGCGTCGACGGTGGGCTGCGCGTTCAGGTAGACGGTGACGCCGTCGGCAGCCGGCGTCATCGACGGACTATGGACGATCGCGCCGCCGGTCGCGGGCTCCTCGTAGCTGAACACGGCGATCGGCTGGCCGCCGATTTCCTGACGATTCAGCGGGGCGTCGAGCGCGGCTTCGTAGAAGCGCACCGCGCGATCGAAATCGACGGACGGGATTTCGAACCAGGCAACCACTTTGGGCAATGCGGACATGACACTCTCCTTCGATTGGCAGTAGGCCGTTCAAGCGCCGGATGGCGTGAGAAGGAGTGTGCGGGGGTGCTGCTGACAGCGTGGTGGCAGTAGGGTGGGGAACGGGTAGCCTGCACTTCGAGTGCGCGCTGTCGAAGGAAGGGAAACGGCGTGACGGGCGCAATAAAAAACCGCGGCACGAGGTCCGCGGTTTCGATGTCGACTTGCCCGACCGGCGCAGCGTCAACCCGCCTGCGTATCGCCCTGCGGACGCTGCCGCACGCTGCCGGCGATCAGGTCGAAGCGGAACAGCCGGCATTCGAGTGCGCCATTGAAGAGCGGCGTCTTCGTCGATTCGCGCAGCCGCAATTGCCCCGGCAGCTTGCGATCCGACGTCAGGATGAACGCGTGCCAACCGGCAAAGCGCTGCTTCAATGCATTGCCGAGCAACTGGAAAAACTCGCTGTCCGGCGCTTCTTCCTGAATGCGGCGGAAGCCGTCGTCGTCGCGATTGCCGCGGCCTTCGCGAAGCTCGCCGCGCGCATTGCGGCCGCGCACTTCGATCCGCTCGCCATACGGCGGATTCGCGACGAGGATGCCCGGCGCCGAGGTAGGCGGCGTCATGTCGCGCGCGTCGAGCTGCTTGAGCGCAATGGCCGGCAAGCCGGCGCGCTCGAAGTTCGCGCGCGCTTTTTCGAGCATGTCTCCGGAGATGTCGCTGCCGAAGATCTGCAAGTCCGCGCCGCGCGAGTCGCGCGCCGCGTTCTTCGCTTCGAGCGCGGCGCCCCGCAGCGTTTGCCAGGTCCGCGTATCGAACTGTATGAGCTTTTCGAAGCCGAAGCGCCGCTGCACGCCCGGCGCGATGTCCAGCGCGACCTGCGCCGCCTCCGCGAGGAACGTGCCGCTGCCGCACATCGGATCGTAGAGCGGCGTGCCGGCCTGCCAGCCGGTCAGACGCAGAATGCCCGCCGCAAGGTTCTCGCGCAGCGGCGCCGCGCCCTTGTCGAGACGCCAGCCGCGCTTGAACAGCGGATCGCCGGACGTGTCGAGGTACAGCGTGCAGTCGGTCGCGGTCAGGAACGCGAACACGCGCACGTCGGGCATCGCGGTATCGATGCTCGGTCGCGCCCCGCTTTTTTCGCGCAGACGATCGCAGATCGCGTCCTTCACGCGCAGCGTGGTGAACTCGAGACTGCGCAGCGGCGACTTGATCGCGGTGACGTCGACGCGCAGCGTCTCGTGCGCGGAGAACCACTGCTCCCAGCGCTGCTCGAGCGCGAGCGCGTAGATATCCTGCTCGCTGCGATAGGGCCGCTGCGCGATTTTCAGCAGCACGCGGCTCGCCAGACGCGAGTGCAGATTGGCAGCCATGCCGGCGGCCCAGCCGCCGCGAAAATGCACGCCGCCCGGCACTTGGGCGCCGGCCGTGAACGGGGCGCCGTTCAGATGTTTGGCGGCAATTTCGGCGAGTTCGGCCGCGAGCGGAGCTTCGAGCCCGCGCGGGCAAGGAAGGAAGAAATCGAAGGACATTGAGGTTGCCGCAAGGCGTTGGATAAGGCGCTATTGTACGCGGTCGGGCTCGGCGGGCCGGCGCGATTGGCGCGCCGGGCCGTCGATCGCGTCGCTTGTCGTTGCGTGATCTCGCCTCGCGTACCGCCCGACCCGGCGATGCCCGCAGGCATGCGGACGCCGTTGGGCTGGTTGCGCCGCCGGGCCTGTCAGGCGCCGGTTTCCGCGGCCGTTCCCGCCGAAGGGCAGGGCGGCACGACCGGCGCCGCGGCCGGCCTGGACGAAGACGAAGTCCGGCCCGTCGTGCTCGTGGTAGTGGCGGCCACTGCCGCCATCGCGCGTACGCCCGTCGCGATCTGCGTCGACACTTGCGCGAGCGCGCGCCGATGTCCGTCGACGAGCGCGTCGTACCCGCCTCCGACCGTCTCGCTGACCACGCTGCGACACGTCATCACCGCATTGCTGCGCACGGCCCGCACGCTCCACACCGCATCGATCAACGCATGCGAGCCGGGCCACGACTCGAAGCGCTGCACGTTCATCGCGATCCGGTAGACGGCCGCGTCATCGGGGTGCGCGGTGCCGAACGTATCGATGGTGCCGAGCTGCTGCGTCAGATTCGTCGACAGCGCGCGGCGGATCTCATCGCCGGGCAGCGAGGCCCAGCGTTCCTGTTCGAGCAGCTGCACCTGAGTCGGCCCGGTCTGCACGACCAGCTGGTTTCTCGCCACCTGCGGTGGCACGTTGACCGGCGCGACTTCGATCAGCCACGCGGGCGCGGCGCCCGTGCGCGCGGCGGCGCCCGCGCTATCCGCGCCGCCCAGCGTATAGAAACGGCTCGACGGCGACGAGCACGCCGAGATCGCGAGCGCCGCGGCCAGTGCGGCGCCATACACGACGCCGCGTACGGCACCGCGCACGAGCGCGCGCCGCGGACGGGGGAGCCGGGCAAACATCATGGTTTGTCTCCTGATTTACCGCGCAACAACGATTCGGGATGACGCTCGAGGTAATCCGACAGCGCATTCAGCGACTGCAAGGTGCGCGTCAGTTCCTGCAACGCCTGATGAACGTCGGACTGCATCGGCGAATCCTGCTGCAAGGTTGCCTGAGCCGAATTGAAGGTCTGCTTCGCGGCGCTCAGCGTGTCGCGCGCCTGCGGCACGACTTCCTTGTCGAGACGCGAGAACAGCTGATCGGCGTTCTTCAGCGCGATGTTCAGATTCGCGCCGATCTGGTCGAACGGCACCTTGTCGAGCTTCTTCGCGATGTCGGCGACCTGCAGCTGCAATTCGTCGAGCGTGTTCGGAATGGTCGGCAGCTCCAGCGGGTCCTTCGTCACGTCGACCTTGGCCGGCGCCGCTTTCGGGAAGATATCGAGCGCCACATATAGCTGGCTCGTGATCAGGTTGCCGGTGCGCAACTGGCCGCGCAGGCCGTGCCCGACGAGCTCCTGCAGCATGTTCTCGCCAGCGAGCGTGCCCGGCTGCGGCGCGCTCTCGCGGAAGCGCTTGCCGAGTCGGTCCGGGTACAGGTTCAGCGTGACCGGCATCGTGAAGCTCTGCGTTTTCGGATCGTAGTCGATGCCGATATTGGTCACCTGGCCGAGCACGATGCCGCGGAAGTCGACCGGCGCGCCGATCGACAGCCCGCGCAGCGACTGGTTGAAGTTCATCACGACGCGCAACGGGACGCCGTCCGGTTCCCGCATCGCGTCCGCTTCGTCCGAAGCGAGGCGGAACGTCTGGTTGTTCGGCGCCTGCGGGCCCATATTCTGGCCGGGCGGCGACTGGAACGACAGACCGCCGACGATCACCGTCGCGAGCGACTGCGTGTTCAGCTTGAAGCCGCTCGAATCGAGCCGCAGATCGACGCCGCTGGCATGCCACCAGCGCGTGTTCGTGCCGACGTACTGGTCGAACGGCGCCGACACGAACACCTGCATCGTCACGCCGGTGCCGCTCTTGTCGAGCGAGAAGCCGACCACCTGGCCGACCTGCACGCGCCGGTAGAAGATCGGCGAGCCGATGTCGATCGAGCCGAGCGACTCGCCATGCAGCGTGTACTGATGGCCTTTCTGGTCGCCGGTGATGGGCGGCGGCGTTTCGAGGCCGACAAAGTCGCTCTCGCTGTCGCTCGAGCGGCCCGCGTCGGCGCCGATATACGCGCCCGACAGCAGCGTGGTCAGGCCCGATACGCCGCTCGCGCCGACGCGCGGACGCACCACCCAGAAGCGCGAGTCCTTGACCGCGAACTTGCCGCCTTCCTTGGTCAGCTGCACCTGCACGAGCACGTGCGACAGATCCGGTGCCAGCGTGATGGTCTTCACTGAACCGATCGCGACGTCCTTGTACTTTACCTGGGTCTTGCCCGGCTCGAGCCCTTCCGCGCTGATGAAGCTGATCGTGATCACGGGCCCGCGCTCGGTCACCGACCTGACCACGAGCGCGATGCCGATCAGCGCGGCGATCAGCGGAATCACCCAGACGAGCGATGGCAGCCAGCGGCTGCGTGGTTCGATGTCGGGGTCGGGCAGTTGGGGCGGCAGTCCTGGTCCGTTCGAATCGTTGCGCGGCGCGTCACCTGAAGCGGGCGTCGGTCCTTGCGGGCTAGTCATGGTCGAGATCCTGAGGTGTTGGGGTACTGCTTTCCACGGGGTCCCAGATGAGGCGTGGATCGAATTGCATGGAGGCCAGCATCGTCAGGATCACGACCGAGCCGAACGCAATCGCGCCGGGCCCGGCCGTGATCACGGCCAGCGATTTGAAACGCACGAGCGCCACGGTCAGCGTGACGACGAACACGTCGAGCATCGACCAGCGGCCGATGCGCTCGACCATCCGGTACAGCGTCGTGCGCTGTTGCGGACGCCAGCGCGAGCGGCGCTGCGCGGTGATGGTCAGCAGCACGAGCACCGAAAGCTTCAGCATCGGCACCATGATGCTGGCGATGAACACGATCACCGCGAGCGGCCAGTCGCCCGAGGTCCAGAAATAGACGACGCCGCTCATGATGGTGTCGTCCTCGGAGCCAAGCAGCGATGACGTGTGCATCACCGGCAGCAGATTCGCCGGAATATACAGCAGCGCCGCGGCGATCAGCAGCGCCCACGTGCGCATCAGACTGTCGGGGTTGCGCGAGTGCAGATGCGCGCCGCAGCGGCTGCAGTGCTGCGGCGTGATCGAGCGGATGCGCGGTTCGACGCGCCCGCACGCGTGACAGGACACGAGGCCCGCGCGTTTCGCGGTGACGTATTTCATCGCGGGCTTATCCTTCGCGCGGCGCCGGCGGCAAGCCGGGCGGAGCGCTGCCGGCGGCACCGTCAGCGCTGCCACCGGTCGAGCCCGCGACGCGCGTGGACGGCGCCGGCGGATCGGCGAGCGAGCCGAGCGCGAGCGCCGCGCTGTCGGCCGACGTGCGCGGCAACGGCCGATCGCCGCTCGCATCGATCTCGTCGGCGACATCCCACAGCACCCGCGGATCGAACGTGACGACGACCGCGAACATCAGCGTGAGCGCGCCGAACGCGAACAGCGCCGCCTCGGGGATCACGCGCGCGAGACTGACCATCTTCACGATCGTGATCAGCACGCCGAGCATGAACACTTCGATCATGCCCCACGGCCGCACGAACTGGATCGCGCGCAGCACGCGATTGAAATGCGGGGGCACGTAGCCGGAGCGCAGCGGCACCAGCACGTACAGCAGCGCGACGAGTTCGGTGAGCGGAAAGAGGATCGTCGAGCAGAACACCATCACGGCGACGATCTCCATGTCCTCGCCCCACAGCGCGACGAGCGCGCCGAACAGCGTAGTCTGAGAGGTGATGCCGTTGGTTTCGAGTTCGACGATCGGAAAGCCCTGCGCGATCACGAACGTGATCAGCGCGGCGAGCGTCAGTGCGCAGATCGCGTCGAGCTTGCGCGATACGCCGCGAAAGAGCGTCGCGCGGCAGCGCGGACAACGCGCGGCGACGCGCCCGACAAGCAGTGGCTTGCGGAACAGCGTATCGCATTCATGGCACGCGATCAGGTTCTCATGTTCCATGCGGCAGATGGGCTAACGACGTAGTGGCGGCGTGCAAGGCCTGCTCGTTACGAGGGAAGGGGCGGCAGTGAGCAGCAATAGTACCAAACGCGGCCTCGCGACCGACGCGAAGCGCGCGCGGCGCGCTCCGGCGTGCTGCGCTGCAAAATTCGGGTCCAGTTCCGCCGATGCGCTGCAGCCAGCTTTGCGCGCTTGGGGTAGCATGGCGCCCGTGGCACCCCCAGCGACCTTTTCTGGCGATGATGCCGGCCGCATCGGCGGCGCGCGCCGTGCCGGTGCGCGGCAGGGATCGCGGAATAGCCGGCCGCGGCGCGCCGTTAACTTCTAACAGCCTGCGTTGATCTGTCATGACACTCAATCCATCGTTCGGTACCCGGGAGTCGTACACGCGGACCGCCATCGCGTTTCACTGGCTGATCGCATTGCTGATCGTCTGCGGCTTTGCGCTCGGCTGGGTGATGACCGACATCCCGGGCTTCACGCCCACCAAGCTGCGCTATTTCTCGTGGCACAAATGGATCGGCGTGACCGTGTTCGCGCTCGCGATCGTGCGCATCCTGTGGCGCGCGACCCATGCCGGACCGCCAATGCCGCGCCGCATGCCGAGCTGGCAGCGCGCCGCCGCGCATCTGACGCATCTGCTGCTGTACGCGCTGATGATCGTGATCCCGGTGTCCGGCTATCTGTATAGCTCGGCGGCGAACGTGCCGGTCGTCTACCTCGGGCTGATTCCGCTGCCGCGAATCATCGCGCCCGATCCGCACCTGAAGGAACTGCTGAAGAACCTGCATATCGCGTTGAATTACACGTTGCTCGTGCTGGTCGCGCTGCACGTCGCGGCGGCGCTCAAGCATCAATGGCTCGATCGCGACGGCCTGCTGTCGCGCATGATCCCCTTCCTCAAATAAGGACAACCATGAAGGTTTCGTTTTATCGCTACATGCTCGCCGCATTCGCGGCGGCGTCGCTGAGCGCCGCGGGCGCGGCGCTCGCGCAGGTCGACGTCGCGAAGAGCTCGGTAACGGCCACCTCGAAGCAGATGAACGTGCCGGTCGAAGGCAAGTTCAACAAGTTCACCGCGCAGGTCAGCTTCGATCCGGCGAAGCCGACGGCCGGCAACGCGCAGATCGACATCGACGTCGCCAGCTACGATCTCGGCGACGAGAGCTACAACGAGCAGGTGCGCGGCAAGGAATGGTTCGACGCAAAGACTTTTCCGCGCGCGACGTTCGTGTCGAGCGAGATCGCGCCGGCCGGCGGCAATCAGTTCAAGGTGACCGGCAAGCTGACCATCAAGGGCAAGTCGCAGACGGTCGTGGTGCCGGTCACGGTGAGCCAGCAGGGCGCAACGCAGACTTTCGACGGCGCGCTGCCGATCAAGCGCTCGCAGTTCGACGTCGGCACCGGCGAATGGAAGGATACGTCGGTCGTCGCCGACGAGGTCGTGATCAAGTTTCATATCGTCGCCGCGCACAAGTAACGCGCGCGGCGTTTGCGATGTGCGCCGCGCCACGTGGGGCGCGGCCGTTTTCCCACCGCAGGTTGCACCGCGATTTTCAACGCAAAACAGGAGCACGAATTGAAAACGTCCATGTTGATCGCTGTTGGCGCGCTGGCTTCGTCGCTGTCGCTCGGCGCCTTCGCCGCCGATACCTACATGCTTGATCCGATGCATACGTTTCCGAGCTTCGAGGCCGACCACTTCGGCGGTCTGTCGATCTGGCGCGGCAAATTCACGAAGACCACGGGCACGGTCACGCTCGATCGCGCGGCGAAGACCGGCACTCTCGACGTGAGCGTCGATCCCGCTTCGGTGCAGACCGGCAACCCGAAACTAGACGATCACCTGAAATCCGACGAGTTCTTCGACGTCGCGAAGTATCCGACCGTGACCTACAAGGGCACCGAGATCAAGTTCGACGGCGATAAGCCGGTCGAGGTGATCGGCAATCTGACGATTCGCGGCATCACGAAGCCGGTGAATCTGAAGGTCGATTCGTTCAAGTGCATGCAGCATCCGGTGCTCAAGCGCGAAGTGTGCGGCGTCGAGGCGAGCACCGAATTCAATCGCGCCGATTACGGCATGGACTTCGGCGCGAAGTACGGCTTCAGCATGCAGACGCGCCTGCATATCCAGTCGGAAGGCATCAAGCAGCAGTAAGCGCGACGGCATCTTCGCGCTGCACCGCCACACGAAAACCGCTTCGGCCGTTCTCCGACGAAGCGGTTTTTTATCACCCGTAGCGAACGACGCGGCCATGCTTGGCGCGCATCGGCCCGCATCCACCCGCATCGGGCATTTGTCGCTCGCTTCACCTTTATTTTTTCAGTTAAATAGAGCGCACGCAGTCATGCCGGTGGTGCGCGTTGCCGGGATGGTCAACGCGGACGTCACGCGTTGCTTCGAATAAATATTTCGCGCAGCACAGGAGATCTGGATGAATGCAACGACAGCAGCAAGCGTCGCGGGAAGCCGGCAGAATTCGTGGCGCGCGGTGGCGGCCGCCTCGATCGGCAACGCGCTCGAATGGTTCGACCTCGTGGTCTACGGCTTTTTCGCCGTGACCATCTCCAAACTGTTTTTTCCAGCCGGCAACGACACCGTGTCGCTGCTGCTGACGCTCGGCACCTTCGGCGTGTCGTTTTTCATGCGGCCGCTCGGCGCGATCGTGATCGGCGCCTACTCGGACCGCGCCGGGCGCAAGGCGGCGCTCACGCTTTCCATCCTGCTGATGATGAGCGGCACGCTGATCATCGCGATTCTGCCGACCTATCAGAGCATCGGTCTCGCCGCGCCGCTGATCCTCGTGCTCGCGCGGCTGATGCAAGGCTTCTCGGCCGGCGGCGAGTTCGGCAGCGCAACCGCGTTTCTCGCCGAGCACGTGCCGGGGCGGCGCGGCTTCTACGCGAGCTGGCAGATGGCGAGCCAGGGCCTGACGACGCTGCTTGCGGCCGGCTTCGGCGCGTTGCTGACGGGCGGGTTCTCGCAGGAGCAGATGACGTCGTGGGGCTGGCGCGTGCCGTTCTTCTTCGGTCTGCTGATCGGGCCGGTCGCGTTCTACATCCGCGCGAGGCTCGACGAGACGCCCGAATTCCTCGCCGCCCAAACGACACAGACGCCGCTGCGCGACACGTTCGCGACGCAGAAGCTGCGGCTCGTGATCGCGATGGGCGTAGTGATCCTCGGGACGGTGTCCTCCTATCTGATGCTGTTCATGCCGACTTATGGCGTGCGGCAACTGGGGCTCGCGCCGTCGGTCGCGTTCGCGGCGATCGCGGTGACGGGTCTGATCCAGATGGTGTTCTCGCCGGTGGCCGGGCATTGGTCGGATCTGCATGGACGCACGCGCATCATGCTCGGCGCGGCCGTGCTGCTGTTCGTGCTCGTCTATCCGGCGTTCGCGTTCCTGATCGCGCATCCGAGTTTCGGCACGCTGATCGTGTGGCAGATCGTGTTCGGCTTTCTCGTCAGCGGCTACTTCGGCGCGACGCCGGGCCTATTGTCGGAGATCTTCCCGGTACAGACGCGCACGACCGGCATGTCGCTCGCGTATAACATCGCGGTGACGATTTTCGGCGGCTTCGGGCCGTTCATCATCGCGTGGCTGATCAGCGTGACCGGATCGAAGGCGGCGCCGAGCTACTACATGATGTTTGCCGCGCTGCTGAGCATCGCGGCGCTGATTGGCGCGCGGCGCAAGCTGGGGTTTCGCTAAGTTCGAGGCGGTGGCGACCGCGCACGGCGTAAACGCAAAAGGCCGATTCGACAGAACCGGCCTTTTTTATTCGCGCAATCATCAGCGACTACTTGTGCATCAAACCTGCGCGCCAGCGTTCGGATCGTCCGGATTGTGGCTTTCTTTCTTTTCCTTGATCAGGTCTTCGCGCTTGACGCCGAGCCACATCGCGAGCGCCGCGGCGACGAATACCGACGAGTAGATACCGAACAGAATACCGACCGTCAGCGCGAGCGCGAAGTAGTGCAGCGTCGGCCCGCCGAACAGGAACATCGACAGCACCATCATCTGCGTGCAGCCGTGCGTGATGATGGTACGCGACATCGTGCTGGTGATTGCGTGGTTGATCACTTCGATCACGCTCATCTTGCGTTCGCGGCGGAAGGTTTCGCGAATCCGGTCGAAGATAACCACTGACTCATTGACCGAATAGCCGAGCACCGCGAGCACCGCGGCCAGCACCGACAGCGAGAACTCCCACTGGAAGAACGCGAAGAAGCCGAGAATGATCACGACGTCGTGCAAGTTCGCGATCACGCCGGCGACCGCGTACTTCCATTCGAAGCGGAACGATAGATAGATGACGATACCGACCACCACGCACGCGAGCGCGAGCAGACCGTCGGTAGCGAGTTCTTTGCCGACCTGCGGACCGACGAACTCGACGCGCTGCAACTGCACCTCGGGCGTATCGGCTTTCAGCGCGCTCATCACCTGCTCGCTCTGCTGTGCGGACGTCAGGCCCGGCTTCAGCGGCAGACGGATCAGCACGTCGCGCGCGGTGCCGAAGTTCTGCACCTGCGCGTCGGCATAGCCGAGCTTGCCGAGCGTGGCACGCACCGGGTCGAGCGGCACCGCGCCCGGATACTGAACCTCGATCACCGTACCGCCGGTGAATTCCACCGACAGATGCAGCCCGCGATGCACGAGGAAGAACACGGCGGCGAGAAAAGTGATCAGCGAGATCGCGTTGAAGATCAACGCGCGCTGCATGAACGGGATGTCTTTGCGGAAACGGAAAAATTCCATGGTCTTGTTCTCCGGGACTCAGCGGGATGAACCCGGTTTCTGCGGCGTCGAGCCATTCGACGTCGGCGTGCCCGGCGCATTGCGGCGGCGCACGGTCGGCTTCGTGCGACCCTGCGCGCCGGCTGCGGCCGGTGCCTTCGAGCTTGCCTTCGCGCTCGCCTTCGCCGTGGCGATGGCCTGCGCGGTGTCGGTCGCGGCGTCGCTGCTGCCGAGGCCGCCGGCGTAAGCAGCCGAGCCGGCGGCTGCCGCTTGCGGACGCCACACCTGGCCGATCGACAGCGACTTCAGCTTCTTCTTGCCACCGTACCAGAAGTTGACGAGGCCGCGCGAGAAGAACACCGCCGAGAACATCGACGTCAGAATGCCGATACAGTGGACGATCGCGAAGCCGCGCACCGGACCCGAGCCGAACGCGAGCAGCGCGAGGCCGGCGATCAGCGTGGTGACGTTCGAGTCCAGAATCGTCGCCCATGCGTGCGCGTAGCCGTTCTGGATGGCTAGTTGCGGCGGCGCGCCGTGGCGCAGTTCTTCACGCACGCGCTCGTTGATCAGCACGTTCGCGTCGATCGCCATACCGAGCGCGAGCGCGATAGCGGCGATACCCGGAAGCGTGAGCGTGGCTTGCAGCATCGACAGCACCGCGACCAGCAGCAGCAGGTTCACGGACAGGCCGATCATCGAGATCACGCCGAACAGCATGTAGTACGCGATCATGAACACGGCGATCGCCGCGAAGCCCCACACGACCGAGTGGAAGCCCTTCTTGATGTTGTCGGCGCCGAGGCTCGGGCCGATCGTGCGTTCCTCGATGATTTCCATCGGCGCGGCGAGCGAGCCGGCGCGCAGCAGCAGCGCGAGGTCGGCGGCCGCTTGCGGGGTCGGCTGGCCGGTGATCTGGAAGCGGTCGCCCAGTTCCGACTGAATCGTCGCGACCGTCAGCACTTCGCCCTTGCCGCGCTCGAACAGCACCATCGCCATCGGCTTGCCGATGTTGTCGCGCGACACCGCGCGCACCGCGCGGCCGCCGGCCGAGTCGAGACGGATGTTGACCGACGGGCGCTGATGCTCGTCGAAGCCCGCCGATGCGTCGATGATGCGGTCGCCGGTGAAGATCACCTGCTTGCGCAGCAGCACCGGCGCCTGGTTGCCTTGCGTGAAGAGTTCGTCGCCCGGCGGCACCGGGTCGTTCGGATTCGGATGCGTGTTGACCGGGTCGGCGAGGCGCGCTTCGAGCGTCGCCGTGCGGCCGATGATGTCCTTCGCCTTCGCGGTGTCCTGCACGCCCGGCAACTCGACCACGATGCGGTCCGCGCCCTGCTGCTGGATCACCGGCTCGGCCACGCCGAGTTCGTTCACGCGGTTATGCAGCGTCGTGATGTTCTGCTTGAGCGCAGCGTCCTGCACCGCGCGCTGCACGGCCGGCGTGAAAGTGCCGACCAGCTGCACGCCGCCGTCCGCGCCGGTGTTCGGCTGCGAGGTCCACTGGAGTTCGCTGACGCCGCGGCCGAGCAGCTTGAGCGCCGCGTCCGCCGTGGCCTGATCGGCCAGATTCACCACCACCGACTGGTTCACGCGATTCACGCCGCCGTCGCGGACGTTGTTGTCGCGCAGCAGCGTGCGCACGTCCGAGGCGTCAGAATCGAGCTTCTTGTTCAGTGCGCCGGCCATGTCGACCTGCAGCAGGAAGTGCACGCCCCCGCGCAGGTCCAGACCGAGATACATCGGCAGTGCGCGCAGCGCGGTCATCCATGTCGGCGATGCGCTTTGCAGGTTCAGTGCGACGATGTATTGCGGATCGTTCGGATCGCTATTGAGCGACTTCTGCAGCAGGTCTTTGACGCGCAACTGCGTGTCCGTGTCCGTCAGGCGCACGCGGATGTTGGCGTTGGTCTGCGAGTTGTCGAACGTGACCGCGGTCGGCTTGATCTGATTGCCCGCGAGCGCGGCTTCGACCGACGCCAGCGTGGTGGCGTCGAGCCTGACCGTGGCCTTGCCGCTCGACACCTGCACCGCCGGCGCTTCGCCGTACAGATTGGGCAGCGTGTACACGAGGCCGATGACCAAGGCCACCAGCATCACGGCGTATTTCCAGAGGGGGTAGCGATTCATGAGTGGTCCAACGGGAAGGTTGGCTTGGATGCGATGCGTCCGGCGATGAGCGCGGGCCGTCAGCGAAGTACCTGAACCGCCGGCGAGGCCGCGCCGGACGCGAGGAGTGCAGGCCTTACAGCGACTTGATCGTGCCCTTCGGGAGAATTGTCGTGACCGACGCCTTCTGCACGGTAATTTCCGTGCCTTCCGAGATTTCGATGCCGACGTAGGCTTCGCCCACCTTCGTCACCTTGCCGACGATACCGCCGTTCGTCACGACTTCATCGCCCTTGGCCATCGCTGCGAGCATGTTGCGATGTTCCTTCTGACGCTTCATTTGCGGGCGAATCATGATGAAGTACAGCACGCCGAACATCAGGATCAGCGGCAGGAAGCTCATCAGGTTCGATTCGACACCACCTGCTGCAGCGCCTTGGGCGAAGGCATTGGAAATGAACGACACGTTGGTCTCTCCGTTATTGGTCAAACAAACGAACAAAAAATCAGCCGATTATTCTACCACCGGCCACACGCACGCCGGCACGGGCGAATCGGCTTTGCGATCAACCGTTTAAAGGTCCGATGCGGGGCAAATTCAGCGGTCGGCGAAAGAAAATTGTAAGTTGTCCGCGTGCGGCATGGGCAGTCTTCAGTGGCATTCGCCTACCGGGCCGTCAGGACGACGGTTCGACGCCGCGCGCGCGGTCTTCGTGGAAGCGCTTGCGGAACGCGTCGAACAGCTTCGCCTCGATCGCATCGCGCATTTCCTGCATCAGTTCGAGGTAGTAGTGCAGGTTGTGGATCGTGTTCAGCTGCGCGCCGAGGATTTCGCCGACGCGATGCAGGTGGTGCAGATAGCCGCGCGTGAAGTTGCGGCAGGTGTAGCAGCCGCATTGCTCGTCGAGCGGGCGCAGCGAGTTCTTGTGCGTCGCGTTGCGGATCTTGAGGTCGCCGAAGCGCGTGAACAGCCAGCCGTTGCGCGCGTTGCGCGTCGGCATCACGCAGTCGAACATGTCGACGCCGGCCGCGACGCCGGCCACCAGGTCTTCCGGCGTGCCGACGCCCATCAGGTAGTGCGGCTTGTTGGCCGGCAGCTTCGGGCCGATATGGTTCAGAACCCTCATCATGTCTTCCTTCGGCTCGCCGACCGACAGACCGCCGATCGCGAGGCCGTGGAAGTTCTTCTCGGCGAGACCGGCGAGCGACTCGTCGCGCAAGTCCTCGAACATGCCGCCCTGCACGATGCCGAAGAGGGCATTCGGATTGCCGAGGCGCTGGAATTCGTCGATCGAGCGCTGGGCCCAGCGCATCGACATGCGCATCGATTCAGCGGCTTCCTTGTGCGAGGTCGGGATGTTGTTGGTCGCGTACGGCGTGCATTCGTCGAACTGCATCACGATGTCCGAGTTCAGCACCTTCTGGATCTGCATCGACACTTCCGGCGACAGGAACAGCCGGTCGCCGTTGATCGGCGACGCGAACGTGACGCCGTCCTCGGTGATCTTGCGCAGATCGCCGAGCGAGAACACCTGGAAGCCGCCCGAGTCGGTCAGGATCGGCTTCTTCCAGCCCATGAAGCCGTGCAGGCCGCCGTGCGCCTCGATCGTTTCGAGGCCGGGGCGCAGCCACAGATGAAACGTATTGCCGAGGATGATCTGCGCGTGCATTTCGTCGAGCTCGCGCGGCTGGACTGCCTTCACCGTGCCGTAGGTGCCGACCGGCATGAAGATCGGCGTCTCCACCACGCCGTGGTTGAGCGTGACGCGGCCGCGGCGCGCGAGGCCGTCGGTGCCGAGCAGTTCGAATTTGAGGCCATTCTCCGGGCGCTCGTGGGCAGGATGCTGCGAGGGATGACCAAGGGTCATGGGGATCACTCCTGTGCTACCGGAAAACAGTCCGGCGCAATCAATGAAAACCGCCACGAAGGATCGCGGCGGCTAGGAAAACTGCCAATACGGTGAAGCAGTGCTGGAACCGGCTCAGGCATCGCGCCGCGTCAGCAGCATCGCGTCACCGTAGCTGAAAAAGCGATAACGCTCGTCGATCGCATGACGATACGCGGCGCGAATCGTCTCGACGCCCGCGAACGCCGACACCAGCATCAGCAGCGTCGACTTCGGCAAATGGAAGTTCGTGACCAGCCGGTCGACCACGCGGAAGCGGTAGCCCGGCGTGATGAAGATGTCGGTTTCCGCGCTCGCCGCGGCGAGCGGATGGCCGGCCGCTTCGGCGTCGCGCGCGGCGGCTTCGAGCGCGCGCATCGACGTGGTGCCGACCGCGATCACGCGGTTGCCGCGCGCTTTGGTCGCAGCGATCCTGTCCGCCAGCTCTTGCGGCAGGTGATACCACTCGCTGTGCATCTTGTGCTCGGCGATGTTTTCGACCCGCACCGGCTGGAATGTGCCAGCGCCGACGTGCAGCGTCAGCGTCGCGCGTTCGATGCCGAAGGCGTCGAGCCTCGCGAGCAGCGCGTCGTCGAAGTGCAGGCCGGCGGTCGGCGCGGCGACCGCGCCCGGGTTCTGCGCGTACACCGTTTGATAGCGGGTTTCGTCGGTCGCGTCGGGATCGTGCTCGATGTACGGCGGCAGCGGCAGACGGCCGTATTGCTCGATCAGCGTCAGGCAGTCGGCGGGGAAATGCAGCGTGTAGAACTGATCGACGCGCTCGCCGACGGTGACGTCGAACGCATCGGCGAGACGGATCGTCGTGCCCGCCTGCGGGCTCTTGCTCGCGCGGATCTGCGCAAGCGCGCTGCGCTCGCCGGTCAGGCGCTCGACCAGCACTTCGATCTTGCCGCCGCTCGCCTTCTGGCCGAAGAAGCGCGCCTTCAGCACTTTGGTATCGTTGAAGACCAGCAGATCGCCGGGCGCGAGGCACTCGGGCAATTCGGTAAAGCGGCGGTCGATCAGGCGCGCGGCGCCGTCGGCGGCGCCCGCGGCGTCCACCTCGAGCAGACGGCTTGCGCTGCGCTCGGGCAGCGCGACTTGCGCGATCAGCTCGGGCGGCAGATCGAAATCGAAATCGGAAAGCGTAAACATGCGAACGACTGGAAGCGGATTGGTACTGATTTGGGACTGAATTGAGCCGAAGCCGGAGCCGGGCGGCTATGATGGCGGGACGCCGAAGCGGCCCGCGCGCGCGTTGAGCCGCATCTTGCCCACGCTGGATGCGCGCAGAGCGGCACGTTTTTTTCGACAGCAGCCGATATTGTACTTGCGAAGCAGCCCATGCCTTTGTCCGACCGCCGATCGTCCGTTGCCACCCTCGAAGCGGGCGCCGCGCCGCGCCGCCGCGGTGCGCGAGCGGAGGCGGGGGAACGGGATGCGGCAGAAGGGCGCGCGCAAGGCGGCATGATCGCCGCAGGCCGTGATGCCGGGCGCGACGGCGACCCGGCCAGCGGCGACAAGCCCGCCGCCAAAACCAGAGCCACCGCGAAGGCCGCCGCCAAACCTGCAGCCAAAGCCCCCGTCAAAACCGCCGACAAGCTCGCCAAACTCGGCCTCACACGCGACATCGACCTCGTGCTGCATCTGCCGATGCGCTACGAAGACGAAACCTCGCTGACGCCGATCGGTCACTTGCTGCCCGGCGGCGTCGCGCAAACCGAAGGCGTGGTGTTCGACAACGAGATCGCCTATCGCCCGCGCCGGCAGCTGCTCGTGAAGCTGCGCGACGCCGACGGCGACGAGCTGGTGCTGCGCTTTCTGAATTTCTACGGCTCGCAGGTCAAGCAGATGGCGCCCGGCGCGCGCCTGCGCGTGCGCGGCGACGTGCGCGGCGGCTTCTTCGGCATGGAGATGGTGCATCCGACCGTGCGCGTCGTCGATGAAGACACGCCGCTGCCGCAGGCACTGACGCCGGTCTATCCGAGCACCGCGGGCGTGTCGCAGGCGTATCTGCGCAAGGCGATCGACAACGCGCTCGCGCGCACCTCGCTGCCGGAGCTGCTGCCCGCGCCGGTCGCACGCGCGTTTCTCGAACCGCTCGGCGTGCCGGCGCTGATGGACGCGGTGCGCACGCTGCATCATCCGGGCGCGCAGTCGGACGAAACGGCGCTGATCGACGGCACGCATCCAGCGTGGGTGCGCATCAAGTTCGAGGAGCTGCTCGCGCAGCAGATGTCGCTCAAGCGCGCGCACGACGAGCGGCGCAACCGCGCCGCGCCGGCGATGCCGCGCCGCAAGCTCGGCGACGAATCCGCACTGGTCGCGCGTCTGCTGAAGGCGCTGCCGTTTTCGCTGACGGCCGCGCAGCAGCGCGTCGGCGGCGAGATCGCGCTCGATCTGACGCAGCCGCATCCGATGCAGCGCCTGTTGCAGGGCGACGTCGGCAGCGGCAAGACGATCGTCGCGGCGCTCGCCGCCGCGCAGGCGATCGACGCCGGCTACCAGGCCGCGCTGATGGCGCCGACCGAAATCCTCGCCGAGCAGCACGCGCGCAAGTTGCGCGGCTGGCTCGAACCTCTCGGCGTGAACGTCGCGTGGCTCGCGGGCAGTCTGAAGACGAAGGAGAAGCGCGCCGCGATCGAAGCGGCCGCGCTCGGCACCGCGCAGCTGGTGATCGGCACGCACGCGATCATCCAGGACGCGGTCGACTTCGCGCGCCTCGGGCTCGTGATCGTCGACGAACAGCATCGCTTCGGCGTCGCGCAACGGCTCGCGCTGCGCGCGAAGGCGCAAGGCGCCGCCGACGGCGCGTCCGACTTCCAGCCGCATCAATTGATGATGTCCGCGACGCCGATTCCGCGCACGCTCGCGATGACCTACTACGCGGACCTCGACGTCTCCACGATCGACGAACTGCCGCCGGGGCGCACCCCGATCCTCACGAAGCTCGTGTCCGACGCGCGCCGCGAAGAGGTGATCGGCCGCGTGCGCGAGGCGGCGCTGACGGGGCGCCAGGTGTACTGGGTGTGTCCGCTGATCGAGGAAAGCGAGACGCTGCAGCTGCAAACCGCGGTCGAGACCTACGAGACGCTCGTGGCCGCGCTGCCCGAGCTGAGGGTCGGCCTCGTGCACGGGCGCCTCGCGCCCGCCGAAAAGGCCACGGTGATGGACGCATTCTCGCGTAACGAGATCCAGCTGCTGGTCGCGACCACGGTGATCGAGGTGGGCGTCGACGTGCCGAACGCGTCGTTGATGGTGATCGAGCACGCGGAGCGCTTCGGTCTCGCGCAGCTGCATCAGCTGCGCGGACGGGTGGGGCGCGGCAGCGCCGCGTCGGTCTGCGTGCTGCTGTACACCGGACCGCTGTCGATGACCGCTCGCGCGCGCCTGCAAACGATGCGCGAAACCACCGACGGCTTCGAGATCGCCCGCCGCGACCTCGAAATCCGCGGACCCGGCGAGTTCCTCGGCGCGCGGCAGTCGGGCGCGGCGATGCTGCGTTTCGCCGACCTGCAAAACGATCAGCACCTGATCGAGCCAGCGCGCGAAGCCGCCGCGACGCTGCTGGACCAGTATCCGGACGTGGTCATTCAGCATCTGACGCGCTGGCTCGGCGCGCGCGAGCAATATCTGAAAGCCTGAGTGCAAACCCTTCGCCACGAACGGAACGGCTAAAAGGTTGGCGAACCGACCCTATAGGTGTATAACTAGAACCTATCGAATCTATCGCACTGATTGATCCCCGAATGACGCTCACCGAATTGAAATACATCGTGGCGGTGGCCCGCGAGCGGCACTTCGGCCGGGCCGCCGAAGCGTGTTTCGTCAGCCAGCCCACGCTGTCCGTCGCCATCAAGAAGCTCGAAGACGAGCTGAACGTGCAGATTTTCGAGCGCGGCACCAGCGAGGTCAGCGTCACGCCGATCGGCGAACAGATCGTCACGCAGGCGCAACGCGTGCTCGAGCAGACGCTCGCGATCAAGGAAATCGCCAAGCAGGGCAAGGACCCGCTGGTCGGTCCGCTGCGGCTCGGCGTGATCTACACGATCGGGCCGTACCTGCTGCCCACCCTCGTCAAGCAGATGATCCAGCGCGTGCCGCAGATGCCGCTGATGCTGCAGGAAAATTACACGCTGAAGCTGATCGAACTGCTCAAGCAGGGCGAAATCGACGTCGCGATCATGGCGCTGCCGTTTCCCGAAACCGGTTTGATGCTGCGTCCGCTGTACGACGAGCCATTCGTCGTCGCGCTGCCGTCCGGTCACGCGTGGGAAGGCCGCTCGAAGATCGACCCTGACGATCTGAAGCAGGAAACCATGCTGCTGCTCGGCAGCGGCCACTGCTTCCGCGATCATGTGCTCGGCGTATGCCCCGAGCTGATGCGCTTTTCGCAGAATGCGGACGGAATCCAGAAGACCTTCGAGGGTTCGTCGCTCGAAACGATTCGTCATATGGTCGCGAGTGGCGTCGGCATTACCGTGCTGCCGCGCATGTCCGTGCACGAGGTCAAGCCGCATGCGGGCGGTATCGACGCGGGCCTGCTCAGCTACGTCGCGTTCGACGAGCCGGTGCCCGATCGCCGCGTCGTGCTGGCGTGGCGCAAGAGCTTCACGCGCATGCCCGCGATCGATGCGATCTGCGAGGCAATCGCCGCCTGCGATCTGCCGGGCGTCAAAAAACTCGATCTGCCCGCTGCCGTCAACTAACGCACGGGTCATCCCGCAGCCGCGCCGGATCACGGCGCGGCCTGCCGCCAAAAAGGGCGCGAGCCCTATCGAATAGATTAAATTAATCAAATACGAATATTCGATAGCTATTGCTATTGTTTCCTCCATGGATCGCCCGATCCTCTTATTCGACAAGGCTCAGCCTCAGACTCCCCATTCGGGGCGTCAGACACGCCAGGAGGAAAACATCATGCAAGCAGTTTCACAGCCCATCCACGCTTTTCCCGCCCAACCGACCGTGACGGACGCCGCGCCGAGTATCCGCGCGGTCGCGATGTCGTTGCTGGTCGACCGGGTGCTGGCCGCCTGACGCACCTACCCATGACGGCGTCCGTCCCGCACCGATGCCGCGCGATTTCCTCTGATCCAATAAAACCACGCAGGAGTGCTCATGTCCGAACGTAGGCTCACCAATGCCGCCGGCGCGCCCGTCGCCGATAACCAGAACTCTATGACCGCCGGCCCGCGCGGCCCGGCGGTGCTGCAGGATGTCTGGCTGCTCGAAAAGCTCGCGCACTTCGATCGCGAAGTGATTCCCGAGCGTCGCGTTCACGCGAAGGGTTCGGGTGCGTTCGGCACGCTGACGGTCACGCACGACATCTCGCGCTACACGAAGGCGAAGGTGTTCGCGCAGGTCGGCAAGGAAACACCGCTTTTCATGCGCTTTTCGACGGTGGCCGGCGAGCGTGGCGCGGCCGATGCCGAGCGAGACGTGCGCGGCTTCTCGATCAAGTTCTACACCGAAGAAGGCAACTGGGACGTGGTCGGCAACAACACACCGGTGTTCTTCATCCGCGATCCGCTGAAGTTTCCGGACTTCATTCATACGCAGAAGCGTGATCCGTACACGAACCTGCGTAACAACGTGGCGGCGTGGGATTTCTGGTCGCGTCATCCGGAGTCGCTGCATCAGGTGACGATTCTGATGAGCGATCGAGGGATTCCGAAGAACTACCGGCAGATGCACGGCTTCGGCTCGCACACGTACTCGTTCATCAACACGAACAACGAGCGTTTCTGGGTCAAGTTCCATTTCAAGTCGCAACAGGGCATCGAGAACTTCACCGACGCCGAAGCCGCGCAGGTGGTCGCCAATGACCGCGAAAGCGCGCAGCGCGATCTGGTGAACAGCATCGACGCGGGCAACTTCCCGAAGTGGCGCTTCGCGATTCAGGTGATGCCCGAAGCGGATGCGGCGAACTACCGCTTCAACCCGTTCGACATCACGAAGGTGTGGTCGCAGAAGGACTATCGGTTGATCGACGTCGGCACGATCGAGCTGAACCGCAACGCGGCGAACTATTTCGCGGACGTCGAGCAGGCGGCGTTCACGCCGGCCAACGTGATACCGGGCATCGGCTTTTCGCCGGACCGTCTGTTGCAGGGCCGTCTGTTCTCGTACGGCGATACGCAGCGTTACCGGCTCGGCATCAATCATCACCAGATTCCGGTGAATGCGCCGCGCGTGCCGAACCCGCATTCGTTCCATCGCGACGGCGCGATGCGTACCGACGGCAACCTCGGCGGCAACGTGAATTACGAGCCGAATCGCTTCAGCGACTTCGCGCAGGACGCGAACGCATCGGAGCCACCGCTCGCGGCGGGCGCGGTCGCGCGTTACGAGCATCGCGAGGACGACGACTACTACACGCAGCCGCGCATGCTGTTCGCGCTGTTCGACGACGCGCAGCGTCAGCGTCTGTTCGGCAATATCGCGCGACATATCGACGGTGTGCCGCAGGACATCGTCGCGCGTCAGATCGAGCATTTCCGCCGCGCCGATCCGGCTTACGCGGAAGGTGTGATCGCGGCGCTCGCCGCGTTGCAGGAACGCAGAAACCGCTAGGCGTCCAGTACGCGGCGCATGGCAAGGCAGTAGCACAGTAATCGACGGCGCAGCGCGTTGCTGCGGCCGTCACGAGACGAACCGGGAGTACGATCATGATTCAGATGATGATGGCAAGCATCGGCGGTTCGACCGCCATGCCGAGCATGCAGGTGCAACGGCAGGTGTTGATGCTGCGCAAGGCGATGGGCGTTGCGATCGTCGCGAGCGGCTTTGCGGTAATCGCCGCGCAGGCGGTGCAGCACGCGCTGGGCGGCTAAGCGCAGTACCGCCGGGATGGCGGCGCAGCAAGGCCTCCGGAGCACGTCTTGAGCGAAGCTTGCGGCATTTCACGCTACACTGTCGAACAGTTTTATTCGTGTTTCCGCAGACCGTCATCTGCCGACCGGTTCGTATCACTCTTCGAAGGAGTCATCATGGCCAAGAAAGAAGCCGCAGCAGCCGTACAGCACGTCAACATCGGGATCAGCGACAAGGATCGCAAGAAGATCGCCGAAGGGTTGTCGCGTTTGCTCGCCGACACCTACACGCTGTACCTGAAGACCCACAACTTCCACTGGAACGTCACGGGTCCGATGTTCAACACGCTGCACCTGATGTTCGAAACGCAGTACAACGAACTGGCGCTCGCGGTCGACTCGATCGCCGAACGCATCCGCGCATTGGGCGTGCATGCGCCGGGCACCTACAAGGATTTCGCGAAGCTGTCGTCGATCCCCGAAGCGGACGGTGTGCCGGCCGCGGAAGACATGATCCGCCAACTGGTCGAAGGCCAGGAAGCGGTGGTGCGCACCGCGCGCGCGATCTTCCCGGCGACGGAAGCCGCCAACGACGAGCCGACCGCCGACCTGCTCACGCAACGCATGCAGACGCACGAAAAGACCGCGTGGATGCTGCGCTCGCTGCTCGCGTGATTCGACGCGGCTAAGCCGGCCGAGTCACGTTCGAATGCAGGTGCGGGCAACACCCGCGCCGTGCCAGAAACGCACAAGCCTCCCTGCACGGGAGGCTTTGTTTTTTGC
The DNA here is from genome assembly GCF_040948685.1 of Paraburkholderia sp. BR14374. NCBI lineage: Bacteria > Pseudomonadati > Pseudomonadota > Betaproteobacteria > Burkholderiales > Burkholderiaceae > Paraburkholderia > Paraburkholderia sp. BR14374. The sequence goes on along the minus strand of NZ_JBFPKF010000001.1, from coordinate 377,171 downwards.
GCCGCCGCCGCGTGATGCAGGGGCGCGAGCGCGAGGCACTTCGATACGCGGCCAGATGAATTCAGAGCCGCCGTGCGCTTCCCGTAAAATAGGCGCACCGTGTTCGCACTTCACCGAATTCGTCCCATGTTCGCCCGACTTCCCCTGTATCTGCGCCTCGTGCGCATGGACAAGCCGATCGGCAGCCTGCTGCTGCTGTGGCCGACGCTCAACGCACTGTGGATCGCTTCCGGCGGTCATCCGTCGTGGCAATTGCTGGTGATCTTCACGCTCGGCACGGTGCTGATGCGCTCAGCCGGCTGCGCGATCAACGACTACGCGGACCGCGATTTCGACCGCCACGTGAAGCGCACCGAGAACCGGCCGATCACGTCTGGCAAGATCAATGCGTGGGAGGCGGTCGTGCTGGCCACCGTGCTGTCGCTGATCGCTTTTCTGCTGATCCAGCCGCTCAATGCGTTGACCAAGGAGTTGTCGGTGGTCGCGCTGTTCGTCGCCGGCACGTATCCGTTCATGAAGCGCTTCTTCGCGATTCCGCAGGCATATCTGGGCATCGCGTTCGGCTTCGGCATTCCGATGGCGTTCGCCGCGGTGCTGGATCACGTGCCGCTGCTCGCATGGGTGATGCTGGTCGCGAACATCTTCTGGGCCGTTGCGTACGACACCGAATACGCGATGGTGGATCGTGACGACGACATCAAGATCGGCATCCGCACGTCGGCGCTGACTTTCGGTCGCTTCGACGTGGCCGCGGTCATGCTGTGTTACGCGGTGACGCTGGGGATTTACGTCGGCATCGGCCTGACGCTCGGGTTTGGTCTGCTGTACTGGCTCGGCTGGGCGGTCGCGGTGGGTTGCGCGATCTATCACTACACGCTGATCCGCAATCGCGAGCGCATGCCGTGCTTTGCCGCGTTCCGTCACAACAACTGGCTCGGCGGCGCGTTGTTCGCGGGGATTGCCGCGCATTACGCGGTGACCTCGTTTTAATTCGCGCCGCGCTTTTCTGGCTTCAAAACGCTGGTGTTTCTACACGCCGTAGCGCGCGTGCCCTTAATTAGAAAATTAGAAAAGGCAGGCGTGCCACGGCGTGTTAGTTTCCGCTGATTCTTTTCGACGCCGGTTCGCGTTACTGCTCGCCGAACTCGTCGCCCATCTCGCGCGCCCGTGCATCGGCGGCCAGTGCGCCCCGTACGATCGCGTCCTTGATGCCGCTCGCGTCGAACGAGGCGAGCGCTGCCGCGGTCGTGCCGCCCTTCGAGGTCACGCGCTCGCGCAGCACGCTCGGCGGTTCGTCGGAATTGGCCGCGAGTTGCGCGGCGCCCGTGAACGTCGCGACCGCGAGCGCGCGGCCCTGCGCTTCGTCCATACCTAGCTGGCGCGCTGCTTCCTGCAGCGCTTCGATGAAATAGAACACGTAGGCCGGTCCACTGCCCGAGATCGCAGTGACCGCGTCGATCTTCGCTTCGTCGTCGAACCAGACGGTCTCGCCGACCGCGCCGAGCACCTGCGACGCGAGCGCGCGGCCCGCTTCGTCGACGCTGCCGCTCGCGACGAGACCCGTCACGCCCATGCCGATCAGCGCCGGCGTATTCGGCATCACGCGCACGATGCGGCTGTGGCCATTCAGCCAGCGCGACATGTCGCCGATGCGAATGCCCGCGACGATGCTGACGATCAGTTGCGACGCGCGCAGATGCGCCGCCAGCGTCTCGGCGACGCTCTTCAGGATCTGCGGCTTCACCGCGAGCACGACCGCGTCGTAGTCGGCGAGCGTGCCGTCGGCGGCCGCGCCGGTGCGGATGCCGAATTGCTGCTCGTTGCGCTTGCGCGCGTCTTCGTTCGGATCGATCGCGTACAGGTCCGCGGGCGCGGTGCCCCGCTTGATGAGGCCGCCGATCAACGCCGCGGCCATGTTGCCGCCGCCGATAAACGCAATTTTCATGATGGTCCGGATAGCTTCAGATGAGATGCGGTGAGGGCTTCGCGCAGCCAGGTTCGCGCAAGGCCCGTGGAAAAGCTCAGTGCGAGTAATCGCGCGCGCCGAAGATCGCGGTGCCGACGCGCACGATCGTTGCGCCTTCGAGCACGGCTGCTTCGAGATCGGCCGACATGCCCATCGACAACGTATCGAGCTCGAGCCCGTCGTTAGATAAGCGCTCGAACAGCTCGCGCAATATGCGATGCGGCGCGCGCTGTTCTTCGAGATCGCCGCCCGGTTCCGGAATCGACATCAGTCCGCGCAGCTTCAGCTTTGGCAGTGCGGCGATCTGGTGCGCGATGGCGGCCGCCTCGTCGGGCGCAACGCCGCTCTTCGACGCCTCGCCGCTGACGTTGACCTGCAGGCAGACGTTGAGCGGCGGCAGGTTGTCGGGGCGCTGCTCCGACAGCCGCTGTGCGATCTTCAGCCGATCGACCGAATGCACCCAGTCGAAATGCTCGGCAACGGGGCGCGTCTTGTTCGATTGCAGTGGCCCGATGAAATGCCATTCGAGCGATGCGCGCAGATCGGCGAGCGTCTGGATCTTGTCGAGCGCTTCCTGCACGTAGTTCTCGCCGAATGCGCGCTGACCGGCCGCATGAGCGGCGCGTACGGCATCGGCGGGAAACGTCTTGGAGACTGCGAGCAGCATCACAGACTGCGCATCTCGGCCGGCCGCTTGCGCGGCGCGGGCGATGCGCTCATGCACGTCGGCGAGACTCTGAGCGAAGTGATCGGCGAAACGGTGAGGCAGATCGGACATGGAACGAACCGGTGTTCAGCGAAGACGATGCCCCGATTATACGGACAGCATGTGCTCGACCAATTCGATCCAGTGCGCGACCGGCGTCGACGTGCCGCTTTGCAGATGCGCGATGCAACCGACGTTCGCCGACACGATCACCTGCGGCTCCTGCTCCTGCAAACGCTCGAGCTTCTGGTCGCGCAGCGCGTACGACAGGCGCGGCTGCAGCAGCGAGTAGGTGCCGGCCGAGCCGCAGCACAGATGGCTGTCGGTGGGGAGGTGCACTTCGAGGCCGAGCGCGGTGAGCAGTTGCTCGACTTTGCCGCGGATCTGCTGGCCATGCTGCAGCGTGCAGGGCGGATGAAACGCGACCGTGTGCACCGAGCGGCGACGCGTGATCGCGACGAGCCGTTCTTCGAACTCGGGCAGGATTTCGGAGACGTCGCGCGTCAACTCGACGATGCGGCGCGCCTTCTCTGCATACTCGGGATCGAGGCGCAGCAGGTGCGCGTATTCCTTGACCGTCGCACCGCAGCCCGACGCGTTCATTACGATCGCTTCAACGCCCTGTTCGACGTAGGGCCACCATGCGTCAATGTTCGCGCGCACGTCGTCGAGTGCTTCTTCGTTGTAGCCGAGGTGCAGGCGGATCGCGCCGCAGCAGCCGGCTTCGGGCGCGATCAGCGTTTCGATACCGAGCGCGTCGAACACGCGCGCGGTCGCGATGTTGACGTTCGGCATCATCGACGGTTGCACGCAGCCCGCGAGCATCAGCACCTTGCGTTCGTGTGTCGCGCTCGGCCATTCGAGCGGGCGTTGACGCGCAGGGACCTTGTCGCGCAGCTTCTTCGGCAGCAGGCCGCGCACATGCTGGCCCAGCCGCATCGCGGGCGTGAAGATCGCGCTGTTCGGCAGCACGCTCGCGAGCAGCCGCCGCATCAGCCGCTGACTGAGTGGACGCGTGACCTTCTCCTCGGTGAGCTTGCGGCCGATTTCCACGAGCCGCCCGTATTGCACGCCGGACGGGCACGTCGTTTCGCAGTTGCGGCAGGTCAGGCAGCGGTCCAGGTGTACCTGGGTGCTGCGCGTGACCGGCGCGCCTTCGACCATCTGCTTGATCAGATAGATGCGCCCGCGCGGACCGTCGAGCTCGTCGCCGAGCAGTTGATAGGTCGGGCAGGTGGCCGTGCAGAAACCGCAATGCACGCATTTGCGCAGGATGGCGTCCGCTTCGTTGCCATCGGGGGTATTGCGAATGAAGTCCGCGAGGTTGGTTTGCATCGCGTCGCTCAGAAGTCGGGGTAGAGACGGCCGCGGTTGAAGATGCGGGCCGGGTCGAATGCATGTTTGAGGCCGCGATGGATTTTCATCAACGGCGCGGGCAGCGGTGTGAATACGCCGGCGCTGCGGTCGTAGCCGTGGCCGCTGCGAAAAATGGTTGCGTGGCCGCCGGCCTGCTTCGCGCTGATGCGCACGGTCTGCGCGTCGGTGTCGGTGATCCACCAACGCTGGCCGCCGCCCCATTCCATCAGTTGCGCGCCGGGCAGTTGCAGCGGCTCGGTGATCGACGGCAACGCGAGACGCCACAGCGCGGCCTTCGGCGGAATGCTTGCAAAGAACGAGTCGGTCTGTTCGCGCAGGCCGCCCCAGAAGCGCTCGGCTTCGACCGCATCGACGACTTCGCCGCCGAGCCCGGTGCGCGCGGCCTTGACCGCGGCCTCCGCGCCGCCCAGGCGCACCGCGAGCGTGCCGTTGCGCCATGCGCTCGCGGTGATGGGCAGTGGCCGGCCGCCCCATTCGTTGAGCTTGCGTACCGCGTCGGTGCCATTCATGTCGAATTTCAGCGTGGCTTCGGCCTGCGGGCGCGGTAGCACTTTGACCGACAGCTCGAGGATCAGCCCGAGCGTGCCGAGCGAGCCCGCGAGCAGCCGCGACACGTCGTAACCCGCGACGTTCTTGACGACCTGGCCGCCGAAGTGCAGCACCTGGCCCTGGCCGTTCATCACGACCGCGCCGAGCACGAAGTCGCGCGCGGCGCCGACGGCCGGCCGGCGCGGCCCGGAAATGCCCGCGGCGATGCAGCCGCCGAAGGTGGCCTGCGGACCGAAGTGCGGCGGCTCGAACGCCAGCATCTGGTCGTGCTCGGCGAGCGCGGTTTCGATTTCCAGCAGCGGTGTTCCCGCGCGCGCGGTGATCACGAGCTCGGCCGGATCGTACGCGATGATGCCGCGATAAGCGCGCGTGTCGAGGATCTCACCTTCCAGCGTCTGGCCATACCAGTCCTTGGTGCCGCCGCCACGGATGCGCACCGCGCGTCCCTCGGCGCTGGCCGAGCGCACGCGTTCGGACCATACGGCGACGATGTCGTCCTCTTCCATGGTGTCCTGCTCGTTGTGTTTCGTTTGATTGTACCGGGCGGCGGCTCGCTGGCAAGCCGGAGCGCACCCGCATGACGGGGCGCGGCATCGGTCTGAAGGGGCGGCGCAAATCGCCGTGCAGGCCGCGCCCGCATCGGCGCGGGCGCGGCAAACGGTGGCTGCGCGATGCCGACGCCAGCCGCTAGAAGCGCGGCAGCTCGGGATGTGGCAGCAGTCCGCCGCGCACGTGCATCTTGCCGTATTCGGCACAGCGCGCCCGCGTCGGAATGCCCTTGTCGGGATTCAACAGACCGGGCGCGTCGAATGCTCGCTTGACCGCGTGGAACGTGTCGCGCTCCTCGGGCGAGAACTGCACGCACATCGAATTGATCTTCTCGATGCCGACGCCATGCTCGCCCGTCACCGTGCCGCCGAGCTCGACGCAAGCTTCGAGGATGTCGGAACCGAACAACTCGGCGCGATGCCACTCGTCCTGGTCGTTGCCGTTGAACAGGATCAGCGGATGCATATTGCCGTCGCCGGCATGGAACACGTTGATGCAGCGCAGCTGGTAGGTTTTCTCCATCTCCTCGATGCGCGCGAGCAGTGGCCCGATACTTCGGCGCGGCACGGTGCCGTCCATGCAGTAGTAGTCCGGCGAGATGCGGCCGGCGGCCGGGAACGCGTTCTTGCGCCCGGACCAGAAGCGCAGGCGCTCGGCCTCCGTGCGCGAAATCTGGATACGGGTCGCGCCGTGCTCGCGCAGCACCGCGGTCATGCGCACGATCTCGGCCGCGACTTCCTCGGGCGTGCCGTCCGATTCGCAGAGCAGGATCGCCGCCGCGTCGAGGTCGTAGCCCGCGTTGACGAACTCCTCGACCGCGCGCGTGGCGGGCTTGTCCATCATCTCGAGGCCGGCCGGGATGATGCCCGCCGCAATGATGCCGGCAACGGCGTCGCCGCCTTTGACGACATCGTCGAAGCTGGCCATGATGACCTGCGCCGTTTGCGGCTTCGGGATCAGTTTGACGGTGACCTCGGTGACGATCGCGAACATGCCCTCGCTGCCGATCAGCACCGCGAGCAGATCGAGCCCCGGCGCGTCAGGCGCGAGCGAGCCGAACTCGACGATCTCGCCGTCCATCGTCACCGCGCGCACGCGCAGCACGTTGTGCACGGTGAGGCCGTACTTCAGGCAATGCACGCCGCCCGAATTCTCGGACACGTTGCCGCCAATCGTGCAGGCAATTTGCGACGACGGATCCGGCGCGTAGTAGAGGCCATACGGTGCCGCGGCTTCGGAGATCGCGAGGTTGCGCACGCCCGGCTGCACGGTCGCGATGCGCGCATACGGGTCGACCTCGACGATCTTGCGAAAGCGCGCGAGCGACACCACGACGCCGTGCCGAATCGGCATTGCGCCGCCGGACAGCCCGGTGCCCGCGCCGCGCGGCACGATGGGCACATCGAGACGATGGCAGATCTGCACGATGCGCTGCACTTGCGATTCGGTTTCCGGCAACGCGACTGCGAGCGGCAGACGCCGGTACGCGGCGAGGCCGTCGCAGTCGTACGCGACGGTATCTTCCTCGCGATAGAGCAGACAGTGGCTCGGCAACACGGCCATCAGCGCCTGCACGACTTCGCGCTGACGCTGCGCGAGGACTTCGGCCGACAGTTCAGCGGGTGCGTTCATGTGAGTTGTCTCCTCGTGGCTTGCGCCGGTCCGGCTTCCAGGTTCGAGCCGGCTGTTTCGGGCGGCCTGCTTCGCGTCACTTGCGTGTTCCGGCCGGCGGCTTGTCGCGGCCGGCCTTCTCAATGTAGATCAGGCCGCCGCCCAAGCGAAAATCTTGCCCGGGTTCATCAGATTGCGGGGGTCCAGCGCGTGCTTGATGGAGCGCATCGTGTCGACCGCGACGTCGCCATGCTCCTCGAGCAGAAAACCCATTTTGTGCAGACCGACGCCATGCTCGCCGGTGCAGGTGCCGTCCATGCGCAGCGCGCGCTGCACGATGCGATGGTTCAGGCGTTCGGCTTCTTCGAGCTCTTCGGGCTTGTCCGGATCGATCAGGATTGCGACGTGGAAATTGCCGTCGCCGACATGGCCGACGATCGGGCAGGGCAGCGGCGACGCCAACAGATCCTGCTCCGTTTCGACCACACACTCCGCCAGACGCGAGATCGGTACGCAGACGTCGGTAGTCACGGCGCGCGAGCCGGGCTTCAGTTGCAGCATCGCGAAATAGGCGTTGTGACGCGCGTTCCACAGGCGGCTGCGGTCTTCGGGGCGCGTCGCCCATTCGAAGCCTTCGCCGGCATTTTGCGCGGCGATTTCCTGCACGAGTTCGGCCTGTTCCTTGACGCCGGCCTCGGTGCCGTGAAATTCGAAGAACAAGGTGGGCGCTTCGCGCAGCGTCAGATTCGAATGGCGATTGATCGAGCGGATCGCCAGCGAATCGACGAACTCGACACGCGCGATCGGCACGCCGATCTGGATCGTCTCGATGACCGCGCGCACCGCATCGCCCATCGACGGGAACGTGCACACCGCGGCCGACACCGCCTCCGGCTGCGGATAGAGGCGCAGCGTGATTTCGGTAATCACGCCGAGCGTGCCTTCCGAGCCGACGAACAGGCGCGTGAGGTCGTAACCCGCCGACGATTTGCGCGCGCGCGAGCCGGTCTTGATCACGCGGCCATCGGCGAGCACGACCGTCAGGCCGAGCACGTTCTCGCGCATCGTGCCGTAGCGCACGGCGTTGGTACCCGACGCGCGGGTCGCCGACATGCCGCCGATGCTCGCGTCCGCGCCCGGGTCGATCGGGAAGAACAGGCCGGTATCGCGCAGCGCTTCGTTCAGCTGCTTGCGCGAGATACCGGGCTCGACGGTGACGGTCAGGTCTTCGGCGTTGATCGACAACACCCGGTTCATCTCCGACAGATCGATCGACACGCCGCCTTGCACGGCAAGCAGATGTCCTTCGAGCGACGAGCCATTGCCGTACGGAATGATCGGCACGTCGAACTGGCCGCATAGCTTGACGGCGGTTTGCACGTCTTCGCTCGTGCGCGCGAAGACGACGGCGTCAGGCAGTTGTGGATCGAACGGTGATTCGTCGCGGCCGTGGTGCGCACGCACGGCTTCGGCAACCGAGATCCGATCGCCGAAAGCGGCTTTGAGCTGGTTCAGCAATTCGGCGGGAAACGGCCGGCGAAGCGGGGCCGGCGGTACGGGATGGTTCACGCATGTCTCCTGTCGAGCGGAGTTGGCGCTTCAACGCTTACTCCGGTCCGATGAAAGTTTCTTTAGATAACAGCCTGTTTGCAGCAGCCGTTTCATTTTACGCCGTTCGCCCGCCGGACGGCGCTGCGCCGGCTTCCGCTCATATAATGGCGGCGATTTCGCGATGCGTGCAATATGGACAAACGTGGTGGCCGCATCGTCACTGAATACAGGGGAGCATCATGGGCAATCGGCTCAGCAAGATCGCCACTCGCACCGGCGACGACGGCACCACCGGTCTCGGCGACGGCCGCCGTGTGCGCAAGGACAGCGCGCGAATCGCCGCGATCGGTGATGTCGACGAACTCAATTCGAACCTCGGCGTGCTGTTGTGCGAGAACCTGCCCGAAAACGTACGCGCGGCGCTGATCGCGATTCAGCACGATCTGTTCGATCTGGGCGGCGAGCTGTGCATTCCCGGTCACACGATGATCACCGAGCGGCATCTCGCGCAGCTCGACGGCTGGCTCGCCGACTACAACGCCACGCTGCCGCCACTGAAGGAATTCATTCTGCCGGGCGGTTCGCGCGCGGCTGCGCTTGCGCATGTGTGCCGTACAGTTTGCCGCCGAGCGGAGCGCGCGATCGTCGCGCTTGGCGAACACGAGACGCTGAACGCGGCGCCGCGTCAGTACGTGAACCGGCTGTCCGATCTGCTGTTCGTGCTGGCGCGCGTGCTCAATCGCGCGGACGGCGGCACCGACGTGCTGTGGCAGCACGATCGCGGCACGCCTTGAGCGGCGACGCCCATCCGCATATAGATAGGTACTGAGCTTCGCACGAGCCGACGCTCAACCGCTCAACCGACGGCGAGCGTAACCGGCTTGCCGATGCGGCTCAGCATTTCAACGAGCGTGTCGATCGTGAACTTGGTGGTTTTCTTGTTGACGACGTCTGACACGCGCGGACGCGACACCATCAGAATTTCGGCCGCCTCGGCCTGCTTCAGATGATGCTGTTCGATCCACGTGGACAGCTCCGTCATCAATTGTTCCTTGAGCAGCCGCGTATCGTTGATCTGCTTTTGCGACGCCGCGTGAAGGCGCTTCGCTTCCTCGGCCGAAAAACCGAGTTCGAGGAACACGTTCGCGCCGGCTCGCGTTACGTGACGAATGTTGGTGTCGATCGTCATGGCTGGGTGGTCCTGTAATGAGTGATGGCGCGATAGCGCGTTTCGGCAATTTTTCTGTCGCGCGGTCCGAGCTTCTGCGTTTTCTTCTGAAAGCAATGCAGCACGTACAGCGCTTCGGCATATTTGGTCACGTACATCACGCGAAAAATACCGTCCTCGTCTCTGATGCGAATTTCGCGAGTTCCCGCGCCGATAGACTCGAACGGTTTCCAGTCGTCAGGGTCGAGTCCTGACTGGATCTTGTGAAGCTGAAACCCGGCGAGACGACGCGCTTCGTTGGGAAAAGCAAGGCAAATCACGGTAGCTGGAGCCTAACCAGCGAATTTCTTTTTCCTGCTCCATCGCCACCTCATGTACAAAATATTATACGCATTCTCCAGCCCGGTCAAGTCGTGCAAGCAACCAGGCAACGAGCTATGACGATAGCGAGGCGGCCGGCTTAGTACCATTCGTCCGAATGGCCAATAAAAAACCCGGTTCGAAATCGAACCGGGTTTTCTACGGACTACCGACAAGCCCCCGCGATGGCGGCGGGGCAGGCGTTCAGTTGCCGCTGCCGCGCGCGACGCGGCGCTGCTTGACCGCTTCGGCAAGGCCTTCGAGCACGGCGACGCTTTCGTCCCAGCCGATGCATGCATCGGTAATGCTCTGGCCGTACGTGAGCTGGCAGCCTTCCTTCAGATCCTGGCGACCCGCGACGAGGTGCGACTCCACCATCACGCCAACGATGCGCTCGTCACCCGCGGCGATCTGACGGCCGACGTCCGCGCACACCGGAATCTGGTTTTCGTGCTTTTTCGAGCTGTTCGCATGGCTCGCATCGATCATCAGACGCGCGGCGAGACCCGCCTTGCCGATGTCCGCGCAGGCCGCATTGACGCTGTCGGCGTCGTAGTTCGGCGTTTTGCCGCCGCGCAGAATGACGTGGCAGTCCTCATTGCCCGCGGTCGATACGATCGCCGAGTGCCCGCCCTTGGTGACCGACAGGAAGTGGTGCGGCTGCGAAGCGGCCTTGATTGCGTCGACGGCGATCTTCACGTTGCCGTCCGTGCCGTTCTTGAAGCCGACCGGGCACGACAGTCCCGAAGCCAGCTCGCGATGCACCTGCGATTCGGTCGTGCGCGCGCCGATCGCCCCCCACGAGATCAGATCCGCGATGTACTGCGGGCTGATCATGTCGAGGTACTCGGTGCCGGCGGGCAGACCGAGTTCGTTGATCCGCAGCAGCAGCTCGCGCGCGGTGCGCAGACCTTCGTTGATCTTGAAGCTGTTGTCCATGTGCGGGTCGTTGATGAGACCCTTCCACCCCACCGTCGTGCGCGGCTTTTCGAAGTACACGCGCATCACGACTTCGAGTTCGCCGGCGAAGCGCTTGCGCTGCTCGATCAGGCGTCCCGCGTATTCGATGGCGGCCTTCGGATCGTGAATCGAGCACGGGCCGATCACGACGATCAGACGGTCGTCCATGCCGTGCAGAATGCGATGCATCGCGGTGCGCGATTCGTAGATCACGTTGGACACCGTCTCGTCGCAAGCAAACTCGCGGATCAGGTGAGCGGGCGGCGTGAGTTCCTTCAATTCGCGGATGCGGACATCGTCGGTATTGTGCGGGGGCATGTGGTTCTCCTGAATCGGTTCGTAGCGTGTTCGCGTAGGTCAAATAGGTATCGAAAAGCGCGAGGCGAAAAAAAACCGCCAGGCTAGCTGGCGGTTTTTCGGGAATTCTCGGTGTCCTGCGTGTACTAACACCCCTCTCGATCCGCCAGCGGTCTGAGATACCAAAAAAAGTAAAAATAAAACTTGGCGGACATGGCGAAGTGAATGCGTCGCTGGTCAAAAAAGGGTGAGTGACTTTATAACCCGGTACAGGCTCGGGTGACAAGCCGGGGCGTCGAAAAATGCGGAAAACCCGCACGCTTCGCGTTTTGCGTGCGCAAAGCGTGCATTCGCCGAGTAATCAGGCCGTGCCGCCGACCGTCATCTTCTCGATGCGCAGCGTCGGCTGACCGACGCCCACCGGCACGCTCTGGCCTTCCTTGCCGCACACGCCGACGCCCGAATCGAGCTTCATGTCGTTGCCGATCATCGTGACGTACTTCAGCGATTCCGGGCCGCTGCCGATCAGCGTCGCGCCCTTGACCGGATACGTGATCTTGCCGTTCTCGATCATGTACGCCTCGGAGGCCGAGAACACGAACTTGCCGTTCGTGATGTCCACCTGACCGCCGCCGAAGTTCACCGCATACAGGCCGTTCTTCACGGACGCGAGGATTTCCTGCGGGTCCTTGTCGCCGTTGAGCATGTACGTGTTGGTCATGCGCGGCATTGGCAGCGCCGCGTACGATTCGCGCCGCGCGTTGCCGGTGACCGGCATCTTCATCAGGCGCGCGTTCAGCGTGTCCTGGATGTAGCCCTTCAGGATGCCGTCCTCGATCAGCGTCGTGCACTGGGTCGGATTGCCTTCGTCGTCGATATTGAGCGAGCCGCGGCGGTTCGGCAGCGTGCCGTCGTCGACCACGGTGACGCCCTTCGCGGCGACCTGCTCGCCGATGCGTCCCGCGAACGCCGACGAGCCCTTGCGGTTGAAGTCGCCCTCGAGCCCGTGACCGATTGCTTCGTGCAGCAGCACGCCGGGCCAGCCCGGGCCGAGCACGACGGTCATTGCGCCGGCCGGCGCCGGACGCGCGTCGAGATTGACGAGGGCCGCGTGCACCGCATCGTCGACATAGCGCGACAGCACTTCATCGGTGAAATAGCCGTAGTCGAAACGTCCGCCGCCGCCGCCGCTGCCGATTTCGCGGCGGCCGTTCTGCTCGGCGATCACAGTGACCGACACGCGCACGAGCGGCCGGATGTCGGCCGCGAAGCCGCCGTCGCTGCGTGCGACCAGCACCACGTCGTATTCGCCGGCCAAGCCCGCCATCACCTGCTGGATGCGCGGATCGCGGCCGCGCGCCATCTGTTCGATGCGCTCGAGCAGCTTGACCTTCGCGGTGGCGTCGAGCGAATGCAGCGGGTCGGACGGCAGGTACAGATCGCGTCCGGCGATGCCGGTCAGCGACGACGCCACCTTGATCTTCTGCTTGCCGCCGCCCGCCCTGGCGATTGCGCGCGTGGCGATGGCCGCCTGGCGGATCGCTTCGGGCGACAGGTCGTCCGAGTAGGCGAACGCGGTACGGTCGCCCGACACGGCGCGCACGCCGACGCCCTGGTCGATGCTGAAGCTGCCCGATTTCACGATGCCTTCCTCGAGACTCCACGCTTCGCTGCGGGTGGTCTGGAAGTACAGGTCCGCGTAGTCGACGCGGTGCGTGAAGATTTCGGCGAGCGTGCGCGTGAGCAGCGACTCGTCGAGGCCATAGGGAGTGAGGAGGATGTCCTTGGCGGCGGCGAGATTACGGATACCGGGTTCGATGATGTTCATGCGAAGTATGTTCTGCTCGATACGAAGGGGTCGGGGAGCGCCTGCGTCGGTATATGCGTGGCAGGCGCGGCAGTTTCAATGTCGGTTTCAGGTCAGCACGCGGTGACGCCATGCCGGCAGGCTCTGCCGCACTTCGTCGATGCGCGCGCGTTCGAGGTTGCCCGCGACCACGCCGGCGCCCTCGTCGCGCACCGCGACGATCTCGCCCCACGGGTCGATCAGCATGCTGTGGCCCCAGGTGCGGCGGCCGTTTTCATGTTTGCCGCCCTGCGCCGCGGCGAGCACGTAGCACTGGTTTTCGATCGCGCGGGTGCGCAGCAGCAGCTCCCAATGCGCGCGGCCGGTCGTGTAGGTAAACGCGGACGGCACCACGATCAGCGCGCAGTCGCCCAGGCGCCGGTACAGCTCGGGAAAGCGCAGATCGTAGCAGACCGACAGGCCGACCCGGCCGAATGGCGCCTCGAAGCTTTGCACCGAGGTGCCGGGCCGGATCGTGCGAGCTTCGTCGAACGATTCATCGCCTTTTTCGAAGTTGAACAGGTGGATCTTGTCGTAGCGCGCGGCTTCGTTGCCGAGCGGGTCGAACACCAGCGTCGTGTTCAGCACGCGCGACGCCTCCGGCGCGTTCAGCGGCAGAGTGCCGCCGATCACCCAGAGCCGGTGGCGGCGCGCGGCGTCGGCCAGAAAGCGCTGGATCGGGCCATCCCGATGCGGCTCGCGCACGGCGAGCTTGTCGGTGTCCTTGAAGCCCATGAAACAGAAATACTCGGGGAGCAGCACGAGCTGCGCGCCGTCGGCGGCGGCTTCGGCGATCAGGCGCTCTGCGTCGGCGAGATTGCGATCGCGATCCGGCGTGCTGACCATCTGCAGCGCGGCGACCCGAAAGGGGCTGGCGACAGAGCCGGACGTTGCGGCGGATGCGGATGATGTGACGTGTGTTTCGCTCATGAGCGTGTCGAAAGACTCCCGGCGGGTGGCGGTATGAAGCGCGGGCACCGCATGGTTCTGGGCTGGCTCGGCCCCGTTGGCGCATCGAGTCGGCAGAGCGGCACGAGCGGCCGCGTGGAACGAGACAGCGGCGCCAGGGAAACCGAAGCTCAGTGCGCTTCCACGGTCGAAGCCGGAGCGTCAATCTTACCCCGTTCGCCCGTCACCCGCTGAACCTGCGGTTTGGACCACGAACCGGTGATCGCGTAGTCGCGCGCGAACACGTGCGACACCCCATGTGTGAAGGCGATATCGGCGACCAGCGCGCCGAGGCCGATCAGCGGATTGATGATCGTCGCGGCGATCACCGCGGAGCCGGCGCTGACGGTCGGTATCACGTGCAGGTGCAGGTTCTGGGTTCTCTGCGCGATGTCGACCGAGCCCACCATTTCGGCGCGGGCCGGCGCGGTCACCATCCTGAAGTTGTCGGTGCGGGCGATGCCGTCATGAATCTGCGCGGTACCGGTCACGCTCGAGAACGGCAAGCCCTCGCCGAGCACGTCGCGAAAATCGAGCGTGGCGATGCGCGCGAGGCTTTGCAGGCTCAGAACGCCGAGCAGCGTTGCGACGCCTGGATCAACTTTCAGGATCTGGCCGTGGCGCAGATCGAGCGCGAGGTTGCCGTTCAGCGTCGAATAGTCGATCGTGGTCGGGCCGCCCTGCCACACGGCCTTGCCCTGGATAGAGCCGATGCCGCCCTTGAGCGTTCTCGGCAGACCGAAGCGCTCGAGCATCGCGCCAGCGTCCTTGATGTCGAGCTTGAAATCGAACACGGTGCGGCGCGGCGTGGCTTCGTCGGCCGAGATGGGCAGTTCGGTCGAGGTGCGCCAGTTCGCGGTCGCGGTGAGCGTCGCGGTAGGGTTCGTCACGTCGAGCTTGTCGAGCTGCCACACCGGCACGCCGTTCTCGTCGTAGTTGTGCGCGTCGACCTCGAGCCGGCCGACGTTGCGGTCGTGCACGATCAGCTCGTTCACGACCAGATCGATCGACGGCATGTTCAGCGCGGGCGCCGACATCGCCGGGCCGAGCAGGTCCTTGTCCGCGACCGATGGAATCACGACGCGTGCGAAGCGCGCCTGCAGTTCTCCCGGCGATTCGCGGGTCACGCCCGGCAGCCACGACACGTGGCCGGACACCTGATTCGACGCGATGTTCGCCTGCCACGTGCGGTCCATGTGCGACGCGCCGACGATCACGTTGTCCCAGTGACGCTTGAGAAGCGTCAGCGTGTCGATGTGCAGCGCGAAGCGGTTTGGCAGGAACTGCGTGAGCATCGGATTCGGCGCGGCGGCGGGGGTGGTCGCGCTGCTGGCGTTGGTTGCGCTATTGCCGCCGTTCGCGCCGCCGTTCACGCCATTCGCGCCGGCCGCGCCCGCGCGCAACTGCGCGGCGAGCGCGCGCCAGGCATCCGCGTTGAACTCCTTGATGTCCACCGCGGCGACCACGCCCTCGGACGGCAGCTCGACCGCCCGGTTCACGCCGATCGCGCCGCGCACGACGGTCGGTGGCGTACGCGGCTGCGCGCTCGGCCGATAGCGCAGCAGATACGCGGCGGCGACCGGCCCCAGCGTCAGGTCGGCGCGTTCGAGGCCGGCTTCGCCCGGCACCGTCGACGGATTGACCGCGAAATGCAGCGGCATCGGTGTGCCGGCCTGCTTCTCGAACGGTGCTGGAAAATCGAGAGCGAGGCCGCTCAGATCCGAGTTGGCGCTGACCTGCGGCAGGCGGCCCCTCGCGCCGGCGACGCGCAACGCATAAGGCGCGCTGCCGCTCATATGCGTTAGCACCTGCGCGGCCGCGCCAGGCGGATGCAGCTCGCGCGCGGCATCGACGGCGATGTGGCCGTTGAGCGCGAGCGCGTATGTGCCGTCTTGCCGCAAGCCGCCGTTCGCATGCACGTCGCCGCCAAGGAACTGTCCGGAGAGCCGCTCGACCTCGGCCGTTCGTTCGGTGAAGCGCACCCGGCCGTTCAGCCGCGACAGCGGCGGCGCATTGCTCACGCTCAGGCGATTGTTCAGGAAGCCTAGCGCGCCTTCGACGCCGACATGCGGCTTCGGCGTACGCGGGATCGTCAGCTTCAGCGCGAGGGATGCAGGCCCTTCCGCGCGAATCTTTTCGGTCTGATGCCGCGCCATGATGCCGAGCGAGCTGCGGTTCACATAGTCGAGCATGTCGGCGAGCGGGCCCCGGCCATTGCCCTGGATGGTGAGGTTCGAGCCTTTGGTGCCGAGGTCGTCGATGCGGCCGTTCACGCCGGTCAGCGCGACGCGCTTGTAACGGCCGCGGTCGATGTCGAAGCGCAGCACGTTCTGCTTGAGCTCGAACACGCCGTCGATGCCGTCGAGCGGCGGCCAAACGTTTGGCGTGCCGTTGCGCATGTTGCGCGGCGGGAACGGCGTCGGATCGAACTTGCCGCCGGTGAACGGCGCGACGATGTGGAAGAGGCCGGCGTCGGCGTCGCGTGCGTAGGGGAACTTGGTCAGGTCGCCGTGCACTTCGATCGTGCCGCCGCGCGACACGCCAGCCTGCAGGCCGTGGTCTAGGTAAATACGCAGCTTTTCGCTGACCGCGGTCGGCAGATAGCGGGCGATACGGGTCACCTGCGCGCGCCGGAAGTCGGCTTTCAGGTCGAGCGAGCCGCGGCCGTGGCCGGGATTGCTGTAGCTCGCGGTCGCGCTTGCCTCGACGTCGGAGTTCGATACGCTGAAATCGTTGAGCTTGACCGCGAACGCGGGACGCGTGTCGCCCGGTGCCTTCTTGCCCATCGTCCACTCGGCGCGGCCGCGCAGACGCGCGAGCGTCAGACGCGGATCGTCGAACACGCCTGGCAGCGTGATCGCCACGTTGGACGTATCGAGGTTCGCGCGGCCGCCTTTTTCGTCGGCGTCGACGGTGCCCCACAGGTTCTCGATGCCGGGAATGCCGGCGCGCGGGTGGCCGCGCGGCGTCAGGCCCGGCCCCGGCTCCTGGGCGGCGAAGCTGATGCCCTGCAGATCGCCCTTGAAGCGATAACGCTCGATCGGCTCCGCACCCGTCGGCCGATGGTCGCTGCCCACTTCTCCGGATTCCGGTTTGTCGCGCTCGACCTCGATCACGTAGTTCGCGACCAGCCCGCGCGGATTGATGCGCACGAGTTCGTTCAGAAAGTGCCGCGGCAACGGCAGCGCGCGGCTGAATTCGGCGAGGATGCCGAGATCGACGCGATCGCCGCTGATGCTCAAAAGCTGCCCGTGCTGCTGCGACGCGGTCCGGTAGCGGCTGTCGAGGGTCCGGAAGCGCAGGATGCGCGTGAGCGGCGTGCCGTCTTCGAGCGGCGGCTGGCCGAGCTCGGCACGCAGGTCCGACAACTGCAGCCGGTACTCGCCGTCGTCTGCCTCGACGCGCCACAGAAAGTGGGCGATCGGCACGAGCAGCTTTGGCTGGGTCGGGCGCACCCGCATCGCGACGTCGTTGCCGTTCAGCTGGCCGGTCGCCTGGTTCATGCGGCCTTCGCTGAAGTCGATCCAGATTGCATTGTCGATGCGGCCGGCGAACGTCTCGATCGGGAATTCGACGTAGCGCGCGAGAGTCGGCAGATCGACCGGGCCCGTCGACATATACACCTGGCCGCTCCAGTTGATCGGCTTGCCGATCGCGGAGAGCGGCGCGTGGCGAAAGTGCGTGCGGAAGTCGAGCGGGCCTTTCAGCACGCTGCCGTCGGGCGGTGCCTGCAGCGCCATGCGGTGGTCGCGGCCGTCATTGAGGATCGCGATGCGGATATCGCGCAGCGCCAGCTCGGGCTCGTGGCGGGTCGCGTCGCGCCAGCGCAGCACGCCGCCGCGCACGACGATCGCCTGCTGACGCAACAACCAGGTGGACAGCGCGTCGTTGCCGCTGTGGCGCGTCGGTACCGGCACGCCCGCGACCGACAGCACGCCGTCGTCGCTGCGCGACACCAGCACGTCCGGCTGATCGACGATCAGGCTCGACAGCGCCGGATGAAACTCCCATAGCGAGCGCCAGGATACCGTCGCGGTGGCGTGCGGAATCGTCAGCGCGGGTTGGCCGTCGTGATCGCGGATGACGAGGTTGGTGACGTCGAGCCCAGGCTGGAAGCCGCTCCAGTGCGGCGCGAGCCGGCCGATCGTGAATTGGGTGTGCAGCTTGTCGGAGACTGCGGCTTCGATGCGCGGCCGGAACGTGTCGACTCGCGGCAGCACCACGTACCGCAAACCCAGAAACACTCCGCCCGCGATGAAATAGAGGACGAGTGCGAGCGTGGCGAGCACGCGCAACGTCCGACGCAACACGATGTGGTCGCTTCCGCTCACATGCCGGACCTGCGATGGGGCTTGCGGGTCGGCGGATTCGTTTCGCTCGGACATGCTGCGGCGGCTGGGCGTATGGTAGTTTTGCGTGTTAACGACGAAATGTAACACACGGGAAAGTGTCGGCGGACTTCCTGCAAACCCTGTCCGAAAGCCCGTGACGGGGATTCGCGAGGCCGTTCGGCACGGGCTTCGGCATGCTTGCCGCCGGGTGCCGGTTGCACAATAGAACGATATGACAGCGACCCCGAAACGACACCCCACATCGTCAGAATACCGCCGGACAAATTCGATCAAGCAACGAGCGAGCCAGATTTTTGATGACTGACGCAACCCTCCTGAGTTCCAGCTATTCGCACTATGCCGCGCGCGCCGCCGCGGCCCGCCCGCAACTGGTCGCGCATGTCAGCGCGCTGGCCGACGAACCGCTGACGCGCGAGCGCATCGACGCGCGTCTCGACGCACTGTGCGCCGAGGCGGCTGGCCCCGCCGGTGCGCCGGTCAATGAAGATGCGCTGAAACGCGCGCTGCGCCAGTTGCGCACCGAAGTGTTCTGCGCGGTGATGGAGCGCGACCTGGCCGGCGAAGCCGATATCGCCGAAGTCACCGGCGCGATGACCGATCTCGCGGAAACGACGATCCAGCGCGCGCTGACGGTGCTGAGCGCCGAGCTGGAAGCGCTGTATGGCGAGCCGCGCGACCAGCAGGGCGAGCGGCTCACGCTCGGCGTGGTCGGCATGGGCAAGCTCGGCGGGCGCGAGCTGAACGTGTCGTCGGATATCGATCTGATCTTCGTCTACGAGGACGATGGCGAGACGACCGGCGGCCAGCGCTCGCCGCTCGCGACCCAGGAGTTCTTCACGCGGCTCGGCAAGCGGCTGATCGGCGCGCTCGCGGAAGTCACCGCCGACGGCTACGTGTTTCGTGTCGATATGCGTCTGCGGCCGAATGGCGATTCGGGGCCACTCGTGTGCAGCCTCGGCATGCTCGAAGAGTATTTCTACGTGCAGGGCCGCGAGTGGGAGCGCTACGCGTGGATCAAGGGCCGGCTCGTGTCCGAGGGCGCAAGCGCCGCGGCGCAGCGGCTGCAGAAGCAGCTCGATGCGATCGTCACGCCGTTCGTCTATCGACGCTATCTGGATTTCGGCGTGATCAGCGCGATCCGCGCGCTGCATCTGCAGATCCGCCAGGAGGCGCAGCGCCGCGCGTCGATGCGCCCCGACAAGGCCGACGACATCAAGCTCGGCCGAGGCGGCATCCGTGAAATCGAGTTTAGCGCGCAGGTGTTCCAGCTGATCCGCGGCGGCCAGGACGCCGGCTTTCGCGTGCGGCCGACGCTCGCCGTGCTGCGCCATGCGGCCACGCATGGGTTGATGGACCCGTCGGTGTGCCTGAAGCTGTCGCAGGCGTATCGCTTTCTGCGCGAGCTCGAACATCGCTTGCAATATCGCAACGACGCGCAGACTCACGCGATGCCCATCGATGCCGAAGACCGCGCGGCGCTCGCGCGCGCGATGGGCTGCGACGACTACCCGGAATTGATGACTAAGCTCGACGCGCATCGCGAGTTCGTCGAACAGCAGTTCGACCAGATTTTCGCCGACAAGGTGGGCGGCCGCGACGGCTGCGGCGCGCCCGAGGACGGCGCGGCCGCGTGGGTGTGGAGCAGTGCGCTCGCCGACGATAGCGCCGACGACGCGCTGCGCGCGCGCCTCATCGAACTCGGTGTGGCCGAACCCGGCGAGTTGCTCGCGCGGCTGCAGGCGGTGTGGCGCTCGTCGCGCTACACGGGCCTGAACGAGCGCAGCCGGCAGCGCTTCGACATCGTCGCGCAGCGCGCGCTCGAAGCTGCGCGCACGCTGGAGCCGGCCGGCCGGCGCGGCGATACGGTCGCGCGCCTGTTCGATCTGCTCGAAGCGGTGAGCCGGCGCGGCGCGTATCTGGCGCTCTTGACCGAGTATCCGCAGGCGCTGCACCAGGTGCTGTCGGTGCTGGGCGGCTCGCGCTGGGCGGCCGGCTATCTGATCCGCCACCCGCAGCTGCTCGACGAACTGCTCGACGGCGAGGCGATCAACAGCCCGTTCGACTGGCCCGAATTCAAGCGTACGTTGCGCTTGCGGCTCGCCGCCGCCGACGGCGTCGAGCAGCAGATGGATCTGCTGCGCCACGCGCATCAGGCCGAGGTGTTCCGCATTTTGCTGATCGATCTTGCCGGCAAGCTGTCCGTCGAGCACGTCAGCGATCGGCTGTCCGAGCTCGCCGACGCGGTGCTCGACGTGACGATCGAAGCCGTGTGGAATCAGTTGCCCAAACGTCACCGCGACGTGCCGCGCTTCGCGGTGATCGCCTACGGCAAGCTCGGCGGCAAGGAGCTCGGCTACGCGTCGGACCTCGACCTGATCTTCCTGTATGACGATCCCGACGATGCCGCGGCCGACGTCTACGCCACCTTCACGCGGCGCCTGATCACATGGCTGACCACCGCGACCGGCGCCGGCACCTTGTTCGACATCGATCTGCGGCTGCGGCCCAACGGCGAGTCGGGCCTGCTCGTCACCGATCTCGACGCGTTCCGCCGCTACCAGCTGCGCGAGGGCGACGCGGCGAATACCGCGTGGGTGTGGGAGCATCAGGCGCTGACGCGGGCACGCTACTGTGCGGGCGACCCGGAGATCGGCGCGAAGTTCGAGGCGATTCGCGAACAGGTGCTGACGACACCGCGCGAAGCGCCGCCGCTCGCGAAAGAGATCGTCGAGATGCGCGCGCGTGTCGAAGCGGGTCACCCGAACCAGACGCCGGCGCTATTCGACCTGAAGCACGACCGCGGCGGCATGGTCGATATCGAGTTCACCGTGCAGTACTGGGTGCTGCTGCATGCGGCGCGCGATCCCGAACTGATCCGCAATACCGGCAACATCGCGCTGCTGCGTGAAGTGTCGCGTTTCGGGCTGATGAGCGAAGCGGAAGCGGAGACGGTCGGCGCCGCCTATCGGCGCTATCGCAAGCTGCAGCACACGCTGCGGCTCGATGGGATGGAGAAGGCGCGGGTCGATCCGGCGCTGGTCGCGGCCGAGCGCGAGGCGGTGCTGGCGTTGTGGAAGAGGGTGTTTGGGTAAAGGCGCTTGCGCATTTCGCGTAGCGCCAGCGCAGCATGCGCGGCCGGGATCGGTGTGACGTCCCGGCCAATCCGACTCAGGCCGTGTGCGGTGAGCTGCGCACGGCGCAATCTCAGGCGGCCAGCATTTCCTTCGCGTGCTTGCGCGTGGTCGCCGTGATTTCGAGGCCGCCGAGCATGCGCGCGACTTCCTCGATGCGGCTCGCCTTGTCGAGCGAGGTCACGCTGCTGAGCGTGCCGCCGGTGCCGTTGCTCATCTTTGCGACCTGGAAATGATGATCGCCGCGCGCCGCGACCTGCGGCAGATGAGTCACGCACAACACCTGGCGCGCCTCGCCGAGTTGATGCAATAGCCGCCCGACCACTTCGGCCACGCCGCCGCCGATGCCCGTATCCACTTCGTCGAAGATCAGCGTCGGTGTCGGGCTGGCCGCGCTCGCGATCACTGCGAGCGCGAGACTGATACGCGCGAGTTCGCCGCCCGACGCGACTTTCGCGAGGGGCCGCAGCGGCACGCCGGCGTGACCCGCCACGCGGAACTCGATCTGCTCGAGCCCATGCGCACCGCCTTCGGGCAACGGCACCAGCGCGACTTCGAAGCTGCCGCCTTTCATCGACAGTTCCTGCATGCCGGTCGTGACCGCCTCGCCGAGCGCCTTGCCTGCTTTGGCCCGTGCCTTCGACAGTTTTTTAGCCTCGGCGACGAACGCGTCCTTCGCTTGCGCCTCGGCGGCGCGCAGGCCGTCGAGGTCGGCGGCGGCGTCGAGCGCGGCCAATTGCTTGCGGCGCGCTTCGTGTTCTTCCGGCAGCGTCTCGGGCTGCAGGCGGAATTTTCGCGCGGCCGAGTGCAGCGCGTCGAGGCGCTTTTCGACCTGCGCGAGCCGCTCCGGATCGAGTTCGAGCTTCTGCGCGTAGTGGCTCAGCGAATACGCGGCTTCCTGCAACTGGATCTCGGCGGGTTCGAGCGCGGCGAGCACGTCGTTCAGCGCCGGGTCGATCTCCGCGAGGTCGCGCACCTTCGATACGATCGAGCCGAGATGCGTGATCATCGCGTCGTCCGATTCGGAGAGCGCGCCGAGCGCACCCTGCACGCCGTCGATGAGATTCGCGGAATGCGACAGCCGCCGATGCTCGGTGTTGACCTCTTCCCATTCGCCCGGCTGCGGCGCGAGCTTGTCGAGTTCGGTGAGTTGCCACGCGAGTCGCTCGCGTTCGAGTTGCAGCTCGCGATCGCGCGTTTGCGCGTGCTCGACCGCCTGCGCCTTGTCGCGCCACGTGCGCCACGCGCGTGTCACGGCGGCGGCCAGGTCGGACAGGCCCGCGTGGGTGTCGAACAGCTCGCGCTGCGCTTCCGGGCGCATCAGCAACTGGTGCGCATGCTGGCCGTGAATATCGACGAGCATTTCGCCGACCTCGCGCAGCTGCGCGAGCGTCGCGGCCGTGCCATTGATGAACGCGCGTGAGCGGCCGTTCGCGTCGACCACCCGCCGCAGCATCACGGTGCCGCCGTGCTGGCCGTCGTCGGCCGCGCCGAGCGCCTGCGCGTCGAGCCATTGATCGACCTGCGCGTGCGTTTCGAACTCCGCGGTGATATCGGCGCGGCTCTCGCCGGTGCGCACGACGCTCGCCTCGGCGCGGGCGCCTAGCGCGAGCGCGAGGGCGTCGATCAGGATCGATTTGCCGGCGCCGGTTTCGCCCGAGAAAACGGTAAAGCCGCTGTCGAATTCGAGGTCGAGCGCGGCGACGATGACGAAGTCGCGTATCGAGAGGTGGCGAAGCATGGAGGTCGTCGGGTAGCTTGGATTCGGTTGGCGGCCGCGGCGGCGTGGGCATGAAAGCGCCGCTTACGGCCTCGGGTCTTCTTCGTGCGACGGGTACTCGTGCCAGTGCAGCTTCTTGCGCAGCGTCGCGTAATAGCTGTAGCCGACCGGATGCAGCATTGGCACCGTGTGACGCGAACGACGCACCTCGATCGTGTCGCCGAGCTCCAGCGACGTGAACGACTGCATGTCGAAATTGACGTTCACTTCGCGCCCGGAAACGATCTGGATGCTGACCTTCGAGTCGTCCGGCAGCACGATCGGCCGGTTCGACAGCGCGTGCGGCGCGATCGGCACGAGCACGAAGCCCTGCAATTGCGGATGCAGGATCGGCCCCTGCGACGACAGCGCGTACGCGGTCGAGCCGGTCGGCGTCGCGACGATCAGGCCGTCCGAGCGCTGGTTGTACATGAAACGGCCGTCGACCGACACGCGCAGCTCCGCCATGCCCGAAAAACCGCTACGGTTGACCACCACGTCGTTGAACGCGAGCGCGTGATAGATCGACGTGCCGTCGCGCACGATGCGCGCTTCGAGCAGCACGCGCTCCTCGCGCTCGAAATTGCCGGACAGCATTTGCGGCACGATCTCGCGCATGTCGGAGATCGGAATGTCGGTGATGAAGCCGAGCCGTCCGTGGTTGATGCCGATCAAGGGCGTGCGATATGGCGCGAGCTGGCGACCGATGCCGAGCATCGTGCCGTCGCCGCCGAGCACCACGGCGACGTCGGCGCGCGCGCCGATCTCGGCGGGACGCAGCGCCGGATAGTCGGTTACGCCGATCTCGGCGGCGGTGTCGGCTTCGAACACGACTTCGAGGCCGAGCTTCGCGATGCACGCGGCGAGCGCGGTCAGCGGCTCGCCGATGCCTGGCGTATTGCTGCGCCCGACGAGCGCGACGGTCTTGAACTGGCTGGTCACTTGCATGCCGGCATTACACCATAGGTAGGGCCTGAAAAGAACCGCAGGCCAACCCGGTAGCGGGCCGGCGCACGCGGGGCGTCTGCGCATGTCGCGATTATCGTTAGAATGATGAAGACCCGATGACCTGCGCGCCCGCTGACGGCGCCGCATTGGCCGGGAGCGGGCGCCGCGGGCGCTCGCGGCTGCGATGCCATTGAGCTAAAATTTTTCGTCATGCTAGATCCTCGCGCACAAACCCTCCTCAAAACGCTGATCGAGCGCTACATCGCCGAAGGTCAGCCGGTCGGCTCGCGCACGCTGTCACGTTATTCGGGCCTCGAGCTGAGCCCGGCCACGATCCGCAACGTGATGTCGGACCTCGAGGATCTGGGGCTCGTGATCAGTCCGCATACGTCGGCGGGGCGCATTCCGACGCCACGCGGCTACCGTCTGTTCGTCGACACGATGTTGACGGTCGAATCCGCCGCCGACGAAGAAGCGGTGATGCGCGCGGTCAAAACCACGCTGCAGGTGGGCGAGCCGCAGAAGATCGTCGCCGCGGCGGCGAGCGTGCTGTCCAACCTGTCGCAGTTCGCCGGCGTGGTGCTCACACCGCGCCGCAGCCACGTATTCAAGCAGATCGAATTCATGCGCCTGTCCGACAAGCGCATTCTGCTGATCATCGTGACGCCCGAAGGCGACGTCCAGAACCGCATTCTCGCCACCCAGCGCGACTTTTCGCCTTCGCAGCTGGTGGAAGCCTCCAATTACATCAACGCGCACTTCGCGGGCCTCTCGTTCGACGAAGTGCGCCGCCGCCTGCGCGAGGAAATCGACGAGCTGCGCGGCGACATGACCTCGTTGATGCACGCGGCCGTTACCGCGAGCACCGACGAATCCGATACCGGCGAAACTGTGCTTATCTCCGGCGAGCGCAATCTGCTCGAAGTCGCCGATCTTTCGTCGGACATGGCGCGCCTGCGCAAGCTGTTCGATGTGTTCGACCAGAAGACCAGCCTCCTTCAGTTGCTCGACGTGTCGAGTCACGCGGCGGGTGTGCAAATTTTCATTGGCGGCGAATCGACGCTGGTGCCGATCGAGGAAATGAGCGTCGTCACCGCGCCGTACGAGGTGAACGGCAAGATCGTCGGCACGCTCGGTGTGATCGGACCGACCCGCATGGCCTACAACCGCGTGATTCCGATCGTGGACATCACCGCGCGGCTGTTGTCCATGACACTCAGCCAGCAGTAGTCCTCGCGCTCCGCGGCGCCGCCGTCATCGCAGCCCGTGCCGGCCATGATGCGCGAACGGGCGGCGTCTGCCAATCGTCCGAATGGCCAGGGTCCGGCGACTCCCGGCCGAACCCGCGCCGCTATAATGAATTTCCATTGAATCGACTCGCCGCGTGAAGCGGTGATTTCTGCTGCCTATGCGCTTCGACCTCGAGCGGCCGTCACAGAACGCCACATCGCATCGCGTCGCCGTGTTGCTGATCAACCTCGGCACGCCCGACGCGCCGACGCCGCGCGCGGTGCGCCGCTATCTCGCGCAGTTCTTGTCCGATCCTCGCGTGGTCGAAATTCCCGCGCTGCTGTGGCAGCTGATTCTGCGTCTGCTGATCTTGCCGTTTCGCGGCCGCAGCTCGGCGAAGAAGTACGCGGCGGTGTGGATGCCTGAGGGCTCGCCGCTGCGCGTGCACACCGAAAAGCAGGTCGAGGGCTTGCGCCATCTGCTGCAAGTCAACGACTACACGGTGCTGGTCGACTACGCGATGCGCTACGGCACGCCCGGCATTCCGGCAATGCTGAACCAGCTGAAGCTCGCCGGCACCGAGCGCGTGCTGCTGATGCCGATGTATCCGCAGTATTCGGCGTCGACCACGGCGACCGCGTTCGACGAAGCCTTTTCCGCGCTCAAGCGCATGCGCAACCAGCCGGAAATCCGCACGGTTCGCCAGTACGCCGATCACCCGGCGTATATAGCGGCGCTCGCCGCGCAGGTGCGTCATCACTGGCATCTGCACGGCCGCCCCGATTTCGCGGCGGGCGACAAGCTCGTGCTGAGTTTCCACGGCGTGCCCAAGCGCACACTCGACCTCGGCGACCCCTATCACGAGCAATGCCAGCAGACCGGCGCGCTGCTGATGCAGGCGCTGGAGTTGACGCCGGTCGAATGCCGCATCACGTTCCAGTCGCGCTTTGGCAAGGCCGAATGGCTGCAGCCCTACACGGCGCCGACGTTGAAGGAACTGGGCGCGGCAGGCGTGCGGCGTGCTGACGTGTTTTGTCCGGGTTTCACCGCCGACTGCCTCGAAACGATCGAGGAAATCGGCATGGAAGTGCGCGACGAATTTCTGCAGGCGGGTGGCAAGGAGTTTCACCGGATTCCCTGTTTGAACGCGTCTCAGCCGTGGGTTGCCGCGCTCGGCGAAATCGTCGCGCAGCATCTGCAGGGCTGGCCGGTGCAGGCGGTGCCGGTGCCGCACACGACAGGAGCTTGAATACGCAGATGAACTACCGCATCTCAACCGAACCGGGCGCGAAACTGCGCATCGACAAATGGCTGTGGGCCGCGCGTTTCTTCAAGACGCGTTCGCTGGCCGCGGATGCGGTCGACAAGGGGCGGGTGCGCATCGGCGGCGCGGCCGTGAAGCCGGCCAAGGACGTGCGTGTCGGCGATCTGGTCGAAATCGAGATCGAGCGCTACGTGTGGCAGGTCGAGGTGCTGGGCGTGTGCGACGTGCGCGGCCCGGCGAGCGTGGCGCAGACGCTTTACGTTGAAACCGCGCAGAGCAAGGAGAAGCGGCAGGTCGAGCAGGAACGGCGCAAGGTGTATCACGAGCCGGCCGCCGCGCTGCACGGGCGACCGACGAAACGCGACCGGCGCACTATCGACAGATTTTCGGGTGGGAACTAAAAAACTGCTCGACCGTGGCGTGTGCGCCACCGTACTCGGTGGTGTGGTCGTTAACCGCGCCGGACATGCAGATGGTCGTGGTGCCCGCGATCAGTACCAGTGCGACCACCCCGATTGCAACGGTCAGTTTCACGGT
This sequence comes from Paraburkholderia sp. BR14374, assembly GCF_040948685.1. Taxonomy (NCBI): domain Bacteria; kingdom Pseudomonadati; phylum Pseudomonadota; class Betaproteobacteria; order Burkholderiales; family Burkholderiaceae; genus Paraburkholderia; species Paraburkholderia sp. BR14374. The sequence goes on along the minus strand of NZ_JBFPKF010000001.1, from coordinate 350,062 downwards.
ACTCCCCTCGATGGGCTGAAACGGGCTATCGGAACGACTGTCAGGTGTCGGTAAGGCGTACGTCAAATTAGGGTTAACGTGCGTTGCCGCTCCATGACTGGAGAATAGGTCAGTTGCGGGCTGCACTCAATCCCTATCTGATTACGCCACGTGAATGCCTGTTACGGCGCATTTCGCCTGCACGACGGTGGTGCGAAAAAACCTCGGAGCCGCTTGAAACGGCTATTTCAGGCCCCATCTGGGGTCCGGTCTGGCGGATCGGCGCGAAGACACGTGTCGCGATTTTGCAAAGCACGAATCGTACTGTGTCGGAACGGCTATTTCCGTCTTTGCTTTTACTTTTTAACGACTTTCAGCGACATGGAAAACACGCAAGAGAACCCGACGAGCCAGAATCCCACGCCCGCCGACGAAGCCGCGCGCCAGGCCGCCGAGGCGGCTGAGGCCGCCACTCAACAGCAGGACACCGGCGCCACCACTGAATCCGCCCAGGCTGCCGCCGAGCAGGCGCTGGCCGACGCTCAGGCGAAGATCGCCGAGTTGCAGGAAGACTTCCTGCGCGCGAAGGCCGAAACCGAAAACGTGCGCCGCCGCGCTCAGGAAGACGTCGCCAAGGCGCACAAGTTTGCGATCGAGAACTTCGCCGAGCATCTGCTGCCGGTCGTCGACAGCCTCGAGGCGGCCGTCGCCCATTCGTCCGACGACCTGCAGAAGGTCCGCGAAGGCGTCGAGCTCACGCTGCGCCAGTTGAGCGGCGCGCTCGAGAAGGGTCGCGTCGTGGCCATCAACCCGGTCGGCGAGAAGTTCGACCCGCATCGCCATCAGGCCATTTCGATGGTACCGGCCGACCAGGAGCCGAACACCGTCGTCGCGGTGCTGCAAAAGGGCTTCGTGATCGCAGATCGTGTGCTGCGTCCCGCGCTCGTGACCGTCGCCGCGCCGAAGTAAGCACGTCGAAGCGCACCCCGGGCGTCCACGCCGGCGGCGTCTGCTTCGTCGCTTCGCATCGCCGCGCGCCGCAAAACATCCAGTCGATTCAGGCACTTCCGGCGAACCCCGCCGGGGCGCCGTGCAGGCTGGCGGAGCGGGCTCGCAGCTAGGATTCACGAGGCCGCCCCGTGATTGAAAAAAATTAAAGACCGCATCGCGATAGAGGTCTTGAAAACGATGTGGCCGCACTTATTTTGAGTGCAGGTAGGAATTGAGAGCGGATCGTCCCGCCGCCAGATGGGCCAACCGGGCGCTTTCCGCAGCGATCAAAGTCAGGAGATTTGTAAAAATGGGCAAAATCATCGGCATCGACCTCGGCACGACCAACTCGTGCGTGGCGATCATGGAAGGCAACTCGGTCAAGGTCATCGAGAACTCGGAAGGCGCGCGCACCACGCCGTCGATCATCGCTTACATGGAAGACAGCGAGATCCTGGTCGGCGCGCCGGCCAAGCGTCAGTCGGTCACGAACCCGAAGAACACGCTGTTCGCGGTCAAGCGCCTGATCGGTCGCCGCTTCGAAGAGAAGGAAGTGCAGAAGGACATCGGCCTGATGCCCTACAAGATCATCAAGGCCGACAACGGTGACGCATGGATCGAAGTGCGCGACCAGAAGCTCGCGCCGCCGCAAATCTCGGCCGAAGTGCTGCGCAAGATGAAGAAGACCGCTGAGGACTACCTCGGCGAGACCGTCACGGAAGCCGTGATCACGGTGCCGGCGTACTTCAACGACAGCCAGCGTCAGGCGACCAAAGATGCAGGCCGCATTGCCGGTCTGGAAGTGAAGCGGATCATCAACGAACCGACCGCGGCCGCATTGGCATTCGGTCTGGACAAGGCTGAAAAGGGCGACCGCAAGATCGCCGTGTTCGACCTCGGCGGCGGCACGTTCGACATCTCGATCATAGAAATCGCAGACGTCGACGGTGAAATGCAGTTCGAAGTGCTGTCCACGAACGGCGATACGTTCCTCGGCGGTGAGGACTTCGACCAGCGCATCATCGACTACATCATCGGCGAGTTCAAAAAGGAACAGGGCGTCGATCTGTCGAAAGACGTGCTCGCGCTGCAGCGCCTGAAGGAATCGGCTGAAAAGGCCAAGATCGAGCTGTCGTCGAGCCAGCAGACCGAAATCAACCTGCCGTACATCACGGCCGACGCGTCGGGTCCGAAGCACCTGAACCTGAAGATTACGCGTGCGAAGTTGGAAGCGCTGGTTGAAGAACTGATCGAGCGCACCATCGAGCCGTGCCGCGTGGCCATCAAGGACGCGGGCGTGAAGGTCGGCGAAATTGACGACGTGATCCTGGTCGGTGGTATGACCCGTATGCCGAAGGTGCAGGAAAAGGTAAAGGAGTTCTTCGGCAAGGACCCGCGCCGTGACGTGAACCCGGACGAAGCCGTGGCCGTTGGTGCCGCGATCCAGGGCCAGGTGCTGTCGGGCGACCGCAAGGACGTGCTGCTGCTCGACGTGACCCCGCTGTCGCTCGGCATCGAAACGCTCGGCGGCGTGATGACGAAGATGATCAACAAGAACACCACGATCCCGACCAAGCACGCACAGGTCTACTCGACGGCTGACGACAATCAAAGCGCCGTGACGATCAAGGTGTTCCAGGGTGAACGCGAAATGGCAGCGGGCAACAAGCTGCTCGGCGAGTTCAACCTCGAAGGCATTCCGCCGGCACCGCGCGGCGTGCCGCAGATCGAAGTGAGCTTCGACATCGACGCGAACGGCATCCTGCACGTCGGCGCGAAAGATAAGGCGACCGGCAAGGAAAACCGCATCACGATCAAGGCGAACTCGGGTCTGTCCGAAGCCGAAATCGAGAAGATGGTGAAGGATGCGGAAGCGAACGCTGAAGAAGATCACAAGCTGCGTGAGTTGGCCGACGCCCGCAACCAGGGTGACGCACTCGTCCATAGCACGAAGAAGGCGCTGACCGAGTACGGCGACAAGCTCGAAGCGGGTGAGAAGGACAAGATCGAAGCCGCGTTGAAGGAACTCGAAGACACGCTGAAGAGCAGCTCGAGCGACAAGGCCGCGATCGAAGCGAAGATCGAAGCGGTGGCCACGGCCTCGCAGAAGATGGGCGAGAAGATGTACGCCGACATGCAGGCTGCGCAAGGTGCCGAAGCGGCAGCGGGCGCGGCGGGCGGTGCGGGTGCCGGTGCATCGACGGGCGCGAGCCAGCAGGCCGACGACGTGGTCGACGCTGAGTTCAAGGAAGTGAAGAAGGACTAAAGCCAGGTCGGCATCCGACCGTAAAGCCGTGCACAGCGATGTGCGCGGCCCGGCTGCACGAGATCGGCGCCCTTTGGGCGCCTTGAGTGCAAGAGCGGTTTTTCGCGCCTGGCGAGCCTTTTGGGCTCTCCGGGCACGTTCGTTTTATGGAGGGCGTTGTTTTGAACCGTGTCGAGACGCGGCGCAGACAGCGGCCGGACGAGTCGTGAGACTCCACAGCATTCACAAGGAGCTACCGCGTCGCTTTGCGCGGCGGCGTTGAACCGATATGGCGAAACGGGATTACTACGAGGTTCTGGGCCTCGCAAAGAACGCGAGCGACGACGAAATCAAGAAGGCTTATCGCAAGCTCGCGATGAAGCACCACCCCGACCGCAATCCGGGCAACAAGGATGCGGAAGAGCATTTCAAGGAGGTGAAGGAAGCCTATGAAATGCTGTCGGATTCGCAAAAGCGCGCCGCGTACGATCAGTACGGTCACGCGGGCGTCGATCCGAACATGGGTGGGGCCGGTGCGCAAGGTTTCGGCGGCTTTGCCGATGCATTCGGCGACATCTTCGGCGACATCTTCGGCCAGGCGGCCGGCGCCGGCGCACGCGGAGGCGGCCGCGCGGGCCCGCAGGTGTATCGCGGCGCGGATCTGCGCTACAGCATGGAAATCACGCTCGAGCAGGCCGCACACGGCTACGACACGCAGATCCGCGTGCCGAGCTGGGTTTCGTGCGAAGTCTGTCATGGCTCGGGCGCGAAGCCGGGCACCAAGCCGGAAACCTGCCCGACCTGTAGCGGCTCGGGTTCGGTGCGCATGTCGCAGGGCTTCTTCAGCATCCAGCAGACTTGCCCGAAGTGCCACGGCAGCGGCACCTACATCCCCGACCCGTGCAATCACTGCCACGGCGCGGGCAAGGTGAAGGAAACCAAGACACTCGAAGTGAAGATCCCGGCCGGTATCGACGACGGCATGCGCATCCGCTCGGCCGGCAATGGCGAGCCGGGCATCAACGGCGGACCGTCGGGCGATCTGTACGTCGAGATTCATATCAAGCAGCACTCGGTGTTCGAGCGCGACGGCGACGATCTGCATTGCCAGATGCCGATCCCGTTCACCACCGCGGCGCTTGGCGGCGATATCGAAGTGCCGACGCTGGCCGGTCGCGCAACTTTCACCGTGCCGGAAGGCACGCAGTCGGGCAAGACGTTCCGTTTGCGCGGCAAGGGCATCAAGGGGCTGCGTTCGAGCATCGCCGGTGATCTCTACGTGCATGTGCAGGTCGAAACGCCGGTCAAGCTCACCGAAGCGCAGCGCGACCTGCTCAAGCAGTTCGAAAAGGCGCTCGTGGAAGGCGGTGCGCGGCATAGTCCGCAGAGCAAGAGCTGGTTCGATCGGGTGAAGAGCTTTTTCGATTGATCTGATTTGGCGGTCAGGATGACGGTGGACAGGCGCGGCGCGGTGTTCGCGCTGCTTGACGATTGCGGTGCAACGGCGGCGCGTCCGTCGAGCCGCTTGTACACGGGTTTCGTGCGCGAGCGGGTCTGCACCGAGGCGGCGCAGCTCGAAGCGGTGTGCGACAGCGTCGCGGCCGATACCCGCAACGGCCTGCACGCCGTCGTGCTGGCCGACTATGAATTTGGTCGTGGGCTCGTCGGTATCGACAAGCTTCGGTCCACTGAAACGCAGCGTGGCAATGCCACGCTGCGTTTTTTATTGTTCGAACGCTGTGCGAAGCTTGCGCGCGACGAGGTCGACGCGTGGCTGTTGACGCGTGACAACGGTGCTCCGGAGCCGTCGGTCGCGGGTACGGCGAACTTGCGCGAGAGCGTCGATCGCGCCGAATTCGATGCGTCGATCGACGCGATTCACGCTGCGCTGCGCGCGGGCGATTCCTATCAGGTCAACTACACGTACCGCCTCGGCTTCGACGTGTTCGGTTCGCCGCTTGCGTTCTATCGGCGTTTGCGCGCGCGCCAGCCGGTGTCGTTCGGCGCGCTGATCGCGTTGCCCGACGATGCGTGGGTGCTGTCGTGTTCGCCCGAATTGTTCGTCGAGAAGCACGGCCCGACGTTGCGCGCGCGGCCGATGAAGGGCACGGCGCCGCGCTCGCAAGATCCCGCCATCGACCGCGGCAACGCCGAGTTCCTCGCCACCGATCTGAAGAACCGCGCCGAGAACGTGATGATCGTCGATCTACTGCGCAACGATCTGTCGCGGGTTGCGCGGATCGGTTCGGTCAATGTGCCGGCGCTGTTTTCGGTCGAGCCGTACGCGTCGGTGTGGCAGATGACGTCGACAGTGGAGGCGACGTTGCTCGATGGCACCTCGTTCGCGACGATCCTGCGCGCGCTCTTTCCCTGCGGTTCGATTACCGGTGCGCCGAAGCATCGCACGATGCAGCTGATCGACGAACTGGAAAGCACGCCGCGCGGACTTTATACCGGCGCGATCGGCTGGCTCGATGCACCGGACGATGATCAGGATTGCGGCGACTTCTGCATGTCGGTCGCGATCCGCACGCTGACATTGACCGCGTCGACGGCGCAAGCGGGCGGCACGGACGGTCTGCGCGGCAGCATGGGTATCGGCGCGGGCATCGTGCTCGACAGCGTGGCCGCCGACGAGCACGAGGAGTGTCGATTGAAAGCACGTTTTCTGACCGGCGCCGAGCCCGGCTTCGAACTGTTCGAAACGATGTACGCAACGCGGGAAGACGGCGTGCGGCATGTCGAGCGGCATTTGCGGCGCTTGTCGTCGAGCGCCGCGACCCTTGGTTTCGGGTTCGACGAAGCGCGCATTCGCGAGGAGATTTCAGCGCGGTGCGCCACGCTGCCGGCGCAGACGCCGCATCGTATGCGGCTTGCGTTGAGCAAAAGCGGTGTGACGCAGTTCACCGCCGCGATACTTACGCCGTTGACGGATGCGATCGTTGGGGTTCTGCTCGGCCCCGAAGCGCAGTTCACGCCGACCCAGGCCGCCGATCCGCTGCTGCGCCACAAGACCACGCGCCGCGCCGACTACGACCGCGGCTGGCGCGAAGCCGAGGCGAAGGGCGCCTTCGATACGCTGTTCTTCAACGAACGGGGCGAACTGACCGAGGGCGGCAGATCGAACGTGTTCGTGAAGCTAGGGGGACGATGGTGGACTCCGCCGCTCGCGTCGGGCGTGCTGCCTGGCGTGATGCGAAGCGTATTGCTCGCCGGGGCCTCGGACCTGCAGGCGGGTGAAAAAGTGCTGACGCAGCAGGACGTGCTGAACGCCGAAGCGCTGCTCGTGTGCAACGCGCTGCGCGGCGCGATACCCGCACGGGTTGTCAGTTAGAGCACTGAAACAAACGGGAATGCTGCGCGCCCGCGCGGCAAACATACATCAGAACGTGTGCTCGGCGCCTGGGAACGTGCCGTCCTTCACCGCCCGCACATACGCCTCGACGGCCGCCTGAATGTTCGGCTGTCCCTGCATGAAATCTTTCACGAAGCGCGGCCGCTTGCCGGGGAAAATCCCGAGCATGTCGTGCAGCACGAGCACCTGACCCGAGCAGTCGAGACCCGCGCCGATGCCGATCGTCGGAACGCGCAGTTGCCTCGTGACCTCGCCCGCGAGTTGAGCCGGGATCGCTTCCATCAACAGTGATTGCGCGCCGGCGGTCTGCATCGCGAGTGAATCGCGCAGTAGCTGGCTCGCGCCCGCTTCGGTCTTGCCCTGCACCTTGAAGCCGCCGAATGCATGCACCGACTGCGGCGTCAGACCCACGTGCGCGCACACCGGAATCGAGCGCTCGACCAGAAACCGCACCGTATCCGCGAGCCATTCTCCGCCTTCGAGCTTGACCATCTGCGCGCCCGCGCGCATCAGTTCGACCGAACTCCTGAACGCGTCTTCGCGCGTGCCGTACGTGCCGAACGGCAGGTCCGCCATGATCAGCGCCGACGGCCGCGCGCGCGAGACGCTCGCCGTGTGATACGCGATGTCCGCCAGCGTCACAGGCAGCGTGGTCGCCTGGCCTTGCAGCACATTGCCGAGCGAGTCGCCGATCAGCAGCACGTCGACGCCCGCGCGATCGAGCAGCGCGGCGAAGCTCGCGTCGTAGCAGGTGAGCATCGCGATCTTTTCGCCGGCGTCGCGCATTGCCTGCAGTTTCGGCACGGTGATCGCGCTCCGGCTCGCTTCCTGCAAATAAGTCATGGTCAATCCAGTGAGAAAAATGAACTAGCCGCGCCGCTCACAGCGACGTGGCTTTGACAAAGAATTCCTTGCGGCCGCGCATTGTCTCGATGCGTTCGGCGAGCAGCGCAAGGTCCGCGTCGGAGTCGAGCGGATTCAGGTGTTCGGCGTTGACCGTCAGCACGGGCGTGCGGTCGTAGTGGTAGAAGAATTCGTTGTATGCGTCGCACAGCGCGCGCAGATACGCATCGGAAATCTGCAGCTCCATCGGCACCGCGCGCTTCTGGATGCGCGCGAACAGCACCTCGGGACTCGCCTGCAGATAAACGACGAAGTCAGGCTCCGGCGCGCTGACGTCGAGCCGCGCGGTCAGCGCGCGGTACAGCTGCCACTCGTCTTCCTGCAAGGTCAGACGCGCGAAGATGTCATTTCGCTGTGTGATGAAGTCGGCGATCAGCGGTGTGCCGCTCGCCTGCGCGGCGCTCACTTGCTGCGCCTGCTGCGCGCGTTGCAGCGCGAAGTGCAACTGCACCGGCAGCGCATAGCGCGCGGTGTCGCGATAGAAGCGTTCAAGAAACGGATTGTCCTGCGGGCGCTCGAACAGTTCGTGCATCGACCAGCGTTGCGCGAGGCGCCGCGCGAGTGAGGTCTTGCCGACGCCGATCGGCCCCTCGATCGCGATGTAGCCGAACGGCGGGCGCAACTGCGGCGCGGTGACCGTGAGCGGCGGCGAACTCATTCGCAACGGCCTTTTCCGGCGGAATTACCGGCGAGCGCATTGAGCATCGGACACTGGCAGGGCCCCTTCACCTTCTCGATGCGCTGATCGCTGACGCTATCGAGCAGCGCGGCGGCCCGGCCATGTTGCGGAATCACGATCGCCGCGTCGATCTCGACCAGCGGCACCAGCGCAAACGCGCGCTCGACGAGGCGTGGATGCGGCACGATCAGATCGGCTTCGTCGATCGATTGATCGCCGTACAGCAGGATGTCGAGATCGAGCGTGCGCGGCGCATTGCGGAACGGCCGCTCACGGCCGAAATGATGCTCGATCTTGTGACACAGCGCGAGCAGATGCCGCACGGGGAGCGTCGTCTCCAGCTTCACGACGCAATTGAAATAGTCGTCGCCGCCCGCGTCGATCGGGGCAGTGCGATATAGGCTCGATTTGGCGAGCACGGTGATGGTGTGCTGTTGTGCGAGGCACACCACCGCGTCTTTCAGGGTCTGGCGCGCGTCCCCGAGATTCGCGCCGAGGCCAAGATAAGCAACCGTCATGGCATAACTTCCTGCAGCTATCGTTTCGACGGCTCTTCCGCGAACGCCGCGTCAGTCTTCGTGCGAGCCTTCGCGGCCCGCGTCGTTGTCCGTGCGTTCGGCGGATGAGCCGCCCTCCACCCCGTCACCTGATTTGCGGTTTCTGGCGCCACCGCGCCGCCGTCGTTTTCTGGGGCTCCGGTCTTTCCCGCCCTGCGTGAGCAATGCTTCGCGCGCGGCGGCGTCTCCTTCGATGAACTCCGTCCACCACGTACCGACCGACTCGTCGAGTTCGCCCGATGCGCAGCGCAACAGGAGGAAATCATACCCCGCTCTAAATCTTTGGTGTTCCAGCAGCTTCAGCGCGCTGCGGCCCGAGCGCTTTTCGAGGCGCAGCTGCAGACCCCAGATCTCGCGCATGTCGGCCGAGAAGCGCTTGTGGATCGCGAGCTTTTCGGTCTGCATGTCGAGCACTTCGTCCATCGCGCGATGCAGCGCGGGCACCGGATACTCGCCTTCGGCCTCGAACTTCTGCCAGCGCTGCTGCACGTCGTGCCACAACAGCGTCGCGAACAGGAAGCCCGGCGACACCGGTTTGCCGGCGAGCACGCGTGCATCTGTATTAGAGAGTGCCAGAGAAATGAATTTCTCGCCGGTCGGCTGCTCGAGCACCACGTCGAGCAGCGGCAGCAGCCCGTGATGCAGGCCTTCCTGGCGCAGCCGCTTCAGGCACGCGAGCGCGTGACCCGACAGCATCAGCTTCAGCATTTCGTCGAACAGACGCGCGGCGGGCACGTTGTTGATCAGATCGGCCATCTTTTCGATCGGCGCGCGCGTGGCGTCGTCGATGTCGAAGTCGAGCTTGGCGGCGAAGCGCACGACGCGCAGCATGCGCACCGGGTCCTCGCGATAGCGCGTAGCCGGGTCGCCGATCATGCGCAGCAGGCGCGTGCGCATGTCGGCCATGCCGTTGTGGTAATCCAGCACGGTTTGCGTGGCCGGATCGTAGTACATCGCGTTGATCGTGAAGTCGCGGCGCGTGGCGTCCTCGTGCTGCTCGCCCCACACGTTGTCGCGCAGCACGCGGCCGCTCGCGTCGACCGCGTGGGTGCGGCGGTCGAGCTCGTCGCGCTTCAGACGCTTCGGCGGCGGCGCGTCGGCCGCGGGCGGATCGACCAGCGCGCGGAACGTCGAGGTCTCGATGATTTCCTGGCCGAACTGGACGTGCACGATCTGAAAGCGCCGGCCGATGATGCGCGCGCGGCGGAACAGCTTCTGCACCTGTTCGGGCGTCGCGTCGGTCGCGACGTCGAAGTCTTTCGGCTTCACGCCGAGCAGCAGGTCGCGCACCGCGCCGCCGACGATGAACGCGCGAAAGCCCGCCTGTTGCAGGCCCTCGGTCACGCGGATCGCGTTGCGCGAGATCAGCGTGGGGTCAATGCCATGCACGTCGTGCGGAATGATGACGGGGACGTCCGGTTCGCGCGGCGCTTGTGCGGCGGCAGCGGCGGTGGATTTGCGACGCGGCCGCGCGGCCGTGCCGGATACGGCCGTGCCGGAAGCGGACTTGCCGCGCGCCGGCGGCTTGTCATTGGCGTTGCCGTCGACGCTGGCGGCGGAGAGCGCGTCGTCAGCGCTCGCCGCGTCCTGGCCGAATAGCTTGCGGATGAGTTTCTTGATCACGAGGGTTGGAAGAGTTCGAGGATGCGCCAGCCTTTAGCCTGCGCATGGGCGCGCAACGTGTCGTCCGGATTGGTCGCGATGGGATCGGTGACTTTTTCGAGCAGCGGGATGTCGTTGTGCGAATCGCTATAGAAATAGCTGTGCTCGAAGTCGCTCCACGTCTTGCCGAGCGACGCGAGCCACATTTCGGTGCGCACGATCTTGCCTTCCTTGTAGCTCGGCGTGCAGGTCGGGCGGCCGGTGTAGGCGCCGTGCGGATCGCCGCCGACGGTCTCCGCCTCGCACGCGATCAGCGTGTCGACGCCGAACGCCTGGGCGATGGGACGCGTGATGAATTCGTTGGTCGCGGTGACGACGCAGCACAGGTCGCCCGCTTCGCGATGCTGCTTCACGAGCTCGATCGCCACCGGCTGGATGGCCGGCGTGATGACCTCGTGCATGTACTGCGCGTGAAAGTCCGCAAGCTGCGCGCGCGTGTACTTCGCGAGCGGCGTCAGCATGGCGATCAGATAAGCGTGAATGTCGAGCTTGCCGGCCTTGTAGTCGGCGTAGAAGCGGTCGTTTTCACGGGCGAAATTTTCGGCGTCGACCATGCCTTTTTTCACCATGAAGCGGCCCCATTCGTGGTCGCTGTCGGTGGGAATGAGCGTGTGGTCGAGATCGAAGAGTGCAAGGTTAGCCATGGGGGCCCATTTTACTTGAAGCCGGAAGAACGGCGTGTGAACCCGGCGTGGTGGCGGGATCGGGCGACGCGAGCATCGTGCGCAACAGCGGCAGCGTGACCGCGCGTTTCTGTTCGAGCGAGAAGCGGTCGAGCGCGTCGAGCAGCGCCATCAGGCTCGGCATGTCGCGGCGAAAGTGCGTGAGCAGGTAGGCCGGCACGTCGTCGGCGAGCATGATGCCGCGCTCGCGCGCCGCGCGTTTCAACACTGCGGCCTTCGCGTCGTCGGGCAGCGGCGCGAGGTGAAACACGAGACCCCACCCGAGCCGCGTGCGCAAATCCTCGCGCACCGTCATGCCGATCGGCGCCGCGTTGCCCGCGGCGACAAGCGCGCTGGTCGGATGCGCGCGCACCTCGTTGAACAGGTTGAACACGGCGATCTGCTGAGCGGCCGACAGCGCGTCGCAGTCGTCGATCGCATAGAGCGCGACGCGCGGATCGAAGCCGAAGGCGGCAAGGCTGCTTTGCGGACCGGCGAAGCGCGCATGTCCCGGCGGCGCTTCGTGCACGAGCGCCTGCAGCAGGTGCGTGCGGCCGCTGCCGGCTTCCCCCCAGATGTAGAAGGTGCGATCGGCGACCGGTCCGGAGGCGAGCGCGTCGTCGAGCTCACGCAGGCGCGTGACCAGCTCGGCGTTCGCGCCGGCGAAGAAATTGTCGAATGTCGATGGCGGCGGGGTGCCGAGATCGAGCGTCAGTTGACGAAGCACAGTAGGTTAATGCCGAAAATGAGGCTCGGGCCGCGAGTGGCCCGGACCGCGGAGCCTGGAACGTTGCCAGGCGCTCAGTTGTGGTGAAGCGTGCTCGCCGGGTCGTGAGGCCGCAGGTCGCGAAGCGCGACGGACGCAAATGCGCGGGGCGGCGGCGCCGGAATCGGGGTATCGTGCTGCAAAGGTCGTTTCCAGGATCTCGTCGGAACGCGCGAATTCCAGCCACGCGGCCAGCATCGGGTAAAATCGCATTTTACCGACCTTCTTGCTCTTCCCCATGAATCAACCGAAATCCGCCCAGCCTTCACCCGATTCGGCCCAAGGTTTGTCGTATCGCGACGCCGGCGTGGACATCGATGCGGGCGACGCCCTCGTCGACGCCATCAAGCCCTTTGCCAAGAAGACCCTGCGCGACGGCGTGCTGGGCGGCATCGGTGGATTCGGCGCGCTGTTCGAAGTGCCGAAGAAGTACAAGGAACCGGTGCTCGTGTCCGGCACCGATGGCGTCGGCACCAAGCTGCGTCTCGCGTTCCAGCTGAACAAGCACGACACGGTCGGCCAGGATCTGGTCGCGATGAGCGTCAACGACATCCTCGTGCAGGGCGCCGAGCCGCTGTTTTTCCTCGACTATTTCGCCTGCGGCAAGCTCGACGTCGGCACGGCGGCGACCGTCGTGAAGGGCATTGCACACGGCTGCGAGCTGTCGGGCTGCGCGCTGATCGGCGGCGAAACCGCGGAAATGCCGGGCATGTATCCGGACGGCGAATACGATCTGGCCGGTTTCGCGGTCGGCGCGGTGGAAAAGAGCAAGATCATCGACGGCAGCAAGATCGCTCCGGGCGACGTGGTGCTCGGGCTCGCGTCGAGCGGCATCCATTCGAACGGCTTTTCGCTGGTGCGCAAGATCATCGAGCGCGCCAATCCCGATCTGAACGCGGACTTCGACGGCCGCCCGCTCGCCGACGCGCTGATGGCGCCGACGCGCATCTACGTGAAGCCGCTGCTCGCGCTGATGCAGCAGCTCGAGGTGAAGGGCATGGCGCACATCACCGGCGGCGGCCTGGTCGAGAACATTCCGCGCGTGCTGCGCGAGGGTCTGACGGCCGAGCTCGATCATCGCGCGTGGCCGCTTCCGCCGCTGTTCTCGTGGCTGCAGAAGCACGGCGGCGTCGCCGATGCGGAAATGCACCGCGTGTTCAACTGCGGTATCGGTATGGCGGTGATCGTGTCGGACGCGGATGCTCAGGCGGCGATCGGTCTGCTGTCCGCGGCGGGCGAGCAGGTCTGGAAGATCGGCACGGTCCGCGAAAGTGCGGCGGGTGAAGCGCAGACGGTCGTGGTCTAACGATTGACGACGGTTCGCGTGGCGTGCCGCAACGGCGCGCCGCGCGGGCTTCAAATCCCCGCTTCAGGTCCCTCTAATTCCCTCACTTCGATCGGCGTCTCCAACCAGCGTCTCGATCAACTCCACTACCCGCGCCGTCGCGTGCGGATCGCAGCAATCCACCACCTGTCTCTCCGGCATGCTGCGCAGCCACGTGAGCTGCCGCTTGCAGAGTTGCCGCGTCGCGAAGATGCCCTTGTCGCGCATGGTCCGATAATCGACCGCGCCATCGAGGTATTCCCACACCTGCCGATAGCCGACGCAGCGCATCGACGACATTTCCGGCAGCAGGTCGCCGCGCGCGCGCAGCTTGACCACTTCATCGACGAAACCGTGCGCGAGCATCGCATCGAAGCGCTGCTCGATGCGCGCGTGCAGCAAGCCACGCTCGGACGGCTCCAGCGCGACCGGCACGAAGCGCCATGCCGACGCGACGTCGTCCGTGCGCGCGGGCGCGGCGAGCAGCGCCGACATCGGCTGGCCGGTCAGCATGAACACTTCCAGCGCGCGCTGAATGCGCTGCGAATCGTTCGGTGCGAGACGCGCGGCGGTGACCGGATCGAGCGCGGCGAGGCGTGCGTGAAGCGCCGGCCAGCCGTCGCGGGCGGCATCGGCGTCGAGCGTCGCGCGTAGTTCGGCATCGGCGCCGGGCAGGTCGTTGAGCCCCTGCGTGAGCGCCTTGTAGTACAGCATCGTGCCGCCGACCAGCAGCGGCAGCCGACCGCGCGCATGAATTTCACCGACGAGCCGCAGCGTGTCGGCGCGAAACTGCGCGGCCGAGTACGAGTCGGCCGGATCGACGATATCGATCAGATGATGCGGCGCGACCGCGCGTTCTTCCGCGGTCGGCTTCGCGGTGCCGATGTCCATCTCGCGATAGACAAGCGCCGAGTCGACGCTGATGATTTCGACCGGCCGCCGCGCGGCGAGCGCGAGCGCCGCGGCGGTCTTGCCGGACGCGGTCGGGCCGAGCAGGCACGGGATCAGGGTAGGGCGTGACGTCATGGGCAAGCGGGCTCGCGGCGCGGGCGGTGTGATCGAACGCGGCGCGTTACTGGCCGCGCATGAACAGCCGATCGAGATCGGCCAGCGTCAGCTGATACCAGGTCGGACGCCCGTGGTTGCACTGGTCAGCGCGCTCGGTCGCTTCCATCTGGCGCAACAGCGCGTTCATTTCGTCAAGCGTCAGCCGCCGGTTCGCGCGCACCGCGTGATGACACGCGAGCGTGCCGAGCAGTTCGTGCTGACGCTCGGTCAGCACGCGCGAGCCGCCGAACGCGTGCAGGTCGGACAGCACCGCGCGCGCGAGCGCTTGCAGATCGGCGTCCTTTAGCAGCGCGGGGACCGCGCGGATCGCGAGCGTGGTCGGCGACAGTACCGCGAGGTCGAAGCCGAGCGCATCGAGCGTATCGCGTTCTTCCTCGACCGTGCCGATTTCGACCGGATCGGCCTGCATCGTCTGCGGAATCAGCAGCGGCTGCACCGCGATCGCTCGGTCGGCGAGCGCGTTCTTGAACTGCTCGTACAGGATGCGCTCGTGCGCGGCATGCATGTCGACGATCACGAGCCCGTGGCGGTTCTGCGCGAGCACGTAGATGCCGTGGATCTGGCCGAGCACGAAGCCGAGCGGCTGATCGTCGGTGGCGTCGAATGCGGGGGCAGCCGGGCGTGACGCGAACGGTGCCGCGTCGTATGGCGACGTCGTTTCGCTCGCCGAGTCGCGCGCTTCGAACAGCGACGCGCCTTCGACCCGGCCCGCGAGCGGATCCTTGCGGCCGAACAGCGCGTCGTAACCGGCGAGCGGTTGCGCGACCGGCAGCGTGCCTTGCGTCATGCGCGCCTGGCGCATCCACGTGTTGCCCGGCTGCGAGGCGCCGAAGCTGCTGAAGCCGCCGCCAAAGCTGCCACGGCTTCCGGCGTCGAAGCCCGCGCCGCTCGAAATACCGGGGCCCGCACCAATGCCGTCGCCTGCGCCGCTTGCGCCGCCCAGCGGCGTTGAACCAAACGAAGCCGGTTCACCGGCCGACGGTTCCAGGTGCGCCGCATGCCCGCCAGCCGTCGTTTCCGGCGACGCGCCCGCGTGCCGCGCGAGCGCGCGCTGCACCGCATGGAACACGAACTGGTGAATCGAGCGCGAATCGCGGAAACGCACCTCGATTTTCGACGGATGCACGTTCACGTCGACGCCCTCGGGCGGCAGATCGAGGAACAGCACGTACGACGGATAACGATCACCGTGCAGCACGTCTTCATACGCGGCGCGCACTGCGTGCGTGAGCAGCTTGTCCCGCACGAAGCGGCCGTTGACGAAGAAATACTGTTGATCGGCGCGGCCGCGGCTTGCGGTCGGCAGACCGGCGCAGCCGTAGATTGCGAGCGGACCGGCGGATTCGTCGAGCGGCAGATGGGCGGTCGCGAACGTGTCGCCGAGAATCTTCGCGACGCGCGCGGGCGGCTCGCTCGCGTTCCAGTGTTCGACGGCCTTGCCGTTGTGCAGCACCGAGATCGCCACGTCCGGCCGCGCGAGAGCGGCGCGGCGGATCTGTTCGAGACAGTGGCCGAGTTCGGTCTGTTCGCTTTTCAGGAATTTGCGGCGCGCGGGCGTGTTGAAGTACAGCTCGCGGACTTCGATCGTCGTGCCTTGCGTGCCGGCGGCGGGGCTCAGCACGCCGGTTTGCGCATCGATGCGCACCGCGTGCGGCACGTCGGCGGTGCGGCTCGTGATGCTCATCTGCGCGACCGACGCAATCGACGCCAGCGCTTCACCGCGGAACCCGAGCGTCGTGACCGCCTCGAGCTCGGCAAGCGAGCGGATCTTGCTGGTCGCATGGCGCGTCAGTGCGAGCACGAGTTCGTTCTCGGGGATGCCACAGCCGTCGTCGGTGATCGAGATGCGTTTGACGCCGCCTTCGTCGAGCAGGATGCGCAGCGTCTGCGCGCCCGCGTCGAGCGCATTCTCGAGCAGCTCCTTGACCACCGACGCCGGCCGCTCGACCACTTCGCCGGCGGCGATCTGGCTGATCAGTTGATCGGGGAGCGGCTGGATCGCGCGCAGCGGACGCGGCGCGGGCGCCGCGCGGGAGCCGTCGGAGGGTGCGGCCGCGGCCGCGGTGCCCGCAGGCGTTTCGGAGAATTCGGACATGGCGAAATTATAGCGACTCGGCGTACGTCGCCCGTGCCGGTGCCCGACCCGCAGTTTTTTAATCGACCCGAGGCACTTTCTGTATCATGTCGCGGTCAATTCGCAGCGGTCGGCCCGCCGCTTGCTGCCCCTGTTATCGGGTCGCGCGACGGCCGTTTTTCCTCTACGCAATCATCGGTTTATAAGGACATTCCTTGGATACGTTGCTCCATTTCGCCAACCTTGTCCTACACATCGACAAGTTCCTCGGGGACTTCATCCAGGTGTATGGCACCTGGGTCTACGCGGTGCTATTCGCGATCGTGTTCGCAGAAACCGGACTCGTGGTTCTGCCGTTTCTGCCGGGCGACTCGCTGCTGTTCATCGGCGGCGCGTTCTGCGCGGCCGGGCAGATGCATCTCGGGCTGCTGATCCTGCTGCTGCTGGTGGCGGCGATCGGCGGCAATACGACCAACTATCTGATCGGCCGTGCGATCGGACCGCGCGTGTTCAATACGCATATTCCGGTGCTCGAGCGCTTTCTCGATCGTGCCGCGCTGCAGAAGACTCACGATTTCTATGAGAAGCACGGCGGCAAGACGATCGTGCTCGCGCGTTTCATCCCGGTCGTGCGGACCTTTGCGCCGTTCGTCGCCGGTGCGTCGTCGATGACCTGGAGCCGCTTCCAGATGTTCAACGTCGTCGGCGCGCTGTCGTGGGTGCTCCTGCTCGTGCTGCTCGGCTATTTCTTCGGCAACATTCCGTTCATCCGTCAGTATCTGAACGTGATCGTGCTGGTCGGTATCGGCGCGGCAATTGTGCCGGTCGTGCTCGCCGCGTTGTGGAAGATGCTGCGCAAGAATGGCGCGAACGCGAGTACGCGTTGACGAGCTGTAGCCGGCTGTAGTTCGGACCTTGATGACCAGAAGGCGTCGCGAATCTCGCGACGCCTTTTTTCATGCCGGGGTGCCGGCGACCCGTGCCGGCTTCGCGCGCACGTTAGGTCGCATCAATCGCGCGTGATCGCGCGTGGCGCGAGCGGCGTTTCCGGCGTCGGATAGCCGGCTTCCTTGAAGGTCTGCACGATCGCGCGATTGGTGTCGAAGTAGACCTGCCAGTAGTTTTGATTGGACGAGTAAGGGCGTACGCACAGCAACGGTCCTTCCGGCGTGAAGCTCAAGACCTCGATGTCCGGCGCGGGGTTTTCGGACACGTTCGGAATCTTTGCGACGGCGGCTTTCAGACGCGCGATCGCATCGGTCGGATCGACGCTGTTGGCGATCTTCGCGGTCAGCTCGACGCGCCGGAACGGCAGCACGCTGTAGTTCGAGATCGTGTCGGAAAAGATCTTGTTGTTGCCGACGATGGTCATCACGTTGTCCGGCGTGACGATCGTCGTGCCGAACAGGCCCAACTCGGTGACGGTGCCGGTGACGCCCGCGGCCGTGACGAAATCGCCGACCTTGAACGGTCGCAGCACCTGCATGAACACGCCGGCCGCGAAGTGCGCGAGCAGGCCGCCCCACGCAGTACCGATCGCGAGGCCAAGACCGGCGAGCAATGCGGCGAACGACGTTGTCTGCACACCGAAGATTTGCAGGATTGCGAGGATGAGCAGCAGGTTCAGCAACGCCCCGAGAATCGACGCGAGGTAGTGGGCGAGCGTCGGATCGACCTTGCCGTTGCGAGCGAGCACCTTGCGCAACAGGTTGGAGATCAGCCCGATGACCCAGCGGCCGACGATCCACAGCACGATGGCGCCGAGCACCTTGGTGCCGATGTCGATGCCCCGGGTCATGATGAATGCACGTGCGGTTTCGATATCCAAGATGTTCCTCGTTATAAGTTGCCATCAACGGATTGAACGACGGTGGTGCCATGACCCACAACGCGCGGTCTTCGGAGTTATAGCCGACGGCGCCCGCATGCGCAAGGACCGTTCCTGCCCTGCTCGCGGGCGGCAATTGAGAGACGAAAAATGGCGGGGCGTATGCGAGAAGCCGCTCGAGCGCGCCGCCCCTACATGCGCAATCGCGATTCGGAATACGGTGACGTGCAGATGACAACCGCGTTGCCCTGGTCGCTTTTCACGGCTCGCCTGCGCTTCGACACGCGATGCCATGAGAACGCGATCACGATTGCGAGCGCATATGCGCCAGCACGCCGAAGAAATAGAGTCGGCCGGACGAATTGTCCATAGCGACTCTGCGCGTCGGCGAACACGACAAAAGTCAACAAGCCGTCGAGCACGCACCCGAGCAGCGCGAGCACGATGAAAATCGCCGGGCCGCTCAACGCGGCACCCGACCCGAACCGGTTATACAGTCGGCAGACCATCGATACGATGGCGAGCAAGGCGAGGTTCGATAGCAGATCGAACAGAAAATTGGTCATTATCGGTTCAATGAAAAAGCAATGCGCCGTGGGGTTGTGGAGTTGCCGGAACGGATGCTCACGCAAGGTTCAGACATGCTCCGCTGATCCGGCGGCGATCATTGCATATCTTTTCATCTCGATAAATAACCAGAAAAAGCGATAGCCGTGTCGCGCTTTCTCTCGAGCGTTTCTATGCGCAATCGGAATGTGAAAAGTTCTTTGCAAATTTATAGTACTGCGACGGACTCCGATTGCTGCGCGTCAGAAGCGACAAGAAATGCCGAGTTGCAGCGTCGGATACCATCGAAAAGGCGAGACCTCTAAGCCATAGCCGATGCCGAGGTAGGTCATCGCGCTCGCCGGGAAAGGCCGGCGACGGTGCGTCGTCAATGAATGACGCGTTGCGTCGCAACACTCCGCCACTGTGGTGAAAATGCCAAATCGAACTTGTTTGTATTTTGAAACGTCGCGCCGTGCGTTTATACGTGCGAGGATCAGGTCATCGTATTCCTGATACGAAGATCCAGACTCACGGGGGCTCCATGAGTAGCATTCCGCTTATCTGGGCAGCGGTGCCGCATAACAGCGACGGTGTTGTCTTTCAGATCCAGCTTGGCCGCGGGCTTCAGCGTTTTCACGTGTCGCGGCGGGTGCTCGAAGACGTATTCGGGCTCGAACGAAAAGCGTCCGACGCGCGCCAACTCGAATTGTTCTATGTGCACGAGCAGCGCATCTTCGCGCGTGCCAGCGCCAAGCGTTCGCTGGCCAATTCGGCCACCGTTTCACTGCAGGCCACCGATTTCGGCGTGTCGAACGACCGGGAGCGTTGGGAGAGGACGAGCGGCATCGCGCACGGCCTCATGTAGGCGGGCCGGTGTTTCACACGCAGCGGCGAGGCTGCCCTCATCGAGCGCCATCGTTTTTGCGCCTTCCTGCGTTGGCATATTCTGCGCAACCGTGTAGTGGTCCGCATCGTCTTCATGCACGATCGTTAGCGTGCGGTCCGCGCCGTTCGAACTGGGCGCGAGCTTCAAGGACGGATCGAAAGCCGCAGCATCAGGGCGGCCCCCTATCAACACCTAGGCCACGCGACGGCCCGACGTCGCATCGACGATCATCATGCGGTGATTGGCGCAAACCGGCCCCGCGCGTACTGCGCATACGCGCTCCATTGCGGCGTGATCTGCTGATGCAGAATCAATGACGGCAGAACCTTGTCCCAGGTGTGGCGGAAATCGAGCGGTTCACCGGTCTTCTGGTTCATCGGCGTATCGATGCTGCGGTGGAACGACACGTACTTGAGTCCCGGCGTAATCGTCGAACCGTTCTGCAGTTGCCAGGCGCATTGCAGATATGGCTGGAATGTCAGCATCGTGTCGTTCATCGTGAAGTTCTGCGAAATGAACGCGAAGTTCAGCGCGACGCATCGGCATTGGAGTTGTCGCGGGCGTTCCTGCTCGGTCCATAGGATTTTCCCGCGCCAGGTTTCAGGCAATCCCTACACGATTCCACGGTCAGGAAACAGCACTTTGCGTCGATAACACGGAAGGATGCGTCTCTGCTGCACCAGTTCGCCGTCCACCGACGCAAACGTTTGCTAGCAGGGCGCCTCCACCGGATCAGTTTCGTCAGCCACGGCCTCATAAACGGAATCGCGATATGGATCGAACCAAAACAAACAGTTTCACCTTGGCAGTGTCGCGCCGCACCTTTTTGCACAGCCTCGGCGCGTTGGCGCTGAGCGCTTGCGGCGTCGGCGAAGCGGCCGTGAGCCGCTCGGCCGTTGCGAGGGCGGCGAGCATCAACACGGCCAGCCTGGTGCTCGCACGAGCGGCAACCGGCGAGGCCGCCGTTGCAACGAGCGGCGCGTTCGTGCATCCGGGACTGCTGCACACGCGGACCGACTTCGACCGCATGGCGCAGAAGGTCGCCGCGCAGGCGCAGCCCTGGTACGCCGGCTTTCAGGTGCTGACCGCCAACGGCCACACGCGACTGTCCTGGTCGCCCCGGCCGGCCGCGCAGATCAATCGTGGCGGCACCGGACCGCAGAACTATCCGCAGCTGTATGGCGACATCGCCGCCGCCTACGCTTGCGCGCTGTACTGCAAAGTCACTGGCGACACGGCCTACGCCGACAAGGCGGTGCAGATCATGAACGCGTGGTCCTCGACGCTGCAGAGTCTCGCCGGCGACACCAACGTCGATCTGGCCGCCGGCATCTATGGCTACGAGTTCGCGATCGTCGGCGAGATCATGCGCAGCTACCCAGGTCTCGCCGCAGCGGACCTCACGGCGTTCCAGTCGATGATGTCCAACATCTTCTATCCGATCAACATCGACTTCCTGAACCGCCACAACAACACCGACTACACGCACTACTGGGCCAACTGGGACCTGTGCAGCATGGCGTCGATCATGGCAATCGGCGTGCTCTGTGACGACCGCGCGATGTTCGCCGAAGCGGTCAACTACTACCTGAGCGGGCTTGGCAACGGTGCGATCGCGCAGGCGGTCTACTACCTGCACCCGGGCTACCTCGGCCAGTGGCAGGAGAGCGGGCGCGACCAGGGGCACAACAACCTCGGTATCGGGCTGTGCGGCGCCATCTGCGAGGTGGCCTGGAACCAGGGCATCGATCTCTACGGCTACGACAACAACCGCTTCCTCGCCGGCGCGGAGTACGTGGCGAAGGCGAATCTCATTCAAGCCGACGGAACCTACCTCACGGTGCCGTACGAGAGCTATGCGAATGTCGACGTAGTGCAGCCCGGGTTTTCGACGGCCTCGCAAGGCGATATCCGTCCGATCTGGGCGCTCGTCTACAACCACTATGTCAATCGCAAGGGGCTGGCCGCGCCGTGGTCCGAGAAGTTCGCGCTCGCGATCCAGCCGGAAGGCGGCGGCGGCAACTACGCTACGACGAGCGGCGGCTACGACCAGCTCGGCTACGGCACGCTCGCCTACACGCGCGATCCGGTGACGCCGGCCGCCGCGCCGAGCGGCGTGACCGCCTGGCCGGCGGCCGGGCAGGTGGTGCTGTCGTGGTGGGGCGTGGCGAATGGCACGAGCTACAGCGTCAAGCGCGCCGCGAATTCGGGCGGCCCCTACACGACCGTCGCGAGCGGCATCACCGACGTGCTGACCTATACCGACAGCCCGCAGGCCGGCGTGTGGTACTACGTCGTCAGCGCGACGACGGCAGCGGGCGAGAGCGCGAACTCGAACGAGGTCGCCGCGGTGACGGCCGTGCAGTTACATACCTGGCTGAACTTCGACGAGTCGAGCGGCACGACCGCCGCCGACGCGACCGGCAACGGCCATACGGGCACGCTAGTCGGCGGCGCGTCGCGCACCGCTGGCAAGTCCGGCAACGCGGTGCTGCTCGACGGCTCGAGCGGCTACGTCAGCCTGCCCAACGACATCGTCGGGGACGTCTCGGATTTCACGATCGCGACGTGGGTGTTCCGCAATTCAAACAGCACGAAGCAATGGGAGCGCGTGTTCGATTTCGGCACGGGCACCGGCCGATACATGATGCTCACCCCCGACAGCAGTGGTGGCACGGTGCGCTTTTCGATCACGCTGAACGGGTCTCACAACGAGCGTCAGGTCAATGGCAACGCGCCGCTGCCGAGCGGCCAATGGACCCATGTGGCCGTGACGCTCTCGGGCACGACGCTCACGCTGTACGTCAACGGCAGCCAGACCGGCCAGACGACGGGCGTGGCGTTCGCGCCGTGGCATCTCGGTCCGAGCGCGCAGAACTGGATCGGACGTTCTCAGTACGCGGCGGACCCGTACTTCAACGGAGCGATCGACGAGTTTCGCATCTATCGCGGCGCGTTACCGCCGGATCGGATCGCGACGCTCGCGCAGGGTTGATTGTCAGCGTGAACTTCTTCGTCAAAAGGATGACCGTTTCAATGAAAATGAACAACGACGCCAGCCTCTTCATCGCCGCCATCTTCCTGAGCGTGGGCTCAGCGGGCGCGCAATCGCTGGCGACCGGCGATAGCCGGTCCGTGAGCGAAACGGCCTATCCCGGCGTCTGCCAGACGCTGTACGCGAATTTCTCCAGCTCGCAGCGCTCGTCGCCTCCGGCCGCCGACGACACGAGCCGCCTTCAGGATGCACTGAATCAGTGTGCGGGAACCGGCCAAAGCGTGGTGCTTGCGCCATCGGGCTCCAACGATGCGTTCTACACGGGCAGCCTGACGATCAATGGCGCGGGCCTCGCGATCAGCGCGGGCGCGACGCTCATCGGCAACAGCTACGCGAGCAATGCCAACCTGCTGCAATTCTCGGGCACCAATGCATCGCTGATGGGACCGGGAACCGTCGACGGGCGCGGCAACCTCATCTCCGGAACGCCGAGGCTGGTGCAGGCCAGCAAGATTTCGAACTTCATCGTCTACAACGTGACGCTGGCGCAGGCCGCGCATCCGAATCTCTATGTGGAAGGCGGCAACAGCTTCACCGCCTGGGGCGTGTCCATCCGTACGCCCGCGACGCGCAAGAACGCCGATGGCATCGATATTGATAGCCTCACCAACGCATCGGTGATCAACTCCGACATCGAGGCCGGCGACGACGGCATCGCGATCAAGACCAACTCCGGCAACATCTCGAACGTCACCGTTGCCAATACCCGGCTGCATGGGACGCACGGCCTTTCGGTGGGCGGCATCGACAAGAACACCGTGTCGAACATCCTGTTCCAGAACAACTACGTGTACGGGAATGATCTGAACGGCACGCCGTCGACCGACGCCAACGGCATCAACGTGAAGACCGGCCCGTGCGCGCTGACGGTGAGCCAGGTGAGCTACGTCAATACCTGCATGGTCGATGTGAAGCACCTGATCGTCATGGACACCAACTACGACACCTGCACGGCAGGCGGCAGCCCGTCGCTGTCGAACATCGTCGTGAACGGCGCGTATGCGACCCAATCGCTGTCGGGCGCCTACACGAAGATCGACGGGCGCAATTCGAGCTATCCGGTCAACGCCTGGCTGGCCAACGTCAGCCTGGATGCGACCGCGCAAAGCGGCGACCAGTATGCGAATGTCGGCTTGTATAACTCGAACGTCACGCCGTCTGGAACCGGCGTGACCACATCGAGCTTCACGACGACGGGAAGCGTGCCGAACTGCGCTTTCTGAAACCGCCAATCCGCTGCGCGCCCCATCCGACGGAACCCGTCAGCGGTCCGTGCGCATGGGGGAAACGGGATATCCATGCAGATTGATAGCCACATCGAACAACGCCGTTACATGCGGCACCTGTGCATCATTGCGGTCGCGGTGGTCTGCGTGACGGCGGGCGTGCTGCGGATTCTGCATGCCGATCTGGAACCTGCCGTCGCGAGTCCGACGAGCGAGGCGCGCCCGGCCGGCTCGTCTAGCTCGTCCGGCTCCGAGCCGAGCGTCGGGCGTGACGATCCCCGGCTCATCGTCGCGGAAAACCACGAGCTGATCGTGAATGCCGCGCTGCTCGACCTGATCAATGCTTTCCTGCTGCGGAAGACGGACGACGACCGGGCCGATCAGTTGCGGATCTATCTGAAAAGCGAACTGCCGTCGCCCGCGTACGGCGAAGCGGAGCGGATCGTCGAACGTTACCAGGCGTACATGAGAGCGCACGACGAGTTGCTCGCCGCTCAACATCTCGCCGGCGCGACGGATGCATCGGCGGTTGACATCGAACGCGTTGCGGTCTGGTGTCAGCAGCGCGACCGCTTGCGGCGAAGCATACTGGGCGATACCGTCGTGCAGGCGTGGTACCAGAACGATGACGCGCAACTCGATCAGGTACTTCAGGAGTGGAGGCAGCGCGCCGAGGATGATCAGGCGCCGGAATTGTCCGCACAGCAGCCGCGATATCCGGTTCCTCACTGGCGCAACAAGAGCGACGAAGAGCGCCATCGCCAGTACATGCTGAGTGTACTCGATCACGCTATGACGAGTTTAGAGACGTTGAGTCATGACTCGGGGCTTTGACGCGCGGTGCGGGTAAGCGAGTAACGCTTCCCGGCGGACGCACTTTTATGCTGCCGTGCGGGTGACAGCACTTTGCCAGCGTTTTGCCAGCGTTTTGCCGATAGGCACGAGGATCGAAATGGATTCAATTTGCTCCGAAATGCCTACTCGGTTCAGCAAAAAGAAAAGGGCTTACATACGAATGTATGTAAGCCCTCGAATCTTTTGGTAGGCCGTACGGGATTCGAACCTGTGACCAACGGATTAAAAGTCCGCTGCTCTACCAGCTGAGCTAACGACCCAAAAGAGAAGCGAAATTATATCGGCGAACCGACGACCTGTCAACACTGCAGGCCAATGTGAAAAGCCCGGGCATTACTACCCGGGCTTTCCAGCGAGAGGCGCGCGTGGCTATCACTTCGGACACTGCGCGTTACTGCCGACAACTACTTCAAAACATGATCAATCCGCCACCACGAACTACTTGATCTGCGACAGCTTGCTCTGCGCCGACTGCGCGACGTCCGAGCCGGCGTATTGCGCGACGATCTGCTCGAGCGTCTTTTTCGCCGCGGCCTTCTGGCCTTGTTCGAGCTGATTGTTCGCGATCGCGAGCAGCGCTTCCGGCGCGCGCGGATGCTGCGGGTACTTGGCCACAATACCTTGCCAGACCGCCGTCGAACCCTTGTAGTCGCGCAGTGCATACAGCGCGTTGCCGAGCCAGTATTGCGCGGTCGGCTGATAGGGGCTGGTCGGATATTTGGAGATGAAGCTGCGGAACGATGCTGCGGCGGTCTTGAAGTCTCCGCTGCGGAACTGCTGTGAAGCCGTGTTGAACGCATCGGTTTCACCCGGCTGGACCTCGCCCTGGACACCATCAACCGTCTGCTGCTGCGGCTCGAATTTCTTCAGGCGCGTGTCGAGATCGGTGTAGTAGTCCTTCTGCTGCTTTTGCAGCGTCGTGAGCTGGTTCGCCATGTCCTCGTTCTGTCCGCGCAGAGTCGCGACCTGCTGGTTCAGCTGGTCGAGGCGGTTGGACTGATCGAGGATCGTGCGCTGCGCCGCCGACAGCTGGCTCGACAGACTATCGGTCTTCGAGCGCAGATCGAGAATGGCCTGGCGGGCCTGATCGTCGTCGAACATGCCCGCATGGGCGGGCACGGCCGCGAGGGCCGTGCCTGCGACGCAGGCCGCTGCGGCAACCCGCAGCCAGGAGAAACGATGCGTCATTCGGCTTATCACCCGTTGACTTACTGTTGATACACGAGGTCGGCGCGGCGGTTCTGTGCCCACGACGCTTCGTCATGACCCGTTGCCAGCGGCTTTTCCTTGCCGAGGCTCACGGCTTCCATTTGCGAATCCGACACGCCCATCAGCGACAGCGAACGACGCACGGCTTCAGCACGCTTCTGGCCGAGCGCGAGGTTGTATTCGCTCGTACCGCGCTCGTCGGTGTTGCCCTGGATCAGCACGTGACGCTGCGGGTGACCCTTCAGATATTGCGCGTGTTGTTGCAGCAGCGGTTGATAGTCGTCCTTCACCGAGTAGCTGTCGAAGTCGAAGTAGATGCTGCGCTTTGCGAGCGGGCTGTTCGGATCGTTCAGCGGGTCGACGTTGACCGTCGCGACGTCGTTCGGATTCGGTTGAGCCGAGCCTGCGCCCTTGCCGGCGTTTTCGTCGAGCTTGACGCCAGAGTGACATGCGGCCAATGCACCGACCATCACGACGGCGAATGCGAAACGAAGTTTGGACATCATTTGATTACTCTCCTTGTGTTATTGCATCAACGTTATTGCATAAACGGGCCCCAGGATGGCTCGCGTACGCTGCCCCCCTGAACGGACAGGACCTGCCGAGTGCGACCATCGGTCGATACTGCGGCCAACACGCCACGGCCGTTCACCTGAGTGGCGTAAAGAATGTACTGACCATTCGCCGCGAAGCTCGGCGATTCGTCATGCGAGGTGTCCGTCAGGCCCGTGGCAGTTCCGCCTTGCAGGTCCTGGATGTACAGCTTGAATGCACCGCCGACGCGCGAGATGTAGGCAAGCTCCTTGCCGTCAGGACTCACACGCGGGCTGGTGTTGTAGCTGCCCGTAAACGTGACGCGTTGCGCGTTGCCCGCGCTTTCACCTTGCGCCGGCATCTTGTAGATCTGCGGAGCGCCGCCGCGGTCGCTCGTGAAATAGATCCACTGACCGTCAGGAGAGTAGGTCGGCTCGGTGTCGATCGAGCTGCCCTGCGTCAGACGACGCAGACCGCTGCCGTCCGCGTTGACCGCGAAAATCTGCGTATTGCCGGTACGCGACAGCGCGACGGCGAGCGTGCGGCCATCCGGCGACCACGCCGGCGCGCTGTTGTTGCCCTTCTGGTCCGATACGACGATGCGCCGGCCGGTGGGCAGGTCGTGGATGTAGACAATCGGCTTTTTCTTCTCGAACGACACGTACGCGACCTTGGTGCCGTCCGGCGACCAGGCCGGCGAAATGATCGGCTCGGGGCTCGACAGCGCGATATGCGCGTCCTGGCCGTCCGAATCCGAGATCTGCAGCTGGTAGCGGTTGCCCGACTTGATCACATACGACAGGCGCGTCGCGAACACGCCGCGATTGCCCATCAGCTTGGCGTAGATGTAGTCCGCGACCTTGTGCGCGCTCATGCGCAGACCGCTCTCCGGGCTCACCAGCACGAGGCCGCCGAGGCTTTCGCCCTTGACCGTGTCGTACAGCTTGAAGCGCACTTCGTACTGGCCGTTCGGCAGGCGGTTCACGCTGCCCGCGACGAACGCGTTGGCGCCCTTCGCCTTCCATGCGCCGAAGTCGACGGAATCGGTCTCTGACACCGGCGTCGAGCCTGCGTCGATATTCGTGAATTTGCCGCTGCGTTGCAGGTCCTGACGCACGATCGTGCTGACCTGCTGCGGGGAGTTCGCTTCATTGGCGAAATTCGCCGTTGCGATCGGAAACTGGGTGGATCCGACGCCCGTCACGAGGACGTTGAGTTGTGCGTTGGCGGCGCCGCCGACGGCGATCAGGCACGTTGCCACGAGTGTTCGCAGGCCTAGCTTGGTCATCAAACTCATGCTGTATGGGTTCCTCAAAACGGTTTTACTTAATACTCGAAGACAGCAGACAGACCGGTAAACGGCTATTTCGTTCCCGCGCAACGCCGGCCTGGTGGGGCGCGGCGTTGGATGTCAGTGCGCTGTCAGCCTGCACATCAAGCCGCCGGCCGCAGCGTGATAGTGAAGTAGTCCGGCGTCTTGCCATTCACGTCCCGCGGCATCGGATCGGAGGCTTTCACCGCCCGCAACGCGGCGGCGTCCCACGCGGCGTTGCCGCTGCTGTGGGTAATGTTTGCGCTCAGCTGATTGCCGTCCGGCGAACAGCGCACGGCGATCACGGTCTCCAGACCTTCCGTTTCGCCGCCCCAGTTCACATGCTGAAGCACCAGCCGGCGCACCTTGTCCGCGTAACCCGGCGATGCCGCCGTGCCCCCGGAGCCGCTACCCGTTCCGCTCTTGCCCAGCCCGTTGCTGCTCGAACTGCTGCCGCCGACGCCGCCAGCCAGACCCTGCATTTGCGCCAGCCGCGCGCGACGGTCCGCATCGAGCTGCTTCTTCGCTTGTGCCGCCGCTTCGGCTTGCGCCTTCGCCTTCGCCGCCTTCTCGGCCTCAGCCTTCTTTTGCGCTTCCGCCTGAGCCTGTTTTTGCTGCTGCTCCTGCTGTTCCTTCAGTTGCTGCTGCTTCTGCTGCTCGGCGAGCTGCTGCTGCTTGAGCTTCTCGGCCTGCTGCTGTTGCTGTTGTTGCTGTTGCGCCTGTTGCTGCTTGAGCTTGGCGGCTTTCTGCGCCGCGAGTTGGGCCGCCTGTTCGGCCGCCAGTTGCTGCTGACGCTTCGCTTCCGCTTCCTGCTGCTCTTTCAGCTTCAACTGGCGCTGCTGTTCGGCCAATTGCGCGGCGCGAGCCGCTTCCTGCTGCTGACGCTTCTTTTCCTGCAGCGCGATGTCGGCCTGCTCGTCGCGCACGGGCGGGGCAGGGGCGACCGGCGCGGGCGGCGGCGTGACGACGGGATGCGGGATTGCCGAATCCGGCACCTCGGTCCACAGTTCCGCCTGCTCGCCCTCGGGCGTGCTGTTTTGCCACTGGATGCCGTGATAAAGAAAGAATCCGAGCAGCGCATGCATCACCAGCGCGAACAGAAAAGCTCGCCCGGTGCCGCGTTCACGCGGTGGCTGAAGCGGATATTCGGTGTTCTTGCGGATCATTGCGATTTGACAAGCAATCCAACGCGCTTGACGCCCTGAGCCTTCAACTCGGACATCACATTCATCACGACTTCGTACTTCACGGTTTTGTCGGCGGCGATCACGACGGGCTGATCCGGGTGCGATTGTGCCCGATCGGCGATGAAACCTTTGAGGCCAGCTTTCGTCATGTCTTCCTGCTGCTGCGTGCCGGAGTCGTCCTTGTACTTGACGCTCATGTTGCCGTCCGCGCGGATGTTGACGATCACGGGCGGCGTCTGCTGCTGCGGCGCGGCGCCGCCGACGGTCGGCAGATTGACGATCGACGGTGCGACGAGCGGCGCCGTGACCATGAAGATCACGAGCAGCACGAGCATCACGTCGATGTACGGCACGACGTTGATGTCGGCCATCGCGCGACGCGAGCGCGAGCCGCGCATGCTGGAGGAGCGGGAGCCTGCCATCGGGGCCTCCTTAGTGTGCCTGACGCTGCAGGATGTTCGAGAACTCTTCGATGAAGGTTTCGAAACGGATCGCCAGACGGTCGATGTCGTGCGCGTAGCGGTTGTAGGCGACCACTGCCGGAATCGCCGCGAACAGGCCGATCGCGGTGGCGGTCAGCGCCTCGGCGATGCCCGGCGCGACGTTCGCGAGCGTGGCCTGCTGCACGTTGGCGAGGCCGCGGAACGCATTCATGATCCCCCACACCGTGCCGAACAGACCGATATACGGGCTGACCGAACCGACCGACGCGAGGAACGCGAGGTTCGCTTCGAGCACGTCCATTTCGCGCTGGAACGATGCGCGCATCGCGCGCCGGGCACCGTCGAGGATCGCGCCGGCATCGTTCAGGCGTTTCTCTTTGCCTTTCAGGAATTCGCGCATGCCCGACTCGAAAATCCGCTCGAGCGCGCCGATCCTGTGGCGGTTGTTCGCGGCGCTCTGATACAGCGCCTGCAGGTCGCCGCCCGACCAGAAATCACGCTCGAAGCGTTCAGTTTGCGCGCGCGCCCGGCGAATCGCAAACCACTTGCGGAAGATGAAAGTCCAGGAGAGTAGCGACAGCAACAGCAGCAGAGCC
This sequence comes from Paraburkholderia sp. BR14374, assembly GCF_040948685.1. Lineage (NCBI taxonomy): Bacteria > Pseudomonadati > Pseudomonadota > Betaproteobacteria > Burkholderiales > Burkholderiaceae > Paraburkholderia > Paraburkholderia sp. BR14374. The sequence goes on along the minus strand of NZ_JBFPKF010000001.1, from coordinate 320,118 downwards.
ATGACGGCCTGGGCCAGCAGGCTCGCGTTGAGTACGAGTGAAACGATCGACAGATCTTGTGTAGTGTTCATAAAGGTTCGTTTTAACGTCCCGGGAAGGGGGCGTCCGGCTGCAAAGCCGCTTCAAGCTTGCCGTGAGCAAAACGGAAGCTTCGGCGATATCGAAGCCGAACCATGCTTTGTATTACCTGACCGGTATGTGTTCGCTGGCCCCGTAACAACGAGGCGCAGGTATCGTCCGTTGACATGCCGCCGGGGTTCAGTCCGCGCTCTCGCCGACGCCCGGTCCGTGCCGCAGCGCGGCAAGAACCGAAGGCGGGATCGCGGCTGGCCGCAGCGTCGCGCGGTCCACACAGCCAACCCGGACCGACCCGCTGGCAAGCAACGTGCCTTCGCGCCAGGCTTCCTGCACGAAGTCTACCGAAGCTCGGCCAAGACGCTCGATCCGGCTGATAATTTTCACCAGATCGTCGAGCCGGGCCGGAGCCCGGTAATCGACCGCGGTACTGCGCACGATGAAAATCGCGTCGTTTTCTTCCGCAAGCCGATGCTGGTCGACGCCGCACGCGCGCAGCCATTCGGTGCGAGCCCGTTCGAAAAATTTCAGGTAATTGGCGTAAAACACGATGCCGCCGGCGTCGGTATCTTCGTAATACACGCGGATGGACCACGTATAGCCGATTTCCGTGCCTGGCTGGCTGGTCGACATATTCATGCGGCGCATTCTACCGGAACGCAAACTCCGGGGTCTGTTTCGAAGTGTGAGTTGCGCGTGGCGGGTGTCGGCGGCGATGGTGGCCGGCTTTGCCGGCCGCGCCGGGACTGGGGGAGCGGGATATCGGCGCGCCGCGAGAAAAAGCCAGCACGGTGACGGGCGGCGGCGCGACCAATGGAAGGGGCGGCTGTCGCCGCCCGCCTTCAAACTCAGCCGCGATGCACGGATAGACCCGCGAACGACTGTGCGACCGGCATCAGCTCGATCGTGTTGATGTTGACGTGGGCCGGGCGCGTGGCGATCCAGTAGATTGAATCGGCGATGTCTTCGGCCGTCAGCGGCTGCACGTTTTCGTAGACCTTGGCGGCCTTGTCGTCGTCGCCGCGATAGCGCACGTTCGAGAATTCGGTGCCGCCGCACAGACCCGGCTCGATGTCGGTCACGCGCAGCGCGGTGCCGGCGAGGTCGGCGCGCAGGTTCAGGCTGAACTGGCGCACGAACGCCTTGGTCGCGCCATACACGTTGCCGCCTGCGTACGGCCAGCGGCCCGCCACCGAACCAAGATTGAAGATGTGTCCGCGATTGCGCTCGACCATGCCGGGCAGCAGCGCATGCGTGACCTGCACGAGGCCCGTGCAATTGGTCTCGATCATGGTGTTCCATTCGTCGAGGCTCGCCTTGTGCGCCGGCTCGGTGCCGAGGGCGAGGCCGGCGTTGTTGACGAGCACGTCGATTGCGGCGAAGTCGGCCGGCAACGAGGCCGGCACGGCTTCGACGGCGGCGCGGTCGCGCACGTCGAGCTCGTACGGCAGCAGCGCGTCGCCGAGTTCGTCGGCGAGTGCCTGGAGACGGTCCTTGCGGCGAGCAGTGGCGACGACACGATGGCCGCCCTTGACGAACGAGCGGGCGATGGCAGCGCCGAAGCCGGCCGACGCTCCTGTGACAAACACGATCATTGCAGTTCCCTGGTCGGTAAGAGACAAAGGCCCCAAGCCTACTTCCAATGCCGCGCTGCGGCAAGGATCCACGAGCCGGATCGGCGGCTGCCGCGGCGGCGCGCAACGGGTGCGCGGCGCGGTCGGGGTGCTTTCGTCAGATGGTTGCGCAGCGGGGTCGCCAGACCGTCCGCAGGGCCCGCCAGCAGCCGCCGGAGCGCCCGCAAGTCGGTTGCCTATTCGGGCCTCTTCCAATACACTAACGCGCTCGACCCTGCGTGACTGGCGATAGAACCGAGTCGTCCGACTCAGCCGATTCAACCAATCGGGTTCAAGGTGGAACAACCCACCGTGAAGCGCAGGGTGCCGTTTTGCCGTTCGCCTGGGCAGCCGTGAACCGCGCGCATTAATCTGCGCTGACGGTGGCTGGCCTGCCTCGCGTATGCGGCGACTCTCCACTCGCCAAGTCAGGGCAAGCCTCGCCGCCCACAGCGCTGCGTACCCCGCTGTGTACCCTCTACGCAGGATTCGGCGCACGATCCGGTCAACCTGAAAACACTCAACGGAACCCGTATGTTTGACAGAGCCCAAAGCACCATCGCCAACGTCGATCCTGAACTCTGGAAGGTCATCGAGCAGGAAAACCGCCGTCAGGAAGAGCACATCGAACTGATCGCGTCGGAAAACTACACGAGCCCGGCCGTGATGGCCGCGCAAGGCTCGCAACTCACGAACAAGTACGCCGAAGGCTATCCCGGCAAGCGCTACTACGGCGGCTGCGAGTACGTCGACGTCGCCGAGCAGCTGGCGATCGACCGCGTGAAGCAGCTGTTCGGCGCCGAAGCCGCGAACGTGCAGCCGAACTCGGGCTCGCAGGCCAACCAGGGCGTGTTCTTCGCAATGCTCAAGCCGGGCGACACGATCATGGGCATGAGCCTCGCGCACGGCGGCCACCTCACGCACGGCTCGCCGGTCAACATGTCGGGCAAGTGGTTCAACGTGGTCAGCTACGGTCTGAATGAAGCCGAAGACATCGACTACGACGCTGCTGAAAAGCTCGCCCAGGAACACAAGCCGAAGCTGATCGTGGCGGGCGCATCCGCGTTTGCGCTGCGCATCGATTTCGAACGCATGTCGAAGATCGCGAAGTCGGTTGGCGCCTACTTCATGGTCGACATGGCGCACTACGCCGGTCTCGTCGCCGCGGGCGTTTATCCGAACCCCGTGCCGCACGCCGACTTCGTTACCACCACCACGCACAAGAGCCTGCGCGGCCCGCGCGGCGGCGTGATCCTGATGAAGGCCGAGTTCGAGAAGCCGATCAACTCGGCGATTTTCCCAGGCATACAGGGCGGTCCGCTGATGCACGTGATCGCCGCGAAGGCCGTCGCGTTCAAGGAAGCGCTGTCGCCGGAATTCAAGGCTTATCAGCAGCAGGTCGTCGAGAACGCGCGGGTGCTCGCTGAAACGCTGGTCAAGCGCGGTCTGCGCATCGTGTCGGGCCGCACGGAGAGCCACGTGATGCTGGTCGACCTGCGTGCGAAGAAGATCACCGGCAAGGCTGCGGAAGCGGCACTCGGCGCGGCGCACATCACGGTCAACAAGAACGCGATCCCGAACGATCCGGAAAAGCCGTTCGTCACTTCGGGTATCCGCCTCGGTTCGCCGGCCATGACCACGCGCGGCTTCGGCGTAAAGGAAGCCGAGCAGGTCGGCAACCTGATCGCCGACGTGCTGGACAACCCGGATGATGCAGCGACGATCGAGCGCGTGCACGCGCAAGTCGCCGAGCTGACCCAGCGCTTCCCGGTTTACGGCTAAGCCGTCATGCATTGCCCCTTCTGCCGCCACGCCGATACGCAGGTCGTCGACTCGCGCGTATCCGAAGACGGCGCGACGATTCGCCGGCGCCGCCGCTGCCCGGCCTGCGACAAGCGTTTCACGACGTATGAGCGGGTCGAGCTGGCGTTGCCGTCGGTCGTCAAGAAGGATGGCACGCGCACGGAATTCGATCGCCGCAAGATCGTCGCGAGCATGCAACTGGCGCTGCGCAAGCGCCCAGTTGCGGTGGATGCGATTGAAGCGGCGGTCGCCCGCATCGAGTATCAGCTGCTCGGCAGCGGCGAGCGCGAGGTGCGTAGCGAGCGCCTCGGCGAACTCGTGATGAACGAGTTGCGCGCGCTCGACACAATCGCTTACGTCCGCTTCGCCTCCGTATACCGGCGCTTCGAAGACGTCTCCGAATTCGAGGACGTGATCGAGGAATTTCGCCGCGCCTCTTCCCCGCCCAAGCCTTCCCGCAAGCGCTGAGCGCGCGCGTGCCGCAGCTGAGCTGCGGTCATTCGCATCCATCGCCTCGCGCATTTCGCGCTTTTCTTCACGCATCGCTTCTCCCGCCTTCGTGATCGATCGTCACGTGCATTGTTGCGTGCGCTGACGTCTGAATGCCACCTGGCCATTCGGACGATGGTCGGCGCGCTCGCAAATCGCTAGATTGGCTGCATCCGTTCGAAACGCTCAGGGATGCAGATGAAAATCAAGGGAACTCGCCGGCCATCGCGCGCCGGTTTCACGCTCGTCGAGACGCTGGCGGTGATAGCGCTGGTGATGCTGATGGCGGTGATGGCGATGCCGTCGTTCGCCGCATGGCATATGCGAGATCAGGTCGACGCGCGCTCGAAGGCGCTGCTGTCCACCTTCGCCTACGCGCGCAGCGAGGCGCTGCGGCGCGGCGCGCGCATCACGGTGTGTCGCGTCGATGCCGCGCGCGTCTGTCTTGCGTCGGGCCAACCCTGCGCCGACGGCGTCGCCGACTGGGCCTGTGGTTGGGCCGTATTCGCCGAACGCGGCGGCAAGCCGGCGTTGTTGCGCGCGCAGCCGGCGCTCGCGGCGGTGAGCATCGCCGGCGTGCAGACGGATATGACGTTCACGCCGCCTGCAGGGCAACTGATCGGCGCGTTCCGAAGTTTCGATATCGCGCCGCGCAGCCCATCGAAGTCGATGCAGGGAAACCCGTGGCGGCGCTGCATCAGTGTCGCGGCAGGAGGTCGCGCGCGGATCTCAGAAGGCGCTTGCGGAGCGACGTCATGAGACGGCCCACATTCCACATCCGTTTGCGTGCGCAAGCGTCGGCATGTGGCGGCAGTTCGTTGATCGAGGTGATGCTGGCGGTCGCGTTGGTCGCGGTGAGCGCGCTGGGGTTGATCGCGGCTCAGGTGTGGACCGCACGTGAAGCGCACGCGATGTCGCTGCGCGAGAGCGCCACGTGGATAGCCGACTCGATCGCCGAAGCGACGCGCACGCCTTCCGTGGGCAATGCCGCACTCGATCAATCGAGCGGGTGGGCGAGTGTTCTACTGCCGCAAGGCGACGCATCGATCGGCGAGAGCAGCGCGGTCGCGTCGGCGCGCGTGACGTGGGCGTCCGTGCGGGATCGGCCCATTGCGGGCGATGGGATCGGGCCGCCGGCGGAGCCTTGCGGCGACATCGATGCACCGGCCGGATCGTCGTGTGTCGCGTTGGCGTTCGCGAAATGAAGCGGCCGCATCGCCCACGCGGTCACACGCTGGTCGAATTCCTGATCGCGATGGCGCTCGGGCTGATCGTGACCGCGGGCGCCGTGTCTCTTTACACGGCGCAGCGCAACGCGTTCGTGCAGGCGAGCAACGCGACCCGGATTCGCGAAGCCGGCTTGACCGCGCTGACGCTGATCGGCCAGCAATTGCAGATGGCCGGCTTCGTCCCTGCCGACGTCGTTGGCTATAACGCGGCGCCTGCGCTGTTCGGCTGCTCGGGCGGTCGCCCGACCGGCGCCGACGACAACCTCGCTTGCACCACGTTGAGTACCGGCTCCGATGGCGTCGCGATCCGTTACGTCGCAGACGTCGTATCGACGTGGCCATCGTCGAGCGGGCAGATCACCGACCGTGTCGGCCAGGCCGTCAAGAGCAGCGATGCAGTCCTTGGCGATCAGGGCGCGCCGGTGGTCAATCGGTACTTCGCCAACCTCAGCGGCTCGACCGGCGAGCCGGAGCTTTACTGCGTCGGCAGCGGCAATGCGGGGTCCGCGCAGCCGCTGGTCGAAGGCGTCGAGCGCGTGCGGTTGCGTTACTGGCTGGGCGGGTCGGCCAATGCTGTGAATGCGTCGGCCGTCGCGGCGGATCAATGGACGAACGTCGTCGCGGTGGATGTCTGCGTGCTGGTGCGCGGCGCGCCGCAAGGACGGCGCTCTAAGTACGTCGACTGCGATGGCGTGAGTACGCTCGGCAGCGACTTGCGGCCTCGACAGGCGTTTTCGCGCAGGGTGGCGCTGCGCAATCGCGCGGAGGTGTCGTCGTGACAAACCGTGACTCAGCAACGCAACGCTGCCGCGCCTACGACATATGCGGCGGGGCAAGTGGAAAAGCGAAACGCTTAGGTAGGCGAAGTTGTCGGGACGGTGTCCGACGCACACATCAACGCGGTGTCGTGCTAGCTATCGTGCTGTTGATCTCGGCCATGATGCTCGCCACGTCCGCGATCTGGTTCGAAACATCGCTCGCGGCCGCTCGCGCGGCGACCAATACGCGCGACTATCTGCAGGCTTTCCATGCGGCCGATTCGGCGTTGAGCTTGTGCGCGCGCAAGGTGCAATCGGCACCTGGCGACGCGCCCAATGGGCCGCTCTCATCCGGCGAGCCGGCTCAATGGAGGCTTGAAGCCGCGTTCGACGCAGGCGCCATCACGCCTGTGCCGCAATGGCCGGGATCATCGCGTGCGCCGCAATGCCTGATCGAGCCTTGGCGTCTCTCGACTCGACCGAACGCGAGCGCTTATCTGCTCACCGCGCGCGGCTTCGGGCAGAGCGGCGAGTCACAGGTCTGGTTGCAGATGGAGCTGGTGACCGAGGATGGCGCGATCGAGCGTCATTGGCGGCGCGTTGCCGCGAGACCATTCTGAGGAACGCACCCACTGGACACGTATGAAAAGGCCCAACACATCCGCATTCACGCTGCTCGAACTAGTGATCGCGCTCGCGATTGCCGCCACGCTCGCCGCGTTTGCGATCCCTTCGTATCGAAGCCACATCGCGCGCACCCATCGCATCGACGCGGCGTCGGCGTTATATCGGGCGGCGCAATTCGTCGAGGCCGCGGCGAGCGATGGCGTGCCGGCCTTGCCACCGGGCATCGATCAGGCGCCGCAGTTCGGCGCGCCGGTGTATCGCGTGCGCGTGCTGCCCGCCGACGATACGAACGGCGGCTATTCGATCGAAGCGGGTCCAGCGGAAGCGGGCCCGATGCGCGATGACCCGTGCGGCACGTTCACGCTGGACGCGACAGGTCAGCGAGGCAATAGAAACGACACGAGCGGCGCGACGCCCACGAGCAGCGAATGCTGGAATACGGGTTAGCGGGTGAATTGAAAACCGACGCGCGCAGCCTTGCGAGCGAGACATCCGATAGTTCGCAGATCGCAGCCACTCGCCGCGGCCAGGACCTCAATAGCCGCTTCTCGTCGAATCGGCCTGCTCTGCCGCCGACTGCGCCGTAGCGGAAGCCACCGCGGCAGCCCGCGCCGCCGCCGACTCGTTCTTCATCTGTTGCCAGATCCGGAACGCTTCCCACGCGCCGAGCGCAAGGCTGCCCCACTTGAGCGCGGGCCTCGCGCTCCTGACGACCGTCGCGCGCAGCGGTTTGGCGAGCAGCAGCGAAACGACCGAACTGATGAACGGGTACTGCTTGAGCAATGCGCCGATCGTCCCCGCGTTGAGCACGCTTGCCTTGGCCCCTTTGCCGACACGCACGCCGCCGAAGCCGGGGATCACGAACCTGAGCCAGCTGAAATGCGTGACGGCCTGGCGCAGTTCGAAGGTGGCCTGCGCGAGCTCGACGCGTTCGACATCCGCGCGCACGAGCAGCAATTCCTTGCGCAGCGCCCGCAGATGCGGGGCGCTCAGATCCTTCGACGGATGGCGCTTGTTACGAAAGGCTGTATCGGGACGGGATGGGCTCATGGCGTGTCGGCGGGAGTGGAGGTGAGGCGATGGATCGGATGCAGACAAACTTGCCCATCAGTTGCGGCTGCGAAACGCTTCGCGATCCTTTTCGAACTCGGCGAGGGTCGCTTCGAATACCAGCGGCGCATTGCGCAAACCGCTGCGCGCCTTCAGCGCACAGGCGAGCCCAGCAATCGCGTAGACCGCGGTGATGCCGGCAAGCGCCTGCCATCGGTAGGTGTCCCAGAAGGCAATGGCGACGAGTGCGGTCAACGCGATCAAGGCCATCGTGGCGAGCATCATCGCGGCAAGGCCGAGAAACAGCACGCCGAGCAGGCGGTCTTTTTCCTCGGCGAGTTCGATGCCCACCAGTTCGAGCCGCGTCTGCAGAATCGCAAACACGGAACTGAGAATACGGCGCAACGGGCTGTGTTCTGCGCGCTGCGAGTGTGTTTCGGTCGTCATGGCTGTGGGCGTTGCGCGTGAGGGCCTGGCCAGCGCGCGCGCGCGCCAGCAGAAGGGGACCGGCGAGGCTCGCGCCGGTCCGCCCGTATCGCCGGTGCGCCGGGCATGCCTGCTCCGGCGGACTCACCGGCCTTTACTTGCGATTGATCAGCAGACCGACCACCATGCCGATGCCGGCGGCGATGCCGATGGACGCCCACGGATGTTCGTGCACGTAGTCGTCGGTAGCGCGGGCAGCCTTCTTCCCTTTTTCAACGACCACGACCTGAACGTCGGCTGCTTTTTCTTTCGCCTGCTTCAGGCGCGTCAGCGCGGTCTCGCGCAGTTCGGACGCGCGTTCGCCGGTAGCGCTCGCGGCCTGTTTCAGCAGGTCTTCAGCGTCCGCGAGGACGGTTTTGATATCCGACATCAATCTCTCCTTGTTGACTTCCGACATTGACAGCTCCCTTTGTCTCACGCTACGCGTAAATCGTAACCAAAGAAACGGTCGCTGGCGAGCCTAGTGCCGGTTGCAGGCCGCCGACGCACGATCCGTTCCCGGCAGCGCGTGGCGACACCAGGTTGAGGGCACTTTGCTCCAGACCAGTATCGGATTGAGTTGATCTGTCCCGCAAAGTTTCCATCAAACGGGAGAAAATTACAAAAACGCATAAAGTACTGACGCGATCTTGGTTCGCCATGTACCACCGCGGCCTTATGCTTTATCTTGACGGGCCGTCGCGCGCACACGCCCGCGACCTTATCTGGATACGTTCCGAATACCTACAGGAGATGCACTATGAGTCTACGTCTTGGCGACATTGCGCCGGATTTCGAACAGGAGTCGAGCATTGGCCGTATCAGTTTTCATGACTGGCTCGGCAATAGCTGGGGCGTGCTGTTCTCGCATCCTGCCGACTTCACGCCGGTCTGCACGACCGAGCTGGGCCTGACCGCGAAGCTTGCAAGCGAGTTCGAAAAGCGCAACGTGAAGACGATCGCGTTGTCGGTAGACAGCGCGGAGTCGCACAAGGAGTGGATCAAGGACATCAACGAGACGCAGGCCGCCAACGTCGGTTTTCCGATTCTCGCGGACGGCGATCGCAAGGTCTCCCAGCTTTACGACATGATTCATCCGAACGCGAACGAAACGTTCACCGTGCGTTCGCTGTTCGTCATCGATCCGAATAAGAAGGTGCGTTTGATCATCACGTATCCGGCGAGTACCGGCCGCAATTTCGACGAAGTGCTGCGCGTGATCGATTCGCTGCAACTGACCGACAGCCACTCGGTCGCGACGCCGGGCAACTGGAAGCAGGGCGATGACGTCGTGATCGTGCCGTCGCTGAAGGACGAAGAACTGATCAAGCAGAAATTCCCGAAGGGCTACAAGGCACTGCGTCCGTACCTGCGCATGACGCCGCAGCCGAACCAGTAAGGTGCGCAGCATCGAACAGAAAAGCCGGATCGAATGAACCGGCTTTTTTTGCACCATCGGAACGCCAGCATCGGCATCAGAAGAACGCCTGAATACCTGTCTGCGCACGGCCGAGGATCAGCGCATGAACGTCGTGGGTGCCTTCGTAGGTGTTGACGACCTCGAGGTTCACCAGATGGCGGGCAACGCCGAACTCGTCCGAAATACCGTTGCCACCGAGCATGTCGCGCGCGAGGCGGGCGATGTCGAGCGCTTTGCCGCACGAATTGCGCTTCATGATCGACGTGATTTCGGTGGCGGCCGTGCCTTCGTCCTTCATGCGGCCGAGGCGCAGCACGCCTTGCAGCCCGAGCGTGATTTCGGTTTGCATATCGGCGAGCTTCTTCTGGATCAACTGGTTCGCGGCAAGCGGCCGGCCGAACTGCTTGCGATCGAGCACGTACTGCCGCGCGATGTGCCAGCATGCTTCGGCCGCGCCGAGCGCGCCCCAAGCGATGCCGTAGCGCGCCGAGTTCAGACACGTGAACGGACCGCGCAGGCCGCTGACGCCCGGCATGATGTTCTCTTCCGGCACGAACACATCGTCGAGCACGATTTCACCGGTGATCGACGCGCGCAGCCCGATCTTGCCGTGGATCGCCGGCGCCGACAGACCCTTCCAGCCCTTCTCGAGAATAAAGCCGCGGATGTGGTCCTTGCCGTTTTCCTCGAGCTTCGCCCACACGACGAACACGTCGGCGATCGGCGAATTGGTGATCCACATCTTCGAGCCCGACAGCGAATAGCCGCCATTGACCTTCTTCGCGCGCGTGACCATGCTGCCCGGATCGGAGCCGTGGTTCGGCTCGGTCAGGCCGAAGCAGCCGATCCACTCGCCGCGCGCGAGCTTCGGCAGGTATTTTTCCTTCTGCGCGTCCGAGCCGAACTCGTAAATCGGCACCATCACCAGCGACGACTGCACCGACATCATCGAGCGATAGCCGGAGTCGACACGTTCGACTTCACGCGCGATCAGCCCATACGCGACATAGTTCAGACCGGGGCCGCCGTACTGTTCGGGAATCGTCGGGCCGAGCAGGCCGAGTTCGCCCATTTCGCGAAAGATCCCGACATCGGTCTTTTCATGGCGGAACGCTTCGAGCACGCGCGGCAGCAGCTTGTCCTGCGAGTAGGCCGCGGCGGCGTCGCGCACCATGCGTTCGTCTTCGGTCAACTGCTGACCCAGCAGCAACGGATCTTCCCAGTGAAACTGCGCGGCTACGGCCATGACGTATCTCCTGATTTCACGCTCAGAACAAGCTTGACTTGGGTTCCGCCTTGCGAAACAATGTTTTGCAAACGACGCCCGAGTGTAGCACCCTATGACGCTGCCATCCACTTTCTCCGCTCCGCTCGACGAACGCAAATTCGTCGTCGCCCTTGCCCGCGGGCTGGACCTGTTGCGCGCGTTCCAGCCGGGCGATACGTTGCTCGGCAACCGCGATTTCGTCGAACGTACGGGTTTGCCGAAGGCAACCGTGAACCGGCTCGCCTACACCCTGACCGTGCTCGGCTATCTGCGGCTCGACGAAAGACACGGCAAATATGCGCTCGACGCGGGCGTGCTGTCGCTCGGCTTCGCGCTGCTATCGGGCAGCGACATGCTCGAACTCGCGCGCCCGCACCTGCGCAGCCTCGCGCGCGAGGTCGGCGCGGCGGTTTCGCTCGGCTGCCGGGATGGGCTCGACATGGTGTATCTGGAGACGATTCGCAGCGAGACCGCGTTGACGCTCGGCCTCGCATCCGGCTCGAAACTGTCGATGCTGACGAGTTCGATGGGCCGCGCGTATCTCGCCGTGCAGCCGCTCGACGCGCGTACCGCGTTACTCGCGGAACTGAAAAAAGCGGCAGGCAGGGCAGGGGCGATGCTGGTCGCCGAAGCCGAACAGGAGATCGCCGCGTTCGCGACGGAGCGCTGCTGCTACTCGTTTCGCGCGTGGCATGACGACGTGAACGCGGTCGCGGTGCCGTTTCGCGAGCCGCGCGAAAACCGCTGGCTCGTGCTCAGCTGCAGCGGGCCGGCATCATCGATGGGGGAGGAGGTGTTTCGCGAGAACGTCGCGCCGCGCCTGAAGGCGCTCGCGGCGCGGCTAGGGGAGCCGGGCTGAGGGAAGGCCGGGGCGCCCGGGTCAACCGGCCCACGCCGTGTCACGCCGCCCGGTCGTGATAATGCGCGTTGAACAATGGCCCTTGCACGAACCGCACGTCGTACTGTTGTAGCGCGGAGAACTGCGTCTCGTCCATCACGCGATTGAAAATCAGCGGCACCCGCAGCCGGCCTGCGTAGCCGACGAGCGGCTTCACGGTCGCGTCGCGCAATGCGGCCGTCGCATCCATCTTGATGAAATCGAGCCGCGCGGTTTCCGATACCGACAGGATCTGCCCCGCGTTCGACAGATTGCCCGCCACCTTGAAGCCGTAGTGCTGATAGCTGCGCGTCAGATAGCCCAGAAACGTCTTGTGTGCGACCGCCGCCGCCGGCAGCTCGATGACGATGCGCGTCGGACTCAGATCGAACGACGTCAGCACGCTCGAAAAATGCCGGCCGTGGTCGTACTTCACGCTCTTCAACAGCCTCTCGTGCACGCGTAGAAACAGCAGCCCATGCCGCTGCGGCCCGAAGAAGTTGATTGCGTGCAGCGCGCGCGACATGCGATCCAGCGCGACCAGCTGCTGATCGTCGGCGATGTTGTCGAACGGATCGAACACGTCGAACGGCGGTGCGCCAAGCCGGTGCGTGACCGCCTGAAAGCCGAGCTCGTCACCGAAGCGGTCGACCCCTTCCGCGCCGCATGACAGCGACTGCGCGAGCCCGTGCACGCTGATGTCGAAGATCGGCTCGTAGGCGCTCGTGAGCTCGATGCCGTCGAAATGCGCGAGCGCGATGCCGGCGTGCGCGCCTTGTCCCATCGCCAGATGCTCGCCGAGAAACGGGTGATGAGCGGCGCGGGCGATCAGATCGGGGATGGTCGGCGAAATCATGAAGGCGAATGAAAGGCGACGATGAACGCGCACCGGGCGCGTGGCTGCGCGACGCGATGGCCGCATCCATTGATGGTAGCAGTACGCGCCCTGCGCAGATTAACAAAATGCTCATAACGTTATTGGCCTAAGGCTTATTGGCCGGGCCTCAGCGCGCAATCACAAGATTGGCACGCACGTTTCCAGGGGTATACGTTAGTTTCACTATTCGTAATTCGTTTTACTATGCGTAAAACGCAATTTCACCCAGTCCGAGGGATGCCCCAATGAGTGACCAACCCGCCGCCAATGTCATCGAAGTCGAGCGCGTGCTTGCCGGAACGCATCGCCCGACTTTTCAGGCGATGCTGCTCGCGCTGTGCGGGCTGTGTCTGCTGATCGACGGCTTCGACGCGCAGGCGATGGGCTATGTCGCGCCCAGCGTGATCGCCGAATGGCACGTCGCGAAAACCGCGCTCGGCCCCGTCTTTAGCGCGAGCCTGTTCGGCATGCTGCTGGGCGCGCTCGGCCTGTCGGTACTGGCCGACCACATCGGCCGCCGGCCGGTGCTGATCGGCGCGACGTTCTTCTTCTCGCTGTCGATGCTCGCCACGCCGTTCGTCGCGACGATTCCCGCGCTGATCACGCTGCGCTTCATCACCGGTCTCGGGCTCGGCTGCATCATGCCGAACGCGATGGCGCTGGTCGGCGAATTCTCGACGCCCGCGCATCGGGTCAAGCGCATGATGTTGGTGTCGTGCGGCTTCACGCTCGGCGCGGCGCTCGGCGGCTTCGTCAGCGCCGCGCTGATTCCGGCCTACGGCTGGCGCGCGGTGTTCTGGGTCGGCGGCGCGGTGCCGTTGCTGCTCGGGTTCGCGATGCTGACGAGGCTGCCGGAGTCGCTGCAGTTTCTGGTGCTGAAAGGGCGCAGTGCGCGCGCAGCGAGCTGGCTGGCGAAGTTCGACCCGGCCTTGCCGATCAACGCGAACACGCGCCTCGTCGTCAGCGAAAAGCGCAACGACGGCGCGCCGGTCGCGGAGCTGTTCCGCGCGGGACGCGGTCCGGTCACGCTGATCCTGTGGGCGATCAGCTTCATGAACCTGATCGTGCTGTACTTCCTGTCCAACTGGCTGCCCACCGTGATGCGCGAAGCCGGCTACACGCCGGGCACGGCGGTGATCGTCGGCACGGTGCTGCAGACGGGTGGCGTGATCGGCACGCTGCTGCTCGGCTGGTTCATCGAGCGCATGGGTTTCGTGCGCGTGCTGTTCGCGTGCTTCGCGGTTGCCACGGTAGCGGTCGGCACGATCGGCGCGGTCGCGCATCTGCTGCCGTGGCTGCTCGTCGTCGTGTTCGCGGGCGGCTTTTGCGTGGTCGGCGGACAGCCGGCGGTCAATGCGCTCGCCGGGCATTTCTATCCGACCGCGCTGCGCTCGACCGGCATCGGCTGGAGTCTCGGCATCGGCCGGATCGGTTCGGTGATCGGGCCGCTCGTCGGCGGACAGCTGATCGCGCTGAACTGGTCGAATGCCGCGCTGTTTCATGCGGCGGCGGTGCCGGTGCTGTGCTCGGCGCTGCTGGTGGTCGTGCTCGCGGGCGCAACGCGGCAACCCAGGCGCGCGTCCGAAGCGGAGCCCGCCTGAGCCTGACTGCAAAGATCACGTAGCACCCGGGAAAGAATCGAGCAACTCGCGGAGAACCTTGTATGGATACCTCGACACGTACGCCGGCCGACCAACGCCTGCGACCTGAAATCGAGCCCGGCTATCAGACCGGTTTCGCCAACGAATTCGCGACCGAGGCGTTGCCGGGCGCGCTGCCGACCGGCCGCAACTCGCCGCAGCGCGCGGCCTATGGTTTGTATGCCGAGCAGATGTCGGGCACGGCGTTTACTGCGCCGCGCGGTCACAACCGTCGCTCGTGGCTGTACCGGATTCGTCCGGCGGCGATGCACAAGCCGTTCACGATGATGCCGTCGGAGCGGCTCGTCGCGAACTTCGCTGAGGTGCCGCCGACGCCGCCGAACCAGCTGCGCTGGGACCCGTTGCCGATGCCGGGCGAGCCGACCGATTTCATCGACGGCTGGGTGACGATGGCGGGCAACGGCTCGGCCGAAGCGATGAACGGTTGCGCGATCCATCTATACGCAGCCAACCGTTCGATGCACGACCGTTTCTTCTACGACGCCGACGGCGAACTGCTGATCGTGCCGCAACAAGGCCGCCTGCATATCGCGACCGAAATGGGTCGCGTCGCTGTCGAACCGTTCGAGATCGCGGTGATTCCGCGCGGCGTGCGCTTCGCGGTCAGCCTGCCGGATGGCAGCGCGCGCGGCTATATCTGCGAGAACTTCGGCGCGTTGCTGCGTCTGCCGGAACTGGGGCCGATCGGCTCCAACGGTCTCGCGAATCCGCGCGATTTCCTGACGCCGCACGCCGCGTACGAAGACCGCGAAGGCGCGTTCGAACTCGTCGCGAAGATGAACGGCAATCTGTGGCGCGCGGACATCGGCCATTCGCCGCTCGACGTCGTGGCCTGGCACGGCAACTACGCGCCGTACAAATACGACCTGCGCCGCTTCAACACGATCGGCTCGATCAGCTTCGACCATCCGGACCCGTCGATCTTCCTCGTGCTGCAATCGCAAAGCGACACGCCGGGCGTCGATACGATCGACTTCGTGATCTTCCCGCCGCGTTGGCTTGCCGCCGAAGATACGTTCCGCCCACCCTGGTTCCATCGCAACGTCGCGAGCGAGTTCATGGGGCTCGTGCATGGCGTCTACGACGCGAAGGCCGAGGGCTTCTTGCCCGGCGGCGCGAGCCTGCACAACTGCATGACGGGCCACGGCCCGGACGCGGACACGTTCGAGAAGGCGTCGCATAGCGATACCTCGGTGCCGAAGAAGGTCGACGACACGATGGCCTTCATGTTCGAGACACGTACGCTGATCAAGCCGACGCGCTTCGCGCTCGAAACCGCGCAACTGCAGGCGCATTACTACGAGTGCTGGCAAGGCCTCGAGAAACACTTCAATCCGGAGCAACGATGAACGCGGTGAACGATCTCAAGGCGACGCTCGATGCGTCGCGCAAGAGCTGGATCGAGTCGGCCAACGATCCGGCTAGCGACTTCCCGATCCAGAATCTGCCGTTCGGCATTTTCAGCGATCGTGGCAACGACGCGCGGCGCGTGGGCGTCGCGATCGGCGATCAGATCGTCGATCTCGGCGCGCTGCAGGCAGCGGGTCTGCTGAGCGTGCCGGCGCAGAACGTGTTCGCGCGCGAGGCGCTGAACGATTTCATCGCGCTTGGCCGCGATGCATGGCGCAGCGTTCGAATCCAGCTGAGCCAACTGCTCGCGCGCGACGCCGCGACGCTGCGCGACGATACCGCGTTGCGCGCGAAGGTGCTGGTGAGTCAGGCCGATGCGCGTCTGCATCTGCCGGTGCAGATTCCGGGCTATACGGATTTCTATTCATCGAAGGAACACGCGACCAATGTCGGCGCGATGTTCCGCGATCCGAAGAATGCGCTGCTGCCGAACTGGTCGGAGATGCCGATCGGCTACAACGGACGGGCGTCGTCGGTGGTCGTGAGCGGCACGCCGGTGCGCCGTCCGAATGGTCAGCTGAAGCTGCCGGATCAGGAGCGGCCGGTGTTCGGCGCGTGCCGCAAGCTCGATATCGAACTGGAGACGGGTTTCATTATCGGCGGCGGCAATGCGCTGGGCGAGCCGATCGCGTGCGAGGACGCGGAAGCGCACATCTTCGGCATGGTGCTGCTCAACGACTGGAGCGCGCGCGACATCCAGCAATGGGAATACGTGCCGCTCGGTCCGTTCAACGCGAAGACCTTCGCGACGACGATTTCGCCGTGGGTCGTCACGCTCGATGCGCTCGAACCGTTTCGCGTCGCGCAGCCGGTGCAGGAGCCAGAGCCGCTCGCGTATCTGCGGCATCGAGGAAAGCATGCGTTCGACATTCACCTCGAAGTGAGCTTGCGCGCGCCACGCGCGCGGCAAGCGAGCACGATCGCGCGGACCAACTTCAAATACATGTACTGGACGATGGCGCAGCAGCTCGCGCATCACACGGTGGCGGGCTGCAATACGCGGGTGGGCGACCTGATGGGCTCGGGAACGATCAGCGGGCCGACCGAGGATTCGTACGGCAGCCTGCTCGAACTGACGTGGAACGGCAAGAAGCCGCTGGAGTTGCAGGAGGGCGGTACGCGCACGTTCATCGAGGACGGCGATGAGTTGACGCTGGTCGGCTGGTGCCAGGGCGACGGGTATCGCGTCGGGTTCGGCGCGTGTGCCGGAGAGATTCTGCCGGCGCGAGAGTGAGCGCGCGGCAGTCACGATCAGCGAGGGCCGGCAACGAATGCCGGCCCTCGTCGTTTGTGCGAGACTGCGGGCGCGCCATGTCGCAATGACTCGGCGCGTCGTCCGCTTCACCCACCCAGCAAGCCGAACACGGCCACGCCGTTCGTCGTGCCGACATACACCTTGCCGTTCGCGATCATCGGTGTGATGAACTTGTTGCCGGTGCCGAATTGATCGCGCGTGCCCATCTGGTTGCTGTTGTAAAGCTCGTTGAGCGTGACCGGGTCGAACGCATGCAGTGCCGCGACGTTGCCGTTTTCGGCGGCCCATACGATGCCATTCGTCGTGCCATTCGCCGAGATGCTCGGCGTCGTGCCGGGATAGGCGAACGTCATCGCGCTTTGCGCGGTTGGGGTGATCGACAGCTTCGCATTGGTCACGGTGAATGCCTTCAGATGATCGCCGACCGAGCCGAAATACACGCGCCCGTTGAAATAGGCGGGCATGCCGAACTCGCCTCCGGCCAGTTGCGCGGGAATCTCCTGATAGATGTTGTCGGTCGTCGGGTTGAACTTGCCC
Organism: Paraburkholderia sp. BR14374; assembly: GCF_040948685.1. NCBI lineage: Bacteria > Pseudomonadati > Pseudomonadota > Betaproteobacteria > Burkholderiales > Burkholderiaceae > Paraburkholderia > Paraburkholderia sp. BR14374. The sequence continues at coordinate 302,705 of NZ_JBFPKF010000001.1, read as the reverse complement.
ATCGAATCGCGATTCAGCACGTAGATGGTGCTGTCCTTGCCCGCGCCGAGCGTCAGATGCTGCACGACGCCGTTCGCGTCGGTCAGGTCCGGCAGCACCAGTGCGCCGCCGGAGCCGAGGTCGATGTCGTCGTTGGACTCCTGCACGAGGTTCGTCATCGCGAAGTAGTCCGCGACCGACAGGCCGCCCGACGTGCCTAGCTTCAGGAACGTATTGCCGAAGTCGTTGTTGGCCGGAAAGCCGCTCGAGGTCATCGTCGTTTCGAAGGTGCCGTTCGCATCGAGCAGATAGATCGACGAGCCGTCCGACGCCGGTCCCGCGCCACTCATCCAGATCGCGCCGCCGATGCCGTTAGGCGTCACGTTGAGCACGGTGGTCTGCTGCAACGTGTCGGCGCCGTAGCCCATGATCCAGCCGGTATAGCCGCCGTGGTCGCAGTGCGAGGTCCATGATGTGTAAAGCGTGCTGCCGAGCAATAGCAGCCCCGCGCGCTCCGCGTACAACGACGTGGTGAACGGCAGGACGCCGTTCGTATTGCCCGCGCCAGTGCCCGGGTAAGAGGCGACGGCGACTTCGGTGGGACCGTTCAGCAGTTCGGCGCCGGTCGCGAGGTCGAGCGCGTGAATGCGATGATGGTAGCCGCCGGCCGCGTCCTTCGACATCGCGACGACATAGATCGTGCCGTGCGTGCCGCGCGAACGGTCGATCACCGGTGTCGAGGTGATGCCGATCGTGTTCACGATCTGGCCGCAGCCGAGATCGTCGCTCGGAGTTTCGCCGCTGCCGAGTGTGCGCACCTGCCACAGGGTCGCGCCGGTGTCGGCATCGAATGCGTACACGGTGTCGTTCTCGGTCGCGACGTACAGCACGTTGTGCGTGCCGCCTGCGATCGCCAGCGAAGCGACGAATAGCGGCTGCGCGTCGACCTTGCCGTCGACACTAAAGAAGCCGACCTTGCCGAACTTCGCGGCCGTCACGTTGGCGGGCGTCAGCGTGGTTTCGCCGAGGTTCTGGCCGGTGCGCGCAATGTCGTTGTGATATGTGAGCACGTCCTGCACGGCTGCCGTCGATGTACCGCCCATCGACGTGCCCGAGCCGCTGCCCGAGGTGCCGGTGCCGCCGCTCGTGGTGCCACCGGTGGTGGTGCTGCTGCCGCCGCTTGCCGCGGCTGGGGTCGATGCGCCGGATGAGGCGCTGCCGCCGGCGCTCGTGCCCGTCGGGGCACTGCTGTTTCCGCCTCCGCCGCCTCCACAGTTTGCGGCGACGATCGCGGCTACCGCGATCGCCGTGCCCAACAGGCTGGCACGGAGCAACAAGCGCATCGAGACCATGGCGGACTCCCCGTTGCTTGCGGTGGCACCACCAAATATGGGCCGTGTCGAGTGCCCGCGCAACGTGGGTTGAAGATTATCACCCGGCGTATAGATCGTAAAAGCCAGCAACTAGCGTCTAATCGTCAACTCGCCACCCGCAGCGTGATCCGCCGACGCTCCCACCACGCCGTCACCAGAAACGCGAGCGCCGCGCACAACAGCACGCCGATCACCGCATCGTGGCCGACCGTTTTCATCAACGCGCCGGCGACGAGCGGGCCGCCGAAGCTCGCGGCGCTCCACGACGCGCCGACCAGCGAACTCGCCGACACCAGCGCGACACCGCGAAAGCGTTCGCCGCAGGCCACCAGCGACAGCGTGTAGATCGCGCCCGCGGCCGCGCCGAGCACGTACAACAGCGGCCAGCGCAGCCACGGCGAGCCGACTGCCCACGGCAGCAGCGGCAACAACGCGACGACCACGATGCCGCAGCCGATATGCACCCGTTCGCGACCGAGCCGGTCGGCGAGCCAGCCGATCGGAAACTGCATCGTCGTGTCCCCGAGCAGCAGCGCGGACGCGAACAGCACGGCCACTTCGCTCGAAATGCCATGCGACATCGCGAACAGCGGCAGCAGCGATAGCGCGATCGTGTCGAACAGAGCGAAGAAGCCGGTGCCCATCACGAGCGCGGGCATGCGCGGCAGTACGCGACGCCAGCCGCCATGCTCGGCGTGTTCTTCACTCGATGCATGCGGTGTGGCGCGGATCGCCGCGAGCAGCGGCAGCGCGAGCAGGAAGATCGCGCCGCACAGCAGAAAGCGCCCCTGCGTGAAGCCCGCGATCTGGCTCACCAGCACCGGCCCCGACATCTGGAACAGCGTGAAGTTGGTCGCGTAGATCGCGATCACGCGGCCGCGCGACGCATCGTCGGCGAGCTGGTTGACCCACGCTTCGCCGATCGTGAACAGCAGCATCAGCGCCGCGCCGCACAGCACTCGCAGCAGCGCCCATAGCCACAGGTTCGCGGTGAGCTGCATCAGCGCGGTCGCGCAGGCCACCACCAGCACCGCGCCGACGATCACCCGACGGCCGCCGAAGCGCGCCGCGATCCAGCCGGCGAGCGGCACCACGGCGAGACCGCCGCCCGCCTGCGCGGCGGTCATCAAGCCGACCACGTCGGTGCCGTAACCGGCTTGGGCGAGCGCGAGGGCGGTGAGGGGAAGGGTGGCGCCGCTGCCGAGGCCGACGGCGGCGACGCTCAGGATCAGCGCGAGGAAATCGCGGGTGAGGATCACTTTCATCGGCGGGGATGCTACTACGCGTGCGGGGGGCGCGCGATCTTCATCCCATCGGCGGATTTGCCGCGTCGCGGCGGTATCGTCAGACCGCTCAGACGGATTTGCGTGAGACGCTCGTCGTCATCGACGCCGATCGCGAGCGTTGGCGCAATACCGTACCAGTGAGACACGTTACCCCACGACAGATAAAGGGTGCCGTCGCGAGGCTCGTAAAAGACCTCCGGCGCGCCCATGTCGTCCGCATGTCCGTGGGCGTCGAATTCTGACTCGATGTGTGGAGTTTCGTCGCTTGGCTCTGCCAGTTCGGACGTGCGGACGGCCCATCGCTCAGGATTGGTGTAAAAGTCCAATCCGGTCAATCGGTGATGCTGGTCGACAAGCATCGATAAGGTGCCCGCCGTGAGGACATAACGGGGCGCGCCAATGCCGAAGCGTGCATTCAGCAAGTCGCTGAGATTGTTTTGCGGGTCCGGCGGCGCAGCCAAAGGCGGATATGTGACCTCACAGGTCAGCGTAGAGCTTTGTTCATCCCACCGCATGACGGCGGAAACGCCGGTGGCAGGGGTAGTCGTGTAGACGGTGGGATGCTTCATCGAAGAGGTTTATAGGCAAAGTGCAGAATGGTGTGATCGCTCTCGCGAACCACGACTTCGAGCCTATAGGCCGTGCCGTTGCGTGTGATGGGATAGGTGTATTGGAACACTCCCGCATGCCCGGCGGGGTCAGAGGCACGTTTGCCGTATTTCAGCGTGAGTCGAAGGATGTGAACGGGTACATAGCGGGCGGGATTATCCATATGCGCGAGCGGCGCGGCGGCAAAACGCAAAGGCCGCTGCATGAGCGCATAGTACCGCGTTCGCAAACCAAGAAGCGTCGCCCGGTCGATTGCGGAGCCGACTCCTCTTATCCCCGCTCGCGTTATCCCTCGAGCGCCGGCCGTCCAGATGCCGCCGACCACGAACAGCAGGTCGACCGGATCGATTAGCGGGGCTTCCAGCGGTTTTTCGCTCCAGGATACCCCGCCGTCCAACGTATAGATACGGAACACGCCCGCTGCTTCCTGCTTGTATCCAACGATGCAGCGGAGATTTTCGTCGTAGATGGGTTTCGCGCCACGTGGAACGGTAGGAGGGCGGGCGTCAAAGAGTGCGGTGCATCCCGGTTTTTTCCCGTTCCAGGCGAAGGACGGTTCGGAGGCTGTGTAAGGCAACGTCGTGGCCATGTGCGGATAGACCGTCTGGCCCGACAGGGACGACAAGCCGTGGCGAATCTGCCGTTACCGTCGGACGCTGTCGCACGTCGCCGTCGAGCCTGTGAGTCTTGAGAGTTGGAGGACCGACAACCTAGCATGGCGGTCCGCACGCGGGGCATGCCACTGCTCATCGCAAAAGCCACGCTTGCTGGAAAGCGTGAGTGGACGCGCGCATTGGCCTTGGCGCCCGGTTCGAGATTTGTTGCAGACCGTTTCCACTGGTTGGGTATTGCTGTCGAATGAAGCCTTACCCTCAGTGGTGCTCGTCGTTGCAGCGAGACATCGCGCACTGCTGAACTGGTGCCCGAAAGCGGCTGTCACGGGCAGGAAACAGATACGTCAAACCGCGCATCGCCACAATGGTCGGCAAGCTTACCCCGCCACCGCCACCCGCCGCTCGATCGACACCGACCACAACGTCAGCAACAGCGCACCCAGCGCGGTCGCGACACCGACCCACGGCAGCGTCGTCAGCGGCGCGCCCGCGCCGATCGCCATGCCGCCGAGCCACGCGCCGGTCGCGTTGCCGAGGTTGAACGCGCCCTGATTCAGCGTCGATGCAAGATTCGGCGCATGACTCGCGCGATCGACGATCAGCATCTGCAGCGGCGGCACGATCGCGAATGCGAGCACACCCCACACGAATACGGTCAGCATCGCCGGAATGCGCGCGTGCATCGTGCCCGCGAACACGCACAGAATCACGACGATCGCCATCAGGAACGCGACCAGCGACGGCATCAGCCGCCAGTCCGCGAGCTTGCCGCCGAGCGTGCTGCCGACCGTCAGTCCGAGGCCGAACAGCAGCAGGACCAGCGTGACCGCGTGCGGCGTGAAGCCGGTCACGTCCTCGAGAATCGGCGTGATGTAGGTAAAGGTCGAAAACAGGCTCGCCGACGCAAGCACGCTGATGCCGAGCACCATCAGCACCTGCGGGTTCTTCAGCACGCTGAACTCGCGCACGAGGCTCGCCTTGTGCATCTCGATCTTCGCGGGCAGGCACACCGCGAGCGCGGCCGCCGCCAGCACACCGATGCCGGTCACGGCCCAAAAGGTGGCGCGCCAGCCGACCGCCTGGCCGAGCGCGGTGCCGAGCGGCACGCCGAGCACATTGGCGAGCGTGAGGCCGGTGAACATCAACGCGATCGCCTGCGCGCGGCGATTCGGCGCGACGAGGCCGGCCGCGACCACCGAGCCGATGCCGAAAAACGCGCCGTGGCAGAACGCGGTGACGATGCGCGCGGCCATCAACACCGCGTAACCCGGCGCGATCGCGCACAGCAGATTGCCGACGATGAACACCCCGATCAGGCTCATCAGCGCCTTCTTGCGCGGCATGTTGGCGACCGCGATCGCGACGATCGGCGCGCCGATCGTCACGCCGAGCGCATACGCGGACACCAGCATGCCTGCCGCTGGAATCGACACGGACAGATCGCGCGCGACGTCGGGCAACAGCCCCATGATGACGAACTCGGTGGTACCGATTCCAAACGCGGCAACGGCAAGGGCAAGCAGAGGCAAAGGCATGGCGATGATGGGGGGTGTGGCGCGTGAAGCGGCGCGAAAAACAGGCGCCGGGCGGGCGTTTCGGAAGGCGGAAACGCTGTCGCCGGATAGGGGAAAACAGTAGGGGATTCTACCTAAGTCAAATCTGCCTTGCAGGCCGTCAGGGCGGCTGTTGTTTTTATGGAAAGCGGCGCTCAGTGTCGCGCCAGGTTGCGCTGCAGCGCCGCGCAGCCCGCATCTACCAGCATTTCGACCACGGTTGCGCGCTCGTCGGGCTTGAAGTCGCTGATCCAGATCACGCGGCAACGCGTGGGCGTCTCGGCGACGACCTGCAACGTCGAGTGATGATGCTCGAAGCGTCCGCCGCCCACCGAGTAGGCGAGCCGCAGGTGCGCATCGTCGACGGCGATCACGCGTTCCTCGACCACGGTGCCGTCGGCGAACGTGACCCAGCGCAGCTCGCCTTCCATGCGCGCCTCGGTCAGCACGCCCGCGAACGCGCGGGCGACGTCGGCGGGATCGCGCAGCGCGGCCCATGCATCGGCCGCGGCGGTTTCCACGGCGATTTCCCGGTAGATCGTAGCCATCGCAGTTCCTCTCTTCGATTCAGGTAAGCATGTCTCAACGATTGGGCGGCGCCGGCTGATCCGCGTCGAACCTGTCGCCATGACGGCCCGCGCCCGACGCAAAGCGCGCCGCGCCCGCCACGCCCTCGGCGAAGACCGCCGCGTAGCCGCCCGCGCCTTCGCGCCGCAACGCCTCGGCGAGATCTTCAAGCGTGCTGTTCTCGAGCACGGAGCGGCGATCGGCGAGCAGCGCCGCCTGCGGAAACGCCGCGAGCTCCGCGGCCAGTTGCTCGGCGGCCGCGCGCGCTTGGCCCTTCGGCACCACGCGATTGGCGAGCCCGAACGCGAGGGCCTCGCGCGCATCGACCGCGCGGCCGGTCAGGATCAGATCGAGCGCGCGCGACAAGCCGATCAGCCGCGGCAGCCGGATCGTGCCACCGTCGATCAGCGGAATGCCGACGCGCCGGCAGAACACGCCAAGCACCGCGTCTTCCTCGACGACGCGCAGATCGCACATTGCGGCAAGCTCGAGTCCACCCGCGACCGCGTAGCCGGCGACCGCGGCGATCACCGGCTTGCTGAAGCGTGTGCGTGTCGGTCCCATCGGACCCGGGCCGCTGCCGTCGGCGTGCAGTTCGTTGCGGCGCGTGTCGTCGGTGAGCGCGCTCAGGTCGGCGCCCGCGCAAAACGTGCCGCCCGCCCCGAACAGCACGGCCGCGCGCCATGCGGACTCGGCCTCGAAGCGGCTGAACGCGGCGCTCAATGCGTCGGCCACCTGCCGGTCGACTGCGTTGCGCCGCGCGGGCCGGTCCAGCACGATCGTCGCGACGCCGTTGACGTCATGCGACTCGATTCGCACGTGGCTATTGAAATGTTCGGTGGCTATCATCGTTATGTATACCTGAAGGGTATCTGAAGCGCCGTATTCGCCTGCTGACCAGGCGGTGTTGCCAACCGCTCATGCAGCGCAATTAATCCGGTAGGCCGTCATGTTTTCGTCACATCCGGCTCGTAGCGTGAGCGCTCTATTAATGCGCTGGCGTCCTGCCGCCAGCTTGCCGAGTGTGCCTTTGTCCCTGCCTTTGCCCAATTCATCCCCGGCCTCCGCACCGACCAGCGCCGAAACGGTCTGGATCGTGCCGTTGCGCGAGCATTCGTGGTACGACCATGTGCGTCTGAAGCGCGTCTTCGTGACTGACGGCACGCGTCATCAGGTGGTGCTCGTCGATCTGCGCAAGCTGCTCGTGTGCGCGAATCGCGACAACACCGATTACGTGCTGAAGCCGGTCGCCGAATGGCACGCGGGCAAGGTCCGCGGCATTCGCGAGTTTCTCGACCCCGACAGCGCGCGCATTCCGCAGATGCCTTACGTGACGATCTCCACCCGACGCGCGCCGGGACTGCTCGGCTGGATCGGCATCGAGCGCGAGGGGGTGGTGGCGTTTCGCAACGGCCAGCATCGCGCGCGCTATCTGGCCGAGGCGGGCGCGCGCTGGTGTCCGGTAGAAGTGCACGAGCGCGAGGCGGCATTGCTGCGTGAGCTGTGCGGCGCGGCCGATGATGCCCGCACCGAGATTCGCGCGACCCAACTGGGCGACAGCGACGTCTGACTTTCGCGGTCCTCGGCAACTCGCATAGGCCCCGGTTATCACCGCTACCCCGCCTGCACGACGTTGCGCGGCGTGCCCGCCTGCCACGCCGCGATGTTCGCGAGCGTGGTCTGCGCGATCTCGGTCATCGCCTCGCGCGTGAAGAACGCCTGGTGCGCGGTGACGATCACGTTCGGGAACATCAACAGACGCGCGAGCACGTCATCTTGCAGCGGCAGATTCGAATGATCCTCGAAGAAGATGCCGCCTTCTTCCTCGTACACATCGAGCCCGAGATGGCCTAGCTGGCCGTCCTTCAACGCGCCGATCAGGGCGTTCGCCTCGACGAGCCCGCCGCGCCCGGTGTTGATCAGCATCGCGCCGCGTTTCATCTTCGCGAGCGCGGCGCGGTTGATCAGATGATAGGTGTCGGGCAGCAGCGGGCAATGCAGACTGACGATGTCCGATTCGGCGAGCAAGGTATCGAGCGGCACGTAGCGCGCGCCGAGCGCGATCAGTTCGTCGGCGTGCGGCCCCGGGTCGTAGGCGAGCACCTGCATGCCGAAACCCGCCATGATGCGCCCGAATACCCGGCCGATGATGCCGGTGCCGATCACGCCGACCGTCTTGCCGTGCAGGTCGAAGCCGAGCAGCCCATGCAGCGAGAAGTCGCCTTCGCGCGTGCGCGCGACAGCGCGTGGCAGGCGCCGGTTCAGCGCGAGAATCAGCCCGACCGCGTGCTCGGCGACCGCATACGGCGAATAGGCCGGCACGCGCGCGACCGGCAGGCCGAGCCGCTCGGCCGCCGCGAGGTCGACGTGATTGAAGCCCGCCGAGCGCAGCGCGATCATGCGCGTGCCGCCCGCATGAAGCCGTTCGAGCGTGGCGGCGTCGACGTTGTCGTTGACGAACGGGCAGACCACGTCGTAGCCATGCGCGAGGATCGCGGTCTCGCTGTCGAGTGGGGATTCCTGGAAATGCAGTTCATAGCCATGCGCGGCATTGGCTTCGGTGAAAGTATCGACGTCGTATTGACGACTGCTGAACAGGATCGTGCGCATATGAGGCTCCGAAGAAGCGTGCTTTAGACGTGATTTGCGAAGTCGGTTTTTCGTAAAAAATAACGTTGACAGGGCTGGCGAACTGCAATATCAAATAACCAGCATTCCGAACAAAGCATGTACAAACATGCGGCAAGAAACTGGCCAAACAGCAGATTATCTTTTCACGATGTTAGGCGACTTCGCGATGAAAGAGTAACTGTCGGGCGTTCGGGAAATCGTTTCACCGCCGGCATTGCCAGGCGGTGCGTTCGTCCAGGCGCGCCGGTGCCCGCTGTGCGGCGCTTGCGGCATCCATTGCGTGGTTCTCCTGTCGTCGCAGCGTTCTTTGAGGTGTCGTGCATCGCGCCCGTTGTCCGCGCGACGTCACCATCGCGTCACCTTTGTCAGACGGTTTGATTCGGTTTTCAAACGGTTGGTGTTCCGTTTTTCGTTAATCAACTGTAAATCGGCGAGCCAACATGATCGGTGAATTGCTGAGATCGCAACCCGAAATCGCACTATTCGCATGTCTCGCCATTGGCTATTTCATTGGCTCGTTTCATATCGGACCGATTCAGCTCGGCGGCGTGTGCGGCACGCTGATCGTCGCGCTCGTGCTCGGGCAGAGCGGTGCGCGCATCGCGCCCGACCTGAAGAACATCGCGTTTGCGCTGTTCATCTTCGCGCTCGGCTTCACCGGCGGGCCGCAGTTCTTCGCGAACATCGGGCGCGGCTGGCGCTATGGGCTGCTGTCGCTGATCGAAATCGTCTCGGTGCTGGTGCTGATCATGATCGCGGTCAGCGTGCTGCGGCTCGACGTCGGCACCGCGTCTGGACTGCTCGCGGGCGCGGCGACCGAGTCGGCGGTGATCGGCACCGCGTCCGAGGCGATCGCGAAGCTCGGTCTCGGCGACGCGGCAACCCAGCGTCTGCAGGCCAATATCGTGACCGCTTACAGCGTCAGCTACCTGTTCGGCCTGGTCACGATCGTGCTGTTTACGAGCCAGTTCGCGCCGCTGCTGCTGCGCGTCAATCTGCGCGAAGAAGCCGAGCGCGTGTGGCGCAAGCTCGGCGGCGAGGGCGCGTTCAGCGAAGGACAGAGCGCGGCCGCGCCGGCGCTCGTCGGCCGCGCGTTTCGAATCGGCAAAGCCGCCGGCATCACGGTGCGCGCGCTCGAGGAGCAATACGGCTACAACCTGACCGTCGAGCAGATCGAGCGCCACGGCGCGGACCTGCCGGTCGCCATGGAGACGCGGCTCGCGGCCGGCGATGTCGTGCTCGTCGCCGGACGGCGCGCGGCGGTCGTCGCGGCGTCGGCTGGCCTCGGTGAAGAGGTGCTGGGCGCCGATTTCGGCCAGGTGTTCGCGCAACGGCTCAACGTGGTGCTGACGCGGCCCGACGTCGATGGGATGACGGTCGCGCAACTGCGCGCGCAGGCCAAGCCGGAAAACGCGCGCGGCGTTTATATCGCCGCGATCACGCGGCTCGAATCGACGATTCCCGCGCTGCCCGGCACCGATCTGCATCGCGGCGACGTGCTGACGCTGGTCGGCGCGAAAGCCGACGTCGAACGCGGCGCGAAGCGGCTCGGCTATGTATTGCCGCCGACCGAAAAGACCGACTTCGTCTATCTCGGCCTCGGCGTGCTGGTCGGTATAGCGATCGGGCGGCTCGGCGGCACGATCGGCGGCGTGACGCTCGCGCTCGGCACAGGCGGCGGCTGTCTGCTGTCGGGGCTGCTGTTCGGCTGGGTCCGCTCGCGCCATCCGCTGGTCGGCTCGCTGCCGTCGGCGGCCGCGCAGATCCTCAAGGACTTCGGACTCGCGACGTTCATCGCCGCGGTCGGGCTGTCGGCCGGTCCCGACGCGATCAAGCTCGTGCGCGAGTACGGGCTCGCGCTGCCGCTCGCCGGGATCCTGATGGTGCTGGTGCCGGGCCTGCTGTCGCTATGGGTCGGCCATGCGCTATTGAAGCTCGAAGCGCCGATGCTGCTCGGCGCGATCGCGGGCCAGCAGTGCAGTACGCCGGCCATCAGCGCGCTCGTCGGCGTGGCCGGCAATTCGACGCCGGTGATCGGCTACACGATCACCTATGCGCTCTCCAACATCCTGTTGCCTTTGATGGGGCCCGTGGTGGTGGGCCTCGCCGGCAAGCTCGGCTAGCCGGACTTGCCGAAGCCGCATGCCGCGCGGCGTTTCGCAGTTCGCGGCAAATCAGGCGCTCGCGCCGCACAGGTGCGCGCCGTACCCGTGCCGGGTATCGCCAACGAACCCGACAACTACTCAGCGAGGGCGCGATGGACTGGCTACACAACATCTTTCACAAGTCACCGGAGATGGCGCTGTTCCTGTCACTCGCGGTCGGCTATTTCATCGGGCAGATCAACTTCGGCAAGTTCCAGCTCGGCGGCGTGGGCGGCTCGCTGCTCGCGGCGGTCGCGATCAGCCAGGCGGGCGTGACGGTCGACAACGGCGTGAAGGCGGTGATGTTCGCGGTGTTCATCTACGCGGTCGGCTACGACTCCGGGCCCGGCTTCTTCAACTCGCTGAACCGCAAGACGCTGCGCGAGATCGCGATGGCCGTGTTTCTCGCGGTCACCGCGCTGATCACGGTGGTCGTGTGCGCGAAGCTGTTCCATCTGAACAAGGGGCTCGCGGCCGGACTCGCGGGCGGCGCGCTCACGCAGTCGGCGATCATCGGCACCGCGGGCGACGCGATCGCGCGGCTCGGCCTGCCCGCCGATCAGGTTAGATTACTGCAATCGGACGTCGCGATCGCGTACGCGGTCACCTACGTGTTCGGTTCGCTCGGCGCGATCATCGTGTGCGTGAACATCCTGCCGAAGTTCATGGGCCAGGGCTTGCGCGAAGCGTCGATCGAGGCGGAGCGCGAACTGTCGTCGGGCGCGCCGACGCGCGGACCGGGGCAGGTGGCGGCGCTGCCTGAACTGGTCGGGCGCGCATACCGGATCGACTTCAGCGCCGGCAAGAGCGTGCAGGCGGTCGAGTCGCTGCACGGCGAAGGTCTGACGATCGAGCGCGTCAAGCGCGGTAACCAGCAGATCGAGCCGAAGCCCGACTTCGTGCTGCAACCGGACGACATCGTGCTCGTCGTGGGCCGCCGGGAGGCGGTCGTCGCGTTCGGCGCGAAAGGCAACGAGGTCGGCGACGCCGAGGACATCGGCGTCGTGATGCAGACGCGCGAAGGCGTGTTCACGCGCAAGGGCATGAATCACACGACGATCGCGGCCGCGCGCCAGATGATCGATCGCGACATGCGGCACGGCGTCTACGTTCAGGGCATCACGCGCGTCGGGCAGCCGCTGCCGGTGTTGCCCGAAACCGAGCTGCAGCACGGCGACGTGATCACCTTCTACGGCTCGCCAAAAGATACCAAGCGCGCGGTCGAAGCTGCCGGCTACGAGCTGCCGTACAGCAACAAGACCGATTTCATCTACATGGGCGTCGGCCTCGTGATCGGTCTGCTGATCGGGCTGATCGTCGTCAACGTGGGCGGCGTGCCGCTCACGCTCGGCTCGGGCGGCGGCTGTCTGCTCGCGGGCCTGCTGTTCGGCTGGATGCGCGGCAAGCATCCGATGTACGGCGTGATGCCATCGGCCGCCTCGCAATTGCTGAAGGACTTCGGGCTCGCCGCGTTCGTCGCGGTGGTCGGTCTGAACTCGGGCCTGCAGGCGGTCGTCACGGTCAAGCAAAGCGGCGTGACCATCTTCCTGCTCGGCGTGTTCGTCACGCTGTTTCCGCTGCTGCTGACGATGCTGTTCGGCCGTTACGTGCTGCGCTACAACAACGCAGCGATTCTGGCCGGCGCGCTGTCCGGTTCGCGCAGCGCCAACCCGGCGTTCGGCGGCGTGCTCGATAAGGCCGAAAGCGCGGTGCCGACCGTGCCGTTCGCGATCACCTATGCGATCGCGAACGTCGCGCTGACACTGCTCGGGCCGCTGGTGGTCGGGCTCGTGTAGCGCTCACCCGTCGTTGATCGCACGGTTATCGAAAGCCGTTGCGTATCGATCCCTGTAGCCGGCCGCAACCGGGACCCCTCGCCACGCCGGCGTGTTTCACCTCTTCACTGGAGAACGCATCATGGCTAAAGAGAAGGGCGATAAGAAACGCTCGGGCGTCGACGCGGGTCTTGCCGCGCTGAGCCCGTTCGAACTGAAGGACGAACTGATCAAGGCCGCCGGCGGCGGCGCGGTCGAGCGGGCCGCCAACATCGCGATGCTCAACGCCGGCCGTGGCAATCCGAACTTTCTCGCGACGATCCCTCGCCACGGCTTCTGGCAGCTCGGCCTGTTCGCGATGCGCGAGTCCGAGCGCTCGTTCGCGTACATGCCCGAAGGCGTCGGCGGTTTTCCGCGCCGCGACGGACTCGCGGAGCGCTTCGACCTGTTCATACGCGAGAACCGCGGCGTGCCCGGCATCGACTTTCTGCGCGGCGCGGTGTCGTACGTGCGCGATCAGCTCGGGCTGTCCGGGACCGACTTTCTGTATGAGATGTGCGAGGGCATTCTCGCGTCGAACTACCCGGTGCCCGACCGCATGCTGAAGCTGTCGGAAATCATCGTCGGCCAGTATCTGCGCCGCGAGATGATCGGCAAGCATCCGTTCATCGGCGAGTTCGACATCTTCGCCGTAGAAGGCGGCACCGCGGCGATGACCTACATCTTCAACACGATGCGCGAGAACCATCTGATCAAGGCGGGCGACTCGATCGCGCTCGGCATGCCGATCTTTACGCCCTACATCGAGATCCCGGCGCTGAACGACTATCAGCTGAAAGTCGTGCATATCAATGCCGACGTCGCGCACGGCTGGCAGTACTCGAAGCAGGAGCTCGACAAGCTGCGCGATCCGAAAGTGAAGGCGTTCTTCCTCGTCAATCCGAGCAATCCGCCGTCGGTGAAGATCGACGACGCGAGCCTCGAGCACGTCGCGGACATCGTCAAGGAACGGCCCGATCTGATCCTGCTGACCGACGACGTATACGGCACGTTCGCCGACAACTTCGTGTCGCTGTTCGCGCTCGCGCCGAAGAACACGATCCTCGTCTACTCGTACTCGAAGTATTTCGGCGCGACCGGCTGGCGTCTCGGCGCGGTGGCCACGCATCGCGACAACGTGCTCGACAAGCTGATCGGCAAACTGCCGGCCGACGTGAAGAAGGAGCTGCATCGTCGCTACGAGTCGATCACGACCGAGCCCGACAAGCTGAAGTTCATCGACCGGCTCGTGGCCGACAGCCGCACCGTCGCGCTCAATCACACGGCCGGGTTGTCGACGCCGCAGCAGGTGCAAATGGTGCTGTTCTCGCTGTTCTCCTTGATGGACACGCCCGACGCGTACAAGAACGCGCTGAAGCGCCTGATCCGCAAGCGCAAGCAGGCGCTGTACGAGGAAGTGGGCATCGCGTTCGAGGACGACGACCCGAACCAGGTCGACTACTACACGATCGTCGACATCGAATTCCTCGGTGAAAGAGCCTACGGGCGCGAGTTCGTCGACTGGCTGCTGAAGAACACCGAGCCGTCCGAGCTGCTGTTCCGGCTCGCGCGCGAGGCGCGCGTGGTGCTGCTGCCAGGCCGCGGCTTCGGCACCCAGCACCCGTCGGGGCGCGTGTCGCTCGCCAATCTGAACGAGTCCGACTATCGCAAGATCGGTCGGGCGATGCGCAGGCTGATCGAGGAGTATGTCGAGCGCTACAACGCGGCGACCGGCAGCAAGCTCGACAAGAGCAAGGTGATGAAGTGATTGGCGAGGGTGTATCGGTCGCGCCTGCGGCCCGCGACCCTGGCCAAAAAACTTGCGCAATCGCGCGGTTCGGTGAATGATCGGACGAACGGCCTCGAGCAGCGTATCTGCGGCGAGGCCGTTCGTTCCTTTGCGCTTCACATTCACACACCGATCATGCCGACTTCAACCTCTACTACCGTTGCTTCGTCCGTCCCCTGTCCGGTTGTCGAATCGCTCGACGCCATCCTTCCCGAAGAACCGCTGCTGATGATGGGCGCCGGCCCGGTGCCGATTCCCGCTGCGGTCGCGAAGGCCAATGCGATCGTGATCAACCATCTGGGCGGCACGATGGCGAAGGTGGTGAACCAGGTGAAGACGATGGCGCGCTACGTGTTCCAGACGCAGTCGAAGTGGGTGCTCGGCGTGGCAGGACCGGGATCGGGCGCGATGGAGATGGCGATCTGCAATCTCGCGTGGGAAGGCACGCGCATGCTGTGCATCAAGAACGGCTTCTTCAGCGACCGCATGGGCGAAATGGGCCGGCGCGTCGGCGCGAAGGTGACCACGCTCGAAGTCGCGGACCGCACGGTCGCGAGTCTCGATCTGGTCGCCGACGCGCTGCGCCGCGAGCGTCCCGAGGTCGTCACGGTCGTGCAGGGCGAGACTTCGAACACCGTGTGGAACCATCATCTGAAAGACATCGTCGCGCTCGCGAAGGAAGCCGGCGCGCTCGTGATCGTCGACGCCGTGTGCACGCTGAGCACGATGCCGCTCGAAATGGACAACTGGGGCATCGACGCGGTGATTACCGGCGGCCAGAAGGGCTTGTCGTCGATTCCGGGTGTGTCGCTGATCGCGTTCTCAGACGCGGCGTGGGCGCGCGTCAAAGGCCGCACGGTGCCCAACACGCACTGGTGCCTGGATGCGTCGCTGGCGGAAAACTTCTGGCACAACGCCGGCTATCACTACACGGCACCGGTGTCGGGCGTACTCGCTTTGCATGAGGCGCTGCGGCTCGTCTGCGCTGAAACGCTGGAGAAGCGCTTCGCGCGCCATCTGAAATGCTCGCTCGCGTTGCAGCAGGGCGTCACCGCGATGGGCCTGCAACTGTATGCGCCGGAGAATTGCCGGCTCAACTCGGTGATCGGCATCGAGGTGCCTGACGGCCTGAGTCCCGCCGACGTCTGCGCGCATATCTCGCGACAGCATCAGGTGGAAATCGCTGGCTCGTTCGGTTTGCCGATCGTGCGGATCGGCCAGATGGGCGAGCAGTGCCGCGAGCACAACCTGTTTCGCACCGTGCACGCGCTCGGCCGCACGATGGTCGATCTCGGCGTCAAGGTCGATCTGCCGGCGGGTGTCGCGGCGCTCGAGCGCGGATTGAGCGAAGGTAAATAAGGCATTTGACGACGCGCTACGAATAGCATTCGTAGCGCATATTTTTTTGTGCGATCCAGCACTTTATAGTCCCATTAGAAAGCTTTTTTCCGCCGTTATCGCGTTGCGATAAATTAATGCTTCGCAACCTTTTTACATAACAATTGCAGCATCGCTGAAAGCCTTACGGAATAAGGCTCTGCGCCTTTCGAAAGGGCTTTTTTCTGTTCTTACTTTCTAGTGTCCTCTGTGCGCCGGCGCACGTATCGAGATCAGGCGGAAACGTAAAGTAGGTCACGGCGAGAGCAGCGCAATGCGCTCGCTGCGGTAAATCGCAAGACCATGATTCGACACACGGCGCGTGCCAGGACGCGCCTGCCGCGCTCATGCATGCTTTCCGCCGAAACATGGCTTTAACGCCCGGGCGCCCCCGCGGGGCGATAAAAAAGGATTTCTATCCGATTCGATTGTTCGATCGCGTGGAGCTCGAAGCATGTCTTCGAGGGACCATGCACGTACGAAGCAAGGAAATCGACACTATGGCGAGCGCATACGACTCAGGTCAATCGGCAGGGGTTATTGTTGGAGCAGAGTTGAACGGACTGGGGGTAGCGCGATCGCTCGCGCAGGCCCGCGTTCCGGTTATTGCAGTCGATACGAGGAGCCGCGCGGCGACGTGGTGCCGACACGTTCATGCGCATCAGATAAAAAGCTTTGTCGGGAAAATATTTGTTGACGAAATGATCGAACTCGGCAAACGGTTCGATCGTCTGCCGGTACTGATACTGACCGACGAAGACGCGGTGCATGCGGTGTCGGAAAATCGGCTGGCTTTGTCGCACTGGTATCGATTCCGTTTGCCGGCCGACGACACCGTCAAGATGTTGTCGAGCAAGGCGCGCTTTCACGAATTCGCACAGAGCCATGGCTTTCCGGTGCCGCGCTCGGTCGTGCTCGAAAAGCTTGCCGACATCGAAGGGCTGGCCGAATTGCGCTACCCGTGCGTGCTGAAACCAGACGACAAGCGCAACGTGCTGCGCGGCGAGAAAGAACGCGCGGTGCGCGTCGACACGCTGCAGCATGCACGCGATCGCGCGATCGCGATGCTCGCGACGCCGGGCGGCATCATTGCGCAGGAGTGGATCGAGGGGCCCGACAGCAACATCCACTTCACGCTGTTCTATCGCGGCGCCGACGGCAAGATGGTCAGCATGTTCACCGGCCGCAAGGTGTTGAGCTCGCCCCCGGGCGTCGGCAACACCGCCATCTGCGTGGCCGCGCCCGACGCCCGCGGGACGCTCGAACCGCTGACGCGGCGCTTTGCCGAGGCGGCCGGTTTCGACGGCATGGGCAGCATCGAGTACAAGTGGGACGACAACTACAACGAGTTCGTGATGGTCGAGCCGACGGTCGGCCGCACGGACTGGCAGGAGGAGATCGCGACGCTGTGCGGCGTCAACATTCCGCTTGCCGCGTACCGCCATGAACTCGGCCTGCCGTTGCCAGTCGAGCGCCTGAGCCGGCTACCGGTTGCGTGGCGCGCGACGTTTTCCGACCGGCCGCCGCCCGAACTGCTGAGCGAACGCACCAAAATTTTCGATGGCTATTTCCGCTGGAACGATCCGTTGCCAGCGCTGCAGCACTATGTCGTGATGAATCCGCTCCGACGCATGAAGCGCAGCTGGAAAAAAGCGATCAGGGCGCCCGAGTCGCGTCAGGCGAAAGCCTGACGCTAACGACAAAAAAGCCGTTCCCCCCTGGAGACCAGCAATGTCTTGGACCGATACCATCATCATTGGCGCGGGGCCGTACGGGTCATCTCTTGCCGCGCATCTGAAGGCCGCCGGCGTGGATCACCAGATCCTCGGGGAACCGATGGGAGCGTGGCGAAACTACATGCCGCCCGGCATGCTGCTGCGCTCCGAAGCTTTCGCGTCGAGCATGCACGCGCCGCGCAGCGGCTTTACCGTCGAAGACTTCTGCCGCCTGAAAGGCCTGCCTTACCGGCCGCTCGGCATGGCGCTGCCGCTCGAGACCTTCGTCGAGTACGGGCTGTGGTTCCAGTCGAATCTGGTCGGCGAAATCCAGCCGGTCGATGTGCTCGCATTGCGCCGCGTCGGCGATCAGTTCCAGCTATCGCTGAGCGACGGCCGCTCGGTCGCCGCACGCCGGGTCGTGATCGCGCTCGGCCTGAAGGGCTTCGCGCAAACTCCGCCGGCGCTGCAGGGCTTGCCGCCGCAGTATGCGTCGCATTCGGAGCTGTACGGCAACCTCGAATGGGCGCGCGGCAAGGACATTGCGATCGTCGGCGGCGGGCAGTCGGCGCTCGGGCTGTCCGCGTTGCTCAATGAGCTCGGCGCACGCGCGCACGTGCTGATGCGCGAGAGCAGCGTGGTGTGGCACGAGCGGCCGCACGGCGGGCGCAACATCCTGTCGCGCATCAAGGGGCCCGACGCGGGGCTCGGGCGCGGCTGGCGGTCGCTGTTCCTGTCCGAGTTTCCCGGCGTGTTCCACATGCTCGACCCGCGACGCCGCAAGCTGATCATGGAGCACACGTATGGCGCGTCTGGCGCGTGGTGGCTGCACGATCGCGTGGTCGGCAAGGTACAGATATCGCATCGCACCGTGGTGCGCTCCGCGGCGATCGAAAACGACCGCGTCGTTCTGAACGTGCTGACCGACGGCAAGGAAGCACGCGTGAGCGCCGATCACGTGATCGCCGCGACCGGCTTCAAAACCGACATGCGCCAGCACGCGTTCCTGTCGAAAGATCTGGCCGACGCGATTTCGAATCAAGGCGGCATGCCCGACCTGAACTCGCACTACGAAACGCGCGTGCGCGGCCTCTATGTGATCGGACCCGCATCCGCGCATAGCTTCGGGCCCGTGATGCGCTTCGTCTATGGAACCAAGCACGCGTCGCCGACCGTGGCGCGGCATCTTGTCGGCTCGTTGAAAGCGGGCTCGCGGCAACGCGCGTGGCCCGTCGCCCATGCACCCATGCCGGAGCGCTCAGGTGAATAAGACCCAAACAACGGGCGCGTCTGTGCGCTCGCGCCTGTCCGATCACTACCGCGGGCCCCGCATGAAGCGCTACAAAGCGCTCGTGAAGGAGATGCTCGCGGGCTTCGTGTTGATGTCAGGGCTCGCGTGGTGCACGCGCAAGCTGCTGTGGCGCGATCGCGTAGCCGTGCTGCTTTATCACGATCCCGATCCGCACACGCTCGACCGTCATCTGACTTATCTGAGCAAGCTGTGCGAGTTCGTGCCATTGACCGACGTCAGCGCGCCCGGCCGCGGCCGGCCGCGCGTGGCGATCACGCTCGACGACGGCCACGTGGGCAACGCGAAGCTATTGCCGGTGTTCATCAAGCACAAGGTGCGCCCGACGATCTTTCTGTGCAGCCGCATCGTCGGACGGCCGCGCAGTCACTGGTGGCTGCATCCGGGTTCGCTGCGCGTCGGCCATGAACGTCTGAAGCGCATGACGAACGAAGAGCGCCTCGCCGCGCTCGCGGCTCAAGGCTACCAGCAGGACGGCGACGACCGGCCGACCGGCCTGTCGATCGAACAGATGCAGGCGATGCGCGAGCACGTCGACTTCCAGGCGCATACGCGCTTCCATCCGATCCTCACGCATTGCAGCGACGCTGAAAGCGAGGCCGAAATCAGCGACAGCCGCCGTGAAATCGCGGCGCTGCTGCAACAGCCGTGCGAGCACTTCGCGTATCCGAACGGCAATTATGGCGAGCGCGAAGTGGAGTTCGTGCGCGCGGCGGGCTTCAAAACCGCGCGGACTTGCGACATCGGCTGGAACGATCAGCACACCGATCCGTACCGGTTGCGCACGATCATCATCGACGATGCGGCGTCGACGCTGCGCTTCGCGGCGCAATTGAGTGGCATTGCGCTGTTTCTGCGCTATCTGCGCGAGGGGGGTGGCTGGCGCGGCAAGTTTCCGCAGTTTTGAACAGGGGGAGCGCCCGGACCAGGCGATTGGTCCGGGCAAGCCGTCCGGGTTCTTCGCGAGACGGCACGAGAGGCAGACAACAGGAGGGGAACATGCAGCGCTGCAGGGTACTGGTGATCAACGATTACGCGCACATGGGCGGCGCGGAAGTGGTCTATCAACAATCGGCCGAGCTATTGGGCACGCTGCGCGGCGTCGAGGTCGAGCGTTTCGACGATAGCCAGTTTTCCGGCCGCTCGACGATGCTGACGCGCTCCTGGAACACGACCGCCGCGCGCGCGCTCGAAAAGACGCTGCACCGTTTCCGGCCGCATCGGCTGATGGTGCACAACTACCACAACGTGCTGTCGCCTTCGATTCTCAGCGTGATCGCGCACAACCAGCGTCAGTTCGGTTACCGCGCGTATCACACCTGCCACGACTATCACCTCGTCTACTACAACCCGTCGCTGCAGTACTTCGACAAGGACAAGCGGCCGATCATTCTGCCGCTCGACGTGCTGCGCACCCGCGCGGTCCTCACGTTGCGGCCGACGCCGAAGGGCCTCATGCACGATCTGATGACGAAGGCATGGTGGCATGCGGTACGCGCGGCCTATCAGCCCGCGCGCGTGTTCGACAGGATCTTGTGCCCGAGCCTGTTCATGCAGCAGGCGCTGCATCGCGTGGGCATCGAGAACACGGTGATCGTGCACAATCCGTCGGCGGTACCGAGCGCGATGCCGATCGTCACGGTGCGTGGCAAGGAACGCTTCAACATCGCGTTCGTCGGACGGATCTCGCCCGAGAAAGGCCTGATGCAATTTCTGACGCTCTGCGAGGCGGCGGGCTTCGAACGCATCAATAGCATCGGCGTGTATGGCGACGGGCCGGATCGCGCGGCGATCGAAGAACGCTACGCGTCGCTGATCGCCGAGCGCAAGCTGATCCTGTTCGGCACGATGCCGCAGCAGCAGTTGTTTCCCGCGATGCGCGAGTTCGCCGATGCGGTAGTCGTGCCGTCGGTGGGCGCGGAGAACGCGCCCCTCGTCGTCGTCGAGGCGGCGATGCTCGGCCTGCCGGTGCTGATTCGCGATGGCGGCAGCATGGCGGTGACCGCGGAATCGGTCGGCAACAAGATCAAGTTCAAGTTCGATCCGGGCAGTCTGAAACAGGCGCTCGGCGAGTTGGCCGTTCATCTGGCCGATGAGCACAGAAAGTACGACGTCGGAGAATATCTGCCCGAGCATTACGCGCGGCGTCTGGCCGAAATCATGCACATCGGCGAAAGCTCGGCGCCCAACGCGCCGTCGCGCCGGCGCGCGCGTTATGCAGATAATCCGCGTCCGGCGCCCTGAAAATAGTCGGCGCTGATTGTGGCGAACGGCGTGTATATCCACACGGTTATCGTCGCTTTAAACATGCGTTTTTTATTGCGTGATTTGTCTGAAGCAATCCTGTAGCAATCGGCTTTGTGTGCGCTGCCGAACGTTGTAAGGACGGGCTCTCTGAATATTATGATTGCCAAGAAAGGCTTTTTATCGAGCGTTGTAGCGCGCCGACGAAACGGCCGACTCATCAAAACAAGAGCATGTGCATGTCGTGAGCGTTTGCGTGGAAAGACGGCGGACGAGACGCGGCTAATCGGGGATACATCTCTACCGGGCCCGGCAGTCAGCTCAACCCAAACAGGAATGTGGCCGCAAGCGGCCACATCGGCGATACGGGGGATCCAGACGGTGATGCGCTACAGCTCAGCGCACGCTGTAGGGATCGGAGGTCTCGGGAGACGCGTAGGTCTGGTCTGAATTCCACAAATCGCTGCCGTAGGGGTCCGCTGAGTTCTTGCCGCGGACAGGCTGTGCAACGCTTGTACGTTTCTGCTTCGGAAGGCTGTTTTTAGTTTGGGTGTACACGTTGGGCGCGACATAGCGGTTCTTTTTTGCGTACGCGAGATCCGACGGAGAGCCGTAGAGCGTCGGTGAACTGGCCGCATGAGGCGTCATCGCGTCGAGTTGCGAGTGCTTGGCGACATAACGCGGGGCATAAGCGGAAGAGGAGGCGGACACGATGCTCTGGGCGTAGCCCACCTGGGCAGTCAGTAATACCGGTAATACGGCGGCAAGAAGTTTTTTCATTTCGGTCTCCGTAAGAACGCGAGTGGTGCGATGTTAGGGAAAAGAGCCGAGCTCGCATAGGTGCTGTTACACACAAAGGTAGCCGATGTGGCGTAAATCGGCTACCCCCGTCCGATCGAGGCGGTCGGCTCGATCGGACACGGGCGTGACTGGATGCGGCGATGTGCCGGTTCGGGCGCCGGGAAGAAGTGGGAAACCGTCGGGACTTTGGGAGAACTCGCATGAACCAAAGCAGTGCACCATTCGATAGCCGGAACAACAACAGCGAACATCCGCCGGCAGGCTTCGCGAACTATCTGGATGCGCTGTATGACAACCGCAAGCTGATTGCCCTCACGACGGCCATCGCGGTCGCGCTCGGCATCGGTTATTCGGTGTTCTCCGAACCCGTCTATCGCGCTGACATCCTGGTGCAGGTCGAGGAGAACGCAGGTACCTCGTCCAAGAGCGTGATCGGCGACGTGTCCGCGATGTTCGACGTGAAGACCGCGACGTCCGGCGAGGCCCAGGTGATCGGCTCGCGCATGGTGGTGGGCCGCGCGGTCGACAAGCTCAATCTCGACATCGAAGCGGCACCGCGCTACTTCCCGCTGTTCGGCCGCTGGCTCGCCCGTCATTCCGATCATCTGTCGACGCCGGGACCGCACGGCTACGTGTACGGCAACGAGCGCATCAAAGTGTCGAAATTCGATGTGCCGGAAGAGCTGTTCGATCGTCCGTTCGTGCTGAGGATGGGCGAGGGATCGAGCTACGAACTGCAATACGGCAAGCTGAAGCTCGAAGGCACGGTCGGCCAGGCGCTGAACGCGACGACCAACTACGGGCCGCTTACGCTCGTCGTCGACCGGATCGACGCGAAGCCCGGTGCGACCTTCGAGGTGCGGCGCCAGTCCGCGCTGACGACGACCGAAAAGCTGCGCAAGGAATTGACGATCTCCGAAAAAGGCAAGGAGTCCGACATCCTCGGCGTGTCGCTCGAAGGCAGCGATCCGAATAAGATCAGCGCGATTCTCGGGACCATCGCGGGCGAATACGTGAGCCAGAACCTGAAGCGCAAATCCGAGGAAGCGGAGCGTTCGATCCGTTTCCTCGAAATGCAGCTTCCGGAAATGCGCCAGCAGCTTTCCGATTCGGAAACGCGCTTCAACGACTTCCGCGCGAAGCATGGCACCGTCGATCTCGGCGAGGAAGCGACCAACCTGCTGCAGCTGTCGGTTCAGGCGCAGACGCGGCTCGCGGAACTCCAGCAGAAGCGCAATGAACTGCTGTCGCGCTTCACCGACCAGCATCCGGCCGTGCAGTCGGTCAACGCGCAGTTGCGCGCGGCGCAACAGGAAGCGAAAGATCTCGCGAGCCGGACGCAGTCGCTGCCGCCGCTCGAACAGAACGTGCTGCGCCTGCAGCGCGACGTGCAGGTCGGCACCGAACTCGACACGTCGTTGCGCAATACGCTCGAACAACTGAAGCTGATCAAGGCGGGCAAGGCCGGCAACGTGCGCATCGTCGACGGCGCCGTCGCGCCCGATACGCCGGTCCGGCCCAAGCCGCTCCTGATCATCATCGGCGCGATGATGATCGGCGTGTTCGTCGGCTCGGTGATCGCGCTGGTGCGTCAGCGTCTGTTCGATGCGATCGACGATCCGTACGAAGTCGAGCTGCGCACTGGGCTGCCGGTCTACGCGAGCGTGCCGTTCAGCCGTCAGGAAGAGCGCTTCGCGCATAGCCGTCGCCGTCCGGAATCGAAGGCGCTCGTGCTCGCGGGTGAAGCGGTGATCGATCCGGCGATCGAAAGTCTGCGTGGCTTTCGCACCGCGCTCGAATTCACGATGACCAAGGCGCGCAACCATATCGTGCTGATCACGGGCCCGACGCCGGGCATCGGCAAGTCGTTCGTGTCGCTGAATCTCGCCGCGGTCATCGGTGCGACCGGCAAGCGCGTGCTGCTGGTCGACGGTGACCTGCGCCGCGGCTTCCTGCATCGGCATCTCGGCGGCGATCGCGGTCCCGGCCTGTCCGATCTGATCCAGGGCGCGTACCGCCCCGAAGAGCTGATTCGCGCGACCCGTTTCCAGGGTGTCGATTTCATCGCGAGCGGCCGCCAGGTGGCGAGCCCGAGCGACGTGCTGTCGAACACCCGGCTCGAGTCGGTGCTGCGCCAGGTCGCGACCGGCTACGACGTCGTGCTGCTCGACGGACCGCCGGTGCTGCTCGCCGCGGATGCGGTGCGGCTCGCGTGCGTGGCAGGTACGACGTTCTTCGTCGCGCGTCAGGGAGTGACGGGTATCGGCGAGCTGCGTGAGTCGGTCCGCCAGATGCAGAAGGTCGGCCTGCCGGTGCGCGGCGTGATCATGAACGGACTGAAGATGCGGCCGGGACGCTACAGCTACGGTTACGGACGCTATCGCTACGCGGCCTACATCTACAAACCGTACGACCGATAAACCCGGGCGCGTGGTTCGTGACGCTCCCGCGGTGCGGGGCGTAGCGCCCGAATGGACCGATCAGAAAACCAACATAGCAATGCGAAGGGATCTTACGGCCGCGCTTGCCGAGCGCACACCGTACAGGCAAGGGACTACTCGGATGAAACAGCTATTTGTCACGCCTTTTCTGCCTCAGAAAAACGCGCCGCAAGCTGGCCACCGGTTGGCCTACGACTACCTGATCAAACTGAGCGCGGAATCGGAGCTCGACGTGCTGATCGTGTCGCGCGTGCCGGTCGACGAAAAAGACATCGAGTTTCGCGCGAACGTGCGCAACGTCTACATCCAGTACGTGAGCCGGTTCGACCTGATTCCGTCGTTCCTCGCGAACCCGCTGGCGTTTTCACCGCGCCTGTTCTCGCGCTATAAGCCCGCGATCGGCAAGTTCCTTTGCGAGCTCGTCGACAGGCACCGTTACGACACGGTGCGGCTCGAATTCTCGCAATGCTTCACGTATGCGCAGAATTTGCGCGAGCGTTTCGACGACGGCGTGAAGATCGTGATGTGCGCGCATGACGTGCAGATCCAGGTCATGCTGCGCATCAAGTCCATCGAAGGATGGCTGTTTACACGGCAGACCTTCATGCTCGAACAGCGTCTGCTGAAGCTGGCCGACAAGGTGCTCGTGCTGTCGAGCAAGGACGCGCAGCTGATCAACGGCCTGTACCCCGGGGTCGGCACGGTGCAGGTCGTGCCGATCTCGCTGCCGGCGTTTCTGAAGGAAGTGCGGCGCTCGAAAGACACGGTCGAGAAAGGCAACATCCTGTTCTGGGGCGCGATGCAACGCCGCGAAAACGAAGAGGCGCTGCTCAATTTCATCGACACGATTTTTCTGCCGCTGCGCCGGCGCGGTCTGCAACTGAAGCTGTTCGTGGTCGGTTCCGATCCGAGCGAGCGCGTGAAGCGCCTCAATAGCGACGATATCTGCGTGACCGGCTTCGTCGAAAATCCGGGCAAGTACTTCGAGGCCGCCGCTATTGGCGTGGTGCCGCTGCTGTCGGGCGCCGGCGTCAAGCTCAAGACGCTCGAAATGCTCGCGGCGAAACTGCCGGTCGTGTCGACGCCGCTCGGCGCGGAAGGCGTCGAGCACGACGGCACCTTGCTCAACGTCTGCGAGATCGATGAGTTCCAGCACGTGATCGAGCGCATCTACCGCGGGGAACCGGTCAACCTCAACGCCTCCGTGGCGTATCAGGCGTGACGCCATGATCGCCACCATTGCCTATCTGCTGGCCGTCGTGCTGTGCGCATCGCGCGGCGTGCTCGAGTATCTGATCGGCAAGGACGCCGCCTATCTGATCCAGGTCGGCGGCATCGTCGGGCTGCTCGTGTGGTACATCTCGCCGACGGCGATCGCCGCTTACTTCCGCGACCAGGGACGCCTCTCGTTCGGCTTGCTCGTGGGCATGCTGTTCTCGATCGGGCTGTCGATCGTCGCGACCCTCGCGCTCACCGATCAGCTCGGGCTGTCCTATCTGTTCGTCTTCATCTTCACGCTGTTCATCTATTTCTACGCGATCTCGAACTATCAACGGCGCTTCGTGCGGCCCCGCGTCGCCTATGTCGGGCTCGTGCTGATCGCGCTGATCGAGGCGGGCGTCGCGCTCGCGCAGCAGCAGAACGTGTTCCCTATCGATCTGCCCGGCGCGACTTACGGTTTCGACAATCTGCGCGCGCCGTCGCTGACCGGCAGCTATCTGCATTACCCGCTGTTCGTCGCGATTGCCGCGTCGCTGTGCGGCGTCGACTATCTGGTGCGCAAGAACGTGCTGTCGGGCCTCGCATGCGTGGTGCTAAGTTTCGCGATTTTCTCGGCACTGTCGCGCAGCGGCATGCTGATCGTTCTCGGCACATTCGGGCTCGCGTTCGTGCAAGGACCGATCGAGTTCATCACGAGAAACGCGAAGCTGATCGTCGCCACCGTGTTTGCGACGATGGCGATCATGATCTTCGGCGTCGCGGTGAGCAGTCAGAACGATAGTGTCGTCAACGTCGGCACCGAACGGATGATCGGCGCGACCGACCTGCAATCGGACGGCAACGACGGCCGCACCGAAGCATGGGAAAAGGCCAAGTCGCTCGGATTGCCGGTCAACGCGATCGCTGGCACGTACTTCGGGCTCGTCACGAACTCGGCGCCAGAACCGGTGAAACAGGAGTACGGCGTCGTCGAATCGAGCGTGCTGCAGCAGATTCTGAATATCGGCCTGATGGGCGCGATCTTCTATTACGGCGTGCTGATATCGGTGACGAAACTCGTGAGCAGCGCAAGCCGGATTGCGTTGTGTGTATGGGCCGCTTTATTTCAAACGCTCTTCTATCAATCGATCGAAGTGATTCCGTTTGTCTTCATCCTGATGACATTGCCGGTGTTCGATTACGTGGACGGACCGCGTCGAAACAGCGCGTAGCGAACCGCAAGGCAGTGCATGCCAGATCGTCCGCATCGCGCGGACGAGCAGTGGGTGGTCGATAGTGCGCGCGACGAGCGCGAAGCATGGTGAACGAACTGGAAAGCCGTGTTTGGGGGTAATTCCACGAACACCAGATGCAAAGCAGGAGGTGGGGATGAACCTGAAGGGAATGATCAGTGTGGTGATCGTCAATTACAACACGCCGAAACTGGTCGGAAATTGCGTGCGCTCCGTGCTGGAACTTTCGATTGCGGATAAGGAGGACATCGTCGTAGTGGACAACGCTTCACCTGACAATTCGTTTTCCTATCTGAGGGAGACGCTTCCGACAGGAGTGAGACTCGTCAAAACGTCGATCAATCGCGGCTTCGGAGCCGGCGTCAATTTCGGCATGGTCGGTTGTCTGCGCGAACTCGTGCTCGTGCTGAACCCGGACACCTATTTCGTCGATACATCGCTCGAGAACGCGGTGCAGTTGTTCGAGACGGAGAAGGATGTCGGCCTCGTCGGTCTCGATCTGGTCTATCCGGATGGCGAGCGGCAGTTTTCCGCGCGGCGCTTCTATTCGGTGCTCGACATACTCGGCCGGCGCTCGCCGCTCGGGCGGCTCGGCGTGTTCAAGCGCCGCATCGACATCCACATGATGCGCGAAGCGTGGGCCGCGGGCACGCCGTTCGAAGCCGAGTGGGTGCTGGGCACGGGCTTTATCGTGCGGCGCGCATTGTTCGGCGAACTAGGCGGCATGGACGAGCACTTCTTCCTCTATATGGAGGATGTCGATTTTTGCGCGCGCATCTGGCAGGCGGGCTACCGCGTGCTGTGCGTGCCGGGCGCGCGGCTCACGCACGAGCATCAGCGCGCGTCGGCAGCGGGCTTCCTCAGCAAGGCGGGACGCCGGCATATGAACAGCTTGTGGCGCTTCAGCCGCAAGTATCGTGTGCCGCTGTTCAGGCCGCCAGGCGTGCAGGGCCTGATGCGCGGCGCGAAGGCGCGTGCGCTGCCGGTCCCGATGGCCGCCGTGAGCGCGCGTGCGGCGGCCGCCGAGCAGGCGCAAAGCATCACGGTCGAGTGACGCCTTGCGCCGTATCGACGTGAAAAAAGCAGGAGTAACGCAATGGGGGAGGGGTAGATGAAAACCCGGCGACAGGCGCTCAAGACGTTCCTGCTCGGCGGCCTGGCCGGGGCCAGTGCAAGCGCAGCCGATCTGGGCATCGCGCGCGCGACCGGTCACGCGCCGCGCGCGCCCGTCGCGTTCGCGACCGCGGGTAACGGCGCGGCCGACGGCGCAGGCGGCATCCTGCGCGTCGGCGCGTCCGTGCCCGAGCGTGCCGCATCGGAACCGGTCGCGCCGAGCTACTTGAAGACGCTCAGCGACATCGTCGCGGGACTCGAGGTCAGCGTCGCGCGCTTCGTCGATCCGCGCAGGCTGGCGGCGATCCAGCGCGGCGCGTCCGGCTACGATGTCGGCGCCGAACTTCGCGAGGCGTTCGCAAGCGGCGCGCGCGGGCTGTATCTGCCGCGCGGCATCTGGCGTTACACGGGCGACTTGACCACCGCGAACGGTTCGAGACTGCGCGGCGACGGCGGCGGCGAATACGTGGTGATCACCGACATCGCGATGGGGGCGACCGTGCTGGAGAGACAGGACGCGGGCGGCCCGACGTCGGCGGCGCTGAAGCTCGGCGACTCGGCCTTCGTCGAGCATGTGCAGGTGCGGCCCGCGCATTACGACAAGGTCATCTACTACCTCGCCAACTATCCGGCGCACACCGGCAACACGGCGATCGGCATTCACTTCGGCACGTCGGCCGGAGCGAGTCGTTGCACGGCGATCGGTTTTTCGCGCGCGGGCTACGAGCTCGGCGTCACGTCGACGCTCGAGCGCTGCTATGCGTACATGTGCGAGCGCGGCTTCTATGCGACCGAGCACACCGACGGCTCGCTGATCAACTGCATCGGCATGTTCTGCCATACGGCCGGCGCGGATATCGTCGACAACTTCTGGCAGGTGATCGGCGGACGCTGGGAATGGAATGCGCGTCACGGCGTGATTCTCGGCGCGGAGTCGCTGATCGTCGGCGCGGTGTTCGATCGCAATGGCTTTGCCGGCGTCTATATGAAGAGCGGCAACTGGGGCAAGGTGGTGAACGGCAACTACTTCTCGCGCAACGGTTGCGGCGGTGACGGCAAGATCGGCCGCTGGAAGTTCTCGACGCGCGGCCATCCGTCGTACCTCGATGTGCCGCCCGGTCAGAGCTGCCACATCCAGATCGACTACCAGCAGGGCGCGACGATCGTCGGCAATCGCTATCGTGCCGGCCAGGACGACGAGAACGCCGGCTGCGACGGCCCGCAGTTCGTGTACGGCAGTTCGACCGCGCCGGGCAGCACGCCGCTCGACGGCATCACGATTCAGGGCAATTTCGGCGATCGCGCCGGCGATTCGATCGTCGGTTACGCGAAGGCGTATCCGGGCGGCGGCGCGATCGCGGGCGGCAAGGACGCGAGCCTCGTGCATGCGCTGAATCTCGGCGTCGGCTACGAACGCGGCGGCGTCGCGGCAGCACTGCATTGCGGCAACCAGACGGTCTCGCAGGAGACGACGCGCATCTCGATCAACGTGCTGCGCTCGACCTCGGGCCGCGTGGTGCTGCGTGCGGCCACACGCGGCCATGCTCTACTCGCCGAAATCCTGTTCGCAACCGACGCAAGCGACGCCAACTACAAGACCGTCGTGAGCAATCTGATCGGCAATGCGGTGAAGAGCGCGGTATTGAACGCAAATAGTGAAGACGATCGCTACAACAAGATCGATGTCGCACTAAGTGAACCTGCTTTCGTGTCGTATTCCGTTTTTTCGACTTGAGATTTAACTGCAAACAGGACGATCGTGTCGACGAGAAACGTCATCATCGCGCTGTATTCGGTGTATGCGCTGAACTACGTGCTGCCGCTCGTTACGTTGCCGTATCTGTCGCACGTGCTTGGGCCGGCCGGGTTGGGTGTGATCGGTTACGCGCAATCGATTTCGCAGATTCTTCTCGTCATCGTCGACTTCGGCTTCGGTCTGTCGAGCGCACGCAAGGTGGCGGTGCACATTGGCAATCCGCAAGTCGTGAACCGCATCTACTGGTCGACTACGATCGGCCGCGCGATTCTCGCGTTGCTGTGCTCGCTGGTGCTGGTCGTCTGGGCGTTCGCCGCTCACATGTCGCCGCAGGAGCGCGGTGCGACGCTGCTCGGCTCGCTCGTGATCTGGGGCGGCGTGCTGACGCCCGGCTGCTTCTACGAAGGCACGCAGCGCCTGCCGGTGCTCGCGGGCACGCTGCTCGCCACACGCGTGGGTCTGCTGATTCCGCTGTTTCTGTTCGTGAAGACTCGCGACGACGTGATGCTCGCGGCCGCGCTGCAATATGCGCCGACCTTCGTGTGCGGCTTGATCCTGATGGGCGCGCTGATCTGGAAGCGCGAGATTCTGCTGACCGTGCGGGTCGGTTGGGCCGACGTGATGGCCGAGGCGAAAGAGGCGTATCACATCTTTCTCGGCTCGGCGCTGACGTCCGTGTACATGTACGCGAACGTGATCATGCTGCGCATGATCAGCGGCCCGGGTGCGGTCGGCTATTACGTGGCGGCCGAGCGACTCACCAACGCGCTGCGCGCGTGCACGGCGCCGGCCATCCAGGCGTTCTTTCCGAAGATCTGCGTCGCGTACGAGCGCAACGACTTCGGCTATATCCACAAGGTCAACCGCGGCTTCATGCTCGCGTTCGCGGCGTCGGCGGTGCTGATCCTGGTCGGCTTTACGGTGCTCGGCGAATGGTTCGTCGGACGTTTTCTCGGCGAGGCGTTCGGCGAGACGTTCCGCATTTTGCGCGTCCTCGTGTTCGTGCCGGCAATCGTCGGCATGACGACGACCCAGGTCATGTTGACGGTGATCGCGTCGGGCAATCAGTCGTTGCTGAAGCGGATCTATCTCTACGGCGCGCTGTTCCATCTGGTGCAGGCGCCGATCAGCATCTACTTCTGGGGCGGCGTCGGCACCGCGTGCTCGGTGGCCGCGACCGAGCTGTTCATGCTGATCGGCGTGTACAACTTGTCGAGCCGGATCAATCACGGCCAGATCGCGGTGCGCTCGCAGACGGCGATCAAGCAGGAGATGGCCGCGGAGAGGGATTAGCCGCCGAGACGGGCGGTGTTCACTGCGCGGTGGACAGATTGGTCACTTTCGCGTTGCGCAGATACAGCACCGTCGACAGCACGACCGCCGCGGCAGCCGCGAGCGCGGCGAACAGGAACACGGAGCCATAACCGAACTCCCCGGCGATATACCCCGCCAGCGGCCCGGTGATGCCGAGCGACAGATCGAGAAACACCGAGTACGCGGACAGTGCCGCGCCGCGGCTCGCCGGCGGCACCAGCCCGACCGCCTCGACGCCGAGCGCCGGAAATACCAGCGCGAAGCCGAAGCCGGTCAGCGCGGCGCCCGCGAGCGCGATATGCGGCTCGGGCGCGAGCCACAGCATCAACAGACCCGCGCATTCGAACGAGAACGATGCGATCGCGACGCGAAAGCCGCCGTAGGTCTTGATCGTGTTCGCGAACAGCAGGCGCGCGCCGATGAACAGCGTGCCGAACAGCGTCAGCGACAGCGCCGCGTTCGGCCAGTGCTTCGCCGCATAGAACAGCGTGATGAAGGTCGCGATCGAGCCGAAGCCGGCCGAGCCGAGCGCGAGACCCATGCCGTGCGGCAGCACGCGCGTCAGCACGCTGCGATACGACATGCGCTCGCCGTGCACGACCGGCACCGGCGCGATCAGACGCGCGAGGTAATAGCCGAGGCCTGCCAGCGCGATCACCAGGATGCCGAGC
The DNA here is from genome assembly GCF_040948685.1 of Paraburkholderia sp. BR14374. Classification (NCBI taxonomy): domain Bacteria; kingdom Pseudomonadati; phylum Pseudomonadota; class Betaproteobacteria; order Burkholderiales; family Burkholderiaceae; genus Paraburkholderia; species Paraburkholderia sp. BR14374. The sequence continues at coordinate 271,152 of NZ_JBFPKF010000001.1, read as the reverse complement.
GCGGTGAAGCCGATCGAGCGCGAGATCATCACGCCGAGCGGCGCGCCGATTGCGAGCGCGCCGTAGGTTGCGATGCCGTTCCACGAAATGACCCGGGCGTTGTTCGACGTGCCGACCCGGCCGATCCCCCACAGGATCGCGCCGGTGCCGCACAGACTCTCGCCGAAACCGAGCACGAGGCGGCTGCACACCAGCAGCGCGAGGCTCAGCACCGGCCAGGAACCGGCCAGCGCGGCGAGCAGCAGCAGCACGCCACTCGCGCCGCAGCCGAGCAGACCGATCGATACCGTGCGCTTCGGCCCGAGCGTATCGGCGGAGCGGCCCGCGAGCGGCCGAGACGCGAGCGTCGCGAGGTACTGCACGCTGATCGCCGCGCCGGCCAGCACCGCGCTGTAGCCGAGGTCGCCGTGCACGTAGCCGGGCAGCACCGCGAGCGGGATTCCGATCGCGAGGTAGCAAAGAAAGGTGAAAAAGACGACTGGAATGATTTGTAGGGTCGTCGCAAATTCGCTGCGGGCGGGCGCGGAGTCGGTGGACATCGGGAAAACGAGACTTGAAATCGGCGATGAGGCGTGATTGTCCCATGGAACCGATTCCTTTGCAGGGCTTGCCTAAAAAAACGGGACGAACGAATGGCGGGTCGCGACTCGGTAAAGGTCCGTTTTCGCGCGTTGGCCGCGTGATTTTCTGGCGAGTCGGCTGGCTTACCGCGCTAGAGCATGTCATTTCGTCCGCAAAAACTATAAAAATACGGAAAAATACCAATAGCAAAATAAGCGTTGCCGCGCGCAAATCCAGTTCTATATCGCGCCACGAATATGTCCCCCATGTGATTCAGGCTATGGGTTGCGTTTATTGACGGTGATAGCTTTCAAACCATCGACGCGGCGCGTCCGCGCGAACACCGAACACACGAGAGCACCGAGACATGACCGAGCCGATTCGCTTCTATCACCGCAACGCGATCCGCGAAATCCAGGACGCGCCCGTCACCCGTACGGTGCTGCAGTATCTGCGCGAAGACGCGCATTGCACCGGCACCAAGGAAGGCTGCGCCGAAGGCGACTGCGGCGCCTGCACCGTCGTGATCGGCGAGCGCAACGCGGCGGGCGGCGTCGACTTCAAGGCGGTCAACGCCTGCATCCAGTTCGTGCCGACGCTCGACGGCCGCGCGCTCTTCACGGTCGAAGACCTGCGCCAGCCGGACGGATCGCTCCATCCGGTGCAGCAGGCGATGGTCGATTGCCACGGCTCGCAGTGCGGCTTCTGCACGCCGGGCTTCATCATGTCGATGTGGGCGCTCTACGAGAAGCACGGCCACGAGCATGGCTGCGCGAACCGCACGGTGCCGTCGCGCGAGGCGATCGGCAATGCGCTGACCGGCAACCTGTGCCGCTGCACCGGCTACCGGCCAATCGTCGATGCGGCCGAGCGCATGTTCGACGCGCCCGCGCCGCAAGCGCCGCTCGACGTGAAGGCGCTCGCCGACACGCTCGCGACGCTCGAACGCGACGACACATTCCAGTACGAGCACGCGGGCCAGCGCTTCGTCGCGCCGCGCACGGTCGCGGCGCTCGCGCAGCTCAAGGAGCGGGAACCGGCCGCGCGCATCCTCGCGGGCAGCACCGATATCGGCCTGTGGGTCACCAAGCAGATGCGCGAACTCGGCAACCTCGTCTACATCGGGCAGATCGCCGAGCTGCAAAAGCTCGAAACCAATGACGAGTGGATCGATATCGGCGCCGGCGTCAGCGTCGAAAGAGCGTATGCCGAGATCGCGAAGCAGTATCCGGAGCTGACCGAAATGTGGCAGCGCTTCGCGTCGCTGCCGATCCGCAACGCCGGCACGCTCGGCGGCAACATCGCGAACGGCTCGCCGATCGGCGATTCGATGCCGGGGCTGATCGCGCTCGGCGCGCGCGTGATCGTGCGCGGCGGCGACATCGAGCGCGAGATGCCGCTCGAAGACCTGTACCTCGCATATCAGAAGAAGGACATGGCCGAGCACGAGTTCGTCGTCGGCCTGAAGGTGCCCGCGCGCGGCGGCGCGCGCAAGAATCTGCGCTTTCGCACCTACAAGCTGTCGAAGCGCTTCGATTCGGATATCTCGGCCGTGTGCGCGGCGTTTTCGTTCATCGCCGACGGCGACGTGATCCGCGAGCCGCGCATCGCGTTCGGCGGTATGGCCGCGACGCCGAAGCGCGCGCTCAATGCCGAAGCCGTGCTGCGCGACGCCGCTTGGCACGAGGCGACCGCGCAGGCCGCAATGCTCGCGCTCGGCAACGACTACGCGCCGCTCACCGACGTGCGCGCGACCAGCGACTACCGCCTCGAAGCGGCGAAGAACACGCTGTACCGCTTCTGGCTCGAAACGCGCGCGCGGGAGCCGCTGCCGAAGAGCGCGCTCGATGTGCGCGCGGTCGCGCCGGCCGGCGCGAGCGTTTGAGCGCCGCGCGTCCACGGATACGGAGACCCAACAATGAACCAGCAAGCCGAACCGTTCCTGAAAGAGCTTCAGGATCTCGACGAGTTCACCCAGGTGCACGTGTCGCGTCCGCACGAGTCCGCGCATCTGCACGTGAGCGGCCGCGCGACCTACACCGACGACATCCCCGAAGTGGCCGGCACGCTACACGCGGCGCTCGGGCTGTCGGCGAAGGCGCACGCGAAGATCGTGTCGATCGCATTCGACCGAGTGCGCGCGACGCCCGGCGTGGTCGCGGTCTTCACCGCCGACGACATCCCCGGCGCCAACGACGTCGGCCCGATCGTTCATGGCGACGATCCGATCCTCGCCGACGGCGTCGTGCAATACGTCGGCCAGCCGATGTTCATCGTGGTCGCCAGCTCGCATGAGGCCGCGCGGCTCGGCGCGCGACGCGCCGAGGTGGTCTACGAGGAACTGCCGGCGGTACTGACCGCGCAGCAGGCGCGCGCCGCGAACCAGTTCGTGCTGCCGCCGATGAAGCTCGCGCGCGGCGATGCCGGCACTAAGATCGCGCGCGCCGCGCATCGCGAGGCCGGCGAGATGCTGCTCGGCGGCCAGGAGCAGTTCTATCTGGAAGGGCAGATCTCGTACGCGGTGCCGAAGGATGACGACGGCATGCACGTCTACTGCTCGACCCAGCATCCGAGCGAAATGCAGCACCTCGTCGCGCACACGTTGGGCGTTGCATCGCATAACGTGTTGATCGAATGCCGGCGCATGGGCGGCGGGTTCGGCGGCAAGGAATCGCAGTCGGCGCTGTTCGCCTGCTGCGCCGCGCTCGCCGCATGGAAGCTGCTGTGCCCGGTCAAGCTGCGCCCCGATCGCGACGACGACATGATGGTGACCGGCAAGCGCCACGATTTCCACTACACGTACGAAGTCGGTTACGACGAAGACGGCGTGATCGAAGGCGTCGCGGTCGACATGACCTCGCGCTGCGGCTTTTCCGCGGACCTGTCGGGCCCAGTGATGACGCGCGCGCTGTGCCACTTCGACAACGCGTACTGGCTGTCGGATGTATCGATCGACGGCTTCTGCGGCAAGACCAACACGCAGTCGAACACGGCGTTTCGCGGCTTCGGCGGTCCGCAAGGCGCATTCGCGATCGAGTACATCCTCGACAACGTCGCGCGCTCGTGCGGCATCGATGCGCTCGACGTGCGCCGCCGCAATCTGTACGGCAAGACCGAGCGCAACGAGACGCCGTACGGCCAGGTGGTCGAAGACAACGTGATTCACGAGCTGATCGACGAACTGGAAGCGACCAGCGACTATCGCGCGCGCCGCAAGGAGATCGACGCATTCAACGCGAACAACGAGATCCTCAAGAAGGGCCTCGCGCTGACGCCGGTCAAGTTCGGCATCGCGTTCAACGTCACGCACTTCAACCAGGCCGGCGCGCTCGTCCATATCTACACCGACGGCTCGGTGCTCGTGAATCACGGCGGCACCGAAATGGGCCAGGGGCTGAACACGAAGGTCGCGCAGGTCGTCGCGCATGAACTCGGCGTCGGCTTCAAGCGCATTCGCGTGACCGCGACCGATACGAGCAAGGTCGCCAATACGTCGGCGACGGCTGCTTCGACCGGCTCCGATCTGAACGGCAAAGCCGCGCAGGACGCGGCGCGCCAGTTGCGCGAGCGGCTCGCCGCTTTCGCGGCCGAGCGCTACGGCGCGGGCAGCGTGACCGCGCGCGACGTGCGCTTCGCGCATGATCGCGTGGTGGTCGGCGAGCTCGCCGTGCCGTTCGAGGAAGTGATCGCGAAGGCTTATCTCGCGCGTATCCAGCTATGGTCCGACGGTTTCTACGCGACACCGAAGCTCTACTGGGATCAGTCGAAGCTGCAAGGCCGGCCGTTCTATTACTACTCGTACGGCGCGGCGGTATCGGAAGTCGTGATCGACACGCTGACCGGCGAAATGCGCGTGCTGCGCGCCGATGCGCTGCACGACGTGGGCGCCTCGCTGAATCCGGCGCTCGACGTCGGCCAGGTGGAAGGCGCGTTCATTCAGGGCATGGGTTGGCTCACCACCGAGGAACTGTGGTGGAACGCGGGCGGCAAGCTGATGACGCACGCGCCGTCGACGTACAAGATCCCGACCGTCAACGACGTGCCGCCGGTCTTCAACGTGAAGCTGTTCAAGAACCGCAACGTGGAGGACAGCATCCATCGTTCGAAGGCGACCGGCGAGCCGCCGCTGCTGCTGCCGTTCTCGGTGTTCTTCGCGGTGCGCGACGCGGTGTCGGCGGTGGGCGGCCACCAGGTCAATCCGCCACTCAATGCGCCCGCGACCAGCGAGGAAATCCTCAAGGCGGTCGGAGCGGTGCGCGCCGCGACCGCGGCCGCTCGGCAGGCGTGATGGCGAATGGCGGACGAGCGGGAGCGCGATATGGAAACACACCTGAACAATTATCTGAACGGCACCGGCGCCATCGACGATGCCGCACCGGTGCGGATCGGCCGGCGTAGCGTCGCGTCCGAACTGGCAGCGCGGCCCGCGCCGATGCATATCGTGCTGTTCGGCGCGGGGCATGTCGGCCATGCGCTCGTGCATTTGCTCGGCGGCCTGCCGTGCGTGGTCCAGTGGGTCGACGAACGCGACGAGCTGTTCCCTGACGAAACGCCGCCCAACGTGCAGGTCGAAGCGACCGACACACCCGATGCGATCGTCGACGCGGCGCCGCCCGGCGCGTGGTTTCTGGTGATGACGCACAACCATGCGCTCGATTTTTCGCTCGCCGCGCGCATCATGCGACGGCGCGATTTCAGCTACTTCGGCATGATCGGCTCGAAGACGAAGCGCGTGAAGTTCGAGCGGCGTTTGCTCGCGCGCGGCGTGGAGCTGGAGCGGCTCGCGGAGATGACCTGTCCGATCGGCGTCGAGGGTATCGTCGACAAGGCGCCAGCGGCGATCGCGATCGCGGTGTGCGCGCAACTGCTGCGGGTGAGGACGCGGCAGGCCGCGAGCCAGATCCACGCAACCGAGCAGATCGTGGCATAGGCCACGCGCAACGGCTTGCGCGAGTGTTCGAGGGGGACGGGCTCACACGCCGTCCCCTTCTTTATTTGCCGCTGGACGGTTGTTGTTGGCCCCGCTGCGGCGTCTTCACGCGCGGCGCTTGCGCGCCACCAATTCATCCGACACCTCGGACATCAACGTCCTCAGCCAGCCGATATCGCTCGGCCGATCCGGCTGCGGATGCCACAACTGATAGCAGCGGATGCGCGGAAACGCGATCGGCACATCGACGACCGCGAGCGGCAGCATGCTCGCGTAGTGCATCGCGAAGCGCCGCGTGGTCGTGAAGATCAGATCGGATTGCAGAAGCGTCTGCGCGACGAGCCCGAAGTAGGGCAGCGTAGCGACGATGCGCCGGCTCGCCTTCGCGCGCGCGAAGCCGGTATCGATCGCGCCGCCGCGCGTGCCGCTGTACGGTGTCGGCGCCAGATGCGGCGCGGCCAGATAGGCGTCGCGCGTGAGCGGCTCGCGCGCGAGCGGATGGTCCGCGCGCATCATGCACACGACGGTATCGGCGAACAGGTCGCTGCGCTCGAAGCGCGGATCGGGCTTCGGCCAGTTGCCGATCACGAGATCGAGTTCGCCGGCGTCGAGCGCGGCCGAATGATCGAGCAGCGGCCCCAGCGATTCGATTTCGAGCCGCGCATGCGGCGCCGCTTCGCGAAATCGCGCGATCACGGTCGGCATGAAGAAGTCGTTCAGATAGTCGGGCGCGGCGACGCGAAACGTGCGGCGCGAGCGGCCCGGGTCGAAATCGCCGTGCGGCGTCGCGACGAAATCGACATCGCGCAGCACGCGCTGCGCGGCCGCGAGCAGCGACTCGCCGTATTCGGTCGGCACCATGCCCGACTTGCCGCGCACCAGAATCGGATCACCGAGCGTTTCGCGCAGCTTGCGCAGTGCGGTGCTGATTGCGGGCTGGGTCTGGTTCAGCCGCATCGCGGTCTGCGTGACGCTGCGCTCGACGAGAAGCGTGCGCAGCACGCGCACGAGCCAGATATCGAGTGAGGCGGCGGTGTCGTCCATGGTCGAAGCGTGGTGACGCGGGCGCAGCCGATCGGCTCGCCGCGCGGCGAGCGCGTGGGGTGCGAAAGCTTATAACCTTAGGCCCGTTTGCGCGTCGGCGGCATAGCGGGCGCGGTATGGCCGGCATCAGCGCGGCGCGTGCCGGCGGCGCTTCGTTCGGGCGGAAGCCGCAGCCGCGGCGCGGCGCGCTGCCGCCGCCGAGTTATGGCGCCGGTGCCGGCTTGTCCGCGAGGCCCCACGGCAGCGAACTGATCCGCTTCACTTCGCGCGATTCGAGCCAGTTCGGCGTGCGCGCGCAGTACAGCACCATCGGCAGCGCGTCCTCGCCCCAGAACAGCTGGTCGTTCAGACGAAACGTCGGCACGCCATAGACGCCGAGGTCGATCGCATCGGCGGTATTGCGCTGCAGTTGCGCCTTCACCGCTTCGTCCTGGATCAGCTTTGGGCCGTCCGGCTTGCCGACGCGCTCGCACAGCTCGGCGAACGCTTCATCGCTCGACGGGTCGCGCCCGTCGCGCCAGATGAAGCGGAAAATCTCGCGCACGAATTGCACGTCGCCGTTCGCGGCGGTCGCGAGCAGCAGCGGTTTCATCGAATCGAACGGATGAGCGGGCGGCATCTTGTACGGAATGCCGAGCTGCTCCGCGCGAAACAGCGCATGCCGGTACATGAAGGTGCGCTTGGCGGGCACGCTGTACGCGGAGCGCTGGCCCCAGTGGCGATACAGATCGTTCAGCACGACCGGCGTGAATGCGAAGTCCATGCCGGGCCATTTGTCGTGTTGCTCGAGCAACAGGTAGGTGAACGGCGAGACGAAATCGTAAAACCACAGCGGCTGTTGGGCGTCGATGCCAACGGTCATAAAGGTCTCCCGGTTTGCCTGGGTCGGACGGAGCGGAGGGTGCGTCCGTTATCTCATCAAAATTGTAGCGATCTTACGCGGTGCGCTCCCGGCTTGCACCGGTCGATATCCCCTGGTGGAGGGCGGCGGGTGCGGGGTCAGGCGGTGTCGCCGGCGCGCGCTCAGCCTTTGACTTGATCGGCCGCCTGCTCGTCGGCTTCGTCCAGCCCGGCCGGCGTGTCGCGGCTTGCCATGAGCCGCCGTCGCACGAAGCCGATGTGCTCGCGCAGCACGTAGAACTGGTCCGCGTACGCGAGCGGCATCTTCATGCCGTTGACCGAGTCTTCGATCGTGTCGAGCCGCTCGATCAGCGACGCGCGTTCGGCCGACGAGTGTTCGCTGAGCGCGCTGCGCTCGATCGCGATCAGCGCGCCGTACCAGCGATAGATGCGCGACTTGACGCGCCACGCGTACAAGCCCGGCACGACGCGCAGCGCCGGCACCAGCAGCACGATCAGCGGCACGACGATCACCAGCAGGCGGTCGGCGAGGCTCGCGATCCAGAACGGCAGCGTCCGGTACAGGAAGCTCTTGCCCGACTTGTAGTAGCGCGCGGCATCGTCGGACAGCGGGAAGTCGTGCGCGAGCGGCGCGGGGAATTCACCGGCGCGCTGCATCGTCGTCGCGCCGCCGTGCACCTCGCGCGCGGCTTCGATCAGCAGATCCGACAGCGCCGGATGCAGCGAATCGCGCGCGATCAGCTCGGCGGTCGGCGCGACGATGCTGATCGAGTTCGCCGGCAGGTTCTTGCCGAGGTCGAACGCGCCCATCGGCACCTTCAGCTGCGTCAGGTACGGAAAGCGGCGGGTGTACGCGTCGGCCTGCGAGAAATCGTAGAAGCGCACGTTCTGCGTGCGGTAGAGCTTGCCCATCACGGCCGGCTGCGCCGAGTCGCCGGCGAGGAAGGTCGCGTCGATCGTGCCGTCGATCAGCGCGTCGGCGGCTGCGTCGCCCGTCAGCGGCAGCAGTTGGGTCGGGCCGCCCGGCACGATGCCGTTGGCCTTCAGCAGCGCGAGCGCGAGCTCGCGCGTGCCGCTGCCCTCGGGGCCGATCGCGAGGCGCTCGCCCTTGAAGCCGGACAGCCAGTCGACCGGCGCGCCGCGATAGAAGATCGCGAGCGGCACGTAAGCGACACTGCCGAGCGACATCAGGCTTTTGTCCTTGTCGGCCGCGGCGGGCGCGATGCCGCTCTGCACGAAGCCGACATCGACGTTGGCGTTGGGGTCCAACAGCCGCTTCAGATTTTCCTGCGAGCCCTGCGAGGCCAGCACGTTCAGCGTGATACGGTTGCGCGCGAGGATCGCCTTGTACTTCTGCGCGGCGATCCAGAACGTGCTGCCGACCGGGCCGGCGCTAATCGTCAGCGTATTCGGCGGGGCGGGCTGAATCAGCCGCACGGCGGCCCAGATGCCGACGATCACGAGCAGCAAGAGCGGGCCGAACGAGACCGCCAGGTCGCGCCACGAGATCGCGACAAAACGGGCGACGAGACGGGTAGGGCGGCTGCGGCCGGTGTCAGGCTTCATCGGATCTTCTGAAAACGGCGGTCGGTCGGGCTCGAATGCGCGCAGGCGGCTTGGGCGGCGCGCCAGCACGCGTCGCGCCGATGGTACCTGAGATTGGCACGGCCGCGAATCGCGTAGCCGCCCGTCAGGCCGACAAACGCGTAACAAATGGTGAGCGTCGCGGGTGCGTCAGCACGACGCCCAGGCAATTTTTGCGCGACCACGGAGCGTGTCCGTATTTATCCGGCAAGCATGACGCAGCCGCTGTCGGTGCGCCACGCCGCGCGCTAAACCCTTTGCGCTTCTGTGCCGGCTAGATTAAATTGTGCATCGCTACCGCGATCCAACGTTTGCGGCGATATCCCGGCAAGACGGACAAGAACCGGGCACGTCGGCGGACTTCGCGGTTTGCCGGTTACCGATTACAGGTAATCAGCCTCTCTCGCCTCTTGCACATCGTGTCAGACGTTGATGGCCGTCGCGCACGCGCGCGTTCGCGCGATGACGGCCGCCCGTAGTCGTAACGAAGCCGCTCGTTGATGCGGTCCAATGTGAAACCAAGGAGAAGAGAGCTATGAAAACGGTCGGTTTTCTGAAAACACTGGGTGCGGTCGTGGCGATGGTGGCGGCGTGCAGCGTCTACGCCCAGAACGCTCCAGATACGGCGTCGGCGGCAGCCACCGTCAAGGCCGGCAAGGCAGCGAATCACGAACTTGGCCGTAAGGTGCGCCACGCGCTGACCAAGACCCAGGGTCTCGACGTGTCGCACATCGCCGTGCGCGCGCGTGGCGGTGCCGTGACGCTGACCGGCACGGTGCCGGACCAGGGCCAGGCCGATAAGGCCGGCGAGGCAGCCAAGGGCGTCGAGGGCGTGACGTCGGTGACCAACAAGCTGACGGCGAAGCAGCAGTAAGCGGTGCGCGTGCGCGCGGCGCCGCAAGGCCCGCGTCGCGAGGTCTATCAATCGATTCGGAGGCTCCGGCATTTTCGCCGGAGCTTTTTTTTCGCCGCCGATTTGGGGCGCGAGACGGGCGAGGTTTGCGGGACCGCAGCAATGTGGCTTGCCGCACGCACAGGTGCTGATCGAGACGCGGCTGTCCCTGCTTCGTGCGCTGCGGCACATTACCGATGCATCGCGCGGGGTACTGTGACGAAGAGGGAACGGGGAGCCAAGCTCATGCAAACCACGCAGTTTCGCTACATCGATCTGCCGATCGGCGATCGCGCGGCATTCGAACTGGTGTGCGCAAGGCACGGTTTCGCGCCCGCGCATTTCGACATCAGCGCGAGCGCGGCACCGGGTGAGCCGGCGCATGAGCGGGTCGTCACCGTGCGGCGTGTCGACTGGTCACGGTCGTATCGCGACGGCCACGGTCAGTGGGTCCGGCAGTTCGAGGCGGATCTGACCAGCCGGTTTTTCAAATAGACAGCGGTCGCGGCGTGTGCGCTTGACGCGTCTTCAGCGGGCGGCTCACGACAACACCAGCCGCACGCCGACCAGCGTCAGCGTCGCCGCGAGCAGATTGCGCAGCAGTACTTCCGGCGCGCGCGACGCCATATAGCTGCCGATTGCGATGCCGGGCAGCGATCCCACCAGCAGCGACAGCAGCATCGACCAGTCGATCGAGCCGAGCAGCCAATGTCCCGCGCCCGCAAGCAAGGTCAGCGGCACCGCGTGCGCGATGTCGGAGCCGACGATGCGTGTCGTCGGCAGCATCGGATACAGCAGCAGCAACACCGTCACGCCGATCGCGCCCGCGCCCACCGACGTCAGCGACACCAGCGTACCGAGGATCGCGCCGGTCAGCATCGTCAGCGCGAGCGTGCGCCCCTGGCTCGGCGCGCGCAGCTTGCGCGCGCCGAGCGCCGCAAGCTGCGGACGGAACACCAGCGCGATCGCGGTAACCAGCAGCGCCGCGCCGAGCACGACCTGGATCAGCCGGCCCGCGCCCGGCGTGTCCATCCCGTAGCGATGCAGCAGGATCAGCGTGATGGTGGCCGCGGGCACGCTGCCGGCCGCGAGGCGCAGCGTGATCTGCCAGTCGACCGAGCCCTTCAGGCCGTGCACCAGCGTGCCGGTCGCCTTGGTGGCGGCCGCGTACAGCAGGTCGGTGCCGACCGCGGTGGCAGGGTGCACGTTGAATAGCAGGACGAGGATCGGCGTCATCAGCGAGCCGCCGCCGACGCCCGTCAGCCCGACCAGAAAGCCGACGAACAGGCCGGAGACGGAGTACAGCAGATCGATGTGGGGGAGTGCCATTGAACGGACAGCTGACGCAGCGCGGGTGAAGGATTGGGCGGCAAGGCCGGCGGACGCGCCGGGGCGGCTGGCGGCGGCGGTGTGCGGTGCGCTGCACGGCCGCGTCGGCCGGCGCCTGAGCGGCGAAAGGCGCTATTGTCGCAAAACTGCCGCGCCCGCGTGCGGCACTTACTCAGGGGAGCGCGTCGCGGCTGGCAGCGGGCCGCGTTCGGCGGGTGCGGCGCGGATGCGCCGCTTCGCGCGCGAAGCGCCGCTCAGAGCGCGCGGCGGATTTCGACGACGCCGAACGCCGCGAGCATCAGGCCGACCACGCGATCGATCGCGTGGCGCAGCCTGCTGCCGATCGCATGACGCGCGAGCGACACCATCGTCACCAGACAGCACCACCACGCGATCGAGCCGGCGAACACGCCGCCGACCGTCGTCAGCGCGATGGCCGGCGAAAACGCGCCGCGCGGTGCGAGCGTCGTGAACAGCGCCGCGAACATGATGATGGTCTGCGGATTGGTCAGCGTCAGCAGCAGCGCGCTCGCGTACGCACGCAGCGCGCCGGCGCGGCCGATCTGCGCGAGCTTGCCGTTGCCGTCGGCGCTTTCAGCGGACGGCTTCTGCAGCAGCGCGCGCACCCCGAGATACAGCAGGAACAGGCCGGCGAGCAGATGCAGCGGGCGGTCGTACGCGAGCATGAACTGCGAAATGCCGACGAGGCCAAGCGCTGCGATCAGCCCGTAGGCCGCGTCGCCGCTCGCGATGCCGAAGCCGATCGCGAGTCCCGCGCGCGGGCCGCCGGTCAGCGTGCGGCGGATGCACAGCATCCCCATCGGGCCGACCGGCGCGGCGATCGCGAGGCCGACGCCGGCGGCGGTGAAAAACAGACTGTTGGTGGACATGAGCAGGTTCTCGAGCGGTTGTTCTGGTTGGAGTGTGCGGTGCAGGCGCGGCCCGGTCGTCCGCGGGTAGCCGACGCACCCGCCAGCATAGCCAGACCGCAAATCGCGGGCAAGCTCGGGCAAGGGCGAAACGCGTGGCTGGGTGACCGCTCGTCAGCGCCCGCCGTCGTCAGGGCATAATTCCCCACTCCCAACTCCCAAATCCGCTTCGCCGATGTGGCAAATCGATCAGGTCACGCTGCGCTTGTTCATCGCCGTGTGCGAGGAAGGCACGATCGCGCGCGCGGCCGAGCGCGAGTTCATCGCACCGTCGGCGGTCAGCAAGCGGCTCGCCGATCTCGAAGCGCTCGTCGATGTTGCACTGCTGTCGCGCAGCCAGCGCGGCGTGCGCGCGACCGCCGCGGGCGAAGCGCTGTTGCGCCACGCGCGGCTCATCATGCGCGGCCACGAACGCTTGCAGGCCGAGCTCAGTGAATACGCGGCCGGCGCGCGCGGCCATGTGCGGGTGCTGGCGAACGTGTCGTCGATGGTGGAGTTCTTGCCCGAGGCGTTGTCCGCGTTTTTGCAGGCGAATCCGGCGATTCGGGTCGATGTCGAGGAGCGCGTCAGCGCGGACATCGTGCGCGGGCTCGAAGAGGGCGTCGCCGATCTGGGCATCTGTCGCGACACGGTGCCGCTCGGCAGTCTCGACACGCTGCCGTATCGCGCCGATCATCTGGCGCTGATCGTGCCGCGCGCGCATCCGCTCGCGGGCGAGACGCAGGTCGGCTTCGAACAGACGCTCGGATTCGATCATCTGGGGCTCGCCTCCAATGCGTCGGTCAACGCGCTGATGCAGCGCATTGCGCTGGAGAAAGGCAGCGAGTTGAACTACCGCACCTATGTCTCGACGTTCGATGCCGCCTATCGCTTCATCCAGGCGGGTCTCGCGGTCGCGATCCTGCCGCGCGAGGCATTGCCGCGCCATGCCGCCAACGAGTACGGCATCGTCGCCGTGCCATTGCGCGACGCGTGGGCCGAGCGGCGCTTCGTTATTTGCATGCGCGATCGCGCGGCGTTGACGCTGGCGGCCGCGCGCTTGCTCGAGCATCTGTTGGACGCCAGGTAAGACGGGAGACGCACCGGGTCTCTCGCACCGGCAGTCCCTGGCAGCTCCCCCGGCGACGCCGTTCGCCACCTCTCCAGACAAACCCTTAAGCATTTCACCCAGGCGAGCGTCAAAGGCCGCCCCATCGGCCTGAGCGGCCATCGCGAGCGGCGATGGCGGGCGTCGTCAATGCAGACTTTGCCGCGCGTCTGCGCGCGAGCACGCTGTGATCCAGTTAGCGCATCACTTCTATCCAACGGGCGTCCGAAGCCCGCGTCCACGATCAGGATTCAAACCGATGAATGACACCCGCGAGCGCGTCGTCGTGACCGAAGTCGGTCTGCGCGACGGTCTGCAAAGCATTCCCCGCATCATGTCCACCGACGACAAGCGCCGCTGGATCGACGCCGCCTACGCGGCCGGCGTGCGTCATATGGAAGTCGCGTCATTTGTGCCGGCGAAGCTGCTGCCGCAAATGGCCGACGCCGCCGCAGTAGTGGCCCACGCCCGTAGCTATGGCGATCTGAGCGTCACGGCGCTCGTGCCGAACCTGAAGGGCGCGCAGCACGCGCTCGATGCCGGCGTAGAGCGCATCGTCGCGCCGATTTCGGTGAGCGTCGCGCATAGCGTCGCGAACGTGCGCAAGACGCCTGCCGAGATGATCGACGCGTTCGCCGCGATGCGTGAACTGATCGATCGCGCGACTTCGGCGGGTGGGCGCCGCGTCGAGTTGATCGCCGGTTTGTCGACGGTGTTCGGCTGCACGCTGCAAGGCGCGGTGCCGTACGCGGATATCGCCGCGATCGCGCGCGCCGCGGTGCAGGCCGGCGCCGACGTGATCGCGCTCGGTGACACGACCGGCGAGGCGACGCCGCGCCAGGTCGGCAAGGTGATCGAGCTGGTGCGCGACGTCGCGGGCGACACGCTCCGCTCGCTGCACTTCCACGACACGCGCGGCCTCGGTCTTGCCAACACGCTGGTCGCGCTGCAGCACGGGATTCGCGAATTCGATGCGTCGCTGGCCGGTCTCGGCGGCTGTCCGCATGCGCCGGGCGCGACCGGCAACGTCAATACCGAAGACCTCGTGTTCATGCTCGACAGCATGGGCTACGACACCGGCATCGACATCACGCGGCTGCTCGCCTCGCGCGCGGTGCTCGCGCAAGCGCTGCCGGGCGAGCCGCTGTATGGCTATCTCGCGCGAGCGGGATTGCCGAAGCAGTTCTCGCACGCGCAATCGACCGCGCGCGAATCCGCTGAGCCCTCCGAATCTTTGCGTTATTCCCATTCTTCCGCTCCGCAGGTGCCGCAATGACTCCGCTGTCCTCCTCTACCTCAACTCCGTCTTCGACGTCTTCGGCGTCTTCGCCGCAGCCCGGCACGTTGCCGCTCGCAGGCATCCGCGTGATCGAGCTGTCGCATATGGTGATGGGCCCGACCTGCGGCATGATCCTCGGCGACCTCGGCGCCGAAGTGATCAAGGTCGAGCCGCCGCGTGGCGACAGCACACGCCGGCTGCTCGGCACCGGCGCAGGATTTTTCCGCACCTTCAATCGCAACAAGAAGAGCGTCGCGCTCAATGTCGACAGCGAAGCCGGTCTCGCCGCGCTGAAGCAACTGGTCGATAGCGCCGACGTCTTCGTCGAAAACTTCAAACCCGGCCGCATGGCGAGTCGCGGCCTCGACTACGCGACGCTGCGCGAGCGCAATCCGAAGCTGATCTACGTGTCGCACAAGGGCTTTCTAAATGGTCCGTACGAACATCGTCTGGCGCTCGACGAAGTCGTGCAGATGATGGCGGGCCTCGCGTACATGACCGGGCCGGTGGGCCGTCCGCTGCGCGCGGGCAGCTCGGTCAACGACATCATGGGCGGCATGTTCGGCGCGATCGGCGTGCTGGCCGCGCTGCACGAGCGGCACGCGAGCGGCCGCGGCAAGGAGGTGCAGAGCGCGCTGTTCGAGAACTGCGTGCTGCTGAGTGCGCAGCACATGCAGCAGTTCGCGGCCACCGGCGTGGCCGCAGCGCCAATGCCCGAGCGCATCAGCGCCTGGGCCGTCTACGACGTGTTCACGCTCGCGCACGGCGAGCAGATGTTCATCGCCGCGACCGGCGACGCGCAGTGGCGCGCGCTGTGCGCGATTCTCGAGCGCGACGATCTGCTCGCCGATGCGCGCCTCGCGACCAACAACGACCGCGTGCTCGCGCGCGGCTGGCTGCTGCCGACGCTCGGCGAAAGCCTGAGCCGTTTCGACGGCGCGACGCTCGTGCCGCTGTTCGAGCGCAATCACATTCCGTTCGCGTCGATCACGAAGCCCGAAGAGCTGTTCGACGACCCGCACCTGAACGCGAGCGGCGGCCTCGTGCCGCTGACTCTCGACGACGGCAGCGAAACCGCGATGCCGTTGCTGCCGATTTCGCTCGATGGTGCGCGTCTCGGGCCGCGCCAGCCGATCGCGAAGATCGGCGAGCACACCGTCGACGTGCTGCGCGAACTCGGCTTCGACGACGCGCGGATCGCGGAACTGAGCGGTGCCGTGCCATCGCGGAAGCCCCGCGCGGCTGCGTGAGCGGCTGCACGAGCGCCGTGCCGCGCTGCACCCGTTGCAACGGGCAATAGACCAAAAACTCTGGAGACAGACGATGAAATCGTCGAATCAGGCGATGTACGCCACTGCGCTCGGCGAGGCGGCCGGCGCGCTCGATGGCTCACCCACGGACGTGCGCGCCGATGCGACAGCGACGGAGCGCGCCGGCGCGATCGCGCTCGATGGCGCGCGGATTTCCGCGCGGCTCGACCGGCTGCCCGCGACCCGCACGATCTGGCAGCTCGTGATGCTGCTGAGCTTCGGCATGTTCTTCGAACTCTACGACCTGATGTACTCCGGCTATATCGCGCCGGGGCTCGTGCATAGCGGGCTGCTCACCGCCACGACGCGCGGGCTGTTCGGCACGAGCGGCGTCGCGAGTTTCATCGCCGCGCTGTTCGCGGGCCTGTTCATCGGTACGGCGGCGTGTGGCTTTCTCGCCGACCGCTTCGGCCGCCGCGCAATCTTCACGTGGTCGCTGCTGTGGTACACGGCGGCCAACGTCGTGATGGCGTTCCAGCACACGGCGTTCGGCTTGAACTGCTGGCGCTTTATCGCGGGGATCGGCATCGGCGTCGAGATCGTCACGATCGGCACGTATATCTCCGAGCTCGTGCCGAAGCACATTCGCGGGCGCGCTTCGGCGTGTTCGCAGGCGGTCGGCTTCTGCGCGGTGCCGATCGTCGCGTTCCTGTCGTATCTGCTGGTGCCGCAACGGGTGTTCGGTTTCGATGGCTGGCGTGTGGTCGTGCTGATCGGCGCGATTGGCGCGATCGTCGTGTGGTGGATTCGCAGAGGTTTGCCGGAGAGCCCGCGCTGGCTCGCGCAAAAGGGCCGCCTCGAAGAAGCCGACGCGGTGATGACGCGTCTCGAAGCACGCGTCGCGCGCGAGTACCAGCGGCAATGCGGCCTGCCGTTGCCCGAGCCCGCGTTGCCCGAACCGGTGCGCGCGCGGGCGGCGTTTCGCGATCTGCTGGTGCCGCCGTATCGCAAGCGCACGCTGATGCTGATCATCTTTCACGTGTTCCAGACGATGGGCTACTACGGCTTCGCGAACTGGATTCCGACGCTGCTGATCAAGCAGGGCGTCACGGTGACGACGAGTCTGATGTACGCGAGCATCATCGCGATCGCGGCGCCGCTCGGTCCGTTGCTGGGATTGCTGATCGCCGATCGCTTCGAGCGCAAGAGCGTCATCATCTGCATGGCGGCGATCAACGTCGTGTGCGGACTCGCGTTCAGCCAGGCGCGCGAGACGGTGCTGCTCGTGAGTCTCGGCGTGTGCCTCGTGCTCGCGGGCAACATCATTTCGTACAGCTATCACGCGTATCAGGCCGAGCTGTTTCCGACCGGCATCCGGGCGCGCGCGGTCGGCTTCGTTTATTCGTGGAGCCGGATTTCGGCGATGTTCTCGGCGTTCGTGATCGCCGCCTGCCTCGGCCGCTTCGGCGTGAACGGCGTGTTCGTGTTCATCTCGGGAGCGATGGCGATCGTCATGGTCGCGATCGGTACGCTCGGGCCGAAGACGCGCGATGTCGCGCTCGAGGATATTTCGAAGTAGCTAGGAGTCCTGGCGAGTCTCGTCGTTGCTCGACAGCCGGTCCGACACGTTGCCGAGCAGCAGCGCGAGCAGCAAGACGCCGATCATGGCGAACAGGAATCCGCCGATCATCGTGGCAAGTATCAGCGTGATCCATGAAATGCCGTTCATGTGTGCGGTTCCAGCGCGTTTGTCGGGGGCATCGTAGCCCGTTCAACATCATTTCTATGTGCGCTTGCCCGCCGTAAGCCTGTCAGGCGACGCCGAACTATCGTCGCGACGTGCCATTACGCGGCGCGTTCTGGATGGCTGTCACCTTCGTTGCGTACCGGGAAGCGGGTTTCGTTCGCTGTCCGCGACCATCCTTGCGAAGAACCTCATAGTGCCTTTCCGCAATCGGTTGGCGGAAATGCACCCGGTCGCACCCGATGTATTCCGCCATTGGCCCGCCTATTGCAGTGACGCTAAAGTTGTCCGATATCCATGTTTCAAGTCTGAAACGTTAATCGCCATGTTTATATTCCGGCCGTCAATAAAAATGATTTAAATAATCTTTTCTGGCGCGTTGAGTGTTCGTATTGGACGGTGGAATCGGCGGTCGCGCGGTGCTTGCGCCGATGGTTAGGGGAGCTTGCCGATGAAGCCGGGCTCGCTAGGGGAGGGTGGGGTACCTTCTACTCATCATCGGCGACTTCTAGCAAAAAATCGCTTTTAAAATACGCGCCAGTGGGTGAATAAAGCGGAGGTGCGTCGTTTTTCGAGTAGCCCGATAGTGTGCGCTGGCGTACGCATTCATTTTTCAAATTGCTTTAAGCTTCACGAGTGCATATTCAACCATATGCGGATAGACGATTAATCCATTGAAAAGACGGTCGCTTCGGTATTGAGCCGAATTGCACTGGCCGATCATGTAGTCATAGCGCCAATATGTCCGCACTTTCGGACATGGCGGCAGAGCGCCGGAGGTCGTCGCTATGATGCACTGCGCGGAGTTCGCATTGCGCGTGATCGTCAAAGGTGTAGTTGATCGTTTTCTGTCGAGAGGATGACTATGACCTGCGCGAGTCTCGAGTCTGCAATGCTGCGTTGGGTGCATGCGCCGAACAAGGGCGTGCGTCGTGTCGCGATTCTGTTGTTCAACGACTGCTCGCTGCAAGGAGCAGGAGTTATCGCCGAGATGTTCCAGGCTGCCAACGAACTGTCCACTTCCGGTTCGGGCGCGTGGCTGTACGACGTATCGTTTTTATCCGCCGACGGCGGCATGGTGAGTTCGTCGTCGGGGTTGCGCGTATGGACCGATGGACTCGACGCGCGCCATTACGTCGGCTTCGATGCGCTCTATGTGGCGGGCGGCAAGGGCGCGGCGTCCGCAGCGCGCGATGAGCGGGTGCTCGGATGGCTGCGGCGGGTGCGTCGCAACACCGCGATGATCCGCTCGATCGCCGAAGGGCGCGCGGTGCTCGACGCGGCGGCGCTGCCCGAGGACAAGGATGCGAGCGACCTGCGCCAGCCAACTATGGCCAGGAATGGTACGGGTTCGGCAGAGCAGGGTGCCGTCGAACTGAGCGACCGGCTGGAATCGATGCGCAGCGCGCTCGCGATGATCAAGCGCGATCTGGGCAACGCAACCGCACGCTCGGCAGCCGAACGGCTGCTGTCGGACTCGTGCACGAACCTCGCGCCGCTGCTCGGCGAGGACGGCGGCATGAGTCCCGGCGACAAGGTTCGCGCGGCGGCGCGCTGGCTGCAGGAAAACTGCCAGCAGGCGATTTCGATTGCGGATGCCGCGCAGTTCGCGGCGATGAGCGAGCGCAACTTTCTGCGCCGCTTCAAGATGGAAATGGGTATTACACCGTCGAGTTTCCTGTTGCACGAGCGCCTCGCGGTGACGTGCAGCCTGTTGACCGAATCGGAATTGCCGGTCGACAAGATCGCACGTCGAACCGGGATGGGCAACGGCGATCGGCTCGCGAAAGTGTTTCGCAAGCGGATGAGGATTTCACCGACCGAGTTCAGGATTCAAAGCCGCCGCATGGCGGGCGAGTAGCACCGACGGAGCCAACCCGGTCACCGCGCAGTGCAGGCGGGGACGGGTCCGTTGTACCTTGCAGACCGATAAGGATTCCCGATATGTTGACGCAGGCAGGTGTGAGCGCCCGATCCGTCGAGCCGAACGGCGCAAGCGCCGGGGTTGCTGGCGCGCGCTGCGCGCACATCGTCCCGGTCATTCTCGCGGGTGGCTCGGGCACGCGGCTTTGGCCGGTGTCGCGCGAAAACTTTCCGAAGCAGCTGATCGACGTGGTCGGCTCCGACTCGCTGCTGCAGGCGACCGCGCGGCGGCTCGAGGGCTTCCCGGCGGGCTGGAGCGTCGATGCATCGCCGATCGTCGTGTGCGGCGAGGAGCATCGCTTCGTGATCGCCGAACAGTTGCACGAAAACGGCGTCGACGCGCGTCTGATCGTCGAGCCCGCGCGCCGCGACACGGCGCCGGCGCTGACACTCGCGGCCTCGCTCGCGTGCGCCGCCGGCGACGACGCGATCCTGATCGTGATGCCGGCCGATCACGCGATCGCGGACGTGCCCGCGCTGCAGCGCGCGCTGGCGTGCGCGGCCCACCACGCGAGCGAGGGCGCGATCGCGACGCTCGGCGTGCCGCCGACGCGTCCCGACACCGGCTTCGGCTATATCCGCATCGGCGCCGCATTGGCCGCCGGCGGCCACGCGATCGACGGTTTCGTCGAGAAGCCCGCCGAGGAAATCGCGCGGCAATACCTGAGCGCGGGCACCTATTGGTGGAATAGCGGCATCTTCATCGTGCGTGCGCGCGTGTGGCTCGACACGCTCGCGTCGCTGCGGCCCGACATGCATGCGCCGTGCACGAGCGCGTTCGCGAGCGGCAAGCAGGACGGCGACGTGTTCCGGCCGTCGCACGACACGTTCCTCGACGTGCCCGCCGATTCGATCGACTACGCGGTGATGGAGCGTTTGACCGAACCACCGCCGGCAGAAGGCGACAGCGGGAGCAACGCCGACACGCAAGGCGCGGCGCCAAGCGAGACGCAAGCTCGAAACCCGGCCGCGGACATGCCGCCCGGCGTCGTGATCCCGCTCGAAGCCGGCTGGTCCGACCTCGGCTCGTGGGACGCGGTATGGGCCGCGATGGAGAAGGACCCGAACGGCAACGCCGGGCGCGGGCGCGTGACGTTCGAAGGCGCGGTGTCCTGCTATGCGCATTCGGAAGGGCGGCTCGTCGCGTGCGTCGGCACTGCCAACGTCGTCGTGGTCGAGACCGCCGACGCGGTGCTCGTGGTGGACCGCTCGCATGTGCAGGACGTCAAGGGGCTCGTGTCGCGCATCAAGGCGCAGCACGCGCCGGAGGCCGACGCGCATCGCAAGGTGCGGCGCCCGTGGGGCTTCTACGATTCGATCGATCGCGGCGAGCGCTTCCAGGTCAAGCGCATCGTCGTGACGCCCGGCGCGAAGCTGTCATTGCAACTGCATCATCACCGCGCCGAGCATTGGGTGGTCGTGCGCGGCACCGCGCTCGTCACGCGCGGCGAAGAGCAGTTCCTGCTCAGCGAAAACGAATCGACCTATATTCCGCTCGGCACGCGTCACCGGCTCGAAAACCCGGGCAGGGTGCCGCTTGAAATCATCGAAATTCAGTCGGGTACCTATCTCGGCGAAGACGACATCGTGAGGTTTGACGATAACTACGGCCGCTGCCCGTAGGCAGCTCATGCACACCCTTTTTGCGTACAGGAAGGCAGAACGAGGTAAGGAAAATGCGCAAGTTTCAGGATCTGCTCGCGCGGATTTTCGATGTCGCTTTGGTATTGGTGGGCGCGACCGTGGCGTCACGGATTCGCTTCGACTATCTCGGCCAGTCAGGTTTCTACTGGGCGCTGGTGATGTTTTCGGCTGCGTTCGCGCTCGCGATCTTCCCCGCGTTCGGGGTATATGAATCATGGCGCGGACGCTCGAAGCTCGGGCTCGCCGGGCAGGTGTCGCTCGCGTGGCTGATCGTGCAGGCCTGCGCGCTCGTGCTGATGTACTCGCTGCATCGCATCGATATCGTGTCGCGGCTGTGGTTCTCGTACTGGACGGCGACGACGGGCGGCCTGCTGATCGCGAATCGGGTGATTACGCACGCGGTGCTCGCGCGGGCGCGCGGCGCGGGCATGAACCTGCATCAGGTCGCGATCGTCGGCAGCGGCTCGCAGTGCGATGCGATCCTGCGCCGCATCGAGTCGGCGCCGAGCGCGGGCTTTCGCGCGACCGCCGTCTACAACACGCGCCCGGACGACTCTGGCGTGACGAATCCGCGCGTGCCGGTGTTCGATCGCGTCGATCTGCTGGCCGACTACATCCGCAGCAACGACGTGCACGAGCTATGGCTGATGCTGTCGCTGTCCGAAGAGCCGCTGATCTGCGCGCTGATCGACGAGTTCCGCGACGACCTCGTGAATATCCGCTTCATGCCGGACGTGCGCAGTCATGCGCTGTTCGAAGGCAGCGGCGTGGTCGATCTGCTCGGCATGCCGGCGATCAATCTGGTCGCCTCGCCGCTGTCGGCCAACGCGATGCTGAAGAAGGAAATTTTCGACCGGCTGTTCGCGGCGGCCGCGATCGTGGCCCTCGCGCCGCTGCTCGTTTGCATCGCGATCGCGGTGAAGCTCTCGTCGCGCGGACCGGTGCTGTTCAAACAGAAGCGCAAGGGCGCGGACGGCCGCGTGTTTACGATCTACAAGTTCCGCTCGATGCGCGTGCATACCGAAGCGAAGGGTACCTTAAGCCAGGCGACGCGCAACGACAAGCGCGTGACGAAAGTGGGCGCGTTTTTGCGCCGCACGAGCCTCGACGAGCTGCCGCAATTTTTCAACGTGTTGCGTGGCGACATGTCGGTCGTAGGACCGCGTCCCCATGCGCTCGAGCACGACGACCTCTATCAAAAGGTGGTCGCGGGCTATATCCATCGCTACCGGATCAAACCGGGAATCACGGGCTGGGCGCAGATCAACGGCTTCCGTGGCGAAACCGACCGCATCGAGAAGATGGAGCGTCGCGTCGAACATGACCTGTACTACCTGGGTCACTGGTCGTTCGCACTCGATATGCGGATCATCGGCGCGACGATTGTCGCCGGACTGGTGCATCGAAACGCTTATTAGAAAGTCGATAACAACGCCTCGGGGCGAAGGAGTAAAGATCATGAGCTCACTTGGTTTTCGCACAGGAAGTCTTGTGGTTTTCGCTAGTGCAGCAGTATTACTTTCCGGATGCCAGATCGTGCCGGGACAACGGATGATCACGCCGGCCGGGATTCAGGACACGGGTGGCGAATTCAGTACCGAAGCTTCGCAGCAGAAGCAGATTCCGATCACCGATATCAATCTGGAACTGCTGAGGAAGATTGGTGCCGATCAGAAGGCTTCCCAACTGCCGCCGGAGACGGCGGGGCTGTTCGGCAAGCCGGCGCCGTACAAGCTGGGCCCTGGCGACGTGCTGCAGATCGTCGTGTGGGATCACCCGGAACTCGCGGCCGCTCTTGGCCAGCCGCCGACCAATTCGCGCCCTAGCGATGCGATGCCGGGCTTCCTGATCGATGAAACCGGCGACATCCAGTTTCCGTATGCGGGCACACTGCACGTCGTGGGCAAGACCGTCTCGCAGATCCAGCGCGAATTGAATCAGCGTTTGAGCAAGGTGTACCAGAAGCCTGAGATAACGGTGCGCGTCGCGTCGTTCCGTAACGCGACGGTGTATGTCGATGGCGAAGTGCGCACGCCGGGCACGCAATCGATCAACGACGTCCCGATGTCGCTGACGAATGCGATCGGCCTGGGCGGCGGCTTCACCACGACCGCGGATCGCAGCCGCGTCGATCTGATCCGCAACGGCACGACCTATAGGCTGAACATCGACGACCTCGTCAAACGCGGCCGCAATCCGTCGGAAATCTATCTGCAGCCGGGCGATACCGTGCGCGTGAACGCGCGCGAAGACAGCGGCGTCTACGTGATGGGCGAAGTCAACAAGCCGGCCACGGTGCTGCCGCTGCGCAACGGCTCGCTGACGCTGTCGCAGGCGATCTCGGACGGCGGCAGCTTCGACTCGAACACGGCCTCGGGGCAGCAACTGTTCGTGATCCGCAATTCGACCAGCGAGTCGCCGCAGATCTATCACCTCGACGCGACTTCGCCGGTGGCGATGCTGCTCGCGAACCAGTTCGAGCTGCAGCCGAAGGACATCGTGTACGTCGGCCAGGGCGGTCTCGTTCGCTTCAACCGCGTGCTGAACCTGCTGTTGCCGGCGATCAACGCGGCGGTGACGGGAGTCGTCGTGTCGAAGTAACGCAGGCGTGACGCGATATCTGAACCGGCAGGCCTTGTTGGGTGAAAACATGGCAATCAATTACGAAAATCGCTACGCCGGCGTGTATGAACCGGGGCAGTTGCATCTGTCGGACTACGTGCGCACGATCGTGCGCGGTTGGCGCACGATCCTCATCGTGACGCTGATCGCGCTCGCGCTCGGTAGCGCGTACGCGTTCCTCACGCCGCCGGTCTATCGTTCGGACGTGCTGTTTCACGTTCAGGACAGGACGGCGAATGCGGCGAACGTCAATGCGAACGGCCGGGATGCGGCATCGCCGCTTCCCGGCGCGTACGATTCGAAACCGTCGACCGCGGCGCAGATCGAGCTTTTGAAGTCGCGTCTCGTCACCGAGGAAGCGGTCCGCGCGCTGCACCTCGACATCACGGCGAAGCCGCGTTATCTGCCGGTGATGGGCAGCAGGATCGCGGGACTCGTGAACGGGCACTGGTGGTTCCGGCTGCCGTCGTTCATCAACCTGCGCGGATTCGCGTGGGGCAACGAAAGCATCGCGGTGTCGCGCTTCGACGTGTCGAAGGACCTGTATGGCGAGACCTTCACGCTGGTTGCGGGCGCCGGCAACACCTTCATGCTGCGCGATCCTCACGGCAGCGCGATTCTGTCGGGGCGCGTCGGCGAGACCGTGCAGACCGATACCGCGGTCGGGCCGATCACGCTGCACGTCGACACACTGGTCGGCGCGCCGGGCTCGCGTTTCGAACTGACGCGCGCTTCGACGCTCGGCACGGTGGAGCGTCTGGCGAAGACGATGGTCGTGCAGGAGACGGCCGAGGACTCCGGCGTGATCCGCGTGAGCCTCGAAGGCGCCGACCCGGCGCTGACCGCGGCGATCGTCAACAACGTGGCGCGCCAGTTCGTGCGCCAGGATCTGGCGAGCCGTTCGAGCGAGTCCGATCACACGCTCGCGTATCTCGAGCAGCAACTGCCCGCCGCGCGCAAGGCGCTCGACGATGCGGAAGAACGCTACGGCAAGTTCCGCAATGCCCATGGCACCGTCGATCTCGGCGAAGAAAGCAAGCTGCTGCTGCAGCAGATCGTCGACAACAAGACGAAGCTGCTCGATCTGCAGCAGCAGCGCGCGGAGCTATTGCAGAAGTTCACGCCGAACCATCCGACGGTCGCCGCGCTCGATGCGCAGATCGCCGCATTGCAGGGCGCGCAGAGCACGATGAACCGCAGCGTCTCGACGATGCCCGACACCGAGCAGACCGCGTTGCGTCTGCAGCGCGACGTGCACGTGAACACCGATCTCTACACGAACCTGCTCAACAGCGTGCAGCGGCTGCGGGTGGCGCAGGCCGGGCAGGTGGGCGGCGTGCGCGTGGTGGACTTCGCCGAAACGCCCGACGATCCGGTGCGCCCGAAGCGGATGCTGGTGATTTTGATGTCGCTCGGCGGCGGCCTCGTGCTCGGCTTGCTGCTGGTGTTCCTGAAGCGCGCGATGCGCGGCGGCGTGGAGCGCCCGGACGAACTCGAGGGGATGCTCGGCGTGCCGGTATTCGCGGTGGTGCCGCGCAGCCAGACGCAATTGCGTCTGCAGGAAAAGGTGTCATTGCGCCAGCGCGGGCAGCATGTGCTCGCGCAGCAGGCGCCCGAGGATCTCGCGGTGGAGGGCGTGCGCAATCTGCGCACGTCGCTGCAGTTGTCGCTCGATCATGCGGCCAACAACGTCGTGATGATCACCGGGTCGCGGCCCGATGCGGGCAAGTCGTTTCTGTCGGTGAATCTGGCGACGCTGGTCGCGTCGGCAAACAAGCGCGTGCTGATCATCGACGGTGACATGCGGCGCGGCGACGTGCATTCGCATTTCGGCGTCAGTCATCGGCCGGGACTGTCCGACGTGCTGTGCGGTGGCGATCTCAACGCAATGATCCAGCGCGACGTGCTGCCGGGCCTCGACGTGCTCGCGAAAGGCACGCTCCCCTCGCACCCGGCCGAACTGCTGATGAGCCGACGCTTCGAGGCTATGCTCGAGGTGCTGAAGCCGCAATACGACGTCGTGATCATCGATACGCCGCCGGTGCTCGCCGTGACCGATTCGACGCTGATCGGCAAATACGCGGCGACGTCGCTGCTGGTCGTGCGGCATGGGCGTCAGCCGCTGCACGAGATCATCGAAACCGCCAAACGCCTGCGTAACGGTGGCGTCGGCCTGCGCGGCGTGCTGCTCACTGACGTGCCGCAGGAAGCTGCGTTCCTCGGCTCGGGGTATCAGGGCGGCTATTACGGCTACGACAGCATCGTCGGTTGACACGGCTGCCCGCGCGGCGCGTCTTTGGGGAGCGCCGCGCGGGCAGCCGTGATTGGCGGCATGCTCGTGCCGCCGTCTCGCGAGATCCCTCGCAATCCTTAGCTCAGTGGTGGCGCAGCAGATCGCGCAATGCGTGCGACTCTTCCGCCGGCGGCTCCACGGTCTGCCACGCCGACGGCGGGATGGTCTGCCACGCCGATTCGTGCGACGCGAGCGAGACGAGGCGCTGCGCGTCCTTGCTGCTCGAATCGATCCGCAACGCTTCGTTGGCGTTGTGCGACGCGCACTCCCAACGTCCGACGTTGCTACAGCCGCGCGCGAGACTCAGCAGCGCGTCCCGTTGCTGCTCTAGCGTGCTCACCTGGGCGCGCATGCGGCGCGCGTCGCGATTGTCGGGCTGCGCGGTAATGGCCGCGCCGAGGCGCGCTTTGGTCGCCGACAGATTGCCTCGTTGCAGATAACCGTGCGCGGCTTTCAGATTGCGCTCGGCGTCGGCGCGCTGTTTGTCGGCCAGCTTGAGCGGGGCGGCCAACGTGTCGGTGTTGCTGCTGTGGTTGGTGTTGATCGACGCGACCGCCGTACCGCGCGGCGTGGTCGCGGCGACGCCCGCGCCCGATTTCGTGGTTGGCGCTGCGGTGGGTGCGGTGGTGACGACGAGTGGAGACGATGGCACGACGGCCGGCGTGGTCGCAACGACTGACGGTGACGGTCGGGCCGGGATGGGTGCGGTCGCCACGGCTGGCGGTGACGATCGCGTCACGGTAGACGCGGACGCGACGACGGGCGGTGCTGCGCGAGCTACGGTCGGCGTGGTCGCCACGGCCGGCGGTGCCGAGCGCGTTACGGTTAGCGCGGACGCGACGACGGGCGGTGCTGCGCGAGCTACGGTCGGCATGGTCGCCACGGCTGGCGGTGCCGATCGCGTTACGGTTAGCGCGGACGCGACGACGGGCGGTGCTGCGCGAGCTACGGTCGGCGTGGTCGCTACGGCTGGCGGTGCCGATCGCGTTACGGTTAGCGCGGACGCGACGAAGGGCGGTGCTGTGCGAGCTACGGTCGGCGTGGTCGCCACGGCGGTCGGCGCCGAGCGCGCTACGGTTGGCGCGGTCGCCACGACGGGCGATGACGATGGTGCGACGGTCGAGGTGGTGGCCACGACTGGCGGTGACGACCGCGCCAAGGTGGGCGCGGTCGCAACGACGGGCGACGAGGACGGCGCGACGTTCGGCGTGGCCGCCACGGCCGGCGGTGACGATCGCGCTACGGTGGGCGCGGGCGCGACGACGGGCGGTGACGAGCGCGCCACGGCAGGCGCGGTCGCCACGACCTGCGACGCCGATGACGCGACAGGCGCGCTCACATTCGCCGGTTGCTGCCGCGCGACGATCACGGGACGCGGCGCTTGCGCGACGATCGACGCAGGCGTCGGCGCCGCGGCAACCGACGGCGCCGCATTCCGCGCAACGCTCTGCGCAGGGACTTGCCCAGGCGTGTCCGGGTGCACTGCGCCGGAGAACGTCACTGGCGTGTCGACGCTCGCATCGTCGTCGAGAAGAACGAAGCCGATATACACGGCGCCGAGCGTCGCGAGCGCGGCCGCGGTTAGCGCAAGCGGATGCCGCCGTCGACGTCCGCCCGGCTCGAACGTGGCCTCGTCGAGCAATTCGTAGGGGCTCATCTTCGTTTGCGCGGAGCGCCGCGACGCACGGTCCGCGGGCAAGCCCGCGGCCGCTCGCAGCGGGTCGAGTTGCGCGCGCGATGTACTCAGCGCCCGGGATCGCGCGGTGCGCTCGCCGGGCTTGTCGTCCGTATAGAACGAATCGATCGGCAGCGCATGGCACGCGGGACACGGCGAAAAGCGGCCCGGCAGCGGCACGCCGCAGTATGCGCAATGATGGAAAAATGGCTGGTCGGAAGTCGAGTCGCGCGGCATGGCCGTGTCGCTCCACTGGCGCCGAAGGTCGGCGCCATTAGAAAGAATGAATGCGACGACGCTCGCAGGCGGCGTCGGCCGAACTACTGGACGACGTAACCGCGCGCCTGCATACACGCGCCGTAGGCGGCCCAATAGCGGGTCATCGGAGGCTCGGGCGCGGGCAGCGGCGGCAGCTTCACGTTCGACGCCGCGTTGGCCTGCATCGAAGCGCCCGCTCCATCCGACGCGCCGGCTGCCGCGCTCGCACCCGGTGTCGCCGCCGATGCGCTCGGCGGTGCATTCGCCGTCGCGGTGGCCGGTGCCCCTGGCGCGCTGGCGCCGTTCGCAGCTTCGTTCACGGGCTTCGCCGACGCTGCGCCGCCAGGCGCTTGCGCGCCGGCGAGCGGCGCGCTCGCGGCTTCGGGCGCGCTCGCGTTCCACGGCAGCGGCGTGGCCGAGAAGGAACTGGGGGGAAGCGGGGGTTTCGACGCTACGCCGGTCGACGCACCTTTGGCCGCCGGCGGATGACGCGGCGGAATCTGCGACTCGTGGGCCATGTTGACCCCGGTCACGCGGTTCGCCTCGGCGTAGCACATCGCGTTATCGATGCTGCGCTCGTAAGGGCTCTGACTTCGGATCGGATAGGTGACTGGCCGCCACGCGAACGCGGCAGTGCTCGTCACCAATAGCGTCAGTACGGTATATGTTTTGAATGCCATCGCAGTCACTCCCGCAGCGATGTCTCGCCTTTTTGTGTTTGATTTCGTGTCGTGTTCGAGCTTGTTGTCGATGCCTGGCGCTCGTGTTTCTGTCGCGGCCTGCCGATAGGCCGTGGCGTTGCGGTGCTCGTGCCACGGCTCCCCGGAAGGGCACGTCGCGAATGCCGCTTTGACGAGCGTAGCACCGCGGCTTGGCCGCGCGATGCATCGAATAGCGCGCGAAAACGCCATCGTGCAGTGCAATCAGGACACAATCGGCGAGGCGACGTTGAAGATCGGGACAATCCCTGGTCGCCACGAAGGATCGTCACGAGTCGAAGATGAAGAATCCATCGTATCGCTATCGATCGCTTTGCGCTGCGCTTTGTTTGTCGATGCTGTCGTTCGCCGCGCCGCTCGCGAGCGGCGCGAGCGACGCCAACATGAGCGCGGAGACGGCGGGCGAGCGGGCGAGTTTCGCGCAGGCGTTTTGCGGCGTGCCGCCCGAGCGCATCGGCGCCTATAAGGAGCGGCTCCGAAAGGTGCTGACCGGAGCGACCGATTTCGATCAGCACTGGGACGCGGGCTGGCATCGCGCCGACGACACCAATAGCCAGATGAACGCACTACGCGAGCGAGACCCGACGGAATTCGCGGCGCGTATCAAGGTCAATTGCGAACGGCTCAAGTGGATGGCAGGTAACGCGTTGCGCCCGCCTGCGCAGAAGTGAGTGGAACCATGCTCGATCGGACGGGGGTTTTCCCTGGAAATCGCAGATCCGACGGTATCGAGTACGGTGCGCGGCTGCGGTTTGTTTGCGATAGCGCCCCTCCGCCGTGCAGCGACAAGCCGCAAATCTCGCCGCAAGTATTTGTTTTTGCTTGGGTTCGCAGCTCAGACGCATGATTGCGCCGGCGCGCCGGAACCGCGCCGGTCGTGCAAAAGCTCGGCCGCAGCGCGGCTGCTCCCTACTTCTTGAATTTGTCACTACCCGTCCATATAATTAGCACTCGCTGCACGAGAGTGCTAACAACATCTCCGGTTGGCTCGTCCAGCCGGGTTTTCTCAGCGTTCTTCAGTCTCAATCAGAGAGGAGTATGTATGAACCTTCGTCCTTTGCATGATCGCGTGATCGTCAAGCGTCTGGATCAGGAAACCAAGACCGCGTCGGGCATCGTGATCCCCGAAGCCGCAGCGGAAAAGCCGGATCAAGGTGAAATCCTCGCAGTCGGCCCGGGCAAGCGCGACGACAAGGGCGCAGCGATCGCCCTCGACGTGAAGGTCGGCGACCGCGTCCTGTTCGGCAAGTACGCAGGCCAGACCGTCAAGGTCGACGGCAACGAACTGCTGGTGATGCGCGAAGAAGACATCATGGCCGTGGTGCAGAAGTAAGCGCAAAGTCGCTACTTCCCCGGTTATATCCAAAGTATTCAAGGAGTTAGAAGATGGCAGCTAAAGACGTCGTATTCGGTGATTCCGCCCGTGCCAAGATGGTCGAAGGCGTGAATATTCTCGCCAACGCCGTGAAGGTCACGCTGGGTCCGAAGGGCCGCAACGTGGTCCTCGAGCGCAGCTTCGGCGGCCCGACGGTCACCAAGGACGGTGTGTCGGTCGCAAAAGAGATCGAACTGAAAGACAAGCTCCAGAACATGGGCGCGCAAATGGTCAAGGAAGTCGCTTCCAAGACCAGCGACAACGCAGGCGACGGCACGACGACCGCTACGGTTCTCGCGCAATCGATCGTCCGCGAAGGCATGAAGTACGTCGCATCGGGCATGAACCCGATGGACCTGAAGCGCGGCATCGACAAGGCTGTTGCAGCCGCAATCGAAGAACTGCGCAAGATCAGCAAGCCGTGCACGACCAACAAGGAAATCGCCCAGGTTGGCGCGATCTCGGCGAACAGCGATTCGTCGATCGGCGAGCGCATCGCTGAAGCAATGGACAAGGTCGGCAAGGAAGGCGTGATCACCGTCGAAGACGGCAAGTCGCTGCAAGACGAGCTGGACGTCGTCGAAGGTATGCAATTCGACCGCGGCTACCTGTCGCCGTACTTCATCAACAACCCGGACAAGCAAGTTGCCGTGCTCGACAACCCGTTCGTGCTGCTGCACGACAAGAAGGTGTCGAACATCCGTGATCTGCTGCCGGTTCTGGAACAAGTCGCGAAGGCTGGCCGTCCGCTCTTGATCATCGCTGAAGATGTCGAAGGCGAAGCGCTCGCAACGCTGGTCGTCAACAACATCCGCGGCATCCTGAAGACCGTTGCTGTGAAGGCACCGGGCTTCGGCGATCGTCGTAAGGCGATGCTGGAAGACATCGCGATCCTGACCGGCGGCCAGGTCATCGCAGAAGAAACCGGCCTCACGCTCGAGAAGGCAACGCTGGCTGAACTGGGCCAGGCGAAGCGTATCGAAGTGGGCAAGGAAAACACCACGATCATCGACGGCGCTGGCGAAGCAGCGAACATCGAAGCTCGCGTCAAGCAAGTGCGCAAGCAGATCGAAGAAGCGACCTCGGACTATGACCGTGAAAAGCTGCAAGAACGCGTTGCCAAGCTGGCAGGCGGCGTTGCAGTGATCAAGGTCGGTGCTGCGACCGAAGTCGAAATGAAGGAAAAGAAGGCACGTGTCGAAGACGCACTGCACGCAACGCGCGCAGCTGTGGAAGAAGGCATCGTCGCTGGCGGCGGCGTCGCGCTGATCCGTGCGCGTACGGCGATCGCTGGCCTGAAGGGCGCAAACGCCGATCAGGACGCAGGTATCAAGATCGTTCTGCGTGCAATGGAAGAGCCGCTGCGCCAGATCGTCACCAACGGTGGCGAAGAAGCGAGCGTCGTCGTGGCAGCGGTTGCTGCTGGCAAGGGCAACTACGGCTACAACGCAGCGACCGGCGAGTACGTCGACCTGGTTGACGCAGGTGTCGTGGACCCGACGAAGGTGACGCGCACGGCGCTGCAAAACGCAGCTTCGGTTGCTGGCCTGCTGCTGACGACCGACGCAGCTGTCTGCGAACTGCCGAAGGAAGATGCTCCGATGCCTGGCGGCATGCCCGGCGGCATGGGCGGCATGGGCATGGACATGTAATTCCGCTCGGGCCTCGTGGTCCGGCCGCGTGGTTGAACTGCCGCGCGTCTGGATCACGGACGAGGCCCGCTTGGAAGATCATGTGGGGGGTGCGCGCCGCGAGGCGTTTCCTCAAACGAAAAAACCCGCTCAGGCGGGTTTTTTCGTTTGGAGCCGGCGTTGATGTGGCGGCCAGCAAGCGCTTCCGGACGCCCTTTGTCCGGATCAGGCGCCCGCGACGTGAGCCGTACGCTGAGCCGATCTTCCGAGACACTTTTCGTGCAGGTAGCGGAAAATCTGCGCGACGCTTTGCGCGGGGCTCAGCGTTCCGGTTTCGACGTGCAGGTCAGGATCGATCGGTGCTTCATAGGGCGCTGACACGCCGGTGAACGAGCTGATCTCGCCAGACCTCGCTTTCGCGTAAAGACCTTTGGGATCGCGGCTTGCGCAGGTGGCGAGCGAGGCGGACACGTAGGTTTCGACGAACTTGTCGGCTCCGATGATCTCGCGCGCCATTGCGCGGTCTTCGCGTAGCGGTGAAATCAGCGCGGTAATCACGATCAAACCCGCATCGTTCATCAACTGGGCGACGTGCGCGACGCGGCGGATGTTTTCGCGCCGGTCGTCGCGCTCGAAGCCCAGGTCGCTCGCCAGACCGTGGCGGATGTTATCGCCGTCGAGCACATAGCAGGCATGACCGAGCGCGATTAGCCGCTCTTCGAGCGCGAACGCCAGTGTGGATTTACCGGCGCCGGACAGGCCGGTCAGCCATATCGTGGCGGGCGTCTGATCGAATATGCGCATGCGGTCCTGCGCCGCGATCTTGCCGGTGAAGCGTTGCACGAAGATGGGCGGCTCTTTCATGTATAAGTTCTCCTGTCTCCTTTGGCTCACTCGCAGTGCCAGCCTTGTCGCCACGTGCCAGCGTTGTGCAGGCGTTCCGTGGAATCCGCGATCGTAACGCAAAAGCCTTCTGGGATGCCGTCTGGCAGCGCAATTGAAAATCCGCTGTTCGAACTCGGATAGCCGGCGCTTGCCACATCGGGCCGCGGTTCGCCGCTGAGGCCGGTTGCGACGATCTGCGCGCCGATCCGCACTTCGAGCGGCACTTGCCGCTCTGGCCTGCTCAAGTTGACGGCCCAGCCGCGCACTACACCGTCCCCCACCGTGTCGACGAAGCCGTCGAACAGGTCGGCTAGCGGACGCCGCTGGCTTTGCGCGAACTCCAGATAAATATCGATCGGCGTCAGATCGAAGCGGCGGATCACCTGATGCACGCGCGACAGGAATGAGCCGTCGATGCCTAGAACGGTTGCGCTATAAATGTGCGGATTCTCGAGCTGATCTATTTCTGCCTGGATCACGCGGACCAATTCGAGTGCATTCGAAAAGACGCTGCCCGATTTTTTCGCATAAGCTTCGACGATGCGATTGGCATCGCGAAACAGCTCGTAATCAAGACTATTGTCATCGATAAATTTCTGTCTTGCTGCTTCGCTTAACAGGGCTGTGCCATTCGGTTTGCCATTAATGCGGTTCGCTTGGAAGCAGAACGGTAATTTCATTCCGGTCGAACCGCACAACCGCAGTAAGAATTCGCTCATGTCCTCGCAGACGCCCACGGTACCGATATGTTCGCGCAAATGGATTTGCGCGACGGCGAGGGATGCTTCGTTGACCGCCGGTTCGCCGCTCAGCATCTGCACGAACAGGTTCCGGCCGCCGAGCGATTCGCTGACCCACTCGTCGAGCGATAGCACGCCTTGAAGCGCCATAGCCTCCGGCGTCGACACGCTGACGCCGCGCATGATTTGGCCGTTCTTGCCGTTCGCGGCATACCGGTAGTGAGAGATGTGGCGCGAGAGCGGATCGCGCAGGATCGTGCAGTAGTTGACCGGATGTTTCATCACCCGATGAATCCCAAACGGATGATGTCCACCGCCGACTTGCGTCTCGAGCAGCTTCGCGCGACAGTTTCCCCACCCATCCTGATCCCAAACAAAGCTAATGAATTGATCATTACCTTTGTTCAAATCAAAGCACGAAATAACGGTCGAACCGCCGCATTTCGGTGGATGGATAAAAAAGGTCGGAAAAGACATGTGGGGACATATGGCTGTCAGTGATGCGTAAAGTCTAGGCAAAAGGTGTCCTTGACGTTGTAACGTTTAATTACGCAGGAACACGTCTGGTTACATTGGCGCGAAGACGCGCTGAATGAAAAAACCCGCCTGATAGCGGGTTTCTAGTCGATTACCGATGAATGACGAGGTCAGTGTCGCGCTTCCCCGGGCGCTGCGCCCTTGCCTTGGGCCGGCGGGGTTTCGTCGTCGTCGCTGCCGCGTGCCCAGAAGAAACGATCGGGCATGTACGCCCCCATGCCGGGCCGGAACGCATTGCGCACCGCCTGGTACAGATACTCCTGGCTTTCGCGCACCGCTTCCGCGGGCTCCTGGCCGTTGGCGAGCAGCGCGGCGATCGCCGCGCCAAGCGTATCGGTCAGGCCCGTCAGCCGATGGGGCGCACGGTCCCACAAGTCCTGACGCAACTGGCCGTCCTCGCTGAAAAGCGTGTTGACGAGCCGGTGCGTGCCGGTTTCGGTCGACAGAATGTACTCGCAGCCCTGCGACAGCAGATGCGAGATCGCGGCGTCGAGGCTCGGCGCCTCCGCGTCGCCGTCGGGCTGCGCAAGCGCGAGCAGCGTCGAGGAGTCGGCGACCAGCAGCGTGGTTTGCGGGGCGAGCAGATCGGCGATCGCTTCGCGCAGTTCGTCGGCGGCGAGCACGTGTTCGTCGTCGAGCGTGAAGTCCGGGGCGAGGATCAGCGGGACATCGTCGTAGTCGGCAACCACTTCCGCGATCGCGCTGACCACCTCGGCGCGCGTGCACGCGCCGACCTTGAAGGCGGCGATCGGCATGTCCTCGAGCAGCATGCGCGCCTGCGTCGCGACGATGTCAGGGTCGAGGCCGGTGACTTCATCGCAGCTCGCCGAGTCGCGCACGGTATAGCCCGTGAGCACGGATACGCCGTGGCAGCCCATGCTGGCAAGTGTCATCAGGTCCGCTTGCAGGCCGGAACCGCCAGTGGGATCGGAGAGGCCGAAGGTGAGGACGATCGGAGGCGTGTCGCTGGGCATGAAAATGGATAAGAAAAGCAGGATTTCGGCGCACAGTGCGCAATTGGCTCAATTATGCGGCCTAAACCGTTGACAGGGCGTTTTTTCGCGCGGCTTGCCCGAGGGCCCGCTCCACCGTGTCGCTGGCGCCCGCCCAACGCGTGGCAAGACGCCGCAAGCGGCGCTGACACGGCGCGCGGGCGCCCCGCCGAAGGCCGGTCCACGCTGCGGTTGCGCGTTTTCGATTGCTAGGCATGGGGGCGCCAACACGGTACCATCATGGCTCCCGTTTCCACGGACTCAACGACGCGACAAAAGAATGGAATATCAAAGTTGGATGTGCCTGATTTGCGGCTGGATTTACGACGAAGAGGCCGGCTTGCCCGACGAAGGCATTGCGCCGGGCACGCGCTGGGAAGACGTGCCCATCAACTGGACGTGTCCCGAATGCGGAGCGCGCAAGGAAGACTTCGAAATGGTCCAGATCTGAAGCACGGCAAGCCCCCGGAAGCTTCGGCCCCAAAACGGTGTCCCGAGGTTCGGTCCCGAACCTGAACCCTGAGCTTCAATCCCGAAAGTGAGCGGTGTCGCCACCGCACAATTGCTGCAATCGCTTGATGCGTCCGGCGCACCCGGCGCCTGTCTGAGCGCGCTGGCGCGGAACATCGCCGGACGCGTCGTGTCGCAACGGTAGTCTGTCATTGTCCTGTCGCCGGTTCGCGCGGTGGCCGCTCACTCGGCACGCGGCGCGAAGCGACGGCGCCGTCAGCTTCGTGTCGCCTGCCCATGACTCTTCGATCCGCAGCACCCGTTTCCAACGATGCACTGCCGAACCCGCGCGGCGGCGCGGTCCGCCCGGCGGAACTGGCGCTCGCCGAGGCGTCGCTCTCGTTCGAGCAGCGTCACGAGAGCGGTGCCGCGCTTCTGCGTGCGTCGCATGCCTTGCGCACGGCGGGCTGGCTCAGCGCGCAGCGTTTCGCCGACGCGCTGGTGCGGCTCTCGCCGCTCGCGAGCGACGAGTCGGCCGAAGCGCAAAGCGCCCGGCCGGTGTTCGGCGCGGCGCTGCGCGACTTCCGCGCGGCGCTCGAACGTCACAATCTGCGCGAGCTCAGCTGCTCGCCGACGCTGTTCAACCATTACCGCGAGCTGTGCGCGCAACTCGTCGAACCCACGCCGGGCTCCGCCGTCGCGTTCGAAGAGCTCGCGCTGTGCGCGCGGCCGGTGCCCCCGGCGTCCCTGCACGCTCAATCGGCCGATCAGCTGGCACATCTGCGGGCGCGCTACGAGCGCGCTCTGCTGCCGGTGCTGCGCTCGCAGGCCGACACGGGTAGCGCGGTTGCGCTTGCGGTCACGAACGCCGCGCTCGACGAGCTCGACGCCGTGTTCACCGAACTCGCCGGTCCCGATCCCTACGACTTCTGGCGGCTCGCGCGCGCCTGCGCGAAGGCGCTGCGCGCGCGCGGCCACGCAATTCGCGATACCGAGGCACGGCGCTTTTACGCGCGCTGCAACCTGGCGCTCGCCGATCACGCGCGCGGCATCGAGCGCGCGCCCCGTTCGCTGGTGCGCGCGACGCTCGCGCTGCTGTGGCGCGACTACGCGCTGTTCGGCGCGGCCGCCCAGGACGCCGACCAGGTCGAGGTGCTGCACGATTACGGCTTGACCGTCGACTGGCACGTCGCCGGCACGCAGTCGTCGGAAGCGCTGTGGGAGGCGCGCGCGCTCGAGGCGCAGTCGCTGCCGCACACGCGCGATCTCGGCGTGCTGAGTGTCAACGCGAACGCGTACGAAGATTTCCTGCAGACCGCCGAAGCGTCGATCGAGGCGCTCGCCGCGCATGCCCGCGCGGCCGATCAGCCAGAGAAAGCCGACCCGAGCGAAGCACTGCAGGCGGGCGACGCCGCCTACCGGCTCGGCTCGGCCGCCTGCGCGCTCGGCCTCGGTCACGTGGCGCTGCTCGCCGATGCGCTCGGGCTCGCATGGCGGCGTCGTGCGCATGCGGCCGTCGCGACGCCGGCGGTGCGCGTACACGTGATCGTCGGCGCGCCGGCGGCCGACACGCTCGAGCAGGCCGCCGAGGCGTTGCGCGCGTCGCTGCACAAGGTCGCCGCGGGCGTTGGGCCGGCCGGCGGCAGCTTCACGCAGGCGGCGCTCACCGCGCTCACGCGCGCGATCGAGCAGGGCGGCGCGTGAAGCGCAAGCCAGGCCGAACCAAACGCGCGACGTGGCGCGCGAATTGCGTCCGCAACGCCTCGACCGACGCGCGCCGAATCCGCTGAAACCCATTTTGACGAGTCACGACCCCGCTACTTCGCGACACGCGTCGAACCTGCCGTTCTACGCGGTGTTTCGGCGCCTGATCGCGGCATGGCGCGAGTCGCGCGCGTGATAGAGTGGAACTTGATCCGGCGTCGATGACGCCGCACGTAGCGTGCAACCCAACGCGTTGCAATGCTCAAAGCAGCCCGCCATCGCGCATCGTCTTTGCTAAAATCCGAACTATGTCCAAGAGTACCGATCGCATCAATCTGACCAACCAGTTCCTGATCGCCATGCCGAACATGGCCGATCCGACGTTTTCAGGAACGGTGGTCTACCTTTGCGATCACAGTGAGCGCGGCGCGCTCGGCCTCGTGATCAACCGGCCGACCGATATCGACCTGGAAGCGCTCTTCAATCGCATCGATCTGAAGCTCGAGATCGAACCTCTTCTCCATGTTCCCGTGTATTTCGGCGGCCCGGTGCAAACCGAGCGCGGCTTCGTGCTGCACGATCCGAAAGGCGGCAGCGCGTACACGTCGTCGATGTCGGTGCCGGGCGGGCTCGAAATGACCACCTCGAAAGACGTGCTCGAGGCCGTCGCGAGCGGCAACGGTCCGGAGCGTTTCCTGCTGACGCTCGGCCACGCCGGCTGGGGCGCCGGTCAGCTCGAAGACGAAATCTCGAAGAACGGCTGGCTGACGGTCGAGGCCGATCCGAAGATCGTCTTCGACGTGCCGGCCGAAGATCGTCTCGAAGCGGCGCTCGCGCTGCTCGGCGTGTCGCTGTCGATGCTGTCGGGCGAGGCCGGGCACGCATGAGGGGCCGCGCATGAATCTGCCGGCCGGACGTGAGGCGACGCTGCTTGCGTTCGACTACGGCGTGAAACGTATCGGCGTGGCGGTCGGCAATTCGCTGACGCGCCGCGCGCGGCCGCTCGTCGTCGTGCAGAACCGCAGCAAGGATTACCGTTTCGAAGCGCTCGGCAAGCTGATCGCCGAATGGAAGCCCGATGCGCTGGTGGTCGGTTTGCCGATGCACCCCGACGGCACGCCGCACGAGCGCACGCAGCTCGCGAAGCGCTTCGGCAACCAGCTGAACGGCCGCTTCAATCTGCCGGTCACGTGGGTCGACGAGCGCTACTCGTCGGTCGAGGCCGAGGCGCAAATTCGCGCCGGCAACGCCCGCGCCGACATGCTCGACGCCGAAGCCGCGAGCATCATCCTCCAGCAATATCTTGACGGACTTTCCGACGATCATGAGTTCCATTGACGCCGAAGCGCTGTATCGCGCGTTGCTCGACCAGATTCGCGCGGCCTATGGCGACCAGCTCGCCGCAGCGCACGACGGCGCCCAGGCGGCGGTGCTCGCGGGTATCCATAGCGGCGGCGCATGGCTCGCCGAGCGGCTCGCGCGCGACCTGAACCTGCCGAGCTTCGGCGTGGTGAACGTCGCGCTGCATCGCGACGACTACGCGAAGAAAGGGCTGCACGCGCAGGCGAGCCCGACCTCGCTGCCGTTCGCCGTCGATGGCAGCCGCATCGTGCTGGTCGACGACGTGCTGTACACCGGCCGCACGATTCGCGCGGCGGTAAACGAGCTGTACGACTATGGCCGGCCTGCCTCGGTCGAACTCGCGGTGCTCGCCGATCGCGGCGGACGCGAGTTGCCGGTGGCGGCGCGCTTCGTCGGCGGCGTGGTCGACGTGCCGGCCGACGCGACGCTCGTGCTGGCCCATGAAGACGACGGCGCGGGCGGCCAGCGGTTCTCTTTTCACACTGAAGCACGCGTCGATTGAAACTTGCGCGAGCAACGCGCCGCGTTCTCGATCACGTTGCAGTCCGTATTTGAAGCAGGTACATCATGAACACCGCCACCCAGGCTCCGCAGGATTCCTCCGCTAGCGCATCCGAGCGCTTCCGTTACGGCTTCCTGAAGGGCAACCCGCAGCTCACGAAGAACGGCGAGCTCAAGCATCTGCTGTCCATCGAGGGCTTGCCGAAGGCCATCGTCAATCACATTCTCGAGACCGCCGACCAGTTCGTCAGCGTGACCGACCGCGAAGTGAAGAAGGTGCCGCTGTTGCGCGGCAAGTCGGTGTTCAACCTGTTCTTCGAGAACTCGACGCGCACTCGTACCACGTTCGAGATCGCGGCCACGCGGCTGTCGGCCGACGTGCTGAATCTGAACATCAACGCGTCGTCGACGAGCAAGGGCGAATCGCTGCTCGACACGATCAACAACCTGTCGGCGATGCACGCGGATCTGTTCGTCGTGCGTCATGCGTCGAGCGGCGCGCCGTTCCTGATCGCGCAGCATTGCGCGCCGCACGTGCACGTGATCAACGCCGGCGACGGCCGTCACGCGCACCCGACGCAGGGTCTGCTCGACATGTACACGATCCGCCACTACAAGAAAGACTTCACGAAGCTGCGCGTGGCGATCGTCGGCGACATCCTGCATTCGCGCGTCGCGCGTTCGGACATTCATGCGCTGACCACGCTCGGCGTGCCCGAAGTGCGCGCGATCGGTCCGCGCACGCTGCTGCCGGGCGGCCTCGAACAGATGGGCGTGCGCGTGTTCCACAACCTCGACGAAGGGCTGAAGGACGTCGACGTCATCATCATGCTGCGCCTGCAGAACGAACGCATGAGCGGCGCGTTGCTGCCGTCGTCGCAGGAGTACTTCAAGAGCTGGGGGCTGACGCCCGAGCGTCTCGCGCTCGCCGCCCCGGATGCGATCGTGATGCACCCCGGCCCGATGAACCGTGGCGTCGAGATCGACTCGCAGGTCGCGGACGGCCCGCAATCGGTGATCCTGAATCAGGTGTCGTTCGGTATCGCGGTGCGCATGGCGGTGATGGGGATCGTCGCGGGTAACAACGATTAAGCAGCGACTCATCAGGAAGCCGAAGCACAGGCTGAACCACAGGTTTAACAAAGGCAGCGCATGAAGATTCATATTCAAGGCGGCACGCTGATCGATCCGGCAGCGGGCACCGAACAGCAGCAGGACATTTTTATCGAGGCGGGCAAGATCGCCGCTCTCGGCCAGGCGCCGGCCGGCTTCCAGGCGGAGCGCACGCTCAACGCCCAGGGTCTGTCGATCGCGCCGGGTCTCGTCGACCTGTGCGCGCGTTTGCGCGAGCCGGGCTACGAGCACAAGGCGACGCTCGGCTCGGAAATGGCCGCGGCGCTCGCGGGCGGCGTGACGAGCCTCGTATGTCCGCCGGACACCGATCCGACGCTCGACGAACCGGGCCTCGTCGAAATGCTGAAGTTCCGCGCGCGCAATCTGAACAAGGCGCACGTATATCCGCTCGGCGCGCTGACGGTCGGTCTGAAGGGGCAGGTCATCACCGAGATGGTCCAGCTGACCGAGGCGGGCTGCGTCGGCTTCTCGCAGGCCGATACGCCGATCGTCGATACCCAGGTGCTGATGCGCGCGCTGCAATACGCGAAGACCTATGGCTTCACCGTGTGGCTGCGTCCCGTCGATGCGTACCTCGGCAAGGGCGGCGTCGCCGCGAGCGGAGCGCTGGCGTCGCGGCTCGGCCTGTCGGGCGTGCCGGTCTCGGCCGAAACGATCGCGCTGCATACGATCTTCGAACTCGTGCGCGTGACCGGCGCGCGCGTGCATGTGTCGCATGTGTCGTCGGCGGCGGGCGTCGCGCTCGTGCGCGCGGCAAAGGCCGAAGGCCTGCCGGTGTCGTGCGACGTCACCGTGAACCACGTGCATCTGATCGACCTCGACATTGGCTATTTCGACGCGCAGTTCCGGCTCGATCCGCCGCTGCGTCAGCAGCGCGATCGCGAAGCGATCCGCGCAGGCCTCGTCGACGGCACGATCGACGCGATCTGCTCGGCGCACACGCCGGTCGACGACGACGAAAAGCTGCTGCCGTTCGCCGAAGCGACGCCCGGCGCAACCGGCCTCGAACTGTTCCTGTCGCTGACGGTCAAGTGGGCCGACGAAGCGGGCGTGCCGCTCGCGAGCGCGCTCAATCGCATCACCGCGGCGCCGGCGCAGGTGCTCGGCCTCGAAGCGGCTGGCCGCATCGCGGTCGGCGCGGTGGCCGACCTCTGCGTGTTCGATCGTCATGCTCACTGGCGCGTCGAGCCGCGCGCGCTGAGGAGCCAGGGGCACAACACGCCGTTCCTCGGCTACGAGTTGCCGGCGCAGGTGCGCGCGACCGTCGTGTCGGGTCAGCTCGCGTACGAGCAGCGCTGAGCGGCATCGTCTCGGTCCAGTCAAGGAAAGCCCCGCCCATGAAGCTCGCGTTACGCAAGATCCGTCTCATCACGCATCTGCTGCACGGCATGTGGACCGTCGCGACACGCTTTCCGAACGCGAGCGCCGAGCGGCGTCACGCGCTCAATCGCGCGTGGTCGCTGAAGATGCTGCGGCTGTGCGGCATGCGCCTTGTCGTGCATAACGATGCGGTGCGGCTCGATCGTGGCGCGCTCGTCGTCGCCAATCACATCTCGTGGATCGACATCTACGTGATCAACGCGTGGCGGCCGACGCCGTTCGTTTCGAAGGCGGAGATCCGGCAATGGCCGGTGGTCGGCTGGCTCGCGCAGCAGCTCGACACCGTGTTCATCCAGCGCGAGAAGCGCAGCGACGCGAAGCGGATCATGCACGAACTCGCCGATCGCCTCAGTGCGGGTGAACTGATGTGCGTGTTTCCCGAAGGCACCACGTCGAACGGGCTCGGGTTGCTGCCGTTTCACGCGAACATGTTTCAGGCGGCGGTGTCGGCCGGTGTGCCGGTGCAGCCGCTGTGCATCATGTACGAGGATGCGCAGGGCCGGCAGTCGACCGCACCCGCGTATATCGACGATGTCTCGTTGTCCGACTCGCTCGACATGCTGTTGCGTGGCGGTCCGCTAACCGCTCACGTCTATGTCGGCGCACCGCTCGCACCGAACGCTGACCGGCGGGTGCTCGCGGCGCAGGCTCAGAACGTGGTGGCGAACGCGTTGCGGGACATGCAGGCCGGCAACGCAGTGGCGGGGACGGTCGCGCAAGAAGGCGACGTGGTAGCTGCCTCGTCGTCGAGCGACGCCGCCGAGACGCCGCAAACGCTGATCGAGCCCGTCGATCAGCCGCGCCGCTCGGCCTGAGCGGCGGCGCTGCCGGGCAGCGTCGCCGGCTTCTGTTTAATTGCCCCCGCGCGGCACACCGCACGAATCGCAATCGACCTGCGTCAACGTACGCTCCGCAGGATTTCGCGCGAGCCGTACCGCCGACAGCTTCTGCCCCCACACGCAACCCGAGTCGAGGCCGATCAGGTTGTCACGCAGCATCAGGCCGAGCGCGGCCCAATGACCGAACACGACGGTCACGTCGGCGGTCTGGCGCGACGGCACGTCGAACCAGGGCATGCAACCGCTCGGCGTGGCTGCGAGCGTGCCGCTGCTGCTGAAATCCATCACCCCATCGGCGCTGCAAAAGCGCATGCGTGTCAACGCGCTGCACGTCACGCGCAGACGCTCGATTCCCTTCAGGCCCGGCTTCCAGCGGTTCGGCTCGTTGCCGTACAGGCCGGCAAGCGTTTCTTTCCAGTTCGGCGCACGCAGCGCGCGCTGCAATTCGTCGGCGAGTTCCAGCGTCAGCGTCGTATCCCATTGGGGCAGCACGCCCGCGTGCACCATCAGCATGCCGTTGTCGAAATGCGCGAGCGGCCGGTGGCGGATCCAATCGAGCAGATCGGCGGCATCGGGCGCGGCGAGGATGTCTTCGATCGTGTCGCCTTTCTTCGACTTGCGAATCCCCGCCGACACCGACAGCAGATGCAGATCGTGATTGCCGAGCACCGGCACTGCGCGCTCGCCGAACGCGATGACGTCGCGCAAGGTGTCGAGCGAGTCGGGGCCGCGGTTGATCAGATCGCCGGCGAACCACAGCGGTGTGCCGTCCGGCGGCGCGGCCTTGGCGAGCAGTTGCTGAAACGGCGCACGGCAGCCTTGCAGATCGCCGAAAGCAAGAGGAACGAGAGGAGCGGACGTACTGGAAGCGTTGTGGGGTGTCATCGAGGAAATCGGATCGATTCGATACGCGCGGTGTTGCACGACGCGTGCCACGCTGGGCAGAGCAGCAAGCTAGCGTGACATAATAGCCCGTTTGCGGTTCGGATATCGCGCTATGGACCGCGCGCTATTCCAATACAACAACAGGATGACTCTCTCGTGAACGAAGCCAGCATGTCGTCTCCCGCCGCGAAACAATCATTTCGCACGCTCGTCACCGGTGCGAACGGTTTTACCGGCCGCTATCTGGTCGAGAAGCTGATCGGGCGTGGGCACACCGTGATCGAAGCGGTGTCCGGCCGCGACGAGCCCGACACGCCGACACGCGTCAAGCTCGATATCACCTCACCGGAAGACTGCCGGCGCGTGCTCGACGCCGTGCGGCCCGATTACATCGTGCATCTGGCCGCGATCAGCTTCGTGGGACACAACGATCCGCTCGACTTTTATCGCGTCAACGTGATCGGCACGCTGAACCTGCTGGAAGCCTGCGCCGCGATCGGCCACGTGCCGCGCAAGCTGCTGATCGCAAGCAGCGCGAACGTGTACGGCAACGTCAGCAGCGCCGCGATCGACGAGAGCTTTGCGCTGACGCCGGTCAATCATTACGCGGCCAGCAAGGCGGCAATGGAAGCGCTGGTGCGCACATGGTTCGACCGTCTGCCGATCCTGATCGTGCGGCCGTTCAACTACACCGGCCGCGGCCAGGCGGTGAACTTCCTCGTGCCGAAGATCGTCAGCCACTTCGCACGTCGCGCGGCGTCGATCGAACTCGGCAATATCGACATCGCGCGCGACTTCTCCGACGTGCGCTATGTGGCGAGTGCGTACGAGGCGCTGCTCGACTCCGATGTCGCCGCCGAGATCGTCAACGTCTGCACCGGCAAGCCGTATTCGTTGCGTGAGATCCTGACGACCGCGAGCGAACTCACCGGTCACGACATCGAAGTCCAGGTCAATCCCGCCTTTGTCCGGCAAACGGACGTCAAGATGCTTGCCGGATCGCCCGCCAAATTGCAGTCGCTGGTGCCGGCGGTCGAGTCGATCCCGTTCATCGATACGCTGCGCTGGATGCTCGCGGCCTGAGCGCGTTCGCGCGAGCAATCTTCTGATGGTCTGCATTCGCGGCCGTTCGCGGTGCTTTTGCCCGTTCTTCCTGTTCGTTTCCCGGTCTTTGCGCGCTGGACCGCATAGTATGTCGTGCAGATCATTACAAGCGTCAAAATGCGCGTAACCGCACCGAAAGGCTCCATTTTGCAGACCAGCGGCAACGAATTCTGTCAAGCTGTTTCAAGTTGTTAGGGTTCTAGTTTTTGCACTGGGCAGCTTTATAATTGTGGCTTCATAAAATTGGCGTCTGAGTGTCCGCTCTCCGCGGGACGCGTCGGTCGGCCAGAGAAACAGACACCACACGGGGTGAACAGGTCGCAAGTTCTTCGCTGCCTGTCACTAACATCGACAAGGGAATTAAATGATC
Organism: Paraburkholderia sp. BR14374; assembly: GCF_040948685.1. Taxonomy (NCBI): domain Bacteria; kingdom Pseudomonadati; phylum Pseudomonadota; class Betaproteobacteria; order Burkholderiales; family Burkholderiaceae; genus Paraburkholderia; species Paraburkholderia sp. BR14374. Next base: position 226,639 of record NZ_JBFPKF010000001.1, on the reverse strand, counting down.
CTGGTAACGGGCGGTGCCGGCTTCATCGGCGCTAATTTCGTGCTCGACTGGCTGAATGCGTCGGACGAAGCGGTGCTCAACGTAGACAAACTGACCTACGCCGGCAACCTGGGCACGCTGAAGTCGCTACAGGGCAATTCCAAACACATTTTCGCGCGCGTCGACATCTGCGATCGCGCCGCGCTCGACGCGCTATTGGCGGAACACAAGCCGCGCGCCGTGCTGCATTTCGCGGCCGAGAGCCATGTGGATCGCTCGATTCACGGTCCGGCCGATTTCGTGCAGACCAACGTGGTCGGCACCTTTACGTTGCTCGAAGCGACGCGCAGCTACTGGAACACGCTGGGTGAAGCGGAGCGCGCCGCGTTCCGCTTCCTGCACGTGTCGACCGACGAAGTATTCGGCTCGCTGTCCGCAACCGATCCGCAGTTCTCCGAAACGACGCCTTATGCGCCGAATAGCCCCTATTCGGCGACCAAGGCCGGTTCGGATCACCTCGTGCGCGCCTACCATCACACGTACGGCCTGCCGGTGCTGACCACCAACTGCTCGAACAACTACGGTCCGTACCAGTTCCCCGAAAAACTGATTCCGCTGATGATCGCCAACGCGCTCGGCGGCAAGCCGCTGCCGGTGTATGGCGACGGGCAGAACGTGCGCGACTGGCTGTACGTCGGCGACCACTGCAGCGCGATCCGCGAAGTGCTCGCGCGGGGCACCCCGGGCGAGACGTACAACGTCGGCGGCTGGAACGAGAAGAAGAATCTCGAGGTCGTGCACACGCTGTGCGACCTGCTCGATCAGCAGCGTCCGAAGGCGGCGGGCTCCTATCGCGACCAGATCACCTATGTGACGGATCGTCCGGGCCACGACCGCCGTTACGCGATCGACGCCCGCAAGCTCGAGCGCGAACTCGGCTGGAAGCCGGCGGAAACGTTCGAGACGGGGCTCGCCAAAACGGTCCAGTGGTATCTCGACAACCAGCAATGGGTCGACGAAGTCGCTTCGGGCGAATACCGGAAGTGGGTCGAGACCAACTACGCGCAGCGCGCGTAAAGGCACGGCAATGGCGCGCAAAGGCATTATTCTCGCGGGCGGTTCGGGCACCCGCCTGTATCCGATCACGCATGTCGTCTCCAAGCAACTGCTGCCGGTGTACGACAAGCCGATGATCTACTACCCGCTGTCCACGCTGATGGTGGCGGGTATTCGCGACGTGCTGATCATCTCCACGCCGCAGGACACGCCGCGCTTCGAGGCGATGCTCGGCGACGGCAGCCAGTGGGGCATGAATATCCAGTATGCGGTGCAGCCGTCGCCGGATGGGCTCGCGCAGGCGTTCATCATCGGCCGCGAGTTCGTGAACAACGATCCGTCGGCGCTGATTCTCGGCGACAACATCTTCTACGGCCACGATCTCGCGAAGCAGCTCGAACGCGCCGACGATCAGACCGAAGGCGCCACCGTGTTCGCATATCACGTGCAGGACCCGGAGCGCTACGGCGTGGTCGAATTCGACAAGCAGTTCCGCGCGCTGTCGATCGAAGAAAAGCCCGCCAAGCCGCGTTCGAACTACGCGGTCACGGGACTGTACTTCTACGACAAGCAGGTCTGCGACATCGCCGCGGACATCAAGCCGTCCGCGCGCGGCGAGCTCGAAATCACCGACGTGAACTCGCGCTACCTCGCGAACGCGGCGCTCAACGTCGAGATCATGGGCCGCGGTTATGCGTGGCTCGACACCGGCACGCACGACTCGCTGATCGAAGCCGCGACCTTCATCGCGACGCTGCAGAAGCGCCAGGGTCTGGTGGTCGCGTGTCCGGAAGAGATCGCCTACCGGCGTCAGTGGATTGACGGCGAGCAGCTGCTCGCGCTCGCCAAACCGCTCGCGAAGAATGCCTACGGGCAATACCTGCAAAACATTCTTACGGATCACGTCGCATGGCCATCCAGGTAAGCGCAACCTCACTGCCCGAAGTCAAGATCATCGAGCCGAAGGTGTTCGGCGATGCGCGTGGCTTCTTCTTCGAAAGCTTCAATGCGCTCGAATTCGCCGAGAAGGTCGAGCCGGGCGTCGAGTTCGTGCAGGACAATCACTCGCGCTCGGCGCGCGGCGTGCTGCGCGGTCTGCACTATCAGATCGAGCATGCGCAGGGCAAGCTCGTGCGCGTGGTCGAGGGCGAGGTATTCGACGTGGCCGTCGACATCCGCAAGAGTTCGCCGAACTTCGGCAAGTGGGTCGGCGTGACGCTGTCGGTCGAGAACCACCGGCAGCTGTGGGTGCCGCCCGGTTTCGCGCACGGCTTCGTCGTGCTGTCGGAGTCCGCGCAGTTCCTCTACAAGACCACGGATTACTGGTTTCCCGAGCACGAGCGCAGCATCGTATGGAACGATCCGTCGATCGGCATCGAATGGCCGATCGACTTCGAGCCGCTGCTCGCGGCCAAGGATGCGGCGGGCAAGCGTCTCGCCGACGCCGAAGTCTACGCATAGGGGAAACGCATGAGCGCACACGACGCGACACGGACGATTCTCGTCACCGGCGTAAATGGCCAGGTCGGCTATGAGCTCGCGCGCACGCTGCAAGGGCTCGGCAACGTGGTCGCGGTCGACCGCTCGCGGCTCGATCTGTCGAACCTCGATCAGATTCGCGCGGTGGTGCGCGACGTGCGTCCCGCGCTGATCGTCAATCCGGCCGCTTATACCGCGGTGGACAAAGCCGAAGAAGAGCGCGATCTGGCGATGCGCATCAACGGCGAAGCACCGGGCGTGCTCGCCGAGGAAGCGAAAAAGCTCGGCGCCGCGCTGATCCACTATTCGACCGACTATGTGTTCAACGGCACGAAAGAAGGCGCATACGTCGAAGACGATCCGACCGATCCGCAGAACGTCTACGGCCGCAGCAAGCTCGCGGGAGAGCAGGCGATCGCGGCGAGCGGCGTGAATCACCTGGTATTGCGCACGAGCTGGGTATACGGCACGCGCGGCAAGAACTTTCTGCTGACGATGCTGCGGCTCGGCGCCGATCGCCCCGAGCTGAAGGTGGTCGCCGACCAGATCGGCGCGCCCACCTGGTGCAACACGATCGCGACGCTGAGCGCGCATCTGTGCGCGCAAGCCTTCGCCGCCGAAGACAGCGCGAAGTGGTGGAGCGAGCGTTCGGGCATCTATCACCTGTGCGCGGGCGACGCGACGTCGTGGCACGGCTTCGCGTCGGCTATCTTCGAACTCGCGGATTTGCCGAACAAGCCGAACACGCTGCCGATTCCCGCCTCGGATTACCCGACGCCGGCCAGGCGCCCAGCCAATTCCAGAATGTCGAACGACAAGCTGGCGCGCGTGTTCGGGCTGGCCGCGCCGCATTGGCGCGACGCGCTGAAGCTGTGTTTGACGGACGGTTTTCCGAAGTCGCCGGCGGCGCGCGCCTGAGTCGCGGTTTCGACGCGGGGGCTCGCAAGCGCCGATGCGGCGAAGCTGCCGCGCATGCCGCTCGCCATGACGCCGTCGTGGTTCTATAACGAGATCGAAGCGATGGTTCCCTGACAATGGTGAAAGGGGGCGGCGGTAGAATGTCGCTCGACGTGAGCGGGTTCCAGGCGCGGATTTCGCGTTCTATGCGCAGTAGATTGCCAACGTGTTTCAACCGTACGCAAAACCAGTGTGGCCGCGTAAAAAATACGGTATTGAGAGGGATCTGTGAGTTTGTTACCGATCATTCTGTGCGGCGGAGCGGGATCGCGGCTTTGGCCGGTCTCGCGCGAATCGCACCCGAAGCCGTTCATCCGTCTCGCGGACGGCGAAAGCCTGCTGCAGAAAGCCTTCCTGCGGGCGGTCGCGTTGCCCGGCGTGAAGGAAGTGCTCACGGTAACCAACCGTGAGCTGTTCTTCAAGACCGAGGACGATTTCCGCGAGGTGAACCGCAAGAACATCGCGACCTCGTTCATTCTCGAACCGTTCGGCCGCAACACGGCCGCCGCGGTTGCCACGGCGGCCTTGCACACGGCGAAGGCGCATGGCGAAGACACGGTGATCCTGGTGCTCGCAGCCGATCACCTGATCGCGGATCAAACTGCGTTCGCCGCGGCGGTCGCGCGTGCGCAGACGCTTGCGCAGGCCGGCAACGTCGTGACCTTCGGCATGCATCCGGATGCGCCCGAAACCGGCTACGGCTATATCGAAGCCGATGGCGAGCGGGTCGTGCGCTTCGTCGAGAAGCCATCGCTGGAAAAGGCCCGCGAGTATCTGGCGTCGGGCAGGTTCGTGTGGAACTCGGGCATGTTCTGCTTCACGGCGGGCACGATCCTGAAGGAAATGCGCGTGCATTGTCCGGACATTCTCGATGCCGCGGCCGAATGCATGGACAAGTCGCCGTCCGCCGAAGGCAAGAGCGGCGCGCAGGTGCGTCTCGAGCCGGGCTGCTTCGGCGCGGTGCCGGAGTTGTCGTTCGACTACGCGGTGATGGAGAAGTGCGAGCACGCGGCGGTCGTGTGCTGCGACCTCGGCTGGACCGACGTCGGTTCATGGACCGCGCTGTCCGACCTGTCGCCGGCCGATGCGAGCGGCAACCGCGTCGAAGGCGAGGCGCTGCTCGTCGACGTGAAGAACTCGTATCTGCGCAGTGCCGGCCGTTTGATCGGCGCGGTCGGCGTCGACAGCCTGATCGTGATCGACACGCCGGATGCATTGCTCGTCGCGCACCGGGATCGCGCGCAGGACGTGAAGCAGATTTTCGCGGAGCTGAAGTCGCGCGGCCACGAGACGTACAGGGTGCATCGCACCGTGCATCGGCCGTGGGGCACGTACTCGGTGCTCGAAGAGGGGCCGCGTTTCAAGATCAAGCGCATCGAGGTGAAGCCGGGCGCGAGCCTCAGCCTGCAGATGCATCATCACCGCAACGAGCATTGGGTCGTGGTAAGCGGTATGGCGAAGGTCGTCAACGGCGAGAAGGAATTCTTCGTGTCGACCAACGAGTCGACCTATATCCCGGCGGGTCACAAACATCGCCTCGAAAATCCGGGCGTCGTCGAGCTCGTGATGATCGAAGTGCAAAGCGGCGAATACCTGGGCGAAGACGATATCGTTCGCTTCGAAGACATTTACGGACGTACTTGAGATGGATATCAGTTTTACCAACGACTCCGAAGACCTGACACGTCACAACGAGCGCGACGACCTGCTGGTCGGCATGAAAGCGGTGCGGGTCTGGGGCACGCTCGGCTGGCACGACATCCGGCAGCGCTATCGCCGCTCGGTGCTCGGGCCGTTCTGGTTCACGCTCAGCACGATCATCATGGTGGTCGTGCTCGGCGCGTTGTATTCGACGCTGCTGAACCAGGAAATCTCGGACTACCTGCCGTATCTGGCGGTGGGTCTCGTCGTGTGGGCGTATCTGGCGTCGGTCGCCAACGAGGGCTGCATGGCCTTCATCGGCTCGGCCTATCTGATCAAGCAGATCAGGCTGCCGCTGACGGTCCACGTATGCCGCATCGCCTGGCGCAACTTCGTGATCCTGCTGCATAGCCTGCCGGTCGTCGTCGTGCTGCTGTTCGTGTTCGGCCACTGGCAGGGCTGGGAAATCCTGCTGGTGCCGTTCTCGCTCGTGATCCTGCTGCTGCACGGCGTGTGGCTCGGCGTCACGCTCGGCGTGCTGTGCGCGCGCTTTCGCGATATTCCGCCGATCGTCACGAACCTGATCCAGGTCGTGTTCTTCTTCACGCCGGTCATGTGGTCGCCGGAAATCCTGAAGGACCGCGCGTGGGTCGCCGAATACAACCCGCTGTATCACCTGATCGAAACGGTGCGCGCGCCGCTCACCGGCCGCCCGACCCACTGGGAGTCGTGGGCGTGGTCGATTGGTCTGTTGATCGTCGGATTCGCGTTCGCGCAGATCCTGATGAAGCGTTTCCGTAATCGCGTTCCTTACTGGCTTTGATATTGTGAGTTCCTCATCGATTGTCGCTCGTAACATCTCCGTCGAATTTCCGATCTACGAGAACTCGCATCGCTCGCTGAAAAAGGCGGTGCTCAATCTGACGACGGGCGGCCGGATCGGCCAGGACGCGGGTCGCCATGCGGTCGTGCGCGCGATCGATGACCTGAGCTTCACGTTCAGCGAAGGCGAGCGCATTGGCCTGATCGGCCACAACGGCTCGGGCAAGACGACGCTGCTGCGCACGCTGTCGGGCGTCTATGCGCCGGTGCGCGGCGAGTTGAAGGTGCAGGGCAAGATCGCGTCGCTGCTCGACGTGTCGATGGGCCTCGACCCAGACGCGACCGGCTTCGAAAACATCTATCTGCGCGGCATTCTCGACGGGCTGAAGCCCGCGCGCATCCGCAGCAAGATCGACGAGATCGCCGAGTTCAGCGAACTCGGCGACTACCTGAATCTGCCGGTGCGCACCTATTCGAGCGGGATGATGCTGCGCCTCGCGTTCGCGATCTCGACGAGCGTCGAAGCCGACATCCTGATCATGGACGAATGGCTCAGCGTCGGCGACGCCGAGTTCAGCGTGAAGGCGGCCGAGCGCCTGGAAGGCCTCGTCGGCAAGGCGGCGCTGCTGGTGGTGGCGTCGCACGATCCCTCGCTGGTCGCGCGCGTGTGCAACCGCAAGATCTCGATGGAGCACGGCAAGATGGTCGCAGACGAACCCGTGCTGCCGCCGCCGGAACCGATCGACGAGCCGCTCATCAGCCACACCGCGCAGCTGCCGCACTGAGCACACGGGCGCGCCGCCGGCGCGGCGCGTTGCGCGCCGGCCCTATGCGCCCCATAGCGCGATGTGTGCCCTGCGAATGCGCCGGCGGCAGGCGAATCCGACGGCTTGGCGGCTTGCCGGCTCTCTTCGGCGCCAACCTGTCCCGCAGTTCAGCAACACCCTCGTGGCAGTCGCCCGAGGCGTAACAAGGTTCGAATTTGATGCGAGCTAATCACCCATTTCTGCGCTACTCCGAATCCCTGCTGGTGCGTCAGCCGTTTCGCACACTGAAGGGTTTCGCGGGCGGCTATATCGCGTATCCGATTGCGGAGAACGCCGAAAAGCGCAACGTGCGCCCGAAAATCCGCGAGCTGCGCGAGCACTATTCGCTGCCGATGCCGCATCGCCGGCGCATCGCGCTCGAACGGCTCGTCGCCACGCTCGAATTCGCCGGCGCGAAGGTGCCTTATTATCGCGAGCTATTCCATGCGAAGCAGTTCGATCCCGCCAAGGTCAAGGACGACCCGCGGTACCTGGAAGAACTGCCATATCTGACCAAGGACATCATCCGCGAGCAGGGGACGCGTCTGCTTTCGGGGCCGCTCGAGGCGGGCAAGCACCACGCGTGCAAGACCGGCGGCTCGACCGGCCTGTCCACGACGATCTACTACGACCTGGAAGGCGCCGATTATTCGTCGGCGGTCACCAACTATTGCCGCGAGCGGATCGGCAAGCTGCGCCATCGTTCGGAGCTGCACTTCGCGTGCCGCTTCCCCGATCAGGCGGTGCCCGAGTGGCCATCGCGCGAAGACTTCAAATGCTTCGCGATGAATCGCAGCAACATCTTCTTCGACCGCATCGACGATCAAGGCCTCGAGGAAATGTGGCGCACGCTGAAGCGCCGCCGCCCGTATCTCGCGCACTCGCATCCATCGACAATGTACGCGCTCGCCTGCTACGTCGAGCGCAAGTACGGCGGCGGCAACGCGTTCCAGGTGTTCGAATCGAGCGGCGAACTGCTCGAGCCGCATGCGCGCGAGATGATCGCGAAGGCGTTGCGCTGCCGCGTGATCGACCGTTACGGCCTCGCCGAGCTCGGTGTGATGGCCTACGAGCTCGACGGTCATGAGGGCGGCTTCCAGATCCTCGAATCGGAAGGCTGGCCGGAGAGCCGCGTCGCGCCCGACAACCCCGATGGCGCGCACGAACTCGTGTTCACCGGTTTCCGCAACCGGCTGATGCCGCTGATCCGCTACACGACGGGCGACCTCGCCCGCGTGCAGGAGACCGAGAAAGGTTTCTTCCTGACCGACGTGGTCGGCCGGATTCACGACGTCGTGCCGATCAACGGCGTCGCGCATCCCACGCACCACATCCAGGACATGCTCGATCACCGCGTCGGCGGCATCCAGGAATTCCAGATCGATCTGCGCACGACGCCGCCCACGCTGCGCATCGTGCTCGAACCGCACGCGAACGCGGAAGAGACGACCGCGAAGCTGCGCCACTTCTGGCAGGACGCATTCACGATCGCTTACGTCGGTCACGACGATTTCGTGCGGGTGGGCAGCCGCGCCAAATTCCGCCACGTGGTGAGCGCATGATCGGCGTCGCATTTCCCGATGCGCGCGCCGACGCTGGCCAATATGTGCTCGCGGCGCTGCGGCGCTCGGTCAGTGGGACCCAGGCGCAGGCGATCACGCGCAACATGCTGCACGAGATCGCGCCCGACGTCGTGGTCGCGGTCGACGCGCCCGACGCGTGGAGCGCCGACCTGATCGCCTACGTGAATGCGCGGCCGCGCAAGCTGATCGTATTCGGCCATATGCCGATCGCGCTCGCGGGCTATCTGCGCTATCGGCCCGCGGCCTTGTCAACCGAACTGGCACAAGCGAGCCGCAGTGCATCGGCGCCTTCGGGCGAGTCGCGCGAAAGCGCGGCGGCGGTGCGCTACGGCGCGCTCGCGCGGACACTCGGTGGCGCGGCCTGGCATCGCCCGTTCGAGCGCTTCGATTTCACCGACGAATGGAACAACCTCGGCTATGGCGCGATTCGCGCCGACGGTTCGATCTGGGCGCTCGCGGAAGCGCCTGAAGTCCCGGCCGAGGCAGAACTGGCCGCGGTCGTCGTGAACGGCGAGCGGCAGTTCGCGTATGCGGCGCTGTGGGATGCCGGCACATCGGGCGTGCTGTGGTTCAACCGGCCGGTCGGCCCGTGCGATTCGTTCGAATGGCGCCTCGTCGAGCAGTTTCTGTCCGGCTACCGCTCCGATTCGCTGCCGTGTCAGCCGGTGCTGAGCGAACTGCCGTGGGGCTATGACGCGGCGATCACGTCGCGGCTCGATTGCGACGAGGACGTCGAATCGGCGCGCCCGCTGTGGCAGGCGTATCGGCGTCTCGGCGTGCCGTTCACGCTCGCCGTGCATACGCAGAACCTGCAACGCGGCGGCCAGCACGACATCCTGCGCGAACTGCTCGCCGATCGGCAACAGGGCGCGGTGCTGTCGCACACGGCGACGCATTCGCCGAACTGGGGCGGCAGCTACGACACCGCGATCGCGGAAGGTGCGCAATCGGCCGAACTGCTCGAACGCGCGACTGGTGTGCCGGTGCGCTACGCGGTGTCGCCGTTTCACCAGTCGCCGCCGTACGCGATGCGCGGCCTGATCGACGCGGGCTACGCGGGCTGTATCGGCGGCATCATCCGCAATGATCCCGAGTTTCTGACCGCGCGCGGCGGCGCCCTGGCCGGCTTGCCCGCGGGCTTCGTCGGTCATAGCCAGCAGTGCATGCTGCACGGCGACTGCATGCTGAAACAGGGCGATCCGCTTGCGATCTTCAAGCAGGCTTTCGACACCGCATACGCGACCAACACGCTGTTCGGCTATCTCGACCATCCGTTCTCCGAGCGTTACGCGTACGGCTGGTCCGACGAGGCGGCGCGCATCGACGCGCACGAGCAGTTCATCGCCTACATGCGCGGCAAGGCGCGACGGCCTCTGTTCCTGCACGAGGAAGCCGCGCTCGATTTCCTGCGCTTTCGCTCGCTCGCGCAGATCGTCGAACAAGACGGCGTATTCAGCGTCGTCACGCCATGCGCCGACACGACGCCGCTCGCGCTCGGCGTCGAGTTCCGGGGCGCTCATACCCAGGTCGAGGCGGGGAAAGCACTGCGATGAAAGTCATGGTAGTGATGGGCACGCGCCCCGAGGTCATCAAGCTTGCACCGCTCGTGAGAGCGCTGCGCAGCGAGTTCGACACGATCGTCTGCGCGAGCGGGCAGCACAGGGACATGGCCGCGCAGGCGCTCGAATTCTTCGGCATCGAACCCGACATCACGCTCGAAACGATGCACCCGGGGCAATCGCTGAACGCGCTCGCGTCGCGCCTGATCGCCGCGCTCGATCGCGCGCTCGACGAAGTGCGCCCCGACTGGGTGATCGTGCAGGGCGACACGACGACTGCGTTTTGCGCGGGCTTCGCGGCGTTCCACCGTGGCATCCGCGTCGGCCACGTCGAGGCGGGGCTGCGCACTGGCGATCTCACGAGTCCGTTTCCGGAGGAAGCGAATCGCAGCCTGCTCGGCCGCATCGCGACGCTGCACTTCGCGCCGACCTCGCGCGCCCGCGACAGCCTGCTTGCCGAAGGTGTCGCGGCGGAGAAGATCGTCGTGACCGGCAACACGGTCGTCGATGCGATCGGCGAAGTGCGCGCGAGTTGGAGCGTCACGCCGCCGACGAGTCCGCTGCCCGCATGGCATGGCGCGCAGCAGCAGCACGTGCTCGTGACATGCCATCGGCGCGAGAATTTCGGCGATGTGCTGCAGGACATCTGCCGCGTGCTGCGCGATTTGTGTCAGCGCTATAGCGAATACCGCTGGGTGTTCCCCGTGCATCTGAACCCGGCCGTGCGCGAGCCCGTGCATCGCGAGCTCGATGGCATTCCGAATCTCGCGCTGATCGAGCCGGTCGACTATCCGACGAGCCTTTACCTGATCAGCGGCAGCGCCGTCGTGGTCAGCGATTCGGGCGGCATCCAGGAGGAAGCGCCGACCTTCGGCGTGCCGGTCGTCGTGATGCGCAATCACACCGAGCGCCGCGAAGGCGTCGATGCCGGCTTCGCGACACTCGCGGGCCAGAGCGCGGCGAGCATCGAAAGCGCGGTAATCGGCTGGCTCGACGATCCGGCGCGGCGCGCCGCGCTGCGCGATCGCGCGAATCCGTACGGCGACGGGCTGGCGTCGCGGCGCATCGTCGACAGCCTGCGCGGCCGACCGGTCGAGGTGTTCGTTGGCTGACGGCGAGAACCCCGTGCTTCCCCCGCAAGACTGCGTGCTGTTTTCGACCGCCGACTGGGACGAGCCGTACTGGACCAACAAGCAGCACACCGCCAGTATCCTCGCCGCGCGCGGCTGGCGGATCCTGTATGTGGAAAGCGTCGGCTTCCGTTCGCCGAAAGTGGCCAGCGGCCGCGACTGGTCGCGACTGTGGCGGCGCCTGTGGCGCGGCGTGCAGTCGCTCGTGCTCGGTCCGCCGCGCCGCGCCGACAACATCTGGGTGCTGTCGCCGCTGATGGTGCCGGCCGGGCATCATCTGCCGTTCGTGCGCTCGCTGAATCAGGCGATGCTGCGCTTTTCGGTGAAGCGCTTCGCGAGGTCGCGTCGCTACGACAAGCCGGTCGTGTGGACCTACCACCCGTACATGCTCGATGCGATCGCGACGCTGCCGCGCGGGCCGTTGGTTTACCACTGTGTCGACGATATCGCGGCGATTCCGGGTGTCGACGTCGACGCGTTCCGCAATGCCCAGCAGGATCTGCTCGGCCGCTGCGAGGCGGTGTTTACGACCGCGCAGTCGCTGAAGGACGTGTGTCTGCCGTTCAACCCGAATACGCATTTCTTCGGCAACGTCGTCGATGAAGCGCACTTCGGCACGGCGCGCGAAGACGGCCCGCTGCCCGCCGAGCTCGCCGCGATCGACGAGCCGCGGCTCGTGTATCACGGCGTGCTGTCGGACTTCAAGGTCGACCTGCCGCTGCTGCTGCAGACCGCGCAGGCGCGGCCGCGGTGGCAATGGGTAATCATCGGCGAGGAGCGCGAAGGGCAGCGCAGCGACCTGCTCGCGCAGCTCAAGCGTCTGCCGAACGTGCATCTGCTCGGCTACCGGCCGTATCGCGCGCTGCCGCAGTATTTGCGCGGCATGCGGGTCGGTGTGCTGCCGACGCTGATCAACGAATACACGCACTCGATGTTTCCGATGAAGTTCTACGAATATCTGGCGGCCGGTCTACCGGTTGTGTCGACGCCGCTCGATTTCGCGAAGGAACCGCGCGCAGGGCTCGAAGTGGGCGGCGATGTGGACGCGTTCATCGCGGCGATCGAGAAGCAGCTTGCGCGCGGCAACCTGAGCGCGGATGAAGCGCGCGCGGCGGTCGGCGAGAACACGTGGGAAGCGCGGCTGGACAAGATGCTGGCGATTACTTTCCGCTACCCGCAAACGGGCGGCGGCAGCGCGCAGCCACACGGCGCGGAGGTGCGCACGTGAGGGTCGTCCATGTGTACCGCACCTACTTCCCGGACCCGCCCGGCGGCTTGCAGGAAGCGATCCGCCAGATCGCGCTATCGACCCGTGAACGCGGCGTCGAAACGCGCATCCTGACCCTGTCACCGAGCCCGACGCCGACGGTCGTCGAGCGTCCGGAAGGGCAGGTGATCCGCGAGAAATCGTGGGCCGCGCCGGCATCGTGCGATCTCGGCGGGCCGTGCTCGGTGATCAGGTATCGCGAGATGGCCGACTGGGCCGACGTCGTGCATTTTCACTTCCCGTGGCCGTTCGCCGACGTCTTGCATCTGCTCGGACGCACGAACAAGCCGACGGTGATGACGTACCACTCCGACATCGTGCGGCAGAAACTGCTCGGCACTGTCTATGGGCCGCTGATGCGGCGCACGCTGCGCAGCATGTCCGCGGTGGTCGCGACGTCGCCGGCCTATGCGCAGACCAGCGAGACGCTCGCCGCGTGCGTGTCGAAGGAGCGTTTGAAGACGATTCCGCTCGGCATCATCGACTATCGCGACGAGCCGCAGCCGCTCGACGCGCAGCGCCAGATCGAGAGCCGGCTCGGTATGGTGCCGGGCGAGCCGTATTTTCTGGCGCTCGGCGTGCTGCGCTACTACAAGGGACTGCATACGCTCGTCGAGGCCGCCCGGCACGTGCAAGCGAAAATCGTTATTGCAGGCTCCGGGCCGGAGCGCGAGCGGCTCGCCGCGTTGGCGCGGGAGCATGGCGCGAGCAACGTCGTGTTTGCCGGCCAGGTCACGCATGAGGAAAAGGTCGCGCTGCTCAAGGGCTGTCGCGCGATGGTGCTGCCCTCGCATTTGCGCTCCGAAGCGTTCGGGATGGTGCTGGTCGAAGCTGCGATGTTCGGCAAACCGATGGTGTGCTGCGAGGTCGGGTCCGGGACGTCGTTCGTCAACGAGGATGGCGTGACGGGCTTCGTCGTGCCGCCGGAGGCGCCGGAACCGCTGATCGCCGCGATCAACCGGCTGGCGCTGGATGAAGCACTGGCGCGCGGCATGGGGGCGGCGGCGCGGCAGCGATATGAGCGGCTATTTTCCGGGCCAGCGTTGGGAAACGCATATAAATCGCTGTACGAGCAAGTATCGTCTTCCTGAGTCGCTATTTTCTTTGCCGGTATTGCGCCGAAAAGCTTGCGAACGTGTTTAATTCACGTTTGTTCGCGCTAATTCGGCCTATAAGCGAGATGTTGGTATTATCTGCGCCGTTGAGCCCGGCACACTGATTAATCTGCTTCGTCATAATCTCGCAGGCTCATGGTTGTTGAATCAGTCGGCAATATATTGACACGTAAATTTGCGGCGGGTTGTAGGGCAGGGCGCGAGATGGTAGCGTGATGCCGCTTTACGCGGTCAGGATATCGAACGCGCCAGAACCGATTTCTATGACATCGCTTCGCCTTCCACACTCTTTTTTGCTTTGCGACGGTTTACTGAATGAGTAGCAAACCCCTCGTTGTCGATCTGGATGGAACTCTCATTCGCTCGGACGTCCTGATTGAATGCGGTTTTGCTTTTACCCGATCCGCTCCGCATCGGTTCTACGAGCCGCTTCTGTGGCTCCTGCGCGGGGGTAAAGCCGGGCTCAAAGCGCGCCTCGCCGAAGCGACCGATATCGACGTCACCGTCCTGCCCTACGACGCCACGGTCATCGAGTGGCTGAGGGAGGAACGGGCCGCCGGGCGCTCGCTCGTGCTGGCGACCGCTAGCCATGAACGCTACGCGAATGCGATTGCCGATCATCTCGGGCTATTCGACAAAACCTTCGCCACGCATAGCGACATCAATCTGTCCGCGCATCGCAAGCGCGACAGGCTCGTGGCCGAGTTCGGCGAGAAAGGCTTCGACTACGCGGGCAATTCGCACGACGATGTCGCAGTCTGGGCCGCGGCCGAGCGTGCCTATGTGATCAATCCGTCGAGTGGCGTAGAGCGCGCGGCCCGCAAGCAGGGCAACGTCGAGCGCGTGATCGACCAGCGCTCCGCATGGCCGGGAACCTGGGCGAAGTCGCTGCGGCTGCATCAGTGGCTGAAGAATCTGCTGATTTTCGTTCCGCTGCTCGCGGCGCATCAACTGTCGGACGCCGCACTGGTCGTGTCCGCGCTGCTCGCTTTTTTTGCCTTCGGTGTCTGTGCGTCGAGCGTCTACCTGTTGAACGATCTGCTCGATCTCGAGGACGACCGGCATCATCCGACCAAGCGCAAACGCCCGCTTGCCTCGGGCGCGTTGCCGCTGGTGTGGGGCGCGGCGCTATTTCCCGTTCTGCTGGTGGTGGGGGGCGCGATCGCATGGTTCTGCCTGCCTCATAAATTCGCGCTGGTTTTGCTGGGATATTACGTACTCACGCTGGCCTATTCGTTGCATCTGAAGCGGCGAGTCATGATGGACGTGGTCGTGCTGGCCTTGCTTTATACGACGCGCATCATCGCCGGAAGTGCAGCGATCGATGCGCGGCTCTCGTTCTGGCTGCTCGCGTTTTCGATGTTCGTTTTTCTCAGCCTCGCGCTCGTCAAGCGGTATGCGGAACTGCACGCATTGAAGGAGCGCGGCCTCGTGAAGTCGCGCGGCCGCGGCTATGTCGCGAGCGATCTGCCGTTGATTTCGTCATTAGGCGCGGCCTCGGGCTATCTGTCCGTGCTGGTTCTCGCTCTTTATATTCAGGACGGCAATACGGCGGGCCTCTACCGGCACCCGCAGTACATCTGGGTGGCCTGTCCTCTGCTGCTTTACTGGGTGAGCCGCACGTGGATCATCGCGCATCGCGGTTCCATGCATGATGACCCGATCATATTCGCGGCAAAAGACCGCAGCAGCTGGCTCATCATGGCGCTATGCGGCGCGGTGTTCTGGATGGCGATCTAGCCATGTCCAAGGTTCAATCCTGGGGGCGCTATCCGTACGCGCCGCAAGATGCCCATCCGATCGCCTGGCGTGATACGGCCGCGGCCGTCTGGCGAAGTGTCGGCGGCGCGCAGCGCACGACCCTTGCGTTTGGCAATGGGCGCAGTTACGGCGACAGTTGCCTCGCGTCGTCAGGGCACGTGGTCCAGACGCTGCCGCTGGACCGGCTGATCCTGGCTGACTGGCAAAACGGCGTGTTGCGCGCTGAACCAGGCATGACGCTCGAGCAGATTCTCGACGTCGCGATTCCCCGTGGATGGATGTTGCCGGTGACGCCGGGCACGAAGTACGCAACCTTGGGCGGCGCGATCGCCAACGACGTGCACGGCAAGAATCACCATGTGCGCGGCACGTTTGGCCGGCATGTGCGGCGGTTCTCCTTGCTGCGCAGCGACGGCGCGCAGTTCGAATGTACGCCGGACCTGCACCCTGAGTACTTCGCCGCAACGATTGGCGGCCTTGGCATGACGGGATTGATCACGTGGGCGGAAATCCAGTTGATGCCGATCACGTCGAGCATGCTCGACGTGACCAGCATTCGCTTCGCCAATCTCGACGAGTTCTTCGCGCTGTCCGAACGGCTCGACCAACTGCATGAGTACAGCGTCGCGTGGGTGGACTGTCAGAGTCGCGATGCCGCGTTGGGCAGGGGCATTTTCATGGTCGGCGATCACGCTTGCGAAGGCGGACTTGACATCGAACGCCGCAAGACGCGGACCGTGCCGTTCACGTCGCCGATCCCCGTTTTCAACCGCTTGACGCTGCGCGCCTTCAACGAGCTGTACTACCGGCGGCAGCGCGCGAACGCGGTTCGCTCGACCGTCAGTTACGACTCGTACTTCTATCCGCTCGACAGCCTGCTTGAATGGAATCGCATCTATGGCCGCTCGGGCTTCCAGCAGTATCAATGCGTGATGCCGGCGCCCGTTGCGCGGGACGCAACGCGGGCCATTCTCGACGCGATTGCCCGCAGCGGCACGGGGTCGATACTTGCCGTGCTGAAGCGCTGCGGCGCCATCGAATCGCCGGGCCTGCTGTCTTTTCCGCTCGAAGGCACGTCGCTCGCGCTCGATTTTCCGCAGCGCGAGGAATCGAATCGCAAGCTCTTCGACCGGCTGGATGCGATCGTGCGCGAGAGCGGCGGCCGTCTGTATCCCGCCAAGGATGCGCATATGTCGGGCGAAGATTTTCGCGCTGCCTATCCACAGTGGGAACAGGTCGAAGCACTGCGTGATCCGGCCTTGCTGTCACGCTTTTGGGAACGAACTACTCGAGTATGAAAAACATCGTCATCGTAGGCGCCACTTCGGCGATCGCCATTGCCTGTGCACGGCAATGGGCTAAACAGGGCGCGCGCTTCTTTCTCGTCGCGCGCAACATGGAGCGCCTCCAGCAGGTTGCCGACGACCTGAAGGCACGCGGTGCGCAAGAGGTCCTGTGCCAGCAGTTGGACATCGATCAGCTCGGTGAACATGCCACCATGATGCAGCGCTGCTCGGCCGAGTTCGGCGCGCTCGACATCGTGCTGGTGGCGCCCGGTACGCTGCCTGACCAGCAGGACTGTCAGAACGATGCCGACGTCGCGGTCCGCGAGTTCAATACCAATGCCGTGTCGATCATCGCGTTGCTGACGCGTTTCGCGACTGTGATCGAGCAGCAGCGGCGCGGCACGATCGCGGTGATCTCGTCGGTGGCCGGCGATCGCGGTCGCCAGTCGAATTATCTGTATGGCAGCGCCAAAGCCGCGCTCTCCGCGTTTTGCGAGGGTCTGCGGGCGCGCCTGTTCAAAGCGGGCGCGCATGTGGTGACGATCAAGCCTGGCTTTGTCGCTACGCCCATGACCGCGGGCCTTCCGTTGCCGGGACCGCTTGTTGCTACGGCGGACAAGGTCGCGGGCGATATCGTGCGCGCAGTGGAAAAGGGCAGGGATGTCATTTATACACCGTGGTTCTGGTGGGGCATTATGCTGATCATTCGCTCCATTCCTGGCCGCGTGTTCAAGCGGCTCTCGTTGTGATGCATTGCGCACTTCGCGGCGAAGCGTTGTTCGATCTTTCTGACCTGGCGTGCCTCTCGTGAACTCATCGGCAAACTCCATGAGCGCTTCGCGCCTCGTGATCTTTTACGCGATGTTCGCGGCGATTTCGATCGCCGCGAACATCGGTCTTCAGAAGCTCTCGCTGATCACCTATTCGGGAGCGTTCAGCGTGCCGCTGTCCGTGGTCGTCGGAACGGGTGGCGGGCTGGTGGTGAAGTTCCTGCTCGATAAGCTGTGGATCTTTCGATACCAGCATCGCGATCTGTCGCACGGCATACAGAGTTTTCTGCTGTACACGGTGATGGGGCTCGCCACTACCGCGATTTTCTGGGGCTTCGAATTCGGCGCGGACGCGATCTATCACTCCGAGCCTGCCCGGTTTACGGGAGGCGTGATTGGCCTCGTGATTGGTTACGTCGTCAAATACCGGCTCGACAAGAAGTTCGTTTTTGCCTGATTGCGGCGATGCATTGATTTTTGTAGTTGCGCTACTGCCGCGCGCGCGTAATCAAAAAAATATTGACCAACGAATATGCAACGATTTAGACAGTACCTTTCGGAGAACGCGCTTCTACTGGTGGTTACCATTGCGGTGGGTGGTTATCTCTCATGGCAGACGCGCAACTATCAGCTCGATGATTCGCTGATTTATTTGCGATACCTGCGCAATCTGTTTGACGGACAAGGGCTCACCTACAACGCGGGCGATCGCTTTAACGGGCTGACCTCGCCGTTGTATTCCTACTTGCTGATCGTGGCCAACGTGGCGGCCGGAAATTTGCAGTACACGACGATCTTTTTGTCGTTCGTATTCCTGTGCGCAGCCGCGATCACCGGAGCGCATCTGCTGGCGAGGGGGAAATACGAACAGACGCTGTGCGCGCTGATCGTTGTTTCGTTCAATTACTTTTACGACACCTTTGGAATGGAAACTTCGTTGTTTCTGTTCCTCTCCGCGCTCGCGTTGATACTCTATCGCAGGGAGCGATTTTTCGGTCTGGGTGTGGTGCTGGGTCTGCTGTTCATCACGCGCGGTGAAGGTGTGTTCCTTGGCCTGGTCGTGGTCGTCGATTACCTGATCAAGAACAGAAAGCTGCCGCATGTTAAGTATGTCGTTGCGCCGGTCATCCTGGTCGCGGCCAATTTCATCTTTAACTATTACTACTACGGCGCGTTTCTTCCGGCTACCGGTAATGCGAAGCTCGGACAGGGCAAGTCAGGGTACTGGGGCGAGGGACTGATTTTTCTCCACGTGCAGTATATGAAGGACGCTTTCTTCGGCGGCAATTTTCGGCTGCTCGCGTTCATGCTGCCGGTCGGCCTCATCGGCGTGCTGTCGAGCCTCGGCAAAAGGATCGCGTGGCTGGTTGCTTTTTATCTTGTCCTGCTGGGTTCGTTTTATGTATTTCTGCGTATTCCGAATTACCACTGGTACTACGCGCCATTCTTCTTCTTCGGCTTGCTGTTCGTTGGTGTCGGCGCGTGGAAGGTGCTCAGCTTCACGTACGAGCGGTCCAGGGAGAGTACTGTTTTCCTCACGCTGTTCCTTGCGTTTTTTCTCGTCACGAGCGGATTCGTTTACCACAGCTTTGGTATCTCGAACGTGCAGCGTGGCCCGATGGACGAATACAAGAATATCGGTGAATGGATAAAAGCCAACACACCGGGTAATGCGGTCGTTGCAAGCGTCGAGATTGGAACCGTGGGCTGGTATTCCGACCGGCACATCATCGACATCCTGGGGCTGACCAATCCATATAACGCAGACTACATTGCGCGCAAGGATCTGTACTCCTGGCTCTCGAAGTACAGCCCGGATTACATTCTCGTGCATGAGCCGCTGTGGACCTTCGAGGCAAGCGCGAATTGCCTGCTCGCGAGCCACGCGTATGCGCCCGTGGACGCGTTCGATTTCGCTGGTTACCGCCTGCTACGGCGCAGTGACGACGCGCAGGCGCAGCAGCAGATTCAAACATGTGCAAAAGGGCCGCGGGCCTGATAAGCCGCAGTGGCACTCGTAAACGGCCGACTCGATCTTCGAGTCGGCTGTCGATTTCTGCTCATCTTGTCTTCTGAAAGAATAGCGAATTGCTAGCATGCGGCGAGAGAAAACCTGCCTTTTTCCATTGCTGATGTTCTTATGCGCGTTGCTGCTCATGTGGTATCGGGCGCCACAGCGCGTGGAACACGGTTTTCTATGGGCCGAAGACGCCACGATCTTTATCGCGCAAGCGCACGAACTGGGTATCCGGTCATTCGTGCAGGGCTATTCCGGCTATTGGCATTTCGTTCCGCGTCTCGTCGCGTGGCTGCAGATGAAAACGACGCCGATCGACGAGGCGCCGTACTTTTTCATGTGGGCATGTGCGTTGATTACGGCCGGTTCGAGCGCCTACATGGCTCACGCGTTTCGGATTTTCCCGCGTCCCATCGCCGGGCTGCTCGCACTCGCACCTTTGCTGGTCCCGCAGACGGGCGAGACGCTGCTGAACGTGACGAATGTTCAATGGATACTCCTTCCGACGCTCATCGTTCTGCTGTGGGAAAACCTGTTCAATCCGCCGACATCCTGGTATAGCCCTCGGGCATTGGCGGCTGCCATCATTGCATTGACGGGCCCGTTCGGCATCATCACGTTCGGCCCGGCGGTGCTGGCTTGTATCCATGCGTGGCGTCGAGGGAAATTTTCATCTCGTCAGACCGGATTTCTGCTCGCGTACACCGCGGGCGTAGCGGCGCAGGTTTACGCGATCGCAACCAATGCGTCGCCGCCGCTCGATTTCGGCCCGGCGCCGTATGTGTGGCGCTATGGCGCCCGGATGATCCGCGAGCTGTTTTGCGGTCTGCTGCCTTCGCCGGATAGCGCTCCGCTCATCGCTGGCTTGATCCTGGCGATAGTGTTGGTGTTCGTCGTGGCGAGCTCGCGAGCGGTTCTTGCCTGTCTGCTGCTCGCGCCGATGGCGGGCATGATCTGGTTGCTCGGCGCGGCGCGATCGAATCCGTACTCGCTACACATGGAGTGGTACGGCTTCGGTGCCCGGTACATCTATCCCGCCTTGCTGTTCTTTTTCTGGGCCGCGCTGCTGTCGATCGCAACCTCGAGCTCGAAGCTGTCAAGGGTATTGGCGGGTGGCTTTGCCGTGGTTATGCTGCTCGCCAGCGCCACGCAGTTTCGCGCGTCGGAATGGCCAATGTGGAGCATTACGGCGAACGACAACGGGTATTCGCTAAAGATCGCGCCGAACTGGGCGGTACAGATTCCTGATAGCGCGCCCAGCCATTAAGCCCTCGAGCGTTTCTCCGGTTTCGATCGTTATCTCGTTTCAACGGCAACCGCAGCTGGCGCAGCCTGGGTCGCCGCGGGGGCCGGCCGCAAGCCCCGCCCTTCCCGCCACCCATGTTGCAGGTAATGCTGACCCGCGTTCACTCCCGCCGCCGCCACGTCCGTATTGACGGCGAGATATTCCTGTTCATTGAAGCTCGGGGGCAATTCGACCGCTACGTCCGGGTCCAGTTCGCTGGGCTGTCCGCTCACGCGCGGCGTGCTCTTGCCGGCGCCGGGTTCGGCGCATAGTTCCTTCAGTTTGCGGTGCGTGCGCCAGAACGGCACGGCCGGCGTTGCGTCGTTAGCCATGCGCTCCATTCGGCGCCAGCTGTCGGCGATATATCCGCGATCGCGCGAGCGCCTCATCACGACAGAAAACTCGATATCGTTGTGCAGCGTGTCGTTGAAATCTTCACAAGCGAAATCGATCAGCTCCATTTCGCAAAGCTCGGCGAACAGCTTTGCAAACGAGCGCGGCGTGAAAACCCAGCAGTGCACGTCGTGATAGGTGCCGTTCTCGAAGGCGTCGCGTGCGATATGCAGCGCGCCCTGCCATGTATGGAGCCGCTTGACCGAACGCGGGTCGATCTGTTTTTGCCATGCTTCCAGCGTCGGGATATCGGCGGCGGACAGGCAGTGATCCAGCAGCGAGTAGGGCTGCGGTATCCGGGCACGGGAGATATAGCTCGCCAGCACTTCGGGCAGCCGGCTTTCGCGGCGGAAGTAATCGAAAGTGTAGCGCCGGTCGGGCACGGCGAGCCGAACTTCGCCGGTTCGCTTGAGCACCGTGGCCAGTTCTCTTAGCCACGTCACGAGATCAGGAACATGTTCGACAACGTGAGAGGCCACCACGTAGTCGACATAGCGGCCTTTGATCGCTTCGTGCAATGTATTGCGCCCCCACACCGCGTCCACATCGACGATCTCGTTGACGTTGAGATGAGGATCGTCCTTGTACTTCTCCCGCAGGTGCGGTGTGTCCGTATGGTCCACGTAAATGATTTCGCCGCCGTCGCTGCGTCGTACGAGAGGCCAGCAAAGCGGGCCGATTTCCACGCCGACGCTGTCCTTGACGTTCAGTCCTTTCAGCAAACGGCAGCGCCGCTTATCTCGAATTTCGTCGATGCTTGGAGCATTGTCTTCCTTCGCCATGTTGCCTCCTCGTATTGGACGGCACAGCTTCCAGTGATGACCGATGTTCACCGCATTGCGCGAGACCGCTTACGCCATCAGGTATGCATCTGCACCTTGATCGAGTCCGAACTCTTGTCGCTGGCCAAACGGAAGGCCTCGTCGACGTCGTCGAGGCTCAGGTC
This sequence comes from Paraburkholderia sp. BR14374, assembly GCF_040948685.1. Taxonomy (NCBI): domain Bacteria; kingdom Pseudomonadati; phylum Pseudomonadota; class Betaproteobacteria; order Burkholderiales; family Burkholderiaceae; genus Paraburkholderia; species Paraburkholderia sp. BR14374. The sequence continues at coordinate 204,787 of NZ_JBFPKF010000001.1, read as the reverse complement.
GTGCGTGATCATGGCTCGCAACGTATCGCCCTTGCGCGCCAGCAGATCGATCGCGAGCGCGAAGTCGTGCTGACCGTCGACATAGCCGTAGCAGTTCGGCAGATGAATCGTCAGTTCCTTGATGTGCGGCTTGATGATCTCGATGTTCCTGAAGCCGTGATCGAAGGCGCCGAGCACGCACACGTGGCCGAGCGGGCGCACGAACTGACAGGCGAAGTCGAAGGTGTCGGCCGTTCCGCCGACCGCTTCGATCGCATAGTGCGCACCCAATCCGCCGGTTGCCTGCTCGACCACGGCGAGCGCTTCGGCGCGATCGGCCGGCAAGATCGCGGCGGCGCCCATTGCCAGCGCCGCGCGCGCCTGAGCCGCATGCCTCGCGACCACGTAGACTCTTTCACTGCCGGCGTCCAGCGCCGCGGCGAGTGCCGCGAGGCCTATCGTGCCCGCGCCGATCACCACGCCGACCGAGCCGCGCGCAATCGGCATCTTGCGGCACCCGTGGATGCCAACCGCCACCGGCTCGACGATGGCGCCGAGCTGATCGTCGACGGCATCGGGCAGCGGGAACACGCCCGCTTCTTTGGTGCGCACGTATTCGGCAAAGCCTCCGCCGAACGAAAACTCGCGCGCGCGGCAGTGAATCGGCGTGCCGAGTTTGCAGTACTCGCATTTGCCGCACGCGGTGCCCAACACCATGTCGGTCGTCACACGCTGGCCGACGCGCACGTTCGTCACACCGTCGCCGATCTCGACTACGGTGCCGCTCAGTTCGTGGCCGTTCGGAAAGCTTTGATGCACGTCGACGTTCCGGTAGGCGTGCAGATCGCTGCCGCAGATGCCGACGCTCGCCACCTTGACGATCACGGTGCCGGGTAGCAGATCAGGTACCGGGATGCGGCCGATCTTCATCGCGCGCACGCCGTCTTGCAAGCCGGCTCGCATGGACGCGCCTGCGGCGCGATGCTCGAGCGCGTTCGTCGAAGTCATCTATGAACCTCCGCAAAATGTGAAACGTTTGCGCTGCGGCGCCTAACGAGTCTTTCGAATCCAGAAGCTCGCGCCGGGATTGCGCATGAAGAGCGGCATCCGTGCGTTCATCAGATCCGCGTGGAAGTGTCCCAGGAAGGTATTCATCAGGACAACTTCGAACGCGCTGTTGTACTGGAGGAAGGCGCGCAGCAGATAGGCTTCGTTCCACGCGCGGCCTTCGTAGATCCACTGCGGCGGGTATTCGAGCGGCAGGAATACATCGTGGAAGTGCACGTGCACGCCGGGCGCGAGGATCGGCAGTATCTCGAAGACGATGCGGTTCACATCGCTGCCGATCTTGCTCACGTGCGACGAGTCGACGAACAGGATGTCGTTCGCTTCGAGTTCCGCGAATACCGACAGGTCGACGTCCTGCGCGAGCGACTTGACGATCTTCGAGGTGACCTTGTCCTTCTCAGTCAGCAATGACAGCAAGCGTTCGTTGTTCGGTTCGACGAAGGTGCACTGGATCTGCCCGTCGAAGAACAGGTCGTTGGTATCGAGCGAAACGGCGGACGAGAATCCCGAGCCGATCTCGACGATGCGGCGCGGCCGCAGGTGGCGAATCATGCAGTACAGCGACGTCGCGTCGCCATACGAGAACATCACGTTCTCGAAGTAGAAGCGCAAGCCGTCTTTCTTGTGCGGCTCGAACGGCATCTGGCCGTAGTACTTGTCGGCAAATGCCTCGACGAGCCGCACCTGCGCGTCTTCGTTGAACTCGATGCCGGGCAGCGTGCGCGAGACGTTGCCGAACAGCCTTGCTTCGTCCTGCTTGATGTCGGGGATCGACGGGATCGGCGAATAGTAGTGGCCCGGAGGCACGTCGCCGAGATTCGAAAAGTGCGGAATGTTGACCTGAAGCGCGTCGCGATATTTGTTCCGTTCAGCGATCAGTTCAGCAATCTCGGGATGCTGCGTGGCAAGTGAATCGAGAAGTTCAGCCGATGCCGACATCTTGTTTCTCCACTTGAATGAATTTGCAAAAAGCCGTGACAGAAGCGCACATCGATAGCGGTATGCGGATTGGCTTGCGGCCAGGCATTTCAGGCTGGCCCAGTCTATCGTACCGCCAGTATTCTGCACGCCCAATACTTCCCAATGTTCCGACATAAACCAGCATTTACCGTTACTTACAAATTATTCGTCGGAGTAGTCGACAGGTGTGCAAGCCCGCCGGATAGCGCGTTCAGGCTGCAATTGAGCGGGAAAAAGATCGGGGCGGCCGCCGTTTTCGGTAAGCGATGTAATGTTAAAAATGCCTGGCACAAGGGGCGCGCTGCGTCGCCGGGGCGGTCGTTTGCGCTCCGATTTGGCGTAAAATCAAGCCCCTGCCGATAACGGTCCGCGCCTCGTTCGCAAGCGGCGCGAGCGCGTGATTCCGCACCGTCCGGCGGACGGCAGCAGCGCCCATCAAACGGGACGATTCGGGACGGAGCCCCGCAATATGCATTTCAAAATTCTCCTGACTACTCACAGTACCGCGTTCATGACGAGCGGTGGTGGTGAGTCGGAACTCGTGCAGGTCGCCGAACTTCTGAACGATTCGGACGTACAGGCCGACATTTACGGCATTCGCAGCCGGCCGCTACGCTTTTACGACGCGGTGATGCATTTCTCCGTCCATGCGGACGGCGAAGCGATCGTTCGCGAAACGGTGAATCAAGGCAAGAAGCTGTTCCTGTGGCCGAACGTCTGGTGGTTGAACGCGCCCGACCCGGCGGAAATCAGCCGCATCGAGGCGTTCGTGCAGCGTGCGGAGCGGCTGCTGTTCAAGTCCGCCACCGAGCTCGCGCACTTCAACACATACATCACGGTCGATCCGGGCAAATCCGTGGTGGTGGGCTCCGGCATATCCGACCGGTTCCTGCTGCCCGCCGACAAGGACTTGCTCCCGACGGTCTGCGACGTCTCAGACTACGTGCTGTGCCTCGGCTTGATCGAGCCGATCAAGAATCAGCTCGAACTGATCCGCGCGCTGAACGAGCTCCAGATCAACGGCTTGATGGTCGGCGGTTTCAGGGACGAGGAGTACTACCGGCAGTGCGTTCGCGAAGCGCATCGCGGCATTCATTTCCTGCCGTTCATCCAGCCGTGCAGCGCGCTGTTGCGCTCCGCGATCGCGAACGCGCTGGTGGTGGCGGAGCCGAGCTTCGATCCGCCCGGGCGCTCGTGTCTCGAAGGCGCGTTCGTGAAGAAGCCGCTCGTCATGGTTGATGGGGATTGGCAGCGCGAGCACTTCGACGACAATGTCTGGTATGCGGCGTCCACCCGCGCGCCGGACATCGTTCCCGCCCTTCAGGCTGCCCTGTCCGACCCGGCCAGGGACGAAAAGATCGAACGTAACTACCAACGCGTCTATGCACGGCACTCGTCGAGCACGGTAGCAGCAGACCTAATCAGACACCTGATCGATGCCGGCCTCACAAATTACTAAAATTCCCCGACTGCTGGTCGTACAGCGGCGCTCCATGACCGATGGGCGAATGAATTCACGCACCATCGGCGCACGCTTCGCACCTTTGCTTTCGTATATGCAGCGCCATCAACTGATCGAGTGGGAGCAAATCTCGGAAGCGGACGTTGGCGTCAGCCACCTGCATCGCTTCGACGTCGTGCTGTTCAACAAGCACGTGTCGAACCTGTCGCTGAAGATCATGCGGATGGCGAACGAACTCGGTCTTCATACGATTTACGATCTCGACGACTGGCTGCTCGATCTGCCGTCGTGGAGCGTGCTCGAAATGAACGAGGACGTGCTCTACAACGTGCTCGCGATGATTCGCGAAGCGAGCGCGGCCACGGCGTCGAACGCGCTGTTGCAGGAGCGCATGCGCAAAGTGCGGCGCTCCGACGACGTGCTGATCATCCCGAACGGGTTCGACGATCAGGCGTTCGACCTGTCGCCGGAACTGTGGACCGAAGCGCAGCCGCCCAAGATCATCTTCTCCAATCTCGACGGCATCAAGCTCGTGAGCTTTCGCCAGGAGTTTTTCGGCACCTTGCGCAGTTTTCTCGCGCGTCACGAAAACGTGACGATCGACTTCTGGGGCGATCCGTTTCCGGAGCTCAATACGATTCCTCGTATGACCCATCGCGGCAGCCGCGGCAACCTCGAATACAAGAAGGCCATTCGCGACGAAGGCTACACGTTCGCGATCGTGCCGCTCGGCGCCGAAGAGGATCCGGAGACGCTGTTTTTCAACTCGTGCAAGTCGCCGATCAAATACGCGGACTACGGCAGCCTCGGCATCCCGAGCATCTATTCCGATTGCCCGACCTACCGCGAGAACGTCAAGCATCGTGAGACCGGATACATTGCGTCGAACACGGCCGAGAGCTGGACACGAGCGCTGGAGGACATGCTGGGCGACGCGCAGCTTCGCCAGTCGATCCGCCGCAACGCCTACGCCGACGTATTCGACCGTTTCAGCGTGAGACGCATTTCGTCGATGTTCCTGAAGGCCTTGCCCGGCCCCAAGTCCCAAAGCAGCTAACACCTATGGATCTTCTTCTGATTCGCCACGGCCAGTCGCATGCGAACGTGGCCGGCCTGTTGAACTCGACCGAACAGGACGAGTTGACCGAACATGGGCTGCAGCAGGCCGCGAAGCTGCGCACGTTGATGGAAAGCCACGGCTTCGTGCCCGACCGGGTTTTTTCGAGCCCGTGGCGGCGTGCGTTGCAGACCACTGAAGTGCTGTTCAAGGACAGCAGCGACTGGACCGTCGACGCCCGTCTCGGCGAAACCAACGCAGGGCGCTTCGCGACCTGGAAGGCCGAGGATTTTCGTCTGGCGTTTCCCGACTGGGGCAAACATCTGTCGGACCGATACGAGGGCGGCGAGTCGCATCTCGAACTGGCTATGCGTTCGGTGAACTGGCTCGAGGAGGAGGTGCTGCGGCATGCGGAGCAACCCGGCCTGATCGCCGCGGTGTGCCACGCGGGACCGATCTCGGTGATCTCGCAATACCTGCTGAACGTGCCGTTGTCCCGATTTCCCAACGTGCTGGTACCGAACGCATCGCTCACGCTGTTCCGGCGCAACGTGCATACCGGAAACTTTTATCTGCAGATTGCAGGGCTGTCATGAGTGCATCGATCAAGATCTTCGAGCCGCTTTACGCGCCGGGGCAGGTCCTGTCCGAACCGGCTTTTCATCCGCTCGAGATGCGCGACAATGCGCACGCAGCGTGGCGCGAGTTCTATATCCTCGTCGACATGTACCGCAAGGGCATGCATCGGCAGCAGCAGATCACCGGCCTGTTTTCGCCGAAGTTCGCACTGAAGGCGCGCATCGACGGCAGCCGGTTTCTGGAGTTCGTGAAGGCCAATGCCGACGCCGACGTCTGGATGATCAATCCGTTTCCGCAGCTTGCGTATTTCTCGTACTCCGCGTGGATGCAGGGCGAGCACGCGCATCCGGGACTCGTCGAACGCAGCCAGCAACTGCTCGACGCCTGCGGCATTGCGTGGAATCTGCGCAAGGCGCCCCGTCAGTCGCCGCGCACGCTGTGCTACTGCAATTTCTGGGTCGGTTCGCAGTCGTTCTGGGAAAACTACGTCGGCAAGGTGCTCGAGCCGATTGCCACGTTCCTCGAAACGCAGAGCAACACCGAAGCCGCGCGCGGTGTGCTGGAGCCCACGATCCACTCGGACGACGCCCCGTTCCTTCCGTTCGTTGCCGAGCGTCTGTTCAGCACCTATCTGTCGCTGCATCCCGAGTTGAAGGTGGCAGCCTATCCGATCGAAGGCGATCAGGTGCTGGACTATTGCGTCAGCGATTTCGAAAAAGACATCGTGCGCTACATGCAAAAGCCGATCGACGCGGCGGATCGCGCGCCGGTCTTTCCGCCCGAACAGATTGCGTTGATGGATTTGCTGTGCACGCTAGCGCAGAAGTACGTGCGCGCGCATTTCTCGTTCACGCCGCACCCGCATACGGGGCAACCGATCGACTTCGACAGGGCCGGCAAGCCACCTGTGAACGAGTGACGCGGCGCGATGGGTTCGATCGCGCCGATATGCCGAATATGCGCTGGTCAGCGGCGGCGCTGACTCTCTATCTCTTCTCAGCGGAAGCGCTCGCCGTACCCGCGCGCGCATGCGTTGACGCGGCCGCGATGCCGACACCGGCGCTGATGAAAACGTTGCGCCATACCTCGTCGCTGGCACGTTGCAGGACGCCGTCGGCGTGCTTGACGAAGGCCGCGTCGATCGGACTGCGGCCGTTGGTCTGGCCGAGGCGCTGCGTGATCACCGGTATCCAGGCGGCGAGTTCGGCATTGGCGTCGAACACGCAGTCGGGCGGGCAAATCTCCTGAGCGGCCGTACCGCCGCGCACGAATACGGGCTTGCCGTAATGCATCGCTTCGAGCACCGGCACACAGAAGCCTTCGTGGCGGCTCATCGCAAGCAGCGCGTGGGCGGATTCGTAGCATTCGAACAGATCGGCGTCGTCGAGCATGCCCTTGAAGTCGACCTGCTCGAGCACGCCGAGACGCCGCGCGTGATTGATCAGAAATTTCAGGTAATCGTAGTTCGGCGTGCTGCCGACGATGCTCAGCGTCGCGCCGAAACCACGCTGCTTCAGCAGCGACAGAATCTCGATGCCGTCCTCGATGCGTTTATGCGGCACCACACGGCCCACCATCAGCAGGTTGGGCTCAGGGCGCTTGCGGCCCTTGCGCGGCCGTTCGCGCCGGAACACGTACATGTCGGGAAAGATCGGCGGCACGACCTTGATGGCGTGCGCCGCGACGATGCCGGCGAGGCTCGCCGCCGTGCTGCGCGAATTCGCGACGACGGTGTCGGCGCGCGCGAGCAGCGGCAATTGCGCGAGTGCCTTCTCGCACAACTGCGCGGTGCGCGGTTCCAGCGCGCGCAGCAACTGCGGGTCCGTCACGCCGTGGACGTAGCAGATCTTCCTGCAGTCGAGCGCGAGTATCCGTTCGAGGTACGGATCGTAGATCGAGTAACTCAGCAGGACCACATCGTCGCGAGTGACCTCTTCAAACAATGCGTCGAGCGGGCGCACTCCATTTGTTCCCTCCTCGAAACCGCTCGCATACAGCTCGGCCCTCATGGCGAGACGCTCAGCCATGCGTACGAAACCGATGCAGTGGTTACCCACCGCATCGCCTGAGAAAATGTCCGGAGCACATACCCTCAGCGTCATGTCGTCTTCGCCTCCGCAATGTCGTTCAACCGCCGCGCATACGCGCGTGCGACTGCCTCAACTGAGTAATCGCGCTCGATGCGCGCCTTCCCCGACAGTGCGATGCGCTCACGGAGTGGCGCATCGTCGATCATGCGTTTGAGCTGTTCCGCCGCGATCGATACATCCGGATCGCACCAGTACTGACCTTCGGCGAACAGGTAGTCGCCGGGACGCAGCGGCACGAGTTCGCCGTCTACGAGAAATGCGGTGTCGGGTTCGCAGAAGTCGACATTGCCCGAGAAGTTCGTGACTACGACCGGCTGCCCCAACGCCATCGCCTCGGCAATCACGCGGCCGAAACCTTCGCTCCGGTGCAGCGAAATGTACGCGTCGCAGCAGGCCATGAAGTCGGTCGAGTCCTGGCGGCTCAGACGCTCGGACACGATGTGGATGCGGCTATCGCCCGCGGCCAGGTCGAGCACGGCGCGCCACACCGGGTCGTCGTCGCGCACGTTCATCGCCTTGATGACGAGCCCGACGCCCGGTGAGCTGTTGCCGAACGCCTGCTTGAACGCCTGCACGCCGGCGAGCGGATTCTTGCGGCTCAGCCACGAGTTGCCGTCGAACATCAGGTAGAACAGGAACTCGTTGGTCGGCAGGCCAAAGCGTTCGCGCTTCGGCTCGAGCGGCGCGGGCACTTCGACCGCCATCGGCATCTGGTAGACCGGCGTGTTGCCGAGCCGGCTGTAGACGCTCTGCACGAAGCGGCTCTGCGCCCAGATTTCGTCGACCATCTGATGCACGTTGCCGAACGCGTTCGGCCAATGAGGCAGTTCCCACGGCCACGCGCCGATCTTGTGCGTGGGCGCGTCGATCAGCTTGCGGCCGCCTTCCAGCGCGAGCCGCACCATTTCGGGCGCCGGCAGGCAGATCAGGCTGATGTTGTACTTGAGCTCATCGCTGATCAGATGATCGACCGAGTGTTCGAGACGCGCGGGTCCCGCCATCGGCGCATTGAGCAGCGTGACCGGCGTCGACGACAGTTGCAGCACGCGCGCGGCCATGCGCGCGTCTTCGCCGAGGCCGAGCACGCCCTGCGGGAAGCCGATGATGTTGACGCCGAATTCATAGCCGATGCCTTCGACGCGCGCGTGATAACGGGCGGGCTCGGGCGCGTCGTCATCGGCTTCTTCGTCGGCGCTGTCGGCCCAGCGCACCTTCAGCGAGCCGACCAGCGGGTATTCGCTCGGCGCCCACTCGTTCCACCAGCGCACGAGCTGGTCGCGGCCTTCCGTGGTGGTCAGGTCGTACACGGCGCGCAGATCCGGGCGGTCGTTCGCGATCATCGTCAGGAAGCGCGGCAGCGACGTGTTGTCGGCCGGCTGCTCGTCGTCGATTCTCGCGAGTTCTTCGGCGAGATGAGTCGGCGTCCATTTGATCGCGTAGTACTCGTCGTGGCCGTGCTGGTCCCACCACGCGATGAAGCCGAGCCGCTCGCTGAAGCTGTTCAGGTTGAACGACGCCTGCAGGTCGGGGCGCTCGTTCCAGATCAGCAGTAGAAAGCGCGGCAGCAGCGGCAGCGCGCCTTGCTCGCCGGCTTCCCCGGCGAACAGGGTGTCGGGCAACGGCGGGATCACCCAGTGAAGCGCCGGATACTGTTGCTGCCCATGTTCGATCCACCACGACAGGCACTTCAGACGCCCGGTGAAGGTGTCGAGCGAGCAGAGTTCCTGCAGATCCTGGCGCTCGTCATGCAAGAGCCGCAAAAAGCGCGGCACCGGCAGCCAGTCGGCGTGCGTGCCCCATTCGGGCTCGAACATCAGCGCGGGCGTGGCGGGCTGCACCCATTCGCCCTCGCGTGCTTCGGCGAGATCTGGCGGCGACCATTCGATCGCGTTGTACTCGCTGTGCCCGTGCTTTTCCCACCACGAAATGAAGGCGAGCCGCTCGCGGAAGCTGCTCAGGTTGAACGACGCCTGCAGGTCGGGCCGCTCGTTCCAGATCAGCGGCAGAAAGCGCGGCAGCAGCGGCAGCGCGCCTTGCTCGCCGGCTTCCATTTTGAACAGGCTGTCGGGCAACGGCGGGACGCCCCAGTTAATCGCCGGATACTGTTGCTGCCCGTGCTCGATCCACCACGACAGGCACTTCAGGCGCCCGGTGAAGCTGTCGAGCGAGCAGAGCTCCTGCAGGTCCCGGCGCTCGCTGTGCAGAAGCCGCAGGAAGCGCGGCACCGGCAGCCAGTCGGCATGCGAGCCGAATTCCGGCTCGAACATCGCGGCGGACGGCGTGGGCGGCACCCATTTGATCGCGTGGTACTGATGCTGGCCGTGTTCGATCCACCATGACAGGCAGCTGAGCCGCCCGCGGAAGGACTGCAGCGTGAAGGTCGCCTGCAGGTCCGGCCGGTCCTTGTAGATCTCGCACAGGAAGCGCGGCACGTAAGGGCCGCCGTCCGCGGGAGGCGCTTCGGGCTCGAGCATGAAGCCGCCGATCGGCGGCTGCGACCACTTGATGCGCGGATACTCGCGCTGGCCGTGGTCTTCCCACCAGCTGAGCGCGTTGAGCCGCGACGTGAAACTGTTCAGATTGAAGGCGCTGCGCAGATCGGGCCGCTCGGTCGTGATGAGCGCGAGGAAGCGCGGAAACGGCATCGCGCTGGAGTCGGGTGCGTCGATCGCTTCCAGCAGCCCCGGCCACGCGATCGGCGGACGCCACGTCACGCGCGGACAGGTGACCTGACCGTACTGCTCCCACCAGTCGAGGACGTTCAGATAGCCGGTCAGCGTGTTCAGGTTGAACGCCTGGGACAGATCGCCGCGATTGCGCACGATCGTCGTCATCAGCTTTGGCAATTGCAGGCCGGCTTCTTCGAGCACGGTGACGGGTTCGTGCAGCGTTTCGCTCAGATGCTTCGCATCGAGCACGCTCGGTTTGGTCGAACCGAGCCAGTACGTGACGGCGTCCGGATGCCGCTCGATCAGCGTGTCGTTATCGAGCCGGCGCAGATATTCGAGGTCTTCCTGTCGCAGTACCCAGTCGAAGTCCGGATACGTCTCGCGCGCCGACATTTCCCACCAGAAGTACAGCGTGACGCGGTCATCGAGCACTTTGGAATTGAAGCGTGCGAGATCGGCTCTGAACTTCATCAGAAAGTAGATCGCGCTCGGCAGGCAGAACAGTTCCCCCGGCGATGGATGGCGGTACTCCGCCAGCCATCCGGTCTTATTTTTTTTGGGTCCCAGATTAATCAAGATTTGCAATCCTTGAAGGCCAAGCAAAAGAAAAATCGTCGGCAGTCAGTGTCAGATTCGGTGAATAGCAGGGGTCGTTCATTAACAGATGTCCCCAGCGCTGTCTGACCAACTCGGATTCCTGGTTGAAGCGGCTGATTTTTTCCGGTGTGTCTTCGGCGCCGCGGGTTGCCGATTCGTGATGATAAAGCTCCGCGTAGGGCGTCCACACATTGCGATAGCCCGCTTGCCGCACGCGCAAGCAAAAATCGATGTCGTTGTAGGCGACGTGTAATTGTTCGTCGAGGCCGCCGACTTCCTTGTAGATCGATTGGCGGATCAGCAGGCACGCGGCGGTCACCGCGCACATCGCGTTGCGCAGGCGCGCGCGCGCGAAGTAGCCGGGGTGCGTATTGGGGAAATGCTTGTGCGCATGGCTCGCGATCCCGCCGACGCCGAGCACCACGCCGCCATGCTGGATCGTGTCGTCCGGATACAGCAGCTTCGCGCCGACCGCGCCGACATTCGCCTGCAACGCGACCGACACCATTTCCTCGAGCCAGTCGGCGTTGATCACTTCGATGTCGTTGTTCATCAGACACACGAAGTCCGCGGTGCTCGCGAGCGCGACGCGGTTGTTCAGCGCCGAGTAGTTGAACGGCGAATCGTCGCGTATGACCTTGATGCGCTCGTCCTGTTGCAGGCGGGCGAACAGGTCGTGCGTTTCCTGCTTGACCGAGCCGTTGTCGATGATCGTGATGCGGAAGTTCGGATAGCTCGACTTCTGCCGCACCGATTCCACGCATTGCTCGACGAGTCCGGCGGAATCGCGCGTCGGAATGATGATCTCCACCGACGGCAGCACCTCGGGCAGGTCGTACACGACCTTGTTGAACGCATCCGTGCCCGGCGCGTGCTCGGTGTGCGCGTTGATGCCGTTGCGCGCGAGATGTTCGTCGAGCGCGCGCATCGCAGCAATGTGCGCATACGGCTTGGCTTCGTGGCCGGCCGCCGTGCTTTCGGGAATCATGCGCCAGTGGTACAGCGCGCGCGGCACGTGATAGACCGTGTGATGGCCCGCGCGGTCGATCACGCGCAGCGCGAGGTCATAGTCCTGCGAGCCTTCGAAGCCGGCTCTGAAGCCGCCGACCTCCTTCATCACCGAAGTCTTGTACACGCCGAAATGCGAGATCATGTTCTGGCTCAGGAACAGATCGTAGTTGAAGTCGCATTTGAAGTACGGGTCAGAGCGGACGCCGTCGATCGAGATCTTGTCTTCGTCGCTGTAGATTACCGTCGCGTCCGGATGCGCGTTGATCAGTTCGGCGACGCAGTAGAGCGCGAGCGGATGCAATTCGTCGTCGTGGTCGAGCAGGCCGACGAAGTCGCCGACGGCGAGTTCGAGCGCCGTGTTGCTCGAGTTGCTGATGTGGCCGTTGGTCGTGCGATACGCGATCTTGATGCGCGGATCTTTCGCCGCGTAGCTGTCGAGCACCTGCTTGACCTCGGGGTTCGTCGAGCAGTCGTCGGCGATACAGAACTCCCAGTTTTCATAGACCTGGTCGACGACCGAATCGATCGCCATGCGCAGCCATTTGGCCGGCGTGTTGTAGGTCGGCATCACGATGCTGATGAGCGGCTGCAGCGCCCAGGTTTTCGAGCGCGCGCGCAGTTCCGGGTAATGCGACGCGGGCGGCTCGTGCCGCTCGATCCATTCCTGATACGTGTGACCGACGGTGGGTGCCGGCGCGGGCTGCGCGCCGCCGCCCCACGACGCCATTCGGCGTGCGCGTTCGAGCAGCTCCGTCGGGCAGTCGGCGTCGGCCACCAGTTCGACCTTGAAGCCGTTGATGGAAAACAGTCCTGAGCGCGCGATCGGATCGAGGCGCAGCGGACCGACCAGCGGCGGAAACGCGACCACCTGATCCACCTTGCCGTTAGCGTCGACCACGAGGCCGATAGTCGCGTGCTCCGACATGCCCGCGCCCGCATCGAAGTAGATCATGCACGGCGAGGCCGGCATGTCTTCTTTCGCAAGCTCGAACGAAATGCGCGCGGCGCGACCCGACAGCTCCTCCCATCCCGTGAGCTCGAACTGTGGATCGCTGTTCGTCGCTTTCCACGCGAACCTGGAATTCGAGGCGGCCTCGACGTGATTCAGGGGACGAAGTTCAAAGTTCTTCATGATGTTCGTCACGGGATTTGTCATTTCGTCAGCAAGGAATCGTAGAGGTCTTTCAGGGGCGACAGGACGGCCTGCCAGGCCAGATCTCGCGTCGGGGCCGCGCCAGCGCCGCGCGGTTGCGCGAGCGCCGCGCGGATCGAACCGGCAATGCTGTCGACGTCGAACGGATCCAGGTAGGCGACATGCTGCGCGAAATATTCTTCGGTAGAGCCAACTTTCGTCACCGCGATGCGCGCGCCCGCCGCATGCGCTTCGAGCGCGGCGAGCCCCGGCGTTTCGAGCGTGCTCGGCAGCACGAACGCTTCGCAAGCCGCGTAGGCCGAGCGCAGCAGCGGCGAATCGTGAGGCAGCGTGCCGGCGTAGACGACTTGCTCGCCACCCTCGTCGAAGCACGTCTTCGCATATTCGGGATCGCGCTGATGGCCGATCAGCACGAGCTTCAGTTCGGGGAACGATTTCATCGCGCGGATCAGCGCGAGCTGGTTCTTGCGCGGCTCGATGTTGCCGACGTTCAGGATGAAGCGTTCTTCGATGCCGAATTCACGGCGGAACGGCTCCGGCGCGACTGGCTCGTAAAAGCTCGGTTCGACGCCGTTCAGCACACTCGCAAATTTTTCGCGCGGCAGATCGAAGATGCGCGCGAGCGTATCGCACTCGATCTCGGAGTTCGCGACCACACGGTCCGCGAGAGAAAACTGATGATGGATCTCGCCGATCGGATAGAGGTGCCTGGTTTCTTCGGTCACCCACAGGCTCGACGACACGACGAGCGGCAAGCCGAGTTGCTTGACGAAGTTGCACAGGTGCACCGAGCCACCGACGCACGAGAAGAAATGCACCACGTCGTGTTCGAGAAAACGCGGCTTCCACGGATCGAACAGCGTGACGTCGACGCCATGCGCGGGCAGATGCTTGTGATACGCAAGCAACTGGATTTCTCCGCCGCCGGGGGTGTGGAAAGCCATCGGGTAGGTGGCGAACAGCACTTTCATAGATCGGACTCTAGTCGCTCAAACAGTTCTTTTCTTCAGACCAGCACGTCGTGGCACGCCGCTGCGCGTAGCGCGCGGGATCGGCGGCGAGACCGGCAGGTTTCGGGGCATTCACGTGGATGCGCGCCGCGCGCTTGCGCGGCCTTCAGGCGTTGACTTGCCGGTGCGCGGGCCGGGGCCTGTTCGCACGGCCAGCGAGCAGGCCTGAGTGTGCTGTTGTCGAGCACGTCGGATCGATACCACGAATTCCACATGCGCGAATATGTTTGAGTTGTTACGAAGTGTACGAACGACGCGCCAGCGGGCGCAGGTCCGTTTTATTATCACGGCCCGACGCTCGTGCCGCGTGTTGGGGCTGCCGGCGTGGTCGCGGCGGCGCAGACATTCTAGCGCCCAGGTGACGCGCTGCCATCCCTGACGACTCGCAGGCCGCGACGGGTGTCGCCCGAATACAATACGTTCCCAGCCAGACTTCCTGAGAAAGCACCGCCGATGCCAGATTGTATCGTGTCTGATCCGCCTTTCCCGCCGTTTGCGGCCGTGTCGAGTCCTGACGGCGACCGTCTGTTTGCGTGGGTCGCGCGGCATGGCGTCGGCGAAGTCGGGCGCCGCGAAGTGCGTGACGGAGCGTTGCGATGAGTCTGCAGATCCTCGTCACCGGAGCCAACGGTTTCGTCGGCCAGGCGGTGTCGCGCGCGCTGCTGCGGCGGGGCGATCGGGTGACCGGCGCGGTGCGCCGGCCGCAGACGGCCGCCGAGGGCGTGCGCGAATGGCTGCTCGATACCGAAGACTTCGCGGGTATCGACCAGCGCTGGCCGGTCGCTCTCACCTGCGATGCGGTGATCCATCTGGCGTCGCGCGTGCACGTGATGCAGGAAACGCTGACCGAGCCGCTCGCCGCCTATCGTGCGACCAACGTCGAGGGCAGCTTGCGGGTCGCGGCCGCGGCACGGCGCGCGGGCGTGCGGCGCTTCGTGTTCGTCAGCAGCATCAAGGCGGTGGGCGAGGCGAGCAGCGGCCGGCCGATCGCCGAAACGGATCAGCCCGCGCCGTCCGATGCATATGGCATCTCGAAACTGGAAGCCGAGCGCGCGCTGTTCGACTACGGCCGCTCGGCGGGACTGGAAATCGTCGTGGTGCGCCCGCCACTGGTCTACGGACCGGGCGTGCGCGCGAACTTCCTGCAGCTGATGAACGCGGTCGCGAAGGGCATTCCGCTGCCGCTCGGCGCGGTCACCGCGCTGCGCAGCCTCGTGTTCGTCGATAACCTCGCGGACGCGCTCGTGCATTGCGCGACCGATCCGCGCGCGGCCGGTGAAACCTTTCACGTGACCGACGGCCGCGATCTCACCGTGCCGGAGCTCGCGCGGCTGTTGGCCACCCAGCTTCACGTGCCCGCGCGGCTCGTGCCGGTGCCGGCCAGCCTGCTGCGTGTCGCGGGCCGCCTGACCGGCCGCTCGGCGCAGATCGACCGGCTGATCGGCGAGCTGAGGGTCGACAGTTCGCATATCCGCGAATGTCTTAACTGGTCTGCGCCGCATACGGTCGAGCATGGGCTGCTCGAAACCGTCGCGTGGTATCGCTCGACGCATTGACCACGTACCGAACCCGCCTCGACTCCGACCTGATCCGCTAACGCTATCGACGATGCCGCTCGCCGCACATTCCGCCTCTTCCGTCGTCTCTCTACTGCCGTGGGGCGTCGCCGCGCTGGCCGCCTGCGCGGCGATCCTGTGGACGCTGCTGCGCACCGGCCTCGCGTGGCGGCTCGCCACCGACATCCCCAACGACCGCTCGCTGCACACGCGTCCGACACCCCGCGTCGGCGGCTGGGGCATCGTGCCGGTCGTAGTGTTGCTGATCGCGCTCGCGGTGCCGTCGCTGTGGCTGCCCGCGCTTGCCGCGGCGTTGCTCGCGGCGCTTTCGCAGATCGACGATCGCCGCGGCCTGCCCGCACGGGTGCGCTTCGGCGGCCATGCGGCGGCGGTGGCGGCGCTGATCGCCGTCTATCCAGCCGACGTGCCGTGGTGGGCGCTCGCGTGCATGGCGGTCCTACTCGTGTGGCTCGTCAATCTCTACAACTTCATGGACGGCTCGGACGGCCTCGCGGGCGGCATGGCGCTGTTCGGCTTCGGCGGCTACGCGGTGGCCGCCTCGCTGTCGGCGCATGCGGACCCGGCGCTCGCGACGGCGAGCCTGATCGTCGCGGGCGCGGCCGCGGGCTTTCTGCTGTTCAACTTTCACCCAGCGCGCATCTTTCTCGGCGACGCCGGCTCGATCCCGCTCGGCTTTCTGGCCGGCGCGCTCGGCTATTGGGGGTGGCGCGAAGGCGTGTGGCCGGTGTGGTTTCCGGCGCTGTGCTTTGCGCCATTTATTGGCGATGCGTCGGTCACGCTGCTCAAGCGCCTGCTGCGCGGTGAAAAATTTTGGCAGGCGCATCGTGAACACTACTATCAAAGACTGGTGCAGTCGGGTTTGGGGCATGCGTCGACCGCGTGGATTTGGTACTTGTTCATGGCGGCGGGCATAATGCTTGCTCTCTGGGCGCTACAATTCGCTCCTATGTATCAATGGCTGGTTGTCGTCGCATGGGCCGTCGTGCTGGTCATAGCAGGGCTGTGTATTGATCGCCGCTGGCGGCGCCATGTGTCCCGTTCCGGGCCAATCTGAGGTTCTGCGCAATGAAAAGCTTCAAAGCCAGATGGCTTTCGTTCAGTGCGTTTGCGTTCGACCTGTGCGCGGTGGCCATGGCCTGGATGCTGGCCTATGTGATCCGGTTCAACGGACCGGTGCCCGCGCCGTTCTGGTCGAGCGGGCTCCATGCACTCGTGTGGGTGCTGCTGATCTACGCGGTGATGTTTCGCAGCTACGGCCTCTATCGCGGCATGTGGGTGTTCGCGAGCCTGCCCGATCTCGTGCGGATCGCGAAAGCGATCGGCGTCGGCGCTCTCGTCGTCGTGATCGGCTCGGCGCTGTTGCAGCCCGCGCCGGTTGTGCCGCGCTCGGTGCTGATCGTGTCGCCGATGCTGCTGTTCCTGACCATGGGCGGTTCACGCGCACTGTATCGCGCGGCCAAGGAGTTCTATCGCTACGGCGGGCTGGTCGGCCAGGGCAAGCCGGTGCTCGTGCTTGGCGCGGGCAATGCCGGCGCGAACCTCGTGCGCGAGCTGAAGCGCTCGGGCCAATGGCGCCTCGTCGGTCTGCTCGACGACGATCCGATCAAGCAGGGCCGTGAAATCTATGGCTATCGCGTGGTTGGCGCGATCAGCGATCTGCAGAAAATCTGCACGGAGCTGAAGGTCGAGCACGTGATCATCGCCGTTCCGTCGGCGTCGGTGGAAGCGCATCGGCGCATCGCCACGCTGTGCGTGCGCGCCGGCGTACGCGCGATGACGCTGCCCGCGCTCACGCCGCTCACGCAGGGCCAGGCATTCCTGTCGCGGGTGCGGCAGATCGATCTCGAAGACCTGCTCGGCCGCGACCCGGTGACGATCGACACCGAGCACGTCGCCGCGCTGCTGAAGAACCGCGTCGTGATGGTGACGGGCGCGGGCGGCTCGATCGGCTCGGAGCTGTGCCGGCAGATTCTGCGCTTCGGTCCGGTGCAACTGGTCGCGTTCGACATCTCCGAGTTCTCGATCTATCGCCTGAACGAAGAGCTGCGCGACAAGTATCCGGAAGTGTCGGTGGTGCCGCTCGTCGGCGACGTGAAGGATTCGCTGCTGCTCGATCAGGTGATGGCGCGCTACTGTCCGCACATCGTGTTTCATGCGGCGGCCTACAAGCACGTGCCGTTGATGGAAGAGGTCAACACGTGGCAGGCGGTGCGCAACAACGTGCTCGGCACGTACCGCGTCGCGCGCGCGGCGATCCGCCACGACGTCGCGCATTTCGTGCTGATCTCGACCGACAAGGCCGTCAACCCGACCAACGTGATGGGCGCGAGCAAGCGGCTCGCGGAGATGGCGTGCTCGGCGCTGCAGCAGCAGGGCGCACGGCGCACACAGTTCGAGACCGTGCGCTTCGGCAACGTGCTCGGCAGCGCGGGCAGCGTGATTCCCAAGTTTCAGGAGCAGATCGCGCGCGGCGGGCCGGTGACGGTCACGCATCCGGAAATCACGCGGTTCTTCATGACGATTCCGGAGGCGTCGCAACTCGTGTTGCAGGCGTCGAGCATGGGGCGCGGCGGCGAGATTTTCATTCTCGACATGGGCAAGCCGGTGCGTATCGCCGATCTCGCGCACGATCTGATCCGCCTGTACGGCTTCACCGAAGAGCAGATTCGCGTCGTGTTCACGGGTTTGCGCCCGGGCGAGAAGCTTTACGAGGAACTGCTCGCCGACGACGAAACCACCACGCGCACGCCGCACCCGAAGCTGCGCATCGCGCAGGCGCGCGAGGTGCCGGACAGCCTGATCGACAACCTGCTGCCGTGGCTGATGCAGCATCGCGTGCCGGCCGACGATGAAGTGCGGCGCGATCTGCGGCGCTGGGTGCCGGAGTATCTGCCGGCGACGGCGACGACGCTGCGTAGTGTGGCGCCGGCGACGCGAGTGTCGTAGGCGGTTCGCTGTCGCGAGTCGTCGGCGTAGTCGCCCCAGAAGGTAGGTCATTCGACCCGTTGAAATTGGCCGGTGGATGTTTATCGATATGAGCCCCTGCAGACCTGCTGGGGCTTTTTTATTTTTTGCCCATCAGAGTAGACGAGCATCGCGCACGACCGCGCTTTTCGGAGTTGTCTGAAGCGGGCGCCCGGCACATACACCTAGCATTGAACCGTCGCCGCCCAGTATGTCAGCCCGCTGAGGTGGCGGCTCTGTTGGCTCTCTTATCTGTGATGCAAATGTTTTGCGCGCCCTCGAGGCGCGCTTTTTTGTCCAGGCAAAAAAGGCGGCAAATCCGCAATCGACTTGTAGGGCGCCAGTTGCACGCGTGCTTGCGGTCAAGGCTCACCAACGGGAGGAACCTATGCAGGACGCAATGACCTACGGCCAGCGCAATCAGGAGACGTGACACATGGCCTACACTGGCAAATTTCTCGTGAATAACGAGCCACTATCACCGCTCATCATTTCTGGCATTGGAACGTTCAACGCTTATTCGGGTGACCGGCAATACCGCAATCGGGGCGGCTGCACGGCGGTGCCCAACAAGGGGCCGATTCCCGCCGGCAAATACTGGATCGTTGACCGTCCGACTGGCGGCATACGTTCCAAGGCTCGGGCGTGGTTGGCAGATGAATGGAATGCCTCCCGGGGAAAGCCGACATATCACGCTGAATGGTTCGCCCTGTATCGGGATGACGGGAGCATTGATGACTTTACATGGGTCAATGGTGTCAAGCGCGGGCATTTCCGGCTACATCCGGCAGGCGGTGACGGCGTATCACTTGGTTGTATTACACTGCCGAGCCGTACGGATTTCCTGAGAATCCGTAACTCACTGCTGCACACCATGACGACTCCTGCCGGCAATTCGGGGCTTCGCGCCTACGGAACAATCGAGGTCATCACGCATGGCAACACTTGTCCGTAGGCTGTTCAAGATTGGGCTATTCATTTCGTTGTTCCTGCTGTCGATTCGCTATGTCCCGCCAAATAATGTGTGGACAGAAAGCGAGTCGAACGCATATTGGGCGGCTTCTGATTGGCTCGGTGTTCAGGACCCTAGGGACTTCTATTTCGTGTTCTGGGTGACTATCGAACTGATCGTGGCGGCGCTGGCGTATGTGGCGATCATGAAGCTATGGCGGTGCTATCGTATGAAGTAGACGAAAGCCCTGGGCGGCGGGGCTCTTTTTTGGCCCTCAGAGTTGACGACCAACGCGCGCGCGCCGGCTTTTCGGAGTTGGCTGAAGCCTTCGCCCGGCACATACATGTAGCATTGAACCGCCGCCGCCCAGTATGTCATTCCCGCTGAGGTGGCGGCTCTGTTGGCTCTTTTATCTGTGATGCAAATGTTTTGCGCGCCCCTGAGGCGCGCTTTTTTTGTCCAGGTGAAAGAGGCGGCAAAACCGGAATCGAGCTGTAGCGCGCCAGCGGCACGCGTGCTTACGGTCAAGGCTCACCAACGGGAGGAACCTATGCAGGACCCAACGACTTACGGTCAGCGCAATCAGGAGGCGTGACACATGGCCTACACCGGCAAATTTCTCTTGAATAACGATTCCCGCGCGCACTTCGGGGCTTCGCGCCTACGGAACAATTGAGGTCATCACATATGGCAATACTTGCCCGTAGGGTGTTCAAGGTCGCGCTGTTCATTGGCCTGTTCTATCTCTCCCTTCTCTATGTCCGTCCATACCCCTATGAATGGACAGAAAGCGAGTCGCGCGCATGGTTTGCTGCTTCGAGCGGGCTTGGTGTCCGCGACCCCGAAGATTTGTATTACCTGGTGTGGGTAACGATTGAACTGATCGCGGCGGCACTGGCGTATATGGCGATCATGAAGCTATGGCGGCGGTATCGCACGAAGTAGACGAAAGCCCCGACGACGGGGCTTATTTTTTGCCCATCAGAGTTGACGACCATCGCGCACGCCCCGGCTTTTCGGAGTGGTCTGAAGCCAGCGCCCGGCACATACACCTAGCATTGAACCATCGCCGCCCGGTATGTCCCCACAACATCGAAGATCAGTGTTCCAAAGACGGGGGTGTCCTAGCGGCATTCTTCACTCTTTAAGGGAACCGGTATGACGTATAACGGGAGCTTGGCTGCAGATTTCGCGTATAGCAACGCTAAGGGACACAGCACGCAGAATTGCGCGAAATTTGTTCGGCAGGCGATTCAATGGGGCGGCGTCACCGTTGCGCCAACCAACAGCGCAAAGGACTATGGCTCACACCTTGTTCAAGCGGGGTTTTACGAGGTTTCCGGGCCTGTGCGTAAGGTGATGTCATCGTGATACAAGCCACCAGGAGGCATCCACATGGACACATGGCGATCTTCGATGGGTCGATCTGGATATCCGACTTCAGGCAGCGGCCCGGTCCAGATGGATTTTATCCCGTCCAGACTACCGAACCACAAGGCCCTCATACAAGATCTACCGCCACGACTGACATGCACATCAAGCGCTTTCTTTCAGTTCTCGCGCTATTGGCCTTCGTCTTTTGGCAATCGGCGTTTTCCGCTACCACGCAAACGACGCCGGAAGGGCAAGCAAAGGCGTTTTATTCCTGGTAGGTGCAAACCTGGCGTTTCCGTTGCTTGACGAAGGAATCTTTGACTACGTGGCGAAAGGTACAGTCAGCAAGCTACGAGACGACTATGAACACGACAGGTTGCCCGGCGATAGTGACTACTTTCTTAAGGTGCAAGATGAAGATGAGAATGATTGGCTCGCCGACATTGCAGTTCATCCAGCAGTGATGTTAGGCCATGTCGCGGTCGTGCCGGTTACGTTCGGTTCGAAGGACAAATTGAGCGTGATTGTGTTCATGCGCAATTTTGGTGGCATCTGGAAAATAACGAAGGTTGACGACATATCCGACCTTCCCTAGTCGGAGGCGAGCGACTAGTTAGAACAGCCGTGTGAGGTCGCACGGTCTTTTTTCGCGTGCATTAATGAATTTCGAGGAATTACCGCTTCCCCTTCCTCACCACCATCCACCTCGGCGACTTGAACCGCACGATGCTCACGTAAAGCCACACATAAGTCGCCGCAAATACGACAACGAAGCAGAACAGATGCAGCGTGTGCCGCCAGAACAGCGTCGCCGGCACGACCGCGATCAGGCACAGCAGCCACAGGTACGGCGACGTCAGCGAGTTGCGGCGCGTCAGCTCGCGCGCGGTGCGCGCGCCGACCGCCCACCGCATCAGCCGCTTGTAGACCAGCATATGCAGATGCACGCCGTCCGGAATGCCCGGCGACATGCCGCGAATGAACTTCTTGCGGTAGATCGAGAAGCAGGTCTCGAAAATCGGGTACATGAAGAGCAGCACCGGATACCACGCGGATACGTCGCGATTGCGCATCACGAGCAAGATCGACAGCTCGGCGAGCATGAAGCCGATGAAGTACGCGCCGCCGTCTCCGAGAAAAATCAGCCCGGCCGGGAAGTTCCAGATGAAGAAGCCGAGCACCGCGCCCATCATCATGAACGACGCCGACAGCACGACCGGGTCGTGCACCTGGAACGCCACGTACGCGAGCGACGCGAACATCATGAACGCGACCATCGACGCGAGGCCGTTGAAGCCGTCGATGATATTGATCGCGTTGGCGAGCGCCGCGACCGCGAGCACCGTGACCACGAACGAGATCGCCGCATATGACAGCAGAAAGTCGAGCGGCGGCACGCTGATGCGCGTGACCGCGATGTCGAGAAAGAACCAGGCGAGGGCGGCGGCCGCCATCGTGCAGACGAGGCGTACGAGCGGCGACACGCGCTTGGTCAGATCCTCGACGAGCCCCGAGCCGAACGCCGGCATGCCGCACGCGATCAGCCCGAGAATGCTGCCCGACACGGCCGGATACGCACGATGCAGTTGCATCGCGGCGGCGAGCAGCCCGAGCAGAATCCCGGTCCCGCCGATGCGCGGCACCGGACGCACATGGAATTTCTGCACGCCGGCCAGATCCGTATCGGTCGAAAATTTTTCATGCAGATGCGCATAGCGCACGATCAACAGCGTGATCAGCAGAGAGACGAGAAAGCCGAGCGCAAAACTAAGCATGAAAATGGGCCTGAGCGAAGACGCGGAATTATACAAACGAAACGCACGGCGGCCGGCGCGCGGCAGGGACGCAAAGCTTTCAGGAGGGCCAGCAGGAATATCCCAGATAGCGAGATCGAGGCGGCCCTCAGAGGCCCGTCAGCACTCGCTCCTCATGGATTCCCCCTATGCGCCGCATGCGCGCCGCAACCGTAAACCTGGATGCGACGAAGTGTCAGTCGCGCGCAACAAAGGCGTTCCGGAGACCCAATGCTAAACAACATCACAATTCGCGGCGGACTGACGCTCGTGATCAGCGTATTCGTCGCCTTCCTGCTGACAGTCATCGCTGTTGGATACGGCGCGCTGAAGCTCGCCAAC
Source organism: Paraburkholderia sp. BR14374 (assembly GCF_040948685.1). Classification (NCBI taxonomy): domain Bacteria; kingdom Pseudomonadati; phylum Pseudomonadota; class Betaproteobacteria; order Burkholderiales; family Burkholderiaceae; genus Paraburkholderia; species Paraburkholderia sp. BR14374. Next base: position 182,150 of record NZ_JBFPKF010000001.1, on the reverse strand, counting down.
GACAGCCTCGACGACACGCAGCGCAGCGAGGCCGCGCTGTCGCATCTGAAGGCCAGTTCCGAGAAGCTCCTGCAGGTGCAGCTCGCGCTGGGCACCTATCAGACGTTGTTCAGTATCGGCAAGCAGACCGACGATCTGCTGCCGGCCGCGCACAAGGTGCTGGTCGAATCGAACGACGACTTCCGCAACTACATGGCCGGCCCGTTCGCGAGCGACGCCGAGCGCAAGCTCGCGCACAGCGTCGGCGAAGCGCGCGCGGCGCTCGTCGACAAGGCGATCGAACCGGAATTCAAGGCACTGACCGACTTCGACTTCAACACCTTCCGTACCATCCAGGGGGATACCGCGAACAGCCTGTACGCGTCTTACTCGAAGGCGATCGACGCGCTCGAAAAAGCGCAAATGGACAATCAGCATCAGCAGGCCGCAACCGGCGCGCGCCGCTTCCAGCTCGCGACAGTGCTGTTCGGCGCGATCGCGGTGATCGCGCTCGTGATTGCCGTGGGCGCGCGCGTCGCGTTGTCGTCGGCGCTGATCAAGCCGGTCAACGCGACGGTCAAGCACTTCGAGCGCATCGCGGCCGGTGACCTGAGCGTCGTGATCAAGGTGAAATCGCGCAATGAGATGGGCCAGCTGCTCGGCGCGCTGACGCGGATGCGCGACGGCCTCGTCGAAACGGTCGGCAAGGTGCGCGGCAGCACGAGCGCGATCACGCGGGGCGCGAACGAGATCGCGTCGGGCAATGCCGACCTGTCGGCGCGCACCGAGCAGCAGGCGGCCGCGCTGCAGGAGACCGCGGCGAGTATGGAGCAGCTGTCGGCGACCGTGAAGCAGAACGCCGACAACGCGAAGCAGGCGAACCGCCTCGCGCACGGCGCGCTCGATACGGTCACGCGCGGCGGCAAGGTGGTGTCGCGCGTGACGGAGACGATGGACGGCATCAGCGATTCGTCGCGCAAGGTCACCGAGATCATCGGCATGATCGAGGGGATCGCGTTCCAGACCAACATCCTCGCGCTGAACGCGGCCGTCGAAGCGGCTCGCGCGGGTGAGCAGGGCCGCGGCTTCGCGGTGGTCGCCTCGGAAGTGCGCAGCCTCGCGCAGCGCTCCGGCGCGGCGGCCAAGGAGATCAAGGAGCTGATCGGCGAGTCGGCGGCGAAGGTCGAGGAAGGTGCGTCGCTGGTGTCGGATGCGCAGAAGACGATTCAGGAAGCGATGAAGGCCGTCGAGCGTGTGACCGGCGTGATGAGCGAGATCGAGGCCTCGGCACTCGAACAGAGCGACGGCATCGAGCAGGTCAACAAGGCGGTGTCGCAGATCGACGAGGTCACCCAGCACAACGCGGCGCTCGTCGAGCAGGCGGCGGCCGCGGCGAAATCGCTGGAGGAGCAGGCGGTCATTCTGAAGGATGCCATTGCCGTGTTCCGGCTCGAAGAGTCGGGGGCGGCAGCTTAGTTTCCGGCCGGAAGAAATGCGTGGCTGTCGATGACATAGCGCGCCGACAGCTACCTTAGAATCCTGTTTTCCATCTGGTTGGATAAAACGAAAACAGGTGTTCGATGCTCAAAGGGTTGGCAGCGTTCGTTATTTCGGCGCTCTGTGTCTGGCTGTTCATCATCGTGTTCGGTCAGACCTTTCCGTCGGCGCAATTGCACGAGGTCGGAGACTTTGCGGCGAATTCGTTGCTGATCGACGATGCAAAGCATCTGAAGCTGCTCGTCGGACATTACTCGCGCGTGGGGTTCAATCATCCTGGTCCTGCGCTTCTTTACGCGCTTGCCGCGGGCGAGATCGTATTTTTCGACCTGACGCACGCGGTCGCGTCGCCGTTTTCCGGTCAGATCCTTGCGGTCGCGCTGCTTTCCGCTTTCTGGATCGCGGCAATCGGGACGCTTTTGCTCAGGATGCAGCAGGCGGCGAGGGACGCCACCGCGGCAGCCGTCGTCACCACGGCCCTATTCGTTGGTGTCACCGCTTACATCAACTACCAGGCCTTCGCGGGTCCCTGGTTCCCGCATCTCTACTACTTTGCTTTTGCGGCGTTCACTGTGTCCGTCGCCGCATTGATCATGGGACGCGCAGACGGGCTTATGCTCCTTGCCGTAAGCCTTGGATTTTTGCTGAACGGTCATGCTTCTTTTCTGGGTATGACGGCCGTCATGCTGGGGTGCGCGCTGATAGCCAATACCTGGATTTCCGTCAGATCGGGTTCCAGTGAAACCTGGGTCTTGAGCCGGCAATTCCTCGCGGGCAATGTTCGAACGATTGCCGTTGCACTGGCGATCGTGGCGCTTTTCCTCATTCCTCTCGCGATCCAGACGATCCTTCATTTTCCCGGACCGCTCGCTGAATATGCCGCTTTTAGCCATGTCCACCGAGCGAATCGTTTAGTGGACGCCGCGCGTTTCGCCGGAGTTTTCTGGAGTAGTGGACTCTTCGGCATCCTGCTGGGCGCGGCGGCTTGTGCTGTGCTCGTGACGAACGATCCCGCGCGCGACAATGAAAGCCGCGTCGCGCCTGAGCGTGCATTGTCGCTGGCGCTAGCGAGCGCGACAGTCGCCTTCGTCTTCTATGCCGCTTTCGGCGTCGACGATCTTTCGCTGACCTATGTCGGAATTTTCTACGACGTCGTTCCTGCTCTGGCGCTGACGCTGCTGGTCAAGCGCTTCCTCGACAATGTGACAGCGGCGACCGTGCCCGTTGCCGTGATCGTTTGTGTGATCGTGGCGGCTTTCACGGCGATCCGGATTCATCAGCCGCCTGAAAACGTTTCCCAGTACGACGATCCGCGAATTCCGGCTGCTTACTCGACTATCCGCAATCTCAACGCGGGGAGCGGCATCGCGGTCTTCGACCTCGATGGATCCGCGGATTGGGAACGGCTGTGGCCAATTCTGGTGGGCATCGAAGCATACGCGAAGCGTCAGGGCAGCGTGCCGTTTTGCATCGCGCAAAACTGGCAGCTCGTGTTCACCCGGGCGGCGCGCTGCACGCCTGACGAAATGCGAGGCGCCCACAGGCGTTTTCTGGTGTCGGCGGTGCCGAAGGAAGGAATGACCGGTGCGTTGAGCGTTGCCGGCTTGTATTTTTATCCGCGCGAATCCGCGCAGTAGGCGGGCAAACGGCGGCGGTATCCGCGTTATGCGAATGCCGCCGTCGTTTTTTATCCCGACGCGATGACGCCGAAGCGCTTTAAGCAAACCCCTGCGGATTCGTCGACTGCCAGCGCCAGTGGTCCGCGCACATGCGCTCGATGCCGAACTGCGCGCGCCAGCCGATGATCTTCTCGGCCGCGCTCGGGTCCGCGAAACACTGCGCGACGTCGCCCGGTCGGCGCGCGACGATCTCGTACGGCACCGGTCGGCCCGACGCCTTCTCGAACGAGCGCACCACGTCGAGCACGCTATAGCCCTGGCCCGTTCCCAGATTGACGACGAAGCTCGCATCGCGCTCGACGAGCGCATCGAGCGCGGCGAGATGCCCGCGCGCGAGATCGACCACGTGGATGTAATCGCGCACGCCGGTGCCGTCGGGCGTTTCGTAGTCGCCGCCGAACACGCGCAGCTTTTCGAGCTTGCCGACCGCGACCTGCGCGACGTACGGCATCAGGTTGTTCGGAATGCCGGCCGGATCTTCGCCGATCAGGCCGCTCTCATGCGCGCCGACCGGATTGAAGTAGCGCAGCGTCGCGATGCGCCACGACGGGTCCGACACTTCCAGATCGCGCAAGATCTGCTCGGCGATCAGCTTCGATTGACCATACGGATTGGTCGCCGACAGCGGGAACGATTCGTCGATCGGCGAGCTTTTCGGCACGCCGTACACCGTGGCCGACGAACTGAACACGAACTGCTTGACGTTGCGATCGCGCATCACGCCGAGCAGCGTCAGCAGGCTGCCGACGTTGTTCGCGTAATACTCGATCGGCTTCGCGACCGATTCGCCGACCGCTTTCAGCGCCGCGAAATGGATCGCGCCGGTGATCGGATGCGCATCGAAAATGCGCTGCAGCGCGGCTGCGTCGCGCGCGTCGTTGTCATAGAAGCTCACCGCACGGCCGGTTATTTGCTCAACGCGCCGCAACGATTCGCGCTTGCTATTCACGAGGTTGTCGATCACCACGACGTCGTAGCCGCCGTTCAGCAGTTCGACGCAGGTGTGCGAGCCGATGAAACCCGCGCCGCCGGTTACCAGAATCGTGCCCTTCGTGGTCATGCTGTTGCTCCCTTAAAGTAAAACACCCGTGATTTTCTGGACCAGGTCTTTATACGTTTCGACGACCATGCGTTCGTCGAATTCGGTCGCGACTTTCTGCCGGCCGCGTTCCGCCATCGCGCGCCGCTCCGCGTCGCTCATATCGAGCATGCGCGCGAGACTCGCGGCGAGGCTCTGCGCATTGCGCGCTTCGCACAACAAGCCGTTGACACCGTCGGCCACTACCTCGCGGCAGCCGGGCACGTCGGTCGCGACGATCGGCCGGCCCATCGCCGACGCTTCCATCAGCGTGCGCGGCACGCCTTCGCGATACGACGGTAGCACGACACAATCCGCATCGGCGATGCACGGCCGCACGTCGTGCGCTTCGCCCAGATATTCGACCACGCCCTCCTGTTCCCACGCGGCGACTTCGTCGCGCGTGATCGCGCTCGGATTGTCGACGCCGACAGGCCCGAGCAACTGGAAGCGCGCATGAGGATAGCGCGCGCGCAATTGCCGCGCGGCCTCGACGTACTCGCCGACGCCTTTGTCCCACAGCAGCCGCCCGATCAGCACGAAGCGAAACTCCGCCCGAGCGCGCAGCGGCGTGAACGCGAACTGTTCGAGATCGACGCCCTCGCCGTGCAACAGCCGCGCGCGCTCGGGATGCGCGAGCAGCTTGCCGTCGATGAACGCGGCCTGATCGTCGCGATTCAGGAACCACACTTCACGCGGAAAGCGGAACGCGAAACGATACAGCCTTTTGGCGATCTGCGCGGCACGGCTGTGCTGGATGAATACATAGCCGAGCCCCGTGGTGACCGCCACCGACTGCACGCCAGCCAGCTTCGCCGCGATCGAGCCGTAGATGTTCGGCTTGATCGTGTAGTGAAACACCACATGCGGACGGATCGTCCTGTACTGCCGATAGAGCGCGAAGAGCGTGCGCAGATCTTCGCCCGGACTCGTGCCCTTCGACGCCATCGGCAGCTCGATGCAGCGGCAGCCCATCGCGGCGAGCAGCTCGAACGTGCGGTCGCGCGGCGCAAGCACCGTCACATCGACCCCGCGCCCGATCAGTGTGCGGATCAGCCCTTGCCGATACGTATAGATTGCCCAGGCCGTGTTGCAGACGAGTGTAATGCGCAGCGCGGGCGTCGACTTGAAAGAGGGCTTCATGCGAAAAAGGGCACGGCGTTGAATGAAGTGTGGACCAGTGATACGAAAACAGCACCGTACGCAGCGGCGCGAAGCTCAGCGAACCAGGCGGCTGCGACAGCGCTCATACGCGGCGCGCCTCAACGGCTCGCGCGCGGCGTGAGCAGCGCGCGCTTGACCCGCTGCAACGTGCGATAAGGCAGCAGCAGATGCGACAGATTCTTCGCGAGGCCGAGCCAGTCGTATGGATTGGCCACGTTGAAATAGCGCATCTGCAAACGCAGCGTCGAACCGATCTGCCGGCGCCGCTTCGTCGCGCTGATGCCGCCTTCGTTCAGCTCATAGAACAGGCCGAGTTCCGGCAGATTCGCGCAGTCGTAGCGTTCCATCAGACGTAAGAACAGATCGAGGTCCTCGGCCGAAGGATACGCGGCGCGGTAGTTGCCGACTGTGCGGACGGCATCGATACGCAGCATCATCGACGGATGCGCGAGGCACGAGCGGAAAAAGCGCTGGCGCCGAATTACATAGGGCTCGGCCGGCGGCGTCAGCATGAAAAGCGGCTCGCCCGCACGCGTGACGACCTGGGTCCACATGCCGAGGCCCGCCACGTTCGGATGCGCTCCCATGAACGCGCGCTGCTTCGCGAGCCGCTGCGGCACCGCGCGATCGCCCGCGTCGATGCGCGCCGCAAAACGAAACCCGCGCTGCGCGAGGGCATCGATGCCGGTTTGCAGCGCGCGCTCGATGCCGCTGTTGCGCGCCATGCGCAGCACTTCGATCTTCAGGTTCGGCAGCGTGGGCGCGACGATCGGCGGCGTGCTGCCGTCATCGACGATCAAAACGTGCACCAGCGCACTTTCTTCAAACGACGCGAGCGTAGAATCGACGTCCGCCTGGCCGTTGTAGGCGGGCATCAGCACCGCGACGTCGTCGAGCGTGGTTTGCGCGGTGGCGGATGAATTCGTCATGGGCGCAATTTGAAACGGATGTAATAAAGATTGACCGAGGCGGCCGCCAGATAACCGGCCGCGAGGCCGACGAGCGCGCCATACGCGCCGAGTCGCGGGATCGCCAATAGATTGACGGCGAACGCGACGGCGAGCGCGAGCAGCCACTTCGCCAGCAACACGAACTTGGCCTGATACTTGAGCACGACCAGATTGCCGATCGCCTCGATACCCGCGGGCACCGACAGCCACACGGCCCAGCGGAAGATCTCGATCGCGCCTTCGAACTCCGGCCCGAACACGCGGCGGATGATGAAGCCCGCGAGCAGATCGAGCACGAACGCGCCGCACACCATCAGCACGGCGGTCAGCGCGGTGAGCCGCCACATGTTGCGGCGCAGTTGCGCGATGCCTTGCACGCGGTAGACGAAGGCGGGCGCAATGGTTTGCGCGAGCATCAGCGCGAGCGTGATCCAGTTTTCATTCAACTGCTGGGCGGCCGAGTAGCGTCCGAGGTCGGCGAACGAAATCGCGCGCTCGAGCATCAGCCGGTCGAGCTTCAGGAACAGATACATACAGATGAGCCCGAGCCAGAATACCGTGCCCGCGCTCGCGAAGTGCTTGAAGAGCGAACGTTCGACATGCCAGCCCAGCTTGCCGCCATGCCGGCGCATGAAGTAGAGCAACAGCACCGCGCCGATCGCCGCCGATTCGAGCGCCCACAGCCAGCCGAAACGTGCGGGCGCGGCCGTCGCGCGCACCAGCAGATAGACGAGGCCGGCCTTGATCACAGCGGTGCTCATGCTGGTCAGCAACTGCGGCTTGCTGTAGGTCATGCTTTGCAGCCACGCGTTGATCACGCCGACGAACGGCTCGCGAAACAGCATCGTGAGCGCGAGGCCGGCGAGCATCGCGCCGACGAGCGGCTCGAAGAAATGCAGCGCAATGCCGAGCCACGTGAGCAGCAGCGCGACGGCCGAGACGGAGAAACGCAACGCGAACGCGCTGCCGAGTACGGTACCGAGTTGTTCGGGCGGCCGGTTGACGATGGTCGGTACGAGGATTTCCGCGCCGCACACCCATGTGATCGGCGACAGCACCAGCAGCAGCGTGTTCGCGTACTGCCATTTGCCGAACGTATCGGGTCCGAAGTAACGCGCGAGGATGCCGCTGATCACGATTGCCACGCCGATCTGCGTGAGCCGTTCGAGACCCAGCCAGACGATGTTCGTAAACGCGCGCGTGACGTCGGGATTGGCAAAGCGCTTGAGTGTCAGCATCCGTTGGCCGCTCGCCGCTGCGCGTCGGTCAAGCCACCTCGTGCGGCCATGCATGCGGCGCTATGCGCGTTCGCCCGCCCGGCCGGCAGCCACGGCAACTTTACAAAGGGAGGGCGTCTAAGCATTAGAATGGCGTTATTCAGGCTGGTCAGAAGAACGCAATTATAAGTTGGAACCGGACCGCTTCCGGCAAGGGCGCAACGAGGCGTGATAACGCGGTTTTTTAACGCGCGTATTACGGTGGTTTTTAATGCGATTTTTTCCGCGTTTTTACCGGTTATCGTCTGTGCGCAGGTCAAAATTTTCCATTGCACGCAAGTGAGCCAACATGATCTCCAAATCGATTTTCAAGGCGTATGACATTCGTGGCGTCATTGGCAAGACGCTCGACGCGGACGCCGCGCGTTCCATCGGCCGCGCCTTCGGCAGCGAAGTGCGCGCGCAGGGCGGCGACGCGGTCGTGGTCGCGCGCGACGGGCGCCTGTCGGGCCCCGAACTGATCGGCGCGCTGTCCGACGGCCTACGTGCGGCCGGCGTCGATGTCGTGAACGTGGGTATGGTGCCCACGCCGGTCGGCTACTTCGCGGCGAGCGTACCGTTGAAGCTCGCGGGCGGCGAGCGCCGGGTCGACTCGTGCATCGTCGTGACCGGTAGCCATAATCCGCCGGACTACAACGGCTTCAAGATGGTGCTGCGCGGCGCGGCCATTTACGGCGAGCAAATCCTCGCGCTGCATCAGCGCATCGTCGACGAGAACTTCGCCGACGGTAACGGCAGCTACACCGAATACGACATCGCCGACGCGTATCTCGAGCGCATCGCGAGCGACGTGAAGCTCGCGCGTCCGATCAAGATCGTCGTCGATACCGGCAACGGCGTGGCCGGCGCGCTCGCACCCAAGCTGTTCAAAAAGCTCGGCTGCGAACTGGTCGAGCTGTTCACCGAAGTCGACGGCAACTTCCCGAATCACCACCCGGACCCGGCGCACCCGGAGAACCTCGAAGACGTGATTCGCGCGCTGAAGGAAACCGATGCGGAAATCGGCTTCGCGTTCGACGGCGACGGCGACCGCCTGGGCGTCGTCACCAAGGATGGCCAGATCATCTACCCGGACCGTCAGCTGATGCTGTTCGCCGAAGAAGTGCTGTCGCGCAACAAGGGCGCGCAGATCATCTACGACGTGAAGTGCACGCGCAATCTCGCGAAGTGGGTCAAGGACAAGGGCGGCGAGCCGCTGATGTGGAAGACCGGCCACTCGCTCGTGAAGGCGAAGCTGCGCGAAACCGGCGCGCCGCTGGCCGGTGAAATGAGCGGACACGTGTTCTTCAAGGACCGCTGGTATGGTTTCGACGACGGCCTGTACACCGGCGCGCGTCTGCTCGAGATCCTCACGCGCGTCGCCGACCCGAGCAAGCTGCTGAACTCGCTGCCGAACTCGCACTCCACGCCCGAGCTGCAACTGAAGCTCGAGGAAGGCGAGAACTTCGAGCTGATCGCGCGTTTGCAGCAGAACGCCAAGTTCACCGGTGCGGACAACGTCGTGAAGATCGACGGTCTGCGCGTCGAGTATCCGGACGGCTTCGGCCTCGCGCGTTCGTCGAATACGACGCCGGTCGTCGTGATGCGTTTCGAAGCCGACAACGACGCGGCGCTCAAGCGCATCCAGGACGACTTCCGCCGCGTGATTCTCGCGGAGAAGGCCGATGCGAAACTGCCGTTCTGACGGCTGATGCGGCGGCGCGCTTCGAAATTCGTCAAGACGGATCGAAGCTCGCCGCTACCGAACGCGGCGCGGGTTGCCTTACCGCGCCGCGTTTTTCATGTCTTTGATATCCGACGCGCTAGAATTGCGGTCCTTTCAACGCATCTTCGAGCCGGATAGCCGGTTTTCCCACTCTTGAGCGCGCAAAAGATACTCATCGTGAGGGTGTCGTCGCTGGGCGACGTCGTTCACAACATGCCCGTGATAGCCGACATCCGGCGCCGCCATCCCGACGCGCAGATCGACTGGCTCGTCGAGGAGAGCTTCGTCGGGCTCGTGGAGCTCGTGAGCGGCGTGCGGCGCGCGATTCCAGTGTCGCTGCGGCGCTGGCGCAAGCGCATCCTGTCCGTCGACAACTGGCGCGAGATCGGCGCGTTTCGTCGCGCGCTCGCCGCCGAGCACTACGATCTGGTGATCGACTGCCAGGGGCTCATCAAGACCGCGTGGGTCGCTCGCATGGCGCGCGGACCTCTCGTCGGCCTCGGCAACCGCACCGACGGCGCCGGCTACGAATGGCCGGTGCGCTTCTTCTACGGGCGGCGCGTGCCGATCGCGCCACGCACGCACGTGGTCGAACGCACGCGGCAACTGGTGGCCGCGGCGCTGAACGATCCGCCGCCGCAACCCACCGACGACATCGACTTCGGTCTCGATACGGGCCGTGCCGCGCTCGCGCTGTCGCAAGCCAATCTGAATCTGCCGGTGCCGTACGTGGTGTTCGTGCACGCGACTTCGCGCGCCGACAAGCAGTGGCCCGACGCCGCGTGGATCGAACTCGGGCAAACGCTGGTGCGGCGCGGCGCGTCGATCGTGCTGCCGTGGGGCAGCGACGCCGAGCGCGCGACCAGCGAGCGGCTCGCGAAGGAATTCGGCGCGGCCGCGATCGTGCCGCCGAAGCTGTCGCTGTCGGCGGTGGTCGGGCTGATCGATGGCGCGGCCGCGACGGTCGGGGTCGACACAGGTCTCGTCCACATCGCGGCGGCGCTGAAGCGGCCTACGGTCGAGTTGTACAATTTCTCGACCGCGTGGCGCACCGGCGGCTACTGGTCGCCGAACGTCGTCAATCTCGGCGCGGCCGGTCAGCCGCCCACGCTGCAGCAGGTCAAGTCGGCGCTGGCCGCGTTTGGTTTGCTGTAACCCGGGCCGGCAGTCATCGGCACGGGCTGTCACCCGCCGGTGCGCTTCGCCTTGCGCACCCTCCGTTCCCAAGGGCGATCATGAACGAAACCCAGATCATCGAAGTAGCGAACGCCGACTGGCACGGCTGCAACCTGTCCGTGCCGCGCGAGACGCTGCTCGCCGGCGTCGAGCGCGGCAAGGTGCTGTACTTCCCGAACCTGCGCTTCGCGATCGACGGTGGCGAGCAGGCGTTGCTCGATCCCGCGATCGCCGATCCGAACCGCAAGAACATCAGCCTCGAACCGAACGGCGGCGCGTTGCATGGCGTGGCCGGCGATGCGGTCACGCAATCGGCGGTGCGCGCGTTGATCGCGCGTTATCAGGCGAATGCGCGCACGCTCGTCGACGGGCTCTTTCCCGAGTACAACGGCAAATTGCGCGTCGCGCCGACGAGCCTGCGGCTGCATCAGGTCGAGACGCGCGAAACCTCGTGGCGCAAGGACGACAGCCGTCTGCACGTCGACGCGTTTCCGTCGCGGCCTAACTACGGCGAGCGCATCCTGCGCGTGTTCACCAACGTGAACCCGCATGGCGTGCCGCGCGTGTGGCGCGTCGGCGAGCCGTTCGAGGACATGGCGCAGCGCTTCCTGCCGCGCATCAAGCCGCAGATGCCGGGCTCCGCGTGGCTGCTGAACCTGCTGCATGTGACGAAGTCGCTGCGCAGCGAATACGACCATCTGATGCTCAATCTGCACGACAGCATGAAGGCCGACCTCGACTATCAGAAGACGAGTCCGCAAGAGACCATGCCGTTTCCGCCGGGCAGCGTGTGGGTGTGCTTCTCCGACCAGACCTCGCACGCGGTGATGTCCGGCCAGTTCATGCTGGAGCAGACTTTCTTCCTGCCGGTGAAGGCGATGGCGCAGCCGGAATGCGCGCCGCTCGGCATTCTCGAGCGCCTGAAGGGCAGGGCGCTGGTTTGAGCGCGGCTGTCGATTCGAGGGCCGGGCAGGTGCCGGCCCGCATCGGGCGTATCAGCGCCGTGGACTTTGCGACGAAGACGAACCACGCGGAGCGCCGATGCTAAGAGCGATCTATCGCGCGCTCTGGTGGCTGATCGCGCCGCTTGCCGTGCTGCGTCTGTTGATCCGTTCGCGCAAGGAGCGCGGTTACCGCGAGCATATCGGCGAGCGCTTCGGTTATTCGCGTGGACGCCTGCCCGAAGACAACGCGCCGTTGATCTGGGTGCATGCGGTGTCGGTTGGCGAGACGCGCGCCGCGCAGCCGCTGATCGATGCGCTGATGAAGGCGCGCCCCGACGCGCGCATTCTGCTCACGCACATGACGCCGAGCGGCCGCGCGACCGGCAGCGAGATTTTCGGCGATCGCGTGTTGCGCAGCTATCTACCGTACGACATGCCGCATGCGGTACGGCGCTTCTTGCGCGCGTGGCGGCCGTCGCTCGGTCTCGTGATGGAGACCGAGGTATGGCCGACCTTGATCGACGAATGCCGGCGCGCCGACGTGCCGCTCGTGCTGACCAATGCGCGGATGTCGGCGCGGTCGTTCAAGCGCGCGGCGAAGTTCGGCGGCGCGACGAAAGACGTGTTCGGCGGCTTCGCGCGCGTGCTCGCGCAGAGCCCGTCCGATGCCGAGCGGCTGACCTCGCTCGGCGCGCGCAACGTCGCGGTGCTCGGCAATCTGAAGTTCGACATGAGCACGCCGCCCGAACTCGCGGCGCGCGGCCACGCGTGGCGCGCGGCGATCGGCACGCGGCCCGTGTGGGTCGCGGCGAGCACGCGCGAGGGCGAAGAAGCGCTGGTGCTCGACGCGTTCGCGGCGCTCGGCGTCGACGATGCGCTGCTGATTCTGGTGCCGCGTCACCCGCAACGCTTCAATGAAGTCGCGGCGCTCGTCGAGAAGGCGGGGTTGCGGCTCGAACGCCGATCGAACTGGGCACCAGATGCAAAGGTCGCGTCGGCCGCGCGCATCGCCGACGATGGCGTGCCACCGCTGCCGCGAGACGTGAACGTGCTGCTCGGCGATTCGATGGGCGAGTTGGGCGCTTACTACGCGGCGTCGGATCTTGCGTTCATCGGCGGCAGTCTGCTGCCGCTCGGCGGACAGAACCTGATCGAAGCGTGCGCGGTCGGCGTGCCGGTGCTGATCGGGCCACACGTTTTCAACTTCACGCAGGCCACCGCCGATGCGGTCGCGGCCGGTGCCGCCGTGCAGGTGCAGGACCCGGCCGATCTGGCGCGCGCGCTGCGCGAGCTGTTCGGCGACAAGTCGCGGCGGCTCGCGATGGGCGGTGCGGCTGCCGCGTTTGCGGCGAGGCATCGCGGGGCGACGGCGAGGACGGTCGATGTGTTGGCGGCGTTATTGCCGGAGTGACCAAGGGTGCCGCGCGAGGTGGCCCCTGGTCTTGCGCTTCACGCGCCCACAAATAAGTTATTCTCCGCACATTGGGGTTCTGCAAGCACCGGCCCTGCCATCTGAACTGCTTTCTCAACACCTGCGATGACGCTTTTCACCGAACTCGGTTTTCAATGGGATCGCGCTGCGGTTCCACAGGACATTCCGGTCCATTCGATCAAACGGGTGTGTTTCCGTTTTCATCGCATGCTGCCGGAATTCGTCTGGGATGCAAGCGTGCTCGAAGGGAATCCGTTTACGTTTCCCGAGGTTAAGACGCTTCTCGACGGCGTCACGGTTGGCGGACGGAAAATCTCCGACCAGGAACAGATCCTCAATCTCGCCGAGAGCTCGAAACGTTTGCTGCTGATCGTCCAAAACGGTCAGTTTGCACTCGACAAGGCGACTTTCTGCGACCTGCATCGCCTCGTCGCGCGTAACGAAGCGCTCGAATGGGGTGTTTTCCGCGGTGAAGGTGAAGAGACGCGCTATACGCCAGACGTCGCGTTGGGTGAGGCGGGGCGATATACGCCTTTGCCCACCGTGCCTGGTGCTCCAGAGCTCAACCGGGTTTTTGGCGCAGGTGTCCGCGCGCTCAGCCAAGAAGTTTCCAATCCATTCGAACGCGGCTGTGCGTTCTTCCTGTTCGGCGCGTTGCAGCAGTTTTTCTTCGACGGCAACAAGCGCACGTCGCGCTTCATGATGAACGGCGTGCTGATGGCGAACGGTATCGATGCGATCAGCGTGCCCGCTCAGCGCGCGGCCGAGTTCAACGAGAAGATGGTGCGCTTCTATCTGTCGAAGGATGGCAGCGAAATGATGGCATTCCTGCACGAATGCCATCCTGGCGAGTGACACGTCACTGGCTCACACCTTCAACAACCCCTTCTTCTCAATAAACTTCACCACCTCGTCGAGCCCCTCGAGCGCCTTCAGATTGCACATCACGAAGGGCCGCTCGCCGCGCATCTTCTTCGCGTCCGACGCCATCACGTCGAGATTCGCGCCCACCAGCGGCGCGAGATCGGTCTTGTTGATCACGAGCAGATCCGACTTCGTGATGCCGGGTCCGCCCTTGCGCGGGATCTTCTCGCCGCCCGCAACATCGATCACGTAGATCGTCAGGTCCGAGAGCTCCGGGCTGAAGGTTGCCGCGAGATTGTCGCCACCCGATTCGATGAACACGATGTCCGCGTCCGGAAAACGCGTGAGCATGCGCTCGACCGCTTCGAGGTTGATCGACGCGTCCTCGCGGATCGCCGTATGCGGGCAGCCGCCCGTCTCGACACCCATGATGCGCTCGGCCGGCAGCGCGCCCGCGACGGTCAGCAGACGCTGATCCTCTTTCGTATAGATGTCGTTCGTGATCGCGACGAGGTCGTACTGGTCGCGCATCGCCTTGCACAGCATTTCGAGCAGCGTGGTCTTGCCCGAACCGACCGGGCCGCCGACGCCCACGCGCAGCGGCGGCAGCTTCTTCGTGCGGGTCTGGGTCGCGGTATGAGAGGCCGGATGATGAGGTGCGTTCATGATGGACCGTAGAAATCGTGTTACGAGCGGAAGAGCCGCGAATACTGCGACTCGTGGCGCGCCGACAGAATGCCGAGCTGCGGTGCGAATGTGTTGAGGCCGTCACGCGAAATGGCGAGCGCACGCGCGACGGCTGCGTCGATTGGTTCGCGCAGCGCGACGATGATGCGCTGTCCCGCGAGCTGGCCGAGCGGCACCGCCTTCAACGCGGCGGCGGCCTGGTTCTCGACCCAGCTGAACGCGTAGGCGGCGAGCGCGGCATCGGTGGACGCATCGTGCGCGTAGGCGGCGAATGCGAACGCGCTCGGCAGCGCGAGCGGCGCGAGCGACGCGAGCGTTTCGCGCCTCGCCGCATCGCCCCATTCGAGCGACACGGACAACTGCCGCAGCGACCAACCCATCTGCTCGGTTTCGCGGCGCAGTTCGGCGGACTCGCGGCTCGCGAGGAATTCGGCGTTGGCGTCGGCGAGTTCGACGGCGTCGTGCGTGCGCCAGCGTTCGATCTGCTGCGCGAGGAACGGCAACTCGCCGCGCGCGAGCACGTCAGTCAGCCCGCACTCGATCCACGTACGCGCGGAGTCGGCGTCGGTGATGAGTTGCGCTTCGATCGCCGCTTCGAGACCCTGTGAATAGCTGAACGCGCCGATCGGCAGCGCCGGCGACGCGAGATGCAGCAGCGCGGTGAGTTCAGCGATGCGCATGGTGATGCGAGTGGTGCCCATGTCCGCACGATTCGTCGTGCACGTGGTCATGGTCGTGATCGTGCGAGTGCTCATGCCCATGATGCTCACCAAACACCTGTTGCGCGATCGCATAGTCCTCGGCGAACGTCTCGTCGTGCCCATGCTTGTGCCCGCCGCCATATGCACCGGCCTCAGGGTGAAACGGCAGCGACACCTGCTCGAGCGTCGCGCCGATGCGCTCGAGCATGTCGGCGAGCACCGGATCGTATTCGAGCTTCAGATAATCGGTGCCCACTTCGACCGGCGTATGACGATTGCCCAGGTGATACGCGGCGCGCGTCAACGTCAACGCGTCCGAAGCGCGTACCACAAGCACGGCTTCGTCAGCCGCGACGACACGCACGAGCGCGCCATCATCGGCGACGAGCACGTCGCCATCGCGCAGCACGGTGCCGCGCGGCAACAGCAAGGCGATTTCCTCGCCGTTATCGAGCGTCGCGGCAAGACGGCTCTTGCGACGTTCATCGAACGCGAGCGTCAATGTCGGCGCTCGCTTGACGAGTACGGGCGCAATCCTCAGATGCGGCGCGAGAAGTTTGTTCAGTGTACGCATGGTCAGAACAGGAAATAGCGTTGCGCCATCGGCAGCACGGTGGCCGGGTCGCAGGTCAGCAGCTGGCCGTCGGCGATCACCTGGTAGGTTTCCGGATCGACGCTGATGTTCGGGCGCCACGCGTTGTGAATCATGTCGGCCTTCGTCACGCTGCGGCAGTTCTTCACCGCGACGATGCGCTTTTCCAAACCATAGCGTTCGGCGACGTTCGCATCGGCGGCGAGTTGCGACACGAAGGTCAGCGACGTGCGACCCAGCGCGCCACCGCGCGTCGCGAACATCTCGCGATAATGCACGGGCTGCGGCGTCGGAATCGATGCATTCGGATCTCCCATCTGCGCCATCGCGATCATGCCGCCCTTCAGGATCAGCGACGGCTTGATGCCGAAAAACGCCGGCTCCCAGAACACCAGATCGGCCCACTTGCCAGGCTCGATCGAGCCGACCTCATGCGCGATGCCGTGCGTGATCGCCGGATTGATCGTGTACTTCGCGACGTAGCGCTTCGCGCGGAAATTGTCGCAACGCGCGTTGTCCTCGGGCAGCGCGCCGCGTTGCACCTTCATCTTGTGCGCGGTCTGCCACGTGCGGATGATCACTTCGCCGACGCGGCCCATCGCCTGCGAATCCGAAGATAGCATCGAAAGCGCGCCGAGATCGTGCAGGATGTCCTCGGCCGCGATCGTCTCGCGGCGAATCCGCGATTCGGCGAACGCGATGTCTTCCGCAATCGACGGATCGAGGTGATGGCACACCATCAGCATGTCGAGATGCTCGTCGAGCGTGTTGACCGTGTACGGCCGTGTCGGATTCGTCGACGACGGCAGCACGTTCGCTTCGCCGCACACCTTGATGATATCCGGCGCGTGGCCGCCGCCCGCGCCTTCGGTGTGATAGGTATGGATCGTGCGGCCCTTGAACGCGGCAACGGTCGTTTCGACGAAGCCCGCTTCGTTCAGCGTATCGGTGTGGATCGCGACCTGCGTGTCGGTATCGTCGGCGACGGAAAGACAGTTGTCGATCGCCGCGGGTGTCGTGCCCCAGTCCTCGTGCAGCTTCAGGCCGATCGCGCCAGCGGCGATCTGTTCGGTCAGCGGTGCCGGCTGGCTCACGTTGCCCTTGCCGAGAAAGCCGAGGTTCATCGGATAACCATCGGCCGCTTGCAGCATGCGTTCGAGATGCCACGGCCCCGGCGTGCAGGTCGTCGCATTCGTGCCGGTCGCGGGGCCGGTGCCGCCGCCGAGCATCGTCGTCACGCCGCTCGCGAGCGCTTCCTCGATCTGCTGCGGGCTGATGAAGTGGATGTGCGTATCGATGCCGCCCGCGGTCACGATCAGCCCTTCGCCCGCGATCACTTCGGTGGCCGCGCCGATCGCGATCGTCACGTTCGGCTGAATGTCGGGATTGCCCGCCTTGCCGATCGCCGCGATGCGGCCGTCCTTGATGCCGATGTCGGCCTTCACGATGCCCCAGTGATCGAGGATCACCGCATTCGTCACGACGGTATCCACGACCTCGGCATGCACGCGCTGCGATTGGCCCATGCCGTCGCGAATCACCTTGCCGCCGCCGAACTTGACCTCTTCGCCGTAGGTCGTGAAGTCGCGCTCGATCTCGATCAGCAGTTCGGTGTCGGCGAGGCGCACGCGGTCGCCGGTGGTGGGGCCGAACATCTCCGCGTACGCGCGGCGGCCAATGCGTAGTGTCATGGTGTGGGTCCGGAGTGAGCTACAAGCGGGCTACAAGCAACGTATGGCCGAGCAGGGTGGTCGAATCGCCAGGGCGCGGGCAGCGCATCACAGCTTGCCCATCACCTTGCCGTTGAAGCCGTACACGATGCGCTCGCCCGCCACCGCGACGAGTTCGACCGTGCGCTCCTGGCCGGGCTCGAAGCGCACCGCGGTACCCGCCGCGATATTCAGCCGAAAGCCGCGCGCTGCTTCGCGATCGAATGACAGCGCGTCGTTCACTTCGTAGAAGTGGTAATGCGAGCCGATCTGCACGGGACGGTCGCCGGTATTCGACACGACCAGCGTGAGCGTCGCGCGGCCCGCGTTCAGTTCGTGCTCGCCGTCGTCGATGAGGAGTTCGCCGGGAATCATGGGGCCTGCCTTGACGAAGAGGACTTCAGGGAATCGGATGATGGACGGTGACGAGCTTGGTGCCGTCGGGGAACGTCGCTTCGACCTGGATGTCGGGGATCATTTCGGGGACCCCCTCCATCACGTCGGCGCGCGTGAGCAGCGTGGTGCCGTGGTGCATCACCTCGGCGACGCTCTTGCCGTCGCGCGCGGCTTCCATCAGCGCGGCGGTGATGAAGGCGACCGCCTCCGGATAGTTCAGCTTGAGGCCGCGCGCACGGCGCCGTTCGGCGAGCAGCGCGGCGGTGAAGATCAGCAGCTTGTCCTTCTCGCGAGGTGTCAGCTTCATCGGGTGTGGATCTCGGCGTTGATTTGTCGTGGCGGCGTGGTCGTCGCGCCATCAGCCGGTCACGGTATCAAGCCCGGCTAACGGCGCGCTTACAGTCGTGCTTGCAGGATCACAGATCGGCAGGCAGCGGTGCGCCGAACCACTTCTTCGACATCGCACCGAGCGTGCCGTCCTGCTTTGCCTGCGCGATCGCGGCATCGACCTTCTGTTGCAGACGCGGCTCGTTTTTATTCATGCCGACGAAGCACGGCGAGTTCTTGATCACGAACTTCGGTTCTGGACGGCGCGGCGGATTTTTCGCGAGGATCGCGGCCGCGACGATGTTGCCGGCCGCGATCAGCTGCACCTGGCCGGACAGGAACGCGGCGATCGTCGCGTTGTTGTCCTCGAAGCGTTTGATCGTCGCGTTCGGCGCCATCTGCGTGAGACCGATTTCCTCGAGCGCGCCGCGCGTCGCGCCGACGGTCTTGCCTGTCAGATCGGCAGGACCGCTGACCTTGATATCGGCGGGACCGAACACGCCCTGGTAGTACGGCGCGTACGCGCTCGAGAAGTCGATTACTTTCTCGCGCTCAGGCGTTTTGCCGAGCGACGAGATCACGAGATCGACCTTGCCCGTTTGCAGATACGGAATGCGGTTCGCGCTGTTGACCGGCACCAGTTCGAGCTTCACGTTCATCGCTTTGGCGAGCAGCGCGGCCGTGTCGATGTCGTAGCCCTGCGGCTTCATGTCGGGACCGACCGAGCCGAACGGCGGATAGTCTTCGGGCACGGCGACCTTCAGCACGCCGGCCTTGGCGATGTTGTCGAGCGTGTCGGCGTGCGCGGCGCCCGCATGAAACGCGAGGTCGGCGACGATGGGCAGGGCGAGCAATGCGGCCAGCAAGGTGCGGCGCGCGGAGCGGGAGAAGGTGCGGGTCATCGGCGTGAGCGGTGGTGGTGTCGTTGGGGTCGGGTCGTCGCTGGCTTCTTCGTGTCCGGTGGCGAAGTGGCGAATCCAACGCAAACTGTGTGCCATCGCGCTGGGCTGTGGCTGGGCGGCACGCTACGCCGGTTCGCGCACATGGTTGGGGCGCGCGCGTGCGCCGCCTTGGTGCGCGAAGAGGGTGATGAAGGCGAAAGAAGGAAGCCGCGCGCTCAGGTCGACCAGATCCGCAACGGCACCGCCGCGACACCATGCACGACCGGCCGCAATTGCAGCCAGCAGCGCGTGAGCGCGTGCTGCAGCGTTTCCATCGAGCGCGACACCGCGCGCACGAGCAGTACGCCGTTGGTCACGCACGAGGCTGCCGCTCGCAACGTGTCGTCGAACGGCAGTTGCGCGGTGAGCGACTCGGCGAGCGCGTCGTCGCAAGCGGCGCCTACGGCCCACAGCGTGCCGTAGGCCGGAAAGCCGGCGAGACCCTGCGGCGCGTCGCGCAGCGGATCGTCGGCGCTGAGAGTCGCGCGTTCGAACCACAGCAGCTCGCCATTCGCGCCGACGATGCGCGACACCGCGCGCAAGCTACCCGCCGACCAGCGTTCGCCGGCCGCCTGGCGTCCGAGCTGCGTCGCGTCCCAGCCGATCGCGCTCGCGCCGGCGCCGAGCGTCAGCGAAAAATCGAGTTGCGCGTTCGCGTGATCGAACACGATGTTGTTTTGCGGCAGCCAGTCGAGCTTCGCCTGTTCGCCGACCCTGAGCGCGATGCACTGCCGCGCCGCGCGGCCATTCGACTTGTACCACTTGGTTGCGCCCGGCGTCGTCAGCACCGCATGTGTGTGCGCGGCGAGCGTGATGTCGATGTCGAGCTGATCGCCACCCGCGACGCCGCCGGGGGGATGCACGATCACCGCGTGACAGATCGCCGGGCCTTCCGGATAGAGCGGCCGTTGCACGCGCAGCGGCCCATCGTGAAGCCGGTGGGCGAGCGTCGTGCGAGCGTCGCCGCCGACGAAGCCGAGTTCGAGTCGCGCGCGCCACGAGGAGTGCGCGGCGGCGAGCGAGGCGTGATTTTCGTGGAGCGACATGCGGATGAAAGGGGGAACCGGCGTGCGGCGAGGATAGCACGCGGTCGCGGCGCGAGAGCCGCGCGCTAGCGACTACGACGCAGTGCCTTCAGGCGAGGCCTCGGTCACCGACAGCACCTTGATGCCCTCCCACTGCGGATGCAGCAGCCGCAGCAACGCGACGATCGCGCGCGGGGTGTTTTCCTGGACGGTCAACGAGTCGCTGCCTGTCTCGATTGCTTTCTTGCCATGTCGGCAGTACTGATACTCGACGTGAACCGTCACGGACATGCTTTTCTCCCTTCTTTAATGATGTTGTGTTGCTAACCTGGTTTTTACTGCGGCAGTGTCTAGCGCACGCGGGTCGGCGCGGCGTGATCGTCCACGCCGCGTTCCGCGCGATTGATGAACCCGCAGTCGAGCAAGAGCTGACAGAAAGCTTCCGGCGAACACGACGGACCGGTCGTCTCAGCCATTCTCGCGAGGACGTCCTGGAACGACGCAAGCACGTGCCAGCTGTCGTAGTACGCGTGCAGCTGGGGCGCGAGCTCGTTGCCGAGCTTCTCGCAGCGCACCGACAGCATGCCGACCGTACCGCCGCTGTCCACCTCGAATAAACCGAAGGTGACCGCCGACACCACGTTCATCACCCTGCAATAGGAGGCTGGGTTCCTGTAAAACTCGCGTCTGACCTGCTTGTTGTCGTCCATGGTGTCCACCTCGTCGAACCGTTGCGGCGCTGCCTAGCCTATGTAACGGTTGCGCGGCGGATAACTTGAGTGGTGAGCTTCAGTCGCATCAGACGGGGCCGACGGCGCGGGCCGCAAGCTTTCTAATGGCTGTTGCAGATTGAAGAAACGCTTACACGGCAATCAAACCCCGCACTCCATCGGCATCCATGTTCGCCCCTTCACCGCCCGCGATGATTTCGCCGCGACTCATCACCCAGTAACGATCGGCGATCGCTTTGGCGAAATCGTAGTACTGCTCGACGAGCAGCACCGTCATGCCCATGTCCTCGACGAGCTGCCGCAGCGTGCGGCCGATGTCCTGAATGATCGACGGCTGGATGCCCTCGGTCGGCTCGTCGAGGATCAGCAGTTGCGGCTCGCTCATCAGCGCGCGGCCGATCGCGAGCTGTTGCTGCTGACCGCCGGACAGATCGCCGCCGCGCCGGTTGCGCATGTCCTCCAGCACCGGGAACAGCTCGTAGATGCGATCGGGGATTTTCTTCGGCGACTTTCTGCTGGCGGCGCCCACCAGCAGGTTTTCCTCGACGGTCAAGCGCGGAAAAATATCGCGGCCCTGCGGCACGTAGGCGAGCCCCTGGGCGACGCGCGCATGCGTGGGTAGTTTCATCAGCGGTTCGCCGCGCCACGCGATCGCACCGCTCTTCGCGGGCACGACGCCCATCAGGCAGCGCAGCAGCGTGGTCTTGCCGACGCCGTTGCGCCCTAGCAGCACCGTCAGCTTGCGGTCGGGCACCGTGAGCTTCACGTCGCGCAGAATATGGCTGCCGCCGTAGTACTGGTTCAGTCGGTCTACTTCGAGCATGGTTCAGTCATCCTGTCGGGTGGACGATGCGGTACCGCCTCGAGCTGCAATCAGCGGCCGAGATAAGACTCGATCACGGTCTCATCGCGCTTCACTTCGTCGAGCGTGCCGTGCGCGAGCAGGCGGCCTTCGGCCATCACCGTCACCTTGCCCGTGTCGCCCGCGAGCGCCGCGACGAACTCCATGTCGTGCTCGACGACCATCATCGAGCAGGTGCCGCGCAGGTGGTTGAGCAATTCGGCGAGCTGCATGGTTTCGTCGTCGGTCATACCGGCCGCGGGTTCGTCGAGCAGCAGCAGCGCTGGGCGTTGCATGAGCAGCATGCCGATTTCGAGGCGCTGCTTCTGGCCGTGCGATAGCTCGCCGGCGAGCCTGCGCGCTTCGCTTTCCAGCCCGATCAGCGCGAGCGTTTGCTCGATGCGCGCCTGCGCGTCGCGATCGAGCCGCGCGCGCAGCGACGCCCACCAGCCCTTGTCGGTTTTCATCGCGAGTTCGAGGTTTTCCCACACCGGATGCTGCTCGAATACGGTCGGCTTCTGGAACTTGCGGCCGATGCCGGCGCGCGCGATCGCCGGTTCGTTCATCCGCGTCAGATCGATCGACTGGCCGAGAAACACCTTGCCGTGATCGGGTGCGGTCTTGCCCGTGATCACGTCCATCATCGTCGTCTTGCCCGCGCCATTCGGGCCGATGATGCAGCGCAGTTCGCCCGCGTCGATCGCGAGCGATAACGCGTTGAGTGCGCGAAAGCCGTCGAAGCTGACGGTCACGTCTTCGAGGTACAGGATCGTGCCGTGCGATATGTCGATCTCGCCGGGCACGACCGTGTGCCCCATGCTCGCGACGCCGCTCAGCGAGCGTTCCGGCGGTGCTTCGGGCAAATCCAGATCGGGAACCATCGGGTTTTCGTTCATCAGCGGTTCCTCAGCGGTTTCTTTTACGCGTCAGCAGATCGGCGAGACCCATGATGCCGTTCGGCAGCAGCAACGGCACCAGCACGAAGATCAGGCCGAGAAAGAACAGCCAGTATTCGGGGAAGTTCGCCGTAAAGAAGCTCTTCGCGCCGTTCACCGCGAACGCGCCGATGATCGGTCCGATCAGTGTGCCGCGTCCGCCGACCGCCACCCAGATCGCCATTTCGATCGAGTTGCCCGGCGACATCTCGCCCGGATTGATGATGCCGACCTGCGGCACGTACAACGCGCCCGCGATGCCGCACAGCACCGCCGACACGGTCCACACGAACAGCTTGTACGCGAGCGGGCTGTAGCCGAGAAACATCAGCCGCGTTTCGCCGTCGCGCACTGCGGTCACGACACGGCCGAGCTTCGACGTGACGATCGCGCGCGCGCCGATGAACGCGGCGATCAGCACCGCGAACGTGATCAGCAGCAATACGGCGCGGGTGCCCTGATGCGTGATCGGAAAACCGCCGATGCGCTTGAAGTCGGTAAAGCCGTTATTGCCGCCAAAGCCCGTTTCGTTGCGATAGAACAGCAGCATCGCGGCGAAGGTCATCGCCTGCGTGATGATCGACAGATACACGCCCTTCACGCGCGAACGGAACGTGAAGAAGCCGAACACCCACGCGACCACGGCCGGCACCAGCACGACGAGCAGCAGCGCGTAGCCGAGATGCTGCGTGCCTTGCCAGTACCACGGCAACTGGTGCCAGTCGAGAAACACCATGAAGTCGGGCAGATCGCTGCCGTACTTGCCGTCGTGACCGATCGCGCGCATCAGGTACATACCGATCGCATAGCCGCCGAGCGCGAAGAACAACGCGTGGCCCAGACTCAGGATGCCGCAGTAGCCCCACACCAGATCGAGCGCCAGCGCGGCGATCGCATAGCACATGAACTTGCCGGTCAGCGTCATCGCGTACGCGGACAGATGCAAGGCGCTCGTTTGCGGAATCACCAGCGCGGCGAACGGCACGCCGAGGCCGACCACGATGATCAACGCGATCAGCGCGAGCCACGCGCGACGCGACAGCAACGCGGGCCGCGGTGGCAGGCCGAGCGCAAAGCCGGTGTTGAACTCGCGCGCGGCGCCGGCACCTGCGCGCGACGATGTCGCGGAAGAGGGGTTCGCCGATGAAGTAGCCGATGCCATCTCATGCCTCCGCGCTGCGTCCCTTCAAGGCGAACATGCCCTGCGGACGCTTCTGGATGAACAGCACGATCAGCACGAGTACCGCGATCTTCGCGAGCACCGCGCCCCAGAACGGTTCGATCGCCTTGCTGACGAGCCCGAGGCCGAAGCCGCCGAGCACAGTACCCGCAAGCTGGCCGACACCGCCTAGCACGACCGCCATGAAGGAATCGATGATGTAGCTCTGGCCAAGGTCGGGCCCGACATTGCCGATCTGCGACAGCGCGCAGCCGCCGAGCCCGGCGATGCCCGCGCCGAATGCGAACGCATACGAATCGACGCGCGCGGTTTTTACGCCGACGCACGCGGCCATCCGGCGGTTCTGGGTGACCGCGCGCACGAACAGACCCAAGCGCGTGCGCGTGAGCACGGCCCACGCGATCGCGACGACGATCAGCGAGAACGCGAGAATCGCGAGCCGGTTGTACGGCAGGATCAGGTTCGGCAGGACGGTGACGCCGCCGCTCATCCACGACGGATTGACGACCTGGACGTTCTGCGCGCCGAACAGCATGCGGGTCGCCTGAATCAGAATCAGGCTCACGCCGAAGGTGGTCAGCAGCGTTTCGAGCGGGCGGCCGTACAGATGCTTCAATACGAGCCGCTCGAGCACGATGCCGACCAGCGCGGCCGCGACGAAGGAGGCCGGTATCGCGAGGAGCGGATACCAGTCGAACGCGTTGGGCGCGAAGCGCTGAACGAGGTTCTGCACGACGTAGGTCGCGTAGGCGCCGATCATCAGGAATTCGCCGTGGGCCATGTTGATCACGCCGATCAGCCCATACGTGATTGCGAGGCCGAGCGCGGCGAGCAGCAGCACGCTGCCGAGCGACAGCCCGGCGAACAGCGTGCCCGCGATCTGGCTGCGGCGCTGGATCGCATCGAGCTCGTCGATGCCGCTTTGCGCGGCCGCGCGCACGCGTTCGTCGGTTTCGACATACGTGCCGTCGCCTTTCTTCGCGACTAGCGGGCGCAGCAACTCGTTCATTTCGAGGTCGTGGCGCGCGGCGACCAGTTGCACGGCTTCGAGACGCTTCGAAGGGTCCGGGTCGTGCAATGCGCTCATCGCCCAAAGCGTGTCGAGACGCTTCTTCAGCGCGGGATCGGTTTCTTTGGCGCGGGCGGCGTCCACCAGCGGTTTGATCGATGGATCGGGGTTTTGCAGCAGCGCATCGATGGCGGCTGCGCGTGTCGCCTGATCGGGCGACGCGAGTTGCAGACCCGACAGCGCGCCCGCTACTTTCGAGCGCAGCAGATTGTTCAGCGTGATGGGTTGCCCGTCGCTCGCGGCGACCGGTTGGCCGGTGACGGCATCGCGGGTGGCGTCGCCGTCCTGCAGCAGTACCGCGCCTGAGTCGGTGGCGAGCGCGCTGTCGTCGGCGAGGGCCTTCAGCACCGCGAGCGACGCGGTATCGTGCGTGGCGATCAGTTTGTCGATCGCGGCGGACTTCGCCTCGAAGTCGTCGCCGGCGAGCGGCGCGACGTCGGCCTGGGTCAGCGCGAATGCGGCGCCCGGCGCGGCGGCGAGAAGGACCGCGAGCGGCAGCACGAGCGCCGCGCTGCGTCGTCGTACGGAAGTCGGAAATGAAAACGCCATGATGGCCTTTTGCACTGGATTGAATCGATGAGCCGCTCGGGCGCGCGAGGGTGCCGCCGCGGCTTCAGGGAGGCGCCGCCGCGCGTGCGCTGCGCGTGCCGGTACGCAGGCCGCACGTCGCGGCACGCGGCTGCTGTGGCGAGACACGCGCGGTTCGCCGCGCGCCGCGGTGCGATTCACGCCGACACGTCACGCGACGCGCGAGCGCCGCAGGAACGCCGGAATCGAGCTGACGACATCCGGCTTGCCCGCATTGCCGGCGATGAACGGGCTCCACGGTTGCGCGCGGATCGGCCCCTTGGTACGCCACACGACGTTGAACTGGCCATCCGCGCGTACCTCGCCGATCATCACCGGCTTGTGCAGATGGTGGTTGCCGTCCATCTCCAGCGTGAAGCCCGACGGTGCCGCGAAGGTCTGCCCGACCATCGCGACGCGCACCTTGTCGACGTCGGTGCTCTTTGCTTTCTCGACCGCCTGCTTCCACATATGGATGCCGACGAAGGTCGCCTCCATCGGATCGTTGGTCACGCGCTTCGTGCCACCCGGCAGGTTGTTGTCCTTGACCCACGTGGCCCATTGCTTCTTGAACTTCTCGTTGGACGGGTTGCGCACCGACATGAAGTAGTTCCAGGCAGCGAGATTGCCGACGAGCGGCTTCGTGTCGATGCCGCGCAGTTCCTCTTCGCCGACCGAGAACGCGACGACCGGCACATCCGACGCCTTCAGCCCCTGGTTGCCGAGTTCCTTGTAGAACGGCACGTTCGAATCGCCGTTCACGGTCGAGATCACCGCGGTCTTGCCGCCTTGCGAGAAGGTCTTGATGTTGGCGACGATGGTCTGATAGTCGCTGTGACCGAAAGGCGTATAGACCTCCTGAATGTCGGCTTCCTGCACGCCCTTCGATTTGAGGAATGCGCGCAGGATCTTGTTGGTCGTGCGCGGATACACATAGTCGGTGCCGAGCAGGAAGAAGCGCTTCGCGCCGCCGCCTTCGGCGCTCATCAGGTATTCGGTCGCGGGAATCGCCTGCTGGTTAGGAGCTGCGCCCGTATAGAACACGTTGCGCGACATTTCCTCGCCTTCGTACTGCACCGGATAGAACAGCAGGCCGTTCAGTTCCTCGAACACCGGCAGCACCGACTTGCGCGACACCGAGGTCCAGCAGCCGAACACGACCGCGCATTTGTCCTGCGTGAGAAGCTGGCGCGCCTTCTCGGCGAACAGCGGCCAGTTCGACGCCGGGTCGACGACCACCGGCTGGATCTGACGGCCCATCACACCGCCGTTCTTGTTGATGTCGGCGATCGTCATCAACGCGGTGTCTTTCAGCGAGGTCTCGGAGATCGCCATCGTGCCGGACAGCGAATGCAGGATGCCCACCTTGATCGGACCGCTATCGGACTGCGCGTGCGCGAACGGCACGCGGCCCGCGAGCGCGAGCGCGCCGGACATGGAGCCGTACTTCAACAGACTGCGACGTTTCATGTGCTTTCCCCTTGTCATCGATGGTCACTGTTTATGAGCGCCGATTTCAGCCAGCCTGGCTGAGCTCGCACGGCTTGCCGCTCGTCTACTGCAAGGCACATGCCATGTGATGCGTTCGACGCAATGCGCGTGCGATGCCTGTGGTGGCGCGGTTATGGGCGCGGGGGTGGCGACACGGTCCATCGATGGCACGGCGCGAAACTGGTGCAGTCGCGCGCGGCGCGCCTCGTTCGGGTGCGCGTCGCGCCGCGACGAAGCGTGCTTCGACGCCAGCGAAGCGTCGCTGGCGCAGGGGGTGCATCGGCGGTGCATCGGCGCCCCATGAGACGCCGCGCTTTTGTGCATGGCGTGGGCGTTGCCCACACCGGAACGCCAGTGATACTGAATGCTGGTCAGGGAGACCGGACATGATCGAACGCGCCGCGGTTGCTCGCGAGCGCGAAAGGGATGTACTACACGACGATCACTTTGGGCTATTCAGCTCGAAGATCTTTAGGAAGCGGTGTGTCATGCAATGAGCTTAGTCTGGTCCTGCCATTAAACACGACAAAACTTGCCGTTCGGGTAACGGGGAATTTTTCCAATCTGGCAAATCCCTTTTTTGAAATCTTTCCAAGGACTGGTAACCACTCACATTCCAGTTGTGACGACTTGCTTGCTCAGCTTCCACAATCTTGAATCGACACTGATGACCTGGATTTTTCAAGTGAAAGACAATGCGTCTTTGCTCATCGCTGAAATTCTTTTCCAATATTTCGTAGCGTGTTGGCTTACAGAAGCTATACGTTGAATTCCATTCAATTGTGTTAGCTCGCACGTAGAGCGCACCGGAACACGCACGACCTGTTCCCTCAAAATCCCCTTTAAAGCCGCCTTCGGCGCCAATCGCTATATTTGATATGCTGTAAAGAATGATGCACATCGCCGTAATTTTCACTGAGCACATAATTTAGTCTTGCGCCGCTTTAACGCGCTACCTTCGCGCCAAACCTCAATAAGTCAGAACCGACGGATCGACCTCACGCGACCATGCGTCTATCCCACCTTGCAGATTGAACACGTGGGCATGTCCGCAGGATTCGAGGAACATCGCGACCTGCGCGATGCGCTGCTCGTGAGCATAACTACTCGCAGCTAATCTTCTTGACGACTCCAGCCGGGCCATAAACAAGCTGGCATTCTTTATAGGAAGCGGGTAGTTGCCTTGTAAGGACGATGCCAGTGCCCTCATATCGACACCCGAGCCAGACCGGGATACCGCTTGGTCGAAAGCGCCACCGGGCTATTCGGTCGTGGCCTGTCAAGGCTGTGTCGCTAGTAGGGACGATGCTTGCGTTCTTTTTAGAATCATCATCGAAGAATGTTATCCCCTGCAAAAAGCGAGGTGACTTATCCAACTGGGGAATCCATTCTTGGGATATCGGTTGACTCAATGACTCATTGACTGAAATTGATGGCAAGCACGTCAATTCTTTTGCGCAAGCCTGATTCGCGAGAGCGGCGCCAAGTGACACGATTACCGCTACCGCAAAGAGATTGGATTTCACCATTCGATCACTGATAAAGCATTCGCATCGTTGCTCAAGCCACCGGAATGCGGGTGCCAATATAAAGTTCGCCGGTGTACCTGATTCTGACTGTTCCACTGATTCATGACCTGAGTACCACTAGCGTCCTGTTCGAGATAGATAGCAGCGTGTTTTGCCCGTGCTCCCGTGTTGCGGATACCGGCCGCTCACAAACGTGTCTCGTCGTGTCTTGAAAGCCTCGAAGGCTACGCGCGAAACTCCACCGTACATATGGGCATATTCCGAAAAGATATGGCTGAATAACGCGTCAGCAAAAACAAAGACCCCGCAAGCCAAAACCTTGGCTTGCGGGGTCCTTGCCCCCATCCAGGCACAGCACAAAAGAAAAACGGCGCAAGGACCATCAGCCCTTGCGCCGCTTCAACGCGCTACCTTCGCGCCGAACCTCAATAAGTCGGAACCGACGGATCGACCTGTCGCGACCACGCATCGATCCCACCTTGCAGATTGAACACATTGGTGTGTCCGCGCGATTCGAGGAACATCGCGACCTGCGCACTGCGCGCGCCGTGATGGCAAATGCAGACGATCTGCGCGTCGTCATCGAGTTCTTCGCTGCGCGCAGGAATCTCGCGCATCGGAATCGACACGACGCCGGCCATCGACGCGGTTTGCAGTTCCCACGGCTCGCGCACGTCGAGCAGCACGGGTGCGGGACGCGAGGTATCGGCGAGCCATTCGGCGAGTGCGGGAGCGGTCAGATTTTGCATCAGCGAGACATCCAGTTCGTGGGACGGTGGGCTTGCTCGCCGCCCGTCCAGATCAACAATACAACTCGAAGCGCAGCGAAAACCGCCGCTTAGAACCTGAACCGCGCCGGCTGCACTGCATTGGCGAGCGGCTCGACATAGGTTTCGAACACGTCGGAGATGCGGTATTGCTTCTCGTCGATGCGCGTGATGATTTGCGCCTTCATCACCGGCGCGCTGCCGACGAACGCCGCGAGACGGCCGCCGACCTTCAGCTGTTCGAGGATTTCCTGCGGCAGCACCGGCAGACCGCCCGACACGCAGATCACGTCGTACGGCGCCGCGCCGCTCCAGCCGCGCGAAGCGTCGCCGGTCACGACTTCGACGTTCAGCACGCCGTTGGCGATCAGGTTGCTCTTCGCAAGCTCGGCCAGTTCCGGTTCGATGTCGACGCTCAACACGTGTTGCGCGCGATGCGCGAGCAGCGCCGCCATGTAACCCGAACCCGCGCCGATTTCGAGCACGCTTTCATGCTTCTTCACCGCCAGCTCCTGCAGCACGCGCGCCTCGACGCGCGGCGCCAGCATGTGCTGGCCGGCCGGCAGCGGCACTTCGAAGTCGGCGAAAGCGAGGTCGCGGTAAGCGGCGGGGACGAATTTCTCACGTTTGACGATCGACAGCAGATTCAGCACGTCCTGGTCGAGCACTTCCCAGGGGCGGATCTGCTGTTCGATCATGTTGAAACGCGCTTGCTCGATGTTCATGGTGGATTCGGCGGTTTTGGTTTGGCGAGCGGGCGACGATTGCCGCTGACTTTTGTCCTGACCCGGCCACGGCGGATGCTGTCGGCCGCGGCTTCCGAAAGGCGTTCGCTTGGCAAGCCGCGTCAGGAGAACTGCGGGATTGTACCAAATGACGGACTTGCGCCGGACGCTCGCGGGCAAGTGCCAGGCCGGCCCGCCCCCGTGTTAATCCCTAGCGATCCGGGCTTGCGATTCGCATCGCCATCGCCACAAAATGTAATCGATTACATTTTTGCTGCGAGGTCGTGTGTCCCGAACGCCGTCCCGATCGTCGCCGGCCGCGTCGTCCGGCGCGAGCAGTCAACCGCTACGTCAGACGCCGAGGCACTCGCCGCGCACGGCCGATGAGCCGTCGATCGCCGGCGTGGCCGAGCAGGCGGGCGTGTCGGTCGCGACGGTGTCGCGCGTGCTGAACGGCCACGACAATGTGCGGCCCACCACGCGCGACAAGGTGCTCGCCGCGATCGACGCGAGCGGCTACCGCGTCAACGAACTCGCGCGCAATCTGCGCACCGCCGAAAGCCGCCTGCTGCTGACGATGGTGCCGGACTTCGGCAATCCGTTTTACGCGGAGATCGTGCGCGGCATCGACAGCGTCGCGCGTCAGCACGGCTACTTCATGCTGCTATGTGACACCGGCGCGGACCCGGGCCGCGAGCGCAGCTACTTCGACATGCTGCGGCGTCGCCGCGCGGACGGCGCGATCTGCCTCGATCCGGCGACGATCCAGCAGGCGCTCGGCGAGGCGTCGCAGGCGCTGCCGTGGGTCGCGTGCTGCGAGTTCGATCCGGAGATGGGCGTGCCGTACGTCGGCATCGACAACTATCGCGCGGCCGGCGACGCGGTGCGCCATCTGCTCGCGCGCGGTCACCGGCGCATCGGCCTGATCAATTCCGACGTCGACTATCTGTATGCGCGCCAGCGTCAGCAAGGCTACCTCGACGCGTTGAGGGACGCGGGCATCGCGCCCGATCCGCGCTGGCGCATGAATCTGAACAGCCTCGATTACGAGGCGGGCGCGTCCGCCGCAGCCGGGTTGATGCAGCGGTCCGATGCGCCGAGCGCGATTTTCGCGGTGTCGGACACGCTCGCGATCGGCGTGATCCACGGCTTGCGCAGCGTCGGCAAGCGCGTGCCCGACGACGTCGCGGTGGCCGGCTTCGACGACATCTCGCTCGCCGCGCAGATCGATCCGCCGCTCACGACGATCGCGCAGCCGATGCGCGAGCTCGGCGAGACCGCCGCGCGTTTGCTGCTGCAGCGTCTCGCGAATCCGCAGGCCAACGTGCCGGGCGTGCTGCTGCCGCATCGTCTGGTGATTCGTGGGAGCGCGTGAACCATGAGCCTTGCGATCCGCTTCGACGACATCCGCAAGGACTTCGGCCCGGTGCGCGTGCTGCACGGCGTGAGCTTCGAGCTGGCGCCCGGCCGCATCTACGGTCTGCTCGGCGAGAACGGCGCGGGCAAATCGACGCTGATGAAAATCCTCGCCGGTTATGAAGCGGCAACCTCGGGCAGCGTGCTGGTCGATGGCCACGCGCAGCGCTTCGCCGGTTCGCGCGACGCCGAGGCACAGGGCATCGTGCTGATCCACCAGGAATTCAACCTCGCCGAGCATCTGACGATCGCGCAGAACATGTACCTCGGCCACGAGAAGCGCCGCGGCTGGTTCGTCGACGATGCCGCGATGCGCAGCGACGCCGCGCGCTATCTCGCGCAGGTCGGGCTCGAGCGCGCGCCGGACACGAAAGTGCGCGAGCTGATCGTCGCGGAAAAGCAGATGGTCGAGATCGCGAAGGCGCTGTCGCGCCGCGCGCGTCTGTTGATCATGGACGAGCCGACCGCGACGCTGACGCCCGCCGAAACCGAGCGGCTCTTTGCGCTGATGCTGAAGCTGAAGGCCGATGGCGTGACGATCGTCTACATCTCGCACAAGCTCGATGAAGTGGAGCGCATCACCGACGAAGTGATCGTGATGCGCGACGGCCGCTTCGTCGCGCGCGGTCAAACCTCGGGGCTCGCGCGTCAGCAGATGGCGAACCTGATGGTCGGACGCGACGTGTCCGACATGTTCCCCGACAAGCAGACGGTGCCCGCCGACACGCCGGTCGCATTGCGTGTGAACGGCCTGACGGTGCCCGACTGGGTCGAGGATCTGAGCTTCGACGTGCGCGCGGGCGAAGTGCTCGGCTTCGCGGGCCTCGTCGGCGCAGGCCGCACCGAGGCGTTCGAGGCAATCATCGGCTTGCGCAAACGCACCGGCGGCACGATCGAAATCGCCGGCCGGTCCGTCGATCTGAAGAACCCGCGCGACGCGATGCGCCACGGTCTCACCTATCTGAGCGAGGACCGCAAGGGCAAAGGCCTTCATGTCAACATGAGCCTGCAGGACAACGTCACGCTGATGACGCTCGAACGCTACGCGCATCCGCTGCTCGATCTGAAAGCGGGACGCGCGGCGTTGCAGAAGGCCGTCGGCGAATTCGGCATACGCACCGGCGACCTGTCGAGCCGCGCGCGCATGCTGTCGGGCGGCAACCAGCAGAAGCTCGCGCTCGCGAAGTTCCTGCAGCCCGACCCGAACGTGATCGTGCTCGACGAACCGACGCGCGGCGTCGACGTCGGCGCGAAACGCGACATCTACTTCCTGATTCATCGTCTCGCCGCGCAGGGCCGCGCGGTGATCGTCATTTCATCCGAACTGATCGAGCTGATCGGCTTGTGCCATCGCGTCGCCGTGATGCGCGCGGGACACCTGCAAGCGACGCTGACGCTCGAGCATCTGACCGAAGAGGAGTTGATCGCTCATGCGACCGGCACCCACTGAAGCCGTGCAATCACGGCGCGCGCTGCGCGTCGCGCAGCGGCTCTACACGCTCGGGCCGCTCGCCGGGCTGATCGTGCTGTGCATCGTCGGCACGCTGCTCAACCGCGACTTCGCGACGCTCGACAACCTGATGAACGTGCTCACGCGCACGTCGTTCATCGGCATCATCGCGGTCGGCATGACCTTCGTGATCATCTCGGGCGGCATCGATTTGTCGGTCGGCTCGATGGCCGCGTTGATCGCCGGCATCATGATCTGGCTGATGAACGGGCTCGCGGCCGGTGCTACCGGTCATGCGTTGCCGCCGTTGCTGATCGTGACGATCGGCATCGTCGCGGCGTTCGTGCTCGGCGCGCTGTTCGGCTGCGCGCATGGGCTGCTGATCACCAAAGGGCGCATCGAGCCGTTCATCGTCACACTCGGCACGCTGGGGATTTTCCGCGCGGTGCTGACATGGCTCGCCGATGGTGGCGCGCTGACGCTCAACGATTCTCTCTCGAATCTGTATGGTCCCGTCTATTACGCGAGCCTGTTCGGTGTCCCGGTCCCGATCTGGGTGTTCCTCGTGGTCGCGGCGGGCGGCGCGCTGATCCTCAATCGCACCGCGTTCGGCCGGCACGTGCAGGCGATCGGTTCGAACGAGCAGGTCGCGCGTTACGCGGCGATTCGCGTCGATACGGTCAAGATCGTCACGTACGTGCTGCTCGGAATCTGCGTAGGCGTGGCTACCGTGCTCTACGTGCCGCGCCTCGGCTCCGCCACGCCGACCACCGGCCTGTTGTGGGAGCTCGAAGCGATCGCGTCGGTGGTGGTCGGCGGCACCGCGCTCAAGGGCGGCGAGGGACGTGTGATCGGCACCGTGATCGGCGCGATCCTGCTGTCGGTGATCGCGAACATCCTGAACCTGACCAGCATCATCAGCGTGTATCTGAACGCGGCGGTGCAGGGCGTGGTGATTATTTTCGTCGCGTTCGTGCAGCGCGGGCGGCGGTAGACGTGCGTTTCAAGCAGGTGTAGCAAGGCAGGCGCGGTAAACCAACGGCAGGTCCGAAAAATCGGGGCGAGCGAACGCCTCTTGATTGGAGACACACACCATGAAGCAAGTCATTCGAGCGATCGGCGCCGGCGTGCTGGCGTTGGGGATGCTGGGCACGAGCGGCGCGGCGCGCGCCGACGACAAGGTCACGCTGGGCGTCGCGATTCCGACGGCCGATCACGGCTTTACCGGCGGCATCGTCTGGTGGGCGAACAAGGCGAAGGAGGATCTGGAAAAGGCGCATCCCGATCTGAAAGTGATCGTGAAGACCGCGGCCAATGCGCCCGAGCAGGCGAACCAGTTGCAGGATCTGGTGACCGTCAACAAGATCAATGCGCTCGTGATCTTCCCGTATGAATCGGCGACGCTGACGCAACCGGTCGAGCAGGTGAAGCGCAAGGGCGTGTACGTGACGGTGGTCGATCGCGGTCTGACGAACACCAGTGCGCAGGATGCCTACGTGGCCGGCGACAACACCGCGTTCGGCAAGATTCCGGCCGAGTACCTGGCGAAGGCGCTCGACGGCAAGGGCAACGTCGTCGCGCTGCGCGGCATTCCGACCACGCTCGACAACGAGCGCTGGACCGCTTTCACCGGCGTGCTGAAGAACTACCCGGACATCAAGATTCTCGACGCGAAGTACGCGAACTGGAATCGCGACGACGCGTTCAAGGTGATGCAGGACTACCTGACGCGCTTCAAGCACATCGACGCCGTGTGGGCCGCCGACGACGACATGGCGGTCGGCGTGCTGAAGGCGATCGATCAGGCCAAGCGCAACGACATCAAGATCGTGTTCGGCGGTGCGGGCTCGAAGGGCATGGTGAAGAACGTGATGGACGGCGCGCCGATGATCAAGGCCGACGTGTCGTACTCGCCGAAATTCATCTACGACGCGATCAAGCTGACAGCCGAAGCTCGGCTGAAGGGCGACAAGCTGCCGCCCACGACGATCATTCCGTCGGTGCTGATCACGAAGGAAAACGCCCAGCAGTTCTATTTCCCCGACTCGCCGTTCTGAGCGGCGCTCCGAGCATCGTCTAACGCGCGCGGGTGCGGCCCGCGCGCAACGTTCGAGGAACCGTAAAGATGAAAACCACCAAAGGGCCGGCGATTTTTCTCGCGCAGTTCATGGGCGACGACGTGCCGTTCGACAACCTCGCACATCTCGCCGAATGGGCCGCGGGTCTCGGCTTCAAGGGCATCCAGGTGCCGTGCGACCCGCGCCTGATCGACCTCGAGAAAGCGGCCGCGAGCGACGCGTATTGCGACGAATTGCGCGAGACGGTCGACAACGCGGGCGTCGCGATCACCGAACTATCGACGCATCTGCAGGGCCAACTGGTCGCCGTGCATCCCGCATACGACACGCTGTTCGACGGCTTCGCCGCGCCGCACGTGCGCGGCAAGCCGGCGGCGCGCACCGAGTGGGCGATCGCGCAGATGAAGCTCGCGGCGCAGGCGTCGCGTCGCTTGGGCCTGAGCACGCATGTGTCGTTTTCGGGGGCGCTCGCGTGGCCGTATATCTACCCTTGGCCGCAGCGGCCGGCCGGTCTCGTCGAAACTGCGTTCGACGAACTCGCGCGCCGCTGGACGCCGATTCTCGATACGTTCGACGCGGCCGGCGTCGACGTCTGCTACGAACTGCATCCGGGCGAAGACCTGCACGACGGCGTGACGTTCGAGCGCTTTCTCGCGTCGGTCAAACAGCATTCGCGCGCGAACATCCTGTACGACCCGAGCCATTTCGTGCTGCAGCAGCTCGACTATCTCGCGTTCATCGATATCTATCACGAGCGCATCAAGGCGTTTCATGTGAAGGACGCGGAGTTCCGTCCCACCGGCAAGCAGGGCGTGTACGGCGGCTATAGCGGCTGGGTCGAACGCGCGGGGCGCTTTCGTTCGCTCGGCGATGGGCAGATCGACTTCGGCGCGATCTTCTCGAAGATGGCGCAGTTCGATTTTCCGGGCTGGGCCGTGCTCGAATGGGAATGCGCGTTGAAGCATCCGCACGACGGCGCGCGCGAAGGCGCGGAGTTCATTCGTCGGCACATCATCCGCGTGGCCGAGCGCGCATTCGATGACTTCGCGGGCAGCGGTGTCGATACCGCGCAGTTGAAGAGCGTGCTGGGCATCTGACATGGGAGCGCAAACGATGCAGCGAAGAAGGCTCAGGCTGGGCATGGTCGGCGGCGGGCAGGGCGCGTTCATCGGCGCGGTGCACCGGATCGCCGCGCGGCTCGACGATCGCTTCGAACTGGTGGCGGGCGCTCTGTCGTCCGATCCTGAGCGCGCGCGGGCGAGCGCCGTCGAAGCGGGCATCGCGCGAAGCTACGCGGACTGGCGCGAGATGGCGCGCGCCGAGGGCGCGCGCGACGACGGCATCGACGCGGTCGCGATCGTCACGCCCAATCATCTGCACGCGCCGGTCGCGACGGCATTTCTCGAAGCGGGCATCCACGTGATCTGCGACAAGCCGCTCGCGGTCTCGCTCGCCGAAGGCGAAGCGCTCGCGAAGCTCGCGCAGTCATCAAAGCGGCTGTTTGCGGTGACGCATACCTATTCGGGCTACCCGCTGGTGCGGCATGCGCGCGAACTGGTCGAACGGGGCGAGCTGGGTGAGATACGCGTCGTGCAGGTCGAGTATGCGCAGGACTGGCTCGCCGAGCCGCTCGAAACGGGCGGCGCCAACAAGCAGGCGGGCTGGCGTACCGATCCGGCCTTGGCGGGGCCGGCCGGGTGCCTCGGCGATATCGGCACGCACGCGTATCAGCTGGCCGCTTTCGTGACGGGGATGATGCCGCGCGCGCTGTCGGCCGAGCTGCACACGTTCGTGCCGGGGCGTCGTATCGACGATCACGTGCAGGCGATGCTGCGTTATGCGAACGGCGCGCGCGGCATGTTGTGGGCGAGCCAGGTGGCGAGCGGCGCGGAGAACGCGCTGCGTTTGCGGGTGTATGGCACGAAGGCGGGGCTCGCGTTCGATCAGGAGGAGCCGAACGCGTTGTGGTTCACGCCGCTAGGCGGCGCTGCCGAGCGATTGACACGCGCGCGTGTGAAAAGTGCGGTTGCCGCGCATGCAACGCGCGTGCCGGCCGGGCATCCGGAAGGCTATCTGGAAGCGTTCGCGCAGTTGTACAAAGATGCGGCGTTGCAGATCGATGCACTGAACGAAGGCCGCGCACCGCCGGCGGAAAGCCTGTTGTTGACGACGGTCGAGGATGGCGTCGACGGATTGCGGTTTATCGAGGCGGTGCTGAAAAGCAGTGCGGCGGACGGGCGGTGGGTGGAGATCGAAGGGGCGTAAAGCATCGCAACGAAGCGCCAGGTCGGCGAAGCTGGAGCGTCAACCGCCCTTGCTTTTCTTGATCTGCGCTTCGAACGCGATATCGAGCTTGCTGGCCTTGCGCGGTTTCTGCGGGCCGTAGGCGTCGACGAACTTGACGAAGTCGTCGAGTGTCAGCGGGTCGGATACCTTCTGGTCGACTCCGGTTGATTTGTCCACGAGATAGAACAGGCCGCCGGACAGGCTGATCGCGGCGAAGCGCGGGTTGCCGGTGCGCGTTTTCAGGCGCTCGACGGCGTGGATGGCTCGGGTGGTGCGCATGATGGGGGACTGCGGCTGCTGATTGACGAGAGCGTTACTTTAACAAGTTTGCTGACGATGTGCGGATGGCGCCAACGGACGAAAACACGCGATGAACCTCGACCCGCCCAGCCCCGAGCTACCGCGTCTCACGCAGATGTCCGCAACGGAGGCATTGCATGCAAGCATTCGTCGATCATCCTGGCACGCTGTTCGTGGTACTGCTGGTCGCGTTCGTCGGCGCGATCACTTTTGGCGCATTGGCGCTGCGACGCGTTCTCGCATTGAAGAGCGAGGAGCGCGAAGATTTCACGATCGTGGAGACGTCGACGTTGACGTTGCTCGCGCTGCTGATCGGCTTCAATCTGTCGATGGCGGTCAATCGCTACGACCAGCGCAAGAACCTGGAGGAAAACGAAGCGAACGCGATCGGAACCGAGTACGCCCGGGCCGATGTGGTCGCGCCGCCCGTCAGCGCGCAGATCAAGGCTGAATTGACGCATTACGCGCAATTGAGACTCGCGCATTTTCGAACCCGAGATGCGCAGGAAATCGCTCGCATCGAGGCAGACACAGCGAAGTCTCAGGCCGCACTTTGGCGCCTCGCGGCACAGGTCGCGAGGGACCAGCCGACGCCGATCGGCGCCGTCGTGATGACCGGCATGAACGACGTCCTCAATTCGCAGGACTATTCCCAGGCGGCGTTGTTGAACCGGATTCCGCTGGGCGCGTGGACGCTGATGATCCTGATCGGACTATTTGCGTGCGTCGTGCAGGGTTATGGAGCGAGAGGCAGCGTCCGACGAGGCATCCTGATTATCGTGCTGCCCGTTACGGTTGCTCTGTCGCTGACGCTGATCGCGGACATCGACAGTCCGCGAGGCGGGATCATTCATATCGAGCCGCAAAACCTCGCGCGGCTGCTGAGATCGCTGGGGCAATGACGTCGCTCGGGCTTATTCGCTCAATTCGCGATGCAGCGCCCGATACTCCTGCGCGAGCTTATGCCCCGGATCGAGATGAATGACGGGCGTCGCCAACTGATGCGACTCACGGATCTTCACCGACGATGACAAGCGCGACCCCAGCACCGGCAGCCCTTCGCCGATCAGTTCGTCGACGAGCTTCTGCGGCAGGCTCGCGCGCGGCTGGAACTGGTTGATGACGATGCCTTCCACCTGCAGCGCGTCGTTGTGATCCTGCTGGATCTCCTTGACGTTTTCGAGCAGCGTGTAGAGCGCGCGACGCGAAAAGTCGTCGCAGTCGAACGGAATCAGACAACGCTCGACGGCGATCAGCGCCGAGCGCGTGTAGAAGTTCAGCGCGGGCGGCGTGTCGATGTAAATCGCGTCGTACATCGAGAGTTCGTTCAGCGCGTCGCGCAGCTTGTAGATCTTGTAGCGCGATTCGAGCTTGCCATGCAGCGTGTCGAGATCGGGATGGGCGGGCATCACGTCCAGATTCTCGAAGCGCGTCGGATGGATGTACGAGGTCGCTTCGACGGGCTTGAAGCTGAAGCCGAGCGCGGTTTCGAAGAAGCCTGCGACAGTGGGGTGGACTTCGCTCGCCTGCGGACCGAGCAGATACTGGGTCGAATTCGCCTGGGCATCGAGGTCGATCACCAGCGTGCGCAGCCCTTCGCTCGCGCTGATGGCCGCCAGGTTGCAGACGATGGTCGATTTGCCCACGCCACCTTTCTGATTGAATACAACGCGCCGCATGATCTCCCCTTGAACGGAAGCGGTTACAAAGGGCCCAGCATACCTGAGTCGCGTGACGGCGAAGATTTCGATGGGTTGTTCGTGACCGTTCGACGCTTTACCGCGCGGCCGCATCCACGAGGGCGGCCACACCGCTCACCGGCTTCATCAAGTCGTCCGGCAGACCATGACGTTCGCGAAGATAGGCCGTCGAGTTGAAGGATAGCCACGCGCGGCCGTCCGCGTCTTCCCACACGAGCACCTTCAGGGGAAGATCGAGCGCGGCGGTCGGCGCGAGTTGCATCAACGGTGTGCCGGCTTTGGGATTGCCGAAGACCAGGAGCTGGCTGAACGGCATCGTCAGTCCCGCGCGCTCAGCGTCGCCGCTGAAATCGATGCACGCGAAAACGGTCAGCCCGCGCTGCAGAATGATGGTTTGCAGACGCTCGGCCGTCGCGCTGCCCGCGTGGGCGCTTGGAACGGTGACGATGCCAGTGCTGGCGTTCTCTGCGATCGAAGCGGTGGCCATCTTGCCTCCCGTAGTTCTACCGAAAGGCGGAGCGTCATCGACGCCCCGCTGCCGGATTACTGGCTCAGATAAACGAACTTGCCATTCTTGATGGTACCCATCACGCTCGCGCGCTGATCGAGACCGACGTGATCCTTCGGGCTCGTATTGACGACCCCGTTCGGCACCACCAGCTCATGCGCATGCTCGAGCTCATCGCGCAGCGCGACGCGAAACGCCGGCGTGCCCGGCTGCGCGGTCTTCAACGCGCGCGCGACGGCATCCTGCAGGCGCGGGTACACGCCGGCCGCGTCGCCCGCGAACTGCGTGACGCTGCCGGGGCCGTACTTCGCTTCGTACGCGTCGACGAACGCGAGCGCCGCCTTCTTCGACGGATGATCGGCCGGCAGCGTGCGCGCAACGACGACCGGCTGCGTCGGGAACAGCGTGCCTTCCACGTCTTTACCGCCGAGCTTGATGAACTCCGGCGTCGCGATGCCATGCGTCTGATAAATCGGCCCCTTGTAGCCGCGCTCGATCAGCGTGCGCTGCGGCAGCACCGTCGGCGTGCCCGCGCCGGCGATCAGGATCGCGTCGGGCTTCGCGGCCATCAGCTTCAGGATCTGGCCGGTCACGCTCGCGTCGGTGCGGTTGTAGCGCTCGGTCGCGACCAGCTGGATATGCCGCAGCGCCGCGAACTTGCTGAACTCGTTGAGCCAGCTTTCACCGTAGCCGTCCGCGAAACCGATGAAGCCGACCGTTTTCACGTTGTGATTCGACATGTAGCGCGTCATCACGTCGGCCATCGCGCTGTCGGTCTGCGCCATCTTATACGCCCAGACCTTCTTGCCTTCCTGGGGTTCGACGACGCTCGCCGAGCCGATCAGCGTGATCATCGGCGTCTGGCTGTCGGCGACCGGATCGAGCGCGGCCATCGCGGCCGGCGTGATGTTCGGGCCGACGACCACATCGACGTGGTCCTCGTTGATCAGCTTGCGAATGTTGCGCACCGCGTTGCCGGGGTCGGACGCGTCGTCGAGGAAGATGTAGTCGGCTTTCTGGCCGGCGATCGTCTGCGGCCACATCAGCATCGCGTTCTTGCTGGTGATGCCGATCACGGCGGCCGGCCCGGTGTTCGACAGATCGATGCCGACTTTCAGGTCGGCGTGCGCCGCGCCGGCGACGAGCAGCGCCGCGGCCGCGAGGCCGCGCAGGGTGTCGCGTACTTTATTGTTGTGCAACTTCATCAGAAGTGTCTCCGTAGCGAGAGAGCGGTATGGAAGCGGTATGAAAGCGGTTCAAAGCTCATAGGTTTCGTGTTCGCCCTTCAGCGCCTGCTCGATGAGCTTGCGGTTCAGGCTCGGCGACAGCAGCTCGACGAGCGTGTACACGTAGCTGCGCAGATACGCGCCCTGTTTCAGCGCGACGCGCGTCACGTTGCTGCCGAACAGATGGCCGACCGGCATCGCGCGCAAATGGCGGTCGCGCTCGCCGTTGAACGCGATGTCGGCCATGATGCCGACGCCGAGGCCCAGCTCGACGTAGGTCTTGATCACGTCGGCGTCGATCGCCTCGAGCACGATGTCCGGATGCAGCCCGCGCAGGCGGAACGCCTCGTTGATCTTGGTGCGGCCGGCGAACGCATTGTCGTACGTAATCAGCGGGTACTGGGTCAGGTCGTCGAGCGACAGCAGCTTGCGCTCGAGCAGCGGATGGTCCGGCTGCACCACCGCGACGTGGTGCCACTGGAAGCAGGGCAGCGACACGAGATCCTTGTAGTTCGAGATCGCCTCGGTCGCGATCGCGAGGTCGGCCTGGTCGTGCAGCACCATTTCGGCGACCTGGGTCGGGCTGCCTTGCAGAATCGAAAGATGGACCTTCGGGAAGCGCTTCTTGAACTCGGCGATCGCCGCCGGCAGCGAGTAGCGCGCCTGCGTGTGGGTCGCGGCGATCGTCAGGTTGCCCTGATCCTGCGCCGCGTAGTCCTTGCCGACCCGCTTCAGGCTTTCCACTTCCTGCAGGATTTTTTCGATCGATTGCAATATGATGCGGCCCGGCTCGGTCAGCGAACGCACGCGCTTGCCGTGCCGGGTGAAGATTTCGACGCCGAGTTCGTCTTCCAGCTCGATGATCGCCTTCGAAACGCCTGGCTGGCTCGTAAACAGCGATTTGGCAGCTTCGGTGAGGTTGAAATTCTGGCGCACAGCCTCGCGGACGAAGCGGAATTGGTGCAGGTTCATATATAACCTCGCCGCATATAAAAAGAATTTTTTAGTCGTTTGAAATATAAGACGAGTTTATTACGATCTGTCCATCTTTTTCAATATGGATATCTGTTTTTGTTATAAGCAAATGAGCGATGGGTCTAAACGCTTGCTTGCGACAGCTGACAAACACGGATATTCGAGCCGCGGCGGAAACCGGACCGCTGCGAGTCACGCGAAGTTTCGAATAATTGGGGCCCCCGAATGTACCAATACGATCAGTACGACCAGACCATCGTCGATGAACGGGTCGCGCAGTACGCCGATCAGGTTC
This sequence comes from Paraburkholderia sp. BR14374, assembly GCF_040948685.1. Classification (NCBI taxonomy): domain Bacteria; kingdom Pseudomonadati; phylum Pseudomonadota; class Betaproteobacteria; order Burkholderiales; family Burkholderiaceae; genus Paraburkholderia; species Paraburkholderia sp. BR14374. The sequence goes on along the minus strand of NZ_JBFPKF010000001.1, from coordinate 139,958 downwards.
GCCGCCGCTTGTCGGGCGAATTGAGCGAAGAGGAATTCCGTCCGCTGCGTCTGCAGAACGGCCTGTACTACCAGCGCCACGCGTACATGCACCGCATCGCGATTCCCTACGGCAACCTGCGCAGCGACCAGATGCGCGTGCTCGCGCAGATCGCGCGTGAACACGACCGCGGCTATGGCCATTTTTCGACCCGTTCGAACATCCAGTACAACTGGATCAAGCTCGAAGAAACGCCGGAAATCCTGCGCAAGCTCGCCGCCGTGCAGATGCACGGCATTCAGACCTCGGGCAACTGCATCCGCAACATCACCGCCGATCAATTCGCCGGCGTCGCACCCGACGAAGTCGTCGATCCGCGTCCGTGGGCCGAAATCCTGCGTCAATGGTCGACGTTCCACCCCGAATTCGCGTGGCTGCCGCGTAAGTTCAAGATTGCCGTGTCGGGTTCGAAGGAAGACCGCGCGGCCGTGCAGATCCACGACATGGGCGTGTATCTGAAGAAAAACGCGCAAGGCGAACTGGTGGTCGACATTCTGGCGGGCGGGGGTCTCGGCCGTACGCCGATCGTCGGCGCGATCATCCGCCGCGATCTGCCGTGGCAGCATCTGCTGACCTACAGCGAAGCCGTGCTGCGTGTGTACAACCGCTACGGCCGCCGCGACAACATGTACAAGGCGCGGATCAAGATTCTGGTGAAGGCGCTGTCGCCGGAGAAGTTCTCCGCGCAGGTCGAGGAAGAGTGGCAGCACCTGAAGGACGGTCCGTCGACGCTGACGCAGGCCGAAGTGGATCGCGTGTCGCAGTACTTCGCGCCGCCCGCTTACGACAAGCTGCCGGACACCGATACGTCGTTCGAAAAGCATCTGCTGGAAAACCGCGCGTTCGCGCGCTGGGTCGAGCGCAACGTGCGTCCGCACAAGGTCGCGGGCTATGCGTCGGTCACGCTGTCGCTGAAGCCGACCACGGTCGCGCCGGGCGACGCGACGGACGCGCAGATGGAAGCGGTCGCCGACTGGGCCGACGAGTACTCGTTCGGCCAGATCCGCGTGTCGCACGAGCAGAACCTGATTCTCGCCGACGTGAAGAAGCGCGACCTGTTCGCGCTGTGGGAAAAGGCCAAGCCGCAGGGTTTCGCGACGCCGAACATCGGCTTGTTGACCGACATCATCTCGTGCCCGGGCGGTGACTTCTGCTCGCTCGCGAATGCGAAGTCGATCCCGATCGCGCTCGCGATCCAGGAACGCTTCAACGATCTCGACTACGTGTACGACCTCGGCGACGTGTCGCTGAACATCTCGGGCTGCATCAACGCGTGCGGTCACCATCACGTCGGCAACATCGGCATTCTGGGCGTCGACAAGGATGGCTCAGAGTGGTACCAGGTGACGCTCGGCGGCGAGCAGGGCACGGGCGCGACCGGCGCTCACCTTGGCCGCGTGATCGGCCCGTCGTTCTCGGCCGAGGAAATGCCCGACGTGATGACGAAGGTGATCGATACGTTCGTGGACAACCGCCAGGAAGGCGAGCGTTTCATCGATACGTATACCCGCATCGGCATCACGCCGTTCAAGGAGCGCGTGTACGCCGCGCGTCAACCGGCTCACGCGTAACCGCGAAAAGGATACTGAACAGATGGCTTCTATCATCAAGAACCGCGACATCGTCAACGACGACTGGAGCGTCGTGCGTGCCGCGGAAGACGGCGCTTTGCCGGCGCTGAGCGAACTGCCGGCCGGCAAGGTCATCGTGCCGCTGGTGCTGTGGCAGGCCGAGCGTGAAGCGCTGGTCGCCGCGCGCGGCGCCACCGAAATCGGCGTGTGGCTCGCGCCGGATAGCGAACCGGCGGACATCGCTGGCGACTTCGACAAGCTCGCGCTGATCGCCGTGGACTTCCCGGTGTTCCGCGACGGCCGCGGCTACAGCATCGGCCGTCTGCTGCGCGAGCGCTATGGCTACAAGGGCGAACTGCGCGCGATCGGCGACGTGCTGCGCGACCAGGTCAGGCTGATGTTCCGCTGCGGCTTCGACGCGTTCGCGGTGCGCGCGGACAAGGACATCAACGACGCGCTGAAGGCGTTCGACGACTTCACCGTGCAGTACCAGGGCGCCGTCGATGACCCGTCGCCCCTGTTCCGCCGCCGCGCGGCGCAGGCTGGCGCCGACAAGGTGCCGGCATGAACACCGCCCAATCGTTGAGCCCGGAGCTGGCAGCGAAGGTCGAGCGACTCGACGCGCTGCTCGATTCGATCGCCGCGCGTCACGCGAACGTGAAGCTCGCGAGCAGCCTCGCCGCCGAAGACATGCTGCTCACGCACGCAATCCTGTCGCGCGGCGTGAAGATCGGCATCTTCTCGCTGAACACGGGCCGTCTGCATGCGGAAACGCTCGGCATGCTGGACCGCGTGAAAGAGCGCTACGGTTACGACATCGAGCAGTTTCATCCGCAGGCGGCGGCGGTCGAGCAGTACGTGGGCGAACACGGCCTGAACGCGTTTTACGAAAGCGTCGAGCTGCGCAAGCGCTGCTGCGAGATCCGCAAGGTCGAGCCGCTAAATCGCGCGCTCGCCGACGTCAGCGCCTGGGTGACCGGGCAGCGTCGCGAGCAGTCGGTCACGCGTGCCGAGCTGCACGAGGAAGAGCACGACGGCGCACGCAACATCGCCAAGTTCAACCCACTCGCGGACTGGACCGAAGCCGAAGTCTGGGATTATCTTAAGGCGTTCGATGTGCCGGTCAATCCGCTGCATGCGCGCGGTTATCCGAGCATCGGCTGCGAGCCGTGTACGCGTGCGATCCGCCCCGGCGAAGACAGCCGGGCGGGGCGCTGGTGGTGGGAGTCGCGCGATACGAAGGAATGCGGCTTGCATATCACGGCGATTACCCCGATTGCGGTCGAGCGCAACGAAGACGCGCCGGCCTGAATGCCGCGCACGAGCTTGCGGTCGACCGCCGCCGAAACCGATCCGAATACTTCCGCCCACACGCATGCGCTTGCCGGGCGAATCAACGAAGGACCCGCTATGAGCACCACGCTCGATTCCACTGTCAACGCTCCGCTTGCCAACACGGTCAACCGGATGGATCACCTCGATTGGCTCGAAGCCGAGTCGATTCATATCCTGCGCGAACTGGTCGCCGAATGCAGCAAGCCGGCGCTGCTGTTTTCGGGCGGCAAGGATTCCGTCGTGGTGCTCGCGCTTGCACTGAAGGCGTTCGGCCTCGGCGCGAACCGCAAGACGCAGCTGCCGTTCCCGCTCGTGCATATCGACACCGGTCACAACTACGACGAAGTGATCGACTTCCGCGATCGTCGCGCGCAAGAAATCGGCGCGGAACTGGTGGTCGGTCATGTCGAAGATTCGATCAAGCGCGGCACTGTGCGTCTGCGTCGCGAAACGGATTCGCGCAATGCCGCGCAAGCGGTCACGCTGCTCGAAACGATCGAGCAATACGGCTATACCGCGATGATCGGCGGCGCGCGCCGCGACGAAGAAAAGGCCCGCGCGAAGGAGCGCATCTTCTCGTTCCGCGACGAATTCGGCCAGTGGGACCCGAAGGCGCAGCGCCCGGAACTTTGGAGCCTGTACAACGCGCGTCTGCACAACGGCGAACATATGCGCGTGTTCCCGATCTCGAACTGGACCGAGCTCGACGTGTGGCAGTACATCGCGCGTGAGCAGCTCGAACTGCCGTCGATCTACTACGCGCACCAGCGCGAGATCGTGCGCCGTAACGGGCTGCTGGTGCCGGTCACGCCGCTCACGCCGATGCGCGAAGGCGAGACGAGCGAACAGGCACTGGTGCGTTTCCGCACGGTGGGCGACATCAGCTGCACGTGCCCGGTCGAAAGCGACGCGGACGACATCGAGAAGATCATCGCCGAGACCGCCGTCACCGAGATCACGGAACGCGGCGCGACGCGGATGGACGATCAGGTCTCTGAGGCTGCGATGGAACAACGCAAGAAGCAAGGCTATTTCTAAGCACACGACGAGGGCAATGCAATCATGAGCAGTATTCATCAACCAGAAGACCTCGGCGTGCTGCGTTTCATCACCGCGGGCAGCGTCGACGATGGCAAGAGCACGCTGATCGGTCGCCTGCTGTACGACAGCAAGGCGGTATTGAGCGACCAGTTGTCGGCACTGTCGCGCGCGAAGAACAAGCGCACCGTCGGCGACGAAATCGATCTGTCGCTGTTGACCGACGGCCTCGAAGCCGAGCGCGAGCAGGGCATCACGATCGACGTCGCGTATCGCTACTTCGCGACCGCCAAGCGCAAGTTCATCATCGCCGATACGCCGGGCCACGAGCAGTACACGCGCAACATGGTGACGGGGGCCTCGACCGCGCATGCGGCGATCATCCTCGTCGACGCGACGCGCGTGACGTTTGAAAACGGCGTCGCGCAACTGCTGCCGCAAACCAAGCGTCATAGCGCGATCGTCAAGCTGCTCGGTTTGCAGCACGTGATCGTCGCGATCAACAAGATGGACCTCGTCGACTACAGCGAAGCGCGCTTCAACGAGATCCGCGACGCGTATGTCGAACTCGCGCGTCACCTCGGACTGCAGGACGTGCGCTTCGTGCCGGTGTCGGCGCTGAAGGGCGACAACATCGTCACCGCGAGCGAGCGCATGCCGTGGTACGCGGGCCAGCCGCTGCTCGACGTGCTCGAAGCGCTGCCGGTCGAAACCGCGAGCGGTGAGGCGCTGCGCTTCCCGGTGCAGTGGGTCGCGCGTCAGGACGGCAGCCAGGCCGACGATTTCCGCGGCTACATGGGCCGCGTCGAATCGGGCGAAGTGAAGCTGGGCGACACGATCGTCGTGCTGCCGGCCAATCGCGAAGCGACCGTGGCCGAGATCATCGCGCCGGTGGTCGGCGGTACCGCGCAGGTGGACCGCGCGTTCGCCGGTCAGACGGTGACGATCCGTCTCGCGGAAGACGTCGACGTGTCGCGCGGCGACACCTTCGTGCTGCGAGCAGCGGCGCCGCAACCGGCGAAGAAGCTCGAAGCGGACCTGTGCTGGTTCGACGACACGCCGCTGTCGACGCAGCGCAAGTATCTGCTGAAGCAGACCACCAATACGGTATTCGCGAAGATCGGTGCGATCAAGGAAGTGCTCGACGTGCATACGCTTTCGCAGGCGACCGATCGCAAGGAACTGGCGATGAACGACATCGGTCGTGTCGCGCTGACTTTGCAGAAGCCGCTCGTATGCGATGCGTACGACGCGCATCAGGGCACGGGCGCGTTCGTGCTGATCGACGAGGCGACGAACCATACCGTCGCGGCCGGCATGATCCGGGCGTTTTCGGCCTGAGTTCAGCATAGGCCGGTAGGCGACGGCAGGGCCACGCAGCGGCGCAACGCGCCGCCTGCGTCCGCTCCAACGAACAGGTTGAGGTCAATGGGTAAGGTTTATCTGATCGGCGCGGGACCCGGTGCTGCGGACCTGATCACGGTACGCGGCGCGCGGCTGCTAGGCGCCGCCGACGTGGTGCTGCACGACGCGCTGGTCGAGCCGGCGATGCTCGACTACGCGCCCGCGCGCGCGAAGCGCATTGCGGTCGGCAAGCGCTGCGGGCAGCTATCGACGGCCCAGCAGTTCATCAACAAGCAGATCGTCGATGCGGCTTTGGAGCACGACGTGGTCGTGCGTCTGAAGGGCGGCGATCCGATGCTGTTCGGCCGCGCCGACGAAGAGATGCGCGCGCTCGAAGCCGCGGGCATCGAGTATGAAGTGGTGCCGGGCATCACCGCCGCACTGGCGAGCGCGGCCACGCTGAAGCGTTCGCTGACGTTGCGCGGCGTGTCGCGCAGCGTCGCGCTCGCAACCTTCAGCCGCGCGCCCGGTTCCGACGAGATCCGCGAGCAGGTCAACGCCGATTCGCTGGTGTTCTACATGGGCCGCGACAGCGGCGTCGAGATCGCACAGCAACTGATCGACGCCGGCAAGCCCGCGACGACGCCCGTGGCGATCGTCGAGGCGTGCAGCACGCCGCGCGAACGCATGCTGACGCTGACACTCGAAGATCTGGCGGCGGGCGAAGCGCAGCGCTGGGTCGATGCGTCGCAGCCGAGTCTGTTGATGATCGGCGAGGCGTTCGCGGCGCGGCAGACCGAGGCGAAGCGCTCGTCGAACGGGATGCTGGTCGCGGCCTGAATGTCCCCGGCAGGGCCGGCCTGAAAGAGCGGCGAATCTGAACAACTAGAACGAAAAAATCAGAGCTGCCGCAAGCAATACTGCGCGAGCGCATCGAGCACCGAATCATCCTCACCGACCGCCACCGCGCAGCGAATCTCGACACCGGGATGCGCGGCGCGGCATTGCTCGACGAGCGCGGGCAAATCCGTGCGGACATGTCCGCCTTGGCCGAAGAACACCGGCACCACAGTGATCGCAGCGCAGCCTTGCGTGACGAGGTGCGCTACGGCCGCGGGCAGGTCGGGTTCCATCAGTTCCAGAAAGGCGAGCGTAACCGCATCCGCTTCGCCCGTTGCCGCGCGCGCGGCGCGCAGCTTGTCGGCGAGTCGCTCGAACGGCTCGCGCCAGCGCGCATCGCGCGCGCCGTGGCCAAACAGAATCAGTCCGTGCATAGCCATCGCATCAGCTCCTGACGATGCCTCTCAACGCCCTCTGGCGTTGCGAGTTAGTGCCGGTCGACCCACTTCAACCCGACGAGCCCGAGCACCAGGTAGATGAGCCCCGGCGTCGCCGCAGTCAATGGCGCGGGCCACGTATTGAGCGTGCCGATGTGCGAGAACAGCGTGTTGAACAACTGGAAGCTCATGCCGAGCATGATGCCGCCGAACACCTTCATGCCGACCACGCCCGCGCGCGTATGCAGATACGCGAACGGCAGCGACAGCACCAGCATCACGAACACCGCGAACGGATACAGTACCTTTTTCCAAAGCGCGATTTCATAGCGCTGCGTGTCCTGATGGTTTTCGGTCAGATGCTGGATATAGCGGAACAGATTGAACATCGACATCCGGTCCGGCGACACCAGCAGCACCGACAGAATCTGCGGCGTCAGCTCCGAGCGCAGCGAATACTCAGGCAGCGTGACCTGGTTCGCGCGATACACCGGATTGAGCGCATCGTCCGGCGTGCCGGGAACTCGGGCCACGTCGAGCAGTTGCGTGTCGGTCACGCCAGTCAGCAGCCAGTGGCCCGGTGGTTGATAACGGCCGCTCTGCGCGATGCGGATGTTCGACAGACGGAACTTCGAATCGAACTCGTAGATGCGCACGTTGCTGATCGTCGCGTCGGGTCTCAGTTCGCCGACGTTGACGAAGCGCGTGACCTGCTCGCCGTCGGCGCGCTCGGTCAGCGTGTCCTTGACCCACACGCCCGACTGGAAGTTGCTCGACACCGATGAGCCGAGCGCCTCGAGCCGCACGCGCTCGGACAGCTGATCCGTGTAGGGGCCGACCACTTCGCCGATCAGATAGGTGACGAGCACGAGCGGAATGCCGATTTTCAGCAGCGAGCGCAGCGCCCGGTTGGTGGCGAGACCGGACACGCGGAAGATCGTGTACTCGGAGTTGGCCGCCATCTGCGCGAATACGTAGATCGCGCTGATCAGCGCCGCGACCGGAATGATTTCGTAGAAGCGCGACGGCGTTTGCAGTGCGACGCGCAGCACCGCGTACTGAAACTTGTAGTTGCCGTGGCCGACCGAGTTCAGTTCGTTGATCAGGTCGAAGAAGAAGAACAGACCTGAAAATGCAAACAGGATGAAGACGAACGTGAGATAGATCTGACGCGCGAAATATCTTTCATAAATGCGCATCGGTCAGGCTCCCTGCGAACGGCTGAACATGGCGCGTGTGAACAGCGGCCGGTTGCGCACCCGCATCCAGAAGATGAACGCGACGATGCCGAGCACGATCACGTGCAGGATCACGAGCCCGATGCCGAACGACATCTTGCCCTGCTCGATCCACGCCTGCACGACGTTCAGCAGATTCGAATAGGTGAGGTAGATCAACACGGCCATCACGAGGTTGATCGTGCGGCTGCGCCGCGGGTTCTGGTGCGCGAGCGGAATCGCGAGCAGCATCAGGTTTATCGCGATCAACGGCAGACCCGCGCGCCACGCGAATTCGGCAAGGTTCTCGTTGGTCGGATTGCGCAGCAGCGTCATTGTCGGCAAGCCGGTGGTGGTCGGTGTATTGACGACCGGCTGGCTCTGGATCTTCACGCCGTAGCGCTCGAACTCCATGATGCGGAAATCGGGGTGGCCCGGCTCGCCGTCGTAGCGGCGGCCGTTTTCCAGCACGACGAAGCGGTCGCCGTTCTTATGCGTCTCGACGTGGCCGTTCTTCGACACCACGACGTTGACCTTGCCGCCCTCGGTGCTCGTCACGAACACGTTTTCCACGTGCCCCTGGTCGGGCGACATCTTCTCGATGAAGAACACGCGGTGCGTGCTCGGCGATTCGCGGAACTGCCCGGGAGCCAGCAGCGAGACTTCGTCGCGCTGCTGGAAGCGCGCGCGGATCAGCTTGCTCTGCTGGTTCGACCACGGCCAGCCGACGAACACGAAGAACATGATCAGGATGATGATCGGTGTGGCGAAGATACCGATCGGCTTGATGAATTGCGTGAGACTGACGCCCGAAGACAGCCACACGACCATCTCGGAGTCCTTGTACCAGCGCGTGAGCACGAACAGGATCGACACGAACAGCGTCGCGACGAGCATGATGGCCAGATAGCCGATCACGGTGAGGCCGATCAGGACCAGCACGTCGCGCGGATCGATCTCACCCGAGGCCGCGAAGCCGACGATGCGGATCATCATCGTCGTCAGCACGAGCGTGAGGAGAACCATGAACACGGCGCCAGCCGTGTACGCGAGCTCGCGCTGGAGGGAGCGTTCAAAGATCATTATTGATGACGAGAGGGGGCGCTCACGGCGACGCGGGGGTTCGTTCCCGTCACGCCTCCGGTGCAGCCGCCGCGGGAAAAATAGCGGATAATTGCGGCTTTCATCCTAAGCCCAGATTTTATCCGAGGACAAGCGCGATGGACTTTAGCATAAAAGCCTGTGATTGGACCAAAGGCTCGACGAACGGTTTCCTGACCGGGAAATCCGATTGCATCGTGATCGGTGTGTTCGAGTCGCAAACGCTGTCGGGCGCCGCGCTGGAAATCGACGCGGCCACCAAGGGCCTGCTCACGCGCATCATCAAGGCGGGCGACATGGACGGCAAGGCGGGTACCACGCTGTTCCTGCACGAGGTGTCGGGTATCGGCGCGTCGCGCGTGCTGCTCGTCGGCCTCGGCAAACAGGATGCTTTCAGTCAGAAAGCCTACGGCGAGGCGGTCCGCGCCGCCTGGCGCGCGCTGCTCGGCACGAAGATCGTGCAGGTCACGTTCACGCTCGCACAACTGCCGGTGCTCGAGCGCACGGCCGACTGGTGCGTGCGCGCCGCGATCCTTGCGCTGCGCGAGCTGACCTACCGCTTCACGCAGATGAAGAGCAAGCCGGACAACACGCCGCGCGCGTTGAAGCGCGTCGTGTTCAGCGTCAACATGGGCGACGAGAAGGCCGCCAAGCTCGCCGCGAAGCAGGGTGCCGCGCTTGCGAACGGCATGGACCTGACGCGCGACCTCGGCAATCTGCCGAGCAACGTCTGCACGCCGACCTACATTGCGAACACCGCGAAGAAGCTCGCGAAAGACTGGAAGCTGAAGGTCGAGGTGCTCGGCGAGAAGCAGTGTGAAGCGCTGAAGATGGGCTCGTTCCTGTCGGTCACCGCGGGCGCGGTCGAGCCGGCGCAGTTCATCGTGCTGCAGTACCAGGGCGGCGCCGCGAAGGCCGCGCCGGTCGTGCTGGTCGGCAAGGGCGTCACGTTCGACACGGGCGGCATCTCGCTGAAGCCGGGCGAGGGCATGGACGAGATGAAGTACGACATGTGCGGCGCGGGCTCGGTGCTCGGCACGCTGCGCGCGGTCGCCGAAATGGGTCTGAAGATCAACTTGGTCGGCATCATTCCGGCCGTCGAGAACATGCCGTCGGGCACGGCGACCAAGCCGGGCGACATCGTCACCAGCATGAAGGGCATCACGATCGAGGTGCTGAACACCGACGCCGAGGGCCGCCTGATTCTGTGCGACGCGCTCACCTACGCGGAGCGCTTCAAGCCGGCCGCGGTGATCGACATCGCGACGCTGACGGGCGCCTGCATCATCGCGCTCGGCCATCACAACAGCGGCCTGTTCTCGAAGGACGATGCGCTCGCGGGCGAACTGCTCGACGCGTCGCGCGAAGCGGCCGACCCGGCCTGGCGCCTGCCGCTCGACGACGAGTACCAGGATCAACTGAAGTCGAATTTCGCCGACGTCGCGAACATCGGCGGGCGTCCGGCCGGCAGCGTGACGGCCGCTTGCTTCCTGTCGCGCTTTACGGATTCGTACCCGTGGGCGCATCTCGACATCGCCGGCACCGCGTGGAAGAGCGGCGCGGCGAAGGGTGCGACGGGTCGTCCGGTGCCGCTGCTCGCGCAGTTCCTGATCGACCGCGCCGGCCAATGACGCAGTGCGCTAAGCGCGCGCACGGCGCACGGCAAGCGGGGCGGAGCGGCCGATGACGAGAATCGACTTTCACTCGAACGTCGGCGATTCGCTGCTGTACGCGTGCCGCCTCGTGCGCAAGGCGTATCTGGCGGGCCAGCCGCTCGTCGTGCTGGCCGAGCCCGCGCGTCTGCGCGCGTTCGACGAAATGCTGTGGAGCTTCTCACCGCTCGACTTCGTGCCGCACTGCATGGCGGGCACTCCGCTTGCCGCCGATACGCCCGTCGTGCTGGCCACGAATCTCGACGACGTGCCGCATCATCAGGTGCTGCTGAATCTGGGCGCAACGGTGCCGGCGCAATTCGCGCGCTTCGAAAGATTGCTCGAAGTGGTCGGTAACGCACACGAGGAACTCGCTGCGGGCCGCGAGCGCTATCGCTTCTATCGCGATCGCGGCTATGCTTTGAACAACTACAAGCAGGGCGGCTAGTTCGTTCCGCTCTCGCGGCATGCGGACCGCCTGCCCTGGCTTCGACTCAAACACGGAGAGCGCACGTGTCCGATCCCAACGACAATTCGATTCCGATCCTGAACGAGGTCATCGTGCCGGGCCGCGCGCGCGAAACGCGCGAGGCGTCGGCCGATGGCGCCGCGCCCGCGCCCCAGGGCGCCAAGCCCGCAACCCCAGCAGCCGCGCAACCGGCGGCGCGCGAGCCGGGATTGCGCACCGAGCCCGCGTTCGCGCCGCCGGCCGCGCATCCGGCCGCGCCTCCGGTCGAACCGACGCTGGCGCCCGAGCCCGTGCTCGCGCCGCAGCCCGTGCCCACACCCGAGCAACTGAGTTCGCCCGAGCCGGTTCTCGCGCCGGAGCCGGCGCAGACCGAACTTCATCAGCCGCACGTGGCCGATCACACGCACGCGAGAAAGCAGGCCCGGCCGCATCACGGCATTCATGCGCGACATGGGCATGAGGAGCTGCGCGACGGCCTGCATGAAGGACTGCATGAGGACGTGCCCGAGGTGTCGCCCGGCGTGTTCGATCGTACCGAACCCTTCATACCGCTCGAAGCCGGCGCGACCGTGCCGCCGGACGTCGCCCATGAAGGCGCGCACGAAGCCGCTCCCGCTCAGCCCCCACTCGACGCCGACGCGCTCGCCGAACGTTTGCACGGACGCTTCCAGCGTTTTCTGACGGGCGAGGGGCGCGGCATCATCGAGGCGCGCTGCCGCGACTCAGTGCAGCAGCACACGAGCCTGCTCGTCAGTCAGATCACGCGCGAGGTCGCGCAGACACTCGAAGCCGAGATGACCGGTTGGGTACGTGAAGCGGTGGAAGAAGAAATCGCGCGGCGCTCGCGTTGACGCCGCGGCGACACGAAAGGTCCGTTATTTGAGAGTCAGCACCCAGGCCGCCAGCGTGGCCGCCTGATCGGGCGTCAGTTGCGTGTTCGCGGGCATCGGCATGGTTCCCCATGCGCCGGTGCTGCCATCGAGGATCTTGTGCTTAAGATAGGTCGCGGCGTCGTCGCGACCCGCATACCGGATAGCGACGTCGTGCAGCGCCGGCCCCATGAACGGGCGGTTGACCGAGTGGCAACTCATGCAGTTCTTCTGCTGGGCGAGCGCGAGGCCGGCTGCTTCGGCGCGGGCTGCGGGACTCGTGGCGCTCAATGCGGCGGCGAGCGCAACAGAGGCTGCTACGGCTGCGTACGACATCGATTTCATTATGGTCTCCGCCAGTGCAGTTGCCCGGCTCGTGGTGCACGCATTATAAGAGCAAAGGGGCGCACGGATTTTCGTGCGCCCCTGGCGTTTTTGCGTAGCGTGGCGGCGGGTTCGTCCAGCGGAGCGGGGCGCGCCGGCCCGTAGCAATTAACCCGTCACCGCCCCTCGATTCGCCGGCAGCGCGAGCGCGAAATACTTCGCCAACACGCCGCGTGTATAACGCGGCTTCGGCGCCTGCCATGCGGCGCGGCGGCGCTGCAGCTCGGCGTCGTCGATGTTCAGTTGCAGCAGCAGCCGGTGCGCGTCGATCGTGATCGAATCGCCTTCCTGCACGAGCGCGATCGTGCCGCCGACGAACGCCTCCGGCGCGACGTGCCCGACCACCATGCCCCACGTGCCACCCGAGAAGCGGCCGTCGGTGATGAGCCCAACCGATTCGCCGAGCCCCTTGCCGATGATCGCCGAGGTCGGCGCAAGCATTTCCGGCATGCCGGGGCCGCCCTTCGGGCCCAGATAGCGCAGCACGACGACATCACCGGCGACGATCCTGTCGGCGAGGATCGCTTCGAGCGCGCTCTGCTCGTCGTCGAATACGCGCGCCGGACCCGTGATGACCGGGTTTTTCAGCCCGGTGATCTTGGCGACCGCGCCGTCTTCGGCGAGATTGCCCTTCAGGATCGCGAGATGGCCTTCGGCGTACAGCGCGTGGTCGATGGGGAAGATCACCTGCTGATCGCTGCGCGGTTTGCTGGGTACGTCCTTCAGCTCCTCGGCGAGCGTTTTGCCGGTGATAGTCATGCAATCGCCGTGCAGAAGCCCGGCGTCGAGCAGGATCTTCAGCACCTGCGGAATGCCGCCCGCCTTGTGCAGATCGGTGGCGACATACTGGCCCGACGGTTTCAGGTTGCAGATCACCGGCACTTTCTTGCGCATGCGCTCGAAGTCCTCGATCGTCCATTCGACCTCGGCCGCGTGCGCGATCGCCAGATAGTGCAGCACCGCGTTGGTCGAGCCGCCGGTCGCCATGATCAGGGCAACCGCGTTTTCGATCGACTGCTTCGTGATGATGTCGCGCGGCTTCAGATCCTTTTTCACCGCTTCGACGAGCACGCGCGCCGATTCGGCGGCCGAGTGGACCTTCTCCTGGTCGGGATTCGCCATCGTCGACGAATACAGCAGCGACATGCCGAGCGCCTCGAACGACGAGCTCATCGTATTGGCCGTGTACATGCCGCCGCACGAACCGGTCGACGGACACGCGTTCTTCTCGATGCCCTCGAAATCCTCCTGCGACATGCGGCCCGCCGTGAATTCGCCGACCGCCTCGAACGACGACACGATCGTCAGATCGGTGCCTTTCCAGTTGCCCGGCCGGATCGTGCCGCCATACACGTAGATGCCCGGCACGTTCATGCGCGCGAGGCCGATCATGCCGCCAGGCATGTTCTTGTCGCAGCCGCCGATCACGACCACGCCGTCCATCCATTGACCCTGCACGCAGGTCTCGATGCAGTCGGCGATCACCTCGCGCGACACCAGCGAGTACTTCATGCCTTCGGTGCCCATCGACATGCCGTCCGAGATGGTCGGCGTGCCGAAGGTCTGCGGATTCGCGTCGGCGCGCTTGATCGCGGTGACGGCCGCGTCGGCCAGACGCTGCAGGCCCGCGTTGCACGGCGTGATCGTCGAGTGGCCGTTGGCGACGCCGATCATCGGTTTGTCGAAATCCTCCTTCTGGTACCCGAGCGCGTAGTACATCGAGCGATTCGGGGAACGCGCGATGCCTTGCGTGATGTTCTTCGAACGACGGTTGTAGGCCATGGGGAGCTCCAGATCTGGCTGTTCTGTTGAGTGCGCACGCGGCGCCCGCGCGCGCATCCGTTCAGTGTAGTTCCGCCAGACCGCGCGAACAGGCGGTTTTGCGTGGCCCGCGTCGCATGTATTATTCGCGGCTGTTCAGGTCGTAAATTATATTAATCATGCTGCCGACGATTCCTGATCTGCGCCAGTTGCGCTATTTCGTCACCGTCGCCGAAGAAAAGCACTTCGGGCGCGCAGCCGCGCGTTTGTCGATGACGCAGCCGCCGCTGTCGCAGGCGATCCGCGCGCTCGAAGAGACGCTCGGCGTCGAGCTGTTCGCGCGCACCAAGCGCTCGGTGGAGCTGACCGCGGTCGGCGCCGATCTGCTGCCGGAGGTGCAGCGGCTGCTCGCGGCGGCGGAAGGTTTAAGACCGCTCGCGCAGAGCCTCGCGCGCGGCGAGGCGGGCGTGCTGTCGCTCGCGTTCGTGTCGACCGCGGATTACGGCCTGCTGCCGCTGCTGCTGCGCGATTTCGGCGCGCGGCATCCGCGCGTGCGGCTCGAGCTGACCGAGGCGACCAGCGACGTGCAGGTCGAGGAACTGGTGGCTGGGCGTATCGACGCGGGTCTGGTGATCGCGCCGCTGCCGTCGCGGCATGCATCGCAGCTGTCGTGGCTGCCGATCGCGCGCGAGCCGCTCGTGATCGCGATGTCGACGGAGATGGCGCGAGGCTTGCAAGGCAGCGTGAACAAAAACGGCAAGGGCAAGCCAAATGAAGACCCCGCCGCCGAATGGCTCGACACGCCCGTCAGCTTGCGCGATCTCGGCGACGCGCCGCTCGTGATCTTCCCGAGACGTCTCGCGCCAGGCTTTTATGACATCATTATGGATTGCTACGGCGTCGCGGGGCTCGCGCCGCGGATCGGCCAGGAGGCGATCCAGATGCAGACCATCGTGAGTCTCGTGTCGGCCGGCATGGGCGTCGCACTGGTGCCGCAATCGTTGCGTAACCTGCGGCGCACGGGCGTCGTGTACCGGCCGTTGTCCGAGTCGGTGCCCGCGATCGAAACGGGGCTCGTCTGGCGTACCGACGAGGTCAGCCCGGTGCTGGCGGGCTTCATCGACATCGTGCGCGCGCATGCGGCGAGCGTGGCCTTGCGCGTCTAGATCCCGCTTCTGATCCTGTAAAACTGCTTTCGAACCTGAACTGCCCATAACTACACGATGCTCATTCACCCGAATTTCGACCCTGTCGCCATCCATCTGGGGCCGCTCGCCGTGCGCTGGTATGGCTTGATGTACCTCGTCGCGTTCGTCGCGGCGATCGTGGTCGCCCGGCTGCGGCTGCGGCTGCCGTACGTCGCCGCGCAAGGCTGGACCGCGAAAGACATCGACGACATGCTGTTCTTCGGCGTGCTTGGCACGATCCTCGGCGGCCGGCTCGGCTATGTGCTGTTCTACAAGGCCAGCTTCTACTTCGCGCATCCGCTCGACATCTTCAAGGTGTGGGAAGGCGGTATGTCGTTTCACGGCGGCTTTCTCGGCGTCACCATTGCGATGATGCTGTTCGCGTATCAGCGCAAGCGCTCGTGGCTGCAGGTCACCGACTTCGTCGCGCCGATGGTGCCCACGGGCCTCGCGGCGGGGCGGCTCGGCAACTTCATCAACGGCGAGCTGTGGGGTCGCGTGACCGATCCGGCCGCGCCGTGGGCGATGCTGTTCCCCGGCGCCGCGCCTGACGACGCCAGCTGGCTCGCCGCGCATCCGCAATTGGCCGCGCAATGGCATCTGAACGAAGTGTTTGCGCAATATCACATGCTGCCGCGGCATCCGTCGGAGCTGTACGAGATCGCGCTCGAAGGCGTGGCGCTGTTTTTCGTGCTGATTTTCTTCTCGCGCAAGCCGAAGCCGCTCGGCGCGATCTCCGCGATGTTCCTGATCGGCTACGGCCTCGCGCGCTTCACGGTCGAATTCGCGCGCGAGCCGGACGATTTCCTCGGCCTGCTCGCGATGGGGCTGTCGATGGGTCAATGGCTGTCGCTGCCGATGATCCTCGCGGGCATCGGCCTGATGGTGTGGGCGTATCGCCGTGGGCGGCGCGAGCCGGCACAGGCGGTTGGCGCGAACTGAGCGACGCCAGGCTCGCGTAGCGAGCGCTGCATGAAAAAACGCCACGGCTTCGATGGATGCCGTGGCGTTTCTCTTTGATGCGCTGGCGTTCGCGCGTGCGCGTCACTTCATCTGCACCGACCCCGACACGTTGACCGTCACCGTCGAGGTGCCGCCTTCGAGCGGCATCGGCGCGCTCTTCGCGTCGGCGCCCATCGTGCGTGCGCTCATCATCATCGGACGCGGCATCACGCCGCTGTGATTCACGTTGACCTCGCGGATCGAATAGCCGCTAAAGCCGAACGCCTGCGACGATGCCGCGGCCTGCTCGCGAAACGATTTGATCGCCTCGCCGCTGAGCCGCTGTTCGGCGGCGCGCTGCGCTTCCGGCGACAGCGAGAAACGCACGTTGCCCACCTGCATGATCGATGCCATCTGTCCGGCGAGCTTCGAAGCCGCGGCGAAGTCGCGCGATTCGAGCACGACTTCCGTGCGGCCGCGCCACGCCGAGATGCGTCCGTCACGGTCCGTCGACGGGAAGATCGAGAACGCACCCGAGCGCGCGGTTACGCCGGCGACGCCGCGCGCCTTCTGCAATGCCGCGTCGGCACGTTGGTTCAGCGTCGCCGTCAACGCCGACGGCTCGCTCGCTTCCTGCTCGTAAAACAGCGTGATTTCGACTTCGTCCTGCGGGACTTCCGCGCTCGCCTGCGCGTTCAGCGACAACACGCCCGAGGGCTGCGGCATCATGGTTTGTGCGCGAGCGGGCGCTGGGTTCAGCGCGAGCGCCACAGGCGCGCCAAAGGCGAGCGCGAGTGCGAGAGCCCGTGCGGTTTTTGTCGTCATGGCTGGAATCCTTGTTTGACTAGGTTGTGCACGTTCGACGCGTGCGCCGCGTGATGACGCGATGGTGGCGCGCGGTTTGACGGATGCGCTGGCGAATGGATCGGGGGTGCCGTTGAGCGGTTGATTCGAGCTCGCGCGTTCGTCGACCGATTAGGCGCGTTTTACCGACGCTTGGTTCCCCAATTAGTACTTCGCCGCCGCATCGGAAATGATCGCCCGGACGCGATCACGACACGCGCCGCGTCGCGCATTTGCCCTTAAACCAGCTGTTTAGTAATGAAGCGCCATTCGGCGTCGGTCACCGGTGTGATCGACAGACGGTTGCCTTTGGCGAGCACGCGCATGTCCTGCAATTCGGCATGCTCGCGCAGCGCGGCCAGCGGAATCAGCGCGATTTTCTTCTTGAACACGACGTCGACGAGCATCCAGCGCGGCGTTTCCGGCGACGATTTCGGGTCGTAGTACGGACTCTTTTTATCGAACTGCGTCGGGTCCGGATACGCGGTCGACGAGACTTCCGCGATGCCCGCGATGCCGGGCTCCGGACAGCTCGAATGATAGAAGAGCACGCCGTCGCCGACCTGCATCACGTCGCGCATGAAGTTGCGCGCCTGATAGTTGCGCACGCCGGTCCACGGCAAGGTGCGATGCGGTGCGTTGGCGAGGTCGTCGATGCTTGCTTCGTCCGGTTCGGACTTCATCAGCCAGTAGCGCATGAATCGGAGTGAGCGTGTGAGATTGAACGAGGCGCCAACAACAGGCGCGTGCGGAAAGCCCCTGAAACAGGCACTCAAACGAAAGAACGACGACCAAAGAAAAACGGCATCGAACCGAAGTCCGATGCCGTTCCAGATAAGGTCCCCGCCTTAGCCGCTAGGCCGGCATCCTGAACCGAGGGTTCAGAATTGGTCGCAGTTAGCAACACTTCGGGTACATCAGACAGAGTGACGCGCACACCCGTGCTACAAATTTCCGCAACCGTGCACATGGCATTGGTTCAAGGAATATATGACCTTGGCGAACCAGGCAGGGAAGCTAAACGATGAAGCTACAACACAAACTGTTGAACAAGCGACCGGTTCGAAACCGGCCCGCTATTGAGTCAACTACTGCTTACTGCATGCTGTACTGCTCAATCACAGTACCTAGCTGTTCGTTCATTTGCTGCATTGTACGCCGGATTTCTTCAGCAGGAAATGCTTCTCCGTGTCGCACACTGCTTTGCAGCTTAAGCAGTTCCGATGCCAGCGACAGTGCCGCCATCACCGCGATGCGATCGGTGCCGCGCACATTGCTGCCGCTGCGGATTTTCTTCATCTCGGCGTCGACGCGCGCGACCGCCTCGAGCAGCGCGCCTTCCGTTTCGGGCGAACAGGCGAGACGGTAGGGTACTTCCAGAATCGATACTTCGATCTGCTTGGTGGTCATGCGCTTTCTCCGTGTCGGCTCACGTCGCCTTCCGCTTCCTCGTGTTCGGGCTGGGCGGACTCGAGCAGATCGAGCTGGTTATCCGGTTCGCTGCTTGCGCGTGCGCGCGGCAATTTTTCGAGAATCGCATTCAGGCGCACCTGAGCGTCGTCGATCTTGGCGGACAGCGCGTCGCGTTCAGCTTGCAGTGCGTCGCGCTCGGCACGCAATTGCGCGAGTTCGGTGTGCGTGGCTTGTACTTCGGCACGCGTTTGCGCGAGCTGCTCTTCGAGCGCGATCCGCGCTTCGTTGTGGCGCTTGCTGATCGCAATCAGCTTGCCGATGTTCTGGGAGAGTGATTCGAGTTCGGTGAGCATGTGCTGCGTCCTCTAAAGACATCGCATTTTAGCGCGGAATATTACAGGTTCCGACAATTGTCTCGTTTCGAGACGTAACAGCATCGCTTCATGCAAGTTCGTTGCGAGTCGTGTCGTCGACCATAAGATCAAACACCGGCAATCCATCGGACAATAACCTGCATTCGACAGAACGGATCGCGCTCCGGTTGGCCTTTCTTGACGCCCCGCGAAGCCGCTCCTACACTTCCCGCACTCTGGTGCCCGCGCGCGCTTTTCGGCGCGCGCAGTTAAACGGGAAGCAGGGCGCGCGCGGTGCCAAACCGGATGCGCGAACCTGCGCTGCCCCCGCAACGGTAAACGACCGCATGTGATGTGCTCATGCAGGTCGGTCCTTGTCGCACGGTTGGAAGTTCAATCTGCGAGTGTGCCACTGCGCGTCACGCGTGGGAAGGCGGGATCGATGTGTCGTAGCCCGGATACCGGCCAGAAAAGAGGGACGTCCCCCGCGAAAACGTTAAACATGGGGGACGCCTCGTGACGCGTCGGCCTGCGGGGAAGCAGGCCGCGCATGCCATCCACAGGAATGTCATCCCATGTTGTCCCCCATCGCCCGCGCGACGCTGCTCGCGTTCGCGAGCCTGCCGCTCGTCGCGCATGCGCAAAGCGCCGAGCCTGTGCCTTCATCGTCAGCTGCGGATGCAAACACCGCGAACGCCCTAAACGTTGCCGATGCGGCCAATCCCACTTCCGCCGATGCATCGGGCAACGTGCTGTCGCCGATCGTCGTGACCGCACAACGCGGAGCGCAAGCGTTGCGCGACGCGATCCCGCAGACCACGCAGTTCGATCAGCAGGATATCGCCGACACGACCGCGACCGATCTGCCCGGCCTGCTGCGACTCGCGCCCGGCGCGCAAATTTCGCGCACGGGTGGCCCCGGTTCGACCACGAGCCTCTTTCTGCGCGGCGCGTCGTCGACGCAATCGCTGCTGCTGATCGACGGCGTGCGCGTCGATTCGGTGAGTCTCGGCTCCGCTCAGCTCGCACAGATTCCGCTCGACCAGGTCGATCACGTCGAAGTCGTGAACGGCAACGTGTCGGCGTTGTACGGCTCGGGCGCGATCGGCGGTGTCGTGCAGGTGTTCACGAAAGACGGCGGCGATCATCCGCCGCGCTTCAATTTTTCGCTCGGCTACGGCAGCTATCACACGCAGATGCAAACGGCCGGCGTGAACGGCGCGCTCGATCAGGACGGCCGCACGACCTTCAACATCTCGCTAGCGCGCACGAAGAGCGACGGCTTTTCGTCGCTCGATCCGCTCGAGGCGCCGGGCGCGAATCCGAACGCGAACGGCAATCTGAACGAGAGCATCAGCGCGTCGCTGCGCCATGAGTTCACCGACAAGTGGGATGCGGGCGTCAGCTACTTCCAGTCGAACAACAACAACAGCTACGACAATGCGTACGGCGTGCCAACCGATCTGAACAACCTCTATAGCAAGGTGCGTCAGGTATCGGTGTTTGCGAACGGCAAGCTGACCGACTGGTGGACCACCCACTTCACGCTCGCCGAGGGCGACGACCGCAGCGTATCGAACACCAATGGCATCTACAACGACCGCTTCGATACCGACAATCGCCAGTACACGTGGCAGAACGATTTCGCGCTCGCCGCGAACCAGAAGCTGCAATTCGGCTACGAGCATCTCGACCAGACTCTCGACTCCGACACGTTCGCCGCGCCCGACCGTCACGTCGATTCGGTCTTCGCCGGCTACAGCGCACGCTTCGGCCGCAACCAGATTCAGGCCAACGTACGCCGCGACCAGTACTCCGATTTCGGCGGAGCGAACAGTTACTATCTCGGCTACGGTTTCGACATCACGTCGCACTGGAAGGTAACCGCAAGCTATTCCGATGCGTTCCGCGCGCCGAGCTTCGACGATCTGTACTATCCGATCAGCGGCAACCCGTCGATCCAGCCCGAGCGCAGTCACTCGGTCGAAGCCGGTTTGCAGTACGCGACCGATGCGCTCGGCGTGATGCGTCTGAACGCATTCCAGACGCGCTATACGAATCTGATCGACTACGTGCAGACGATCCCCGGCATCTATCTCGCGGAGAACGTCGGCCATGCGAAGGTGCAGGGACTCGAAGGATCGTGGAGCGGTCATGTCGGCAAGACCGACGTACGCGCGACATTGACGCTGCAGAACCCGGTCGATCTCGACAGCGGTACCGACCTCGTGCGACGCGCGCGACGCTTCGGGTCGTTCGCGGCGAATCGCAGCATCGGTGGATGGCGGGTTGGGGGCGAGTGGATCGTCAGCGGTCCGCGTCCAGACAGCACCGGCAAGCTCGGCGGTTATGGCATCGTGAATCTATCGGCGCGCTACAACATCACGAAGGCGTGGTACGTCAGCGCGCAAATCGACAATCTGTTCAACAAGGACTATGAGACGGCCTACTCGTATAACTCGCCGCGACGCGGTGCGTATGTCATGCTCGGCTGGCAGCAGCAGTGACGCGCGCGCCGGGTTGGCCGCATGCGTGAGCGCACGCGGATGAGTCGCGCGTCCGGTTCGCTGTCCGCCGCGATGGCAACGCCGCGCCCGATGAACGCGAAACGCGCGGCCGCGATCTGGCTCGGGCTCGCGCTCGCCGCCGTCGCGCTGCTCGGCGCGTCGCTGGTGCTCGGCAGCGTGCCGCTCGCGCCGTCGCGCGTGCTTGCGGCGCTCGTGCCAACGCACACGTTCGGCGCCACGGGCAGCGACGATCTCACCGGCGAAATCGTGCGCACGTTGCGATTGCCGCGCGCGCTCGCGGGCTTCGCGTGCGGCGCGTTGCTCGCGCTCGCCGGCGCGCTGCTGCAGGTGCTGCTGCGCAATCCGCTGGCCGAGCCGTACGTGCTCGGCGTGTCGGGCGGCGCGGCCAGCTTCGCGCTGGTCGCGATGATCGCGGGCGGCGCATGGTGGATCGTCGATGCGAGCGCGTTCGCGGGTGCGTTCGTGTCGATCCTGCTGGTGCTCGGACTCGCGCGTCGCGAACTGTGGCGCGGCGAGCCGCAGGACACGTCGCCGCGCTTGCTGCTGACCGGCGCGGTGATCGCGGCCGGGTGGGGCGCGATGATTACGCTGCTGCTCAATCTCGCGCCCGATAGCCGTCTGCGCGGCATGCTGTTCTGGCTGACCGGCGACCTCAATGGCGGCGCGCTGCCGTGGACCGCGCTGATCGCGCTCGCGCTCGTGTTGCTCGCGATCGTGCCAGCCGCGCCGCGTCTGAACGTGCTGCTGCGCGGCGACGCAGCCGCGCAAGCGCTCGGCGTCGCGGTAATGCCACTGCGTTTGCGCGTGTACCTGGTCGCGTCGCTGGCGGCGGCCGTGGCGGTGACGACCGCGGGCACGATCGGCTTCGTCGGTCTCGTCGTGCCGCATATGCTGCGGCTCGCGTTCGGCAACGACCAGCGCATGCTGCTGCCGGCCGCTGCACTCGGCGGCGGTGTCGCGGTGATGGGCGCGGATCTGATCGCGCGGACCGTGATTGCGCCCGCGCAATTGCCGGTCGGCGTGATCACGTCGCTGGTCGGCGTGCCGGTGTTCCTTTGGATGCTGCTCAAACGCCGCCGATGATGCAAGCCGAACCCAGCCCCACCTCTTCGATGCTGAGCACGCAGCGCCTGACACTGCGCGCCGGCGCGCGCACCTTGCTCGACGCGTTCACGCACACCTTCAATGCGGGCGAAGTCTGGTGTATCGCCGGGCCGAACGGCGCGGGCAAGACCACCTTGCTGTCGACGCTGGCGGGCCTGTTGCATCCGGCGGCGGGCCATGTCGAACTCGATGGCGTGCGCGTGGCCGACTGGCAGCCTCTGCCGCTCGCACGGCGCCGCGCGCTGATGCCGCAAAGCGCGGCCGATGCGTTCAATGCCAGCGTGCTCGACATCGTGCTGCTGAATCGCTTCCCGCATCTGGGCGGTTGGGGCTGGGAGCGCGATGAAGATCGCGCGGCTGCACAGGCGGCGCTCGAATCGCTCGGCCTTGCGGGCTTTGCGGCGCGCGACGTGCTGTCACTATCGGGCGGCGAGCGTCAGCGCGTCGCGCTCGCGGCAGTGCTGTGCCAGGACGCGCCGCTGTTGCTGCTCGACGAACCGTTGTCGCATCTCGACCTGCATCACCAGATCGACTGCCTCGAAGCGCTCGTTGCATGGACGCGCGAGCCGGGACGCAGCATGCCGCGCAGTGTGCTGTTTTCCTGCCACGACCTGAACCTCGCGCGCCGCTTCTCGACGCACGCGTTGCTGCTCGACGGCGCGGGCGGCGCGTATGCGGGCCCGGTGCGCGACGTGCTGACGCCCGCGTTGACGAGCCGCGCGTTCGGCTATCCGCTGATTCTGATTCGCGATGGCGAGCACGAGGCGCTGATTCCCGCGCCGCGCGCGCGTCATGAATCGCCTCCCGGTCATGACGAACAGTCAGGCTGACTATTAATCCCCTATACCTTGTTTCGATCACACCTATGACTCGCATCCCACTCCCGGCCGGTTTGCCCGAAGTCGCGCCGCTCGATCAGACGCTGCGCGCCGAGCTGCAACGGATCATCGATACGCGCACCAAACCGCCCGGCAGCCTCGGCCGGCTCGAAACGCTCGCACGGCAGATGGGCCTGATCCAGCGCAGTACGCGTCCCAGCGTGCAGCGTCCCGCGATGATCGTGTTCGCGGGCGATCACGGTATCGCCGCCGAAGGCGTGAGCCCGTATCCGCAAGCGGTGACCGCGCAGATGGTCGCGAACTTCATCGCGGGCGGCGCGGCGATCAATGCGCTCAGCCGCGTCGCCGGTCTCGAACTCGAAGTGGTCAACGCGGGCATCGCGACGCCGCTGCCGTCCACCGACGGAGTCGTCGACATTCCGGTCGGGCCCGGCACGCGCAACTTCGCGCACGAAGCCGCGATGACGCAGGCCGAAACGCTCGCCGCGATGCAGGCAGGCGCCGCGCGCGTGCGTCATCACGCGGCGCTCGGCACGAACGTGATCGGCTTCGGCGAGATGGGCATCGCGAACACGTCGGCGGCCGCCTGTCTGATGAGCCGCCTGTGCGGCGTGCCAATCGACGACTGCGTCGGCCGTGGCACCGGTCTCGACAATGCCGGGCTCGCGAAGAAGCGCAACGTGCTCGCGGCGGCGCTCGCGTGTCATGCGGACGCCACCGCGCCGCTCGACGTGCTCGCGACCTTCGGCGGCTTCGAGATCGCGATGATGACGGGCGCATTTATGGCGGCCGCCGAGGCGCGCATGACGATCCTCGTGGATGGCTTCATCGCGACGTCGGCGCTGCTGGTCGCCGATGCGCTGTCGCCCGCCGTGCGCGAGTACTGCGTGTTCGCGCATGCGTCGAACGAGGCCGGCCATCGGCGCATGCTCGATCATTTCGGCGCGCAGCCGCTGCTGTCGCTCGACATGCGGCTCGGCGAGGGCACGGGCGCCGCGCTCGCGGTGCCGCTGCTGCGCGCGGCGGCGGCCTTCGTCAACGAGATGGCCAGCTTCGATTCCGCGGGCGTCGCGGATCGCGAACCGTGACGCGCTCGAACCCACGCTTCGCGGCAACGCGAAGCTCGGCCCGCATCGCAGCGAACATGCACTCGACACGTCCATGAACCCGCTCGCGGAGCTGCGCTATTTCTTCACGGCGCTCGGTTACTTCACGCGCGTGCCGGTGCCGCGCTGGGTCGGCTACGAGCCGCATTATCTGAACGCGGCGGCGCGCTATTTTCCGCTCGTCGGCGTGCTGGTCGGCGGCTTCAGCGCGCTCGTCTATCTGGCCGCGCTGCGCGTGTTTCCGGCGGGCGTCGCGGTGCTGCTGTCGATGGCCGCGTCGCTGCTCGTGACGGGCGCGTTCCACGAGGACGGTCTAGCCGATTGCGTCGATGCGTTCGGTGGCGCCTATACGCGCGACGATGCATTGCGCATCATGCACGACTCGCGCATCGGTGCTTTCGGTGCCATCGCGCTCGTGATCGCGTTGGCGATCAAGTGGCAAACGCTCGCCGCGTTGCCGCCGCTTTCCGCCGCAAGTCTGATGGTTGCGGCGCATGGCGCGAGCCGCGCGTGCGCGATCAGTTATCTGTCCACGCTCGACTATGTGCGCGCCGCGGGCAAAGCGAAGCCGGTCGCGCAGCGTCTGAGCGGGCTGGCGCTCCTGTGCGCCGCGCTGTTCGGGCTGCCGTGGCTGCTGTGGCCGAACGGCCCCGGCGCGCCCGACTTTCGTTTCGCCGCGCTCACGTGTGTCGTGCTGTTGGCGCTGCGCTTCGCGATGGGCCGTTATTTCGTCAGACGCATCGGCGGCTATACCGGTGACTGTCTCGGCTTCGCGCAGCAAATCTTCGAATTGAGCATCTATCTGGTGGGGCTTGCATGGATATCGTCCTGATTCGACATCCCGCTGTCGCGCTCGAGGCGGGGGTTTGTTACGGCCATAGTGATGTCGCGTTGGCGGAAAGCGCCGAGGTCACGTCCAATGCGTTGGCGGTCAAGCTCGCGAGCTTGCAGGTGCCGGCGCCGCGCGTGCTGATCACGAGTCCGCTCACGCGCTGCGCCGCGCTCGCGAATGAGATCGCCAACGACTTCGGCTGCGTGGTCAGTCACGACGAGCGTCTGAAGGAGATGGACTTCGGCGAATGGGAAGCGCAGCGCTGGGATACGATCGATCGCGCCCAGCTCGACGACTGGGCCGCCAATTTCGAGCATGCGCGCGCGCATGGCGGCGAGAGCGTCGCGCAATTCGTCGCGCGCGTGCGAGCGTGGTTCGATGCGTTCGCGCTGACGCGCGAGCTCTCGCCCGCGTACGTGGTCACGCACGCGGGGGTGATGCGCGCGATCGCTTCGTGGGTGCTGGAGGTGCCGCTCGCGCGTTGCCTGCAGTGGTCGCTCGATATGGCCGGGATCGTCTGGTTGCGGCGTAACGACGAGACGCTGCAGTGGTCGCTGGTGCGATGGAATGCGTGACCCGCGTGGTCATGCGGAGAACTGAGCGTTTTTTTGCGCGACCCGCGGCGCGTCATGGCGCGGGTTTGTTTGCGCGCGAGCGCGCCATTTCGAGGTCCTCGCACAGTTGCCGCGCGCCTTGCGCGATGCGCGGCGCGGGGCGATTGATCAGATCGCCGTCGATCGCAAACAGGTTGTCGTTCGCGACGGCCGCGAGACGCGGCCACGCGCGCCATGCGTCGAGTTGCGGCAGCGTCGTGTCGGGCTGCGTCGCGCCGGGCGCCGCCGTGACGATCGCCTGCGGATTCGCCGCGAGCACCGCTTCGGTCGATACGGTCGGCACGAGCGGCTGCAAGTCCGCGAACACGTTGCGGCCGCCGCATAGCGTGATCACGTCGCTGATCATGTGCTCGCCGTTGAGCGTCATCAGCGGCCGGTCCCATACCTGATAAAACACGCTGACTACGGGGCGATTCGCATACCGCGCGCGCAGGCGGCCGATGTCGTCGCGATAGGCGGCCGCCGCCGCGTCCGCGCTCGCGGAGGTGCCTAGCAGCCGGCCGAGCTTCGTCAGCGACACGGCGATGTCGTCGAGACGGCGCGGCTCGCTGAAAAAGAGCGGCACGTGCAGCTCGCGCAAGCGCTCGAGCTGACGCTGCGCATTGCCATGCCGCCACACGACGATCAAATCCGGTTTCAGCGCGACGATGCGTTCGAGGTCGAGCGCCTTGTTGTCGCCGACGCGTGGCAGTTGTTTCGCTTCGGGCGGATAGTCGCTGTACGACACCGCGCCGACAATCTTCGGGCCGCCGCCCGCGGCGTACAGCAATTCGGTCACGTGCGGGGCGAGGCTGATCACGCGCTGCGCGGGCGCGGCGAGCGTGACGGTCGCGCCGCTGTCGTCGGTGACGATGATCGCGGCGTGCGCGCTCAGCGCAGTTAGAGCGAGCGCTGCGGCGCTGAACCAAGGGATGAAGTGGCGCGCGGGCGCGGCAAAGCGAGCGGCGCGAGTGAAGCGGGTCATCGGGCGAGGGCGGGTCACGAAGCGTTGAACGGCTGGGGTGCGAAGGACGGTGCGCTAACTCGAGCGCGCGGTATCGATCGAATCAACCGCCTGTTGAAGCAGTTGTTCGAAGCGGGTCCATTCGGCTTCATCGCCCGGCAGCCCGAAGCGCACGCTGGCCGATGGCACTAGGGGCGATGGCGGAAAAAGACGCGTCCACACGCCGCGCCGCGCGAGCGCTTCATGCAATGCGGCGGCGCGCGCATCGTCGGTCCATGCGAAAAGCGGCGTGCCGCGAGTCGCGAAACCGTGCGCATGCAACAGTCCGGCAAGCCGTGCACTTTCGCCGATCAGCCGCTCACGCATCCGCGTTTGCCACGCGGCATCGGCGAGGGCGGCGCTCACCGCATGACGCGCGGGACCGCTGACCGTCCACGCGCCCAATCTGTCGCGCAACGCGGCGAGCAAGGCGGGCGCGCCCAGTACGAAGCCGGCGCGCACACCCGCGAGCCCGAAGAACTTGCCGGGCGAGCGCAACACGACGAGCCCGTCCCGCTGCGTATGCGCCGCCAGCGACGCGACGCGCGCGGCCGGCAGCGTATCGGCGAACGCCTCGTCGACCAGCAGCGTGCCGCCGCGTTCGCGCAGCTGCGCATGCCAGTGCAGCAGCCTCGCGGCATCGAGATGCGTAGCCGTCGGATTGTTGGGATTGACGATCACGACATGCGTGAGCGCGGCGGGCAGCGCGTCGAGCTGCACGTCGAGCGGCGCGACCTCGTGTCCGGCACGCGCGAACGCGGGCGCGTACTCGCCGTAGGTCAGCGGCGCGATGCCGAGCGTCGCGCGCGGCAGCAGCGCGGGCAGCGCGCGAATCGCCGCCTGGCTGCCGGCCACCGGCAGCACATGCGCGGCATCGGGTGCGCCGTAGTAGCGCGCGGCCCGTTCGGCGAAGCCGTCGCCTTCGTCGGGCAAACGACGCCACGCGTCGGCGGGCAACGGCGGCACCGGATAGCCGTGCGGATTGATGCCGGTGGACAGATCGAGCCACTGTGCGTACGGAATGCCGTAGCGCGCCGCCGCTTCGTGCAGGTTGCCGCCGTGTGCGATCGGATCGCCTGCGGCGTGTTCGCGCGCTTGTCTCCGGTCGGTCATGCGCTCATCCCATCGCTACGCGTGTCGTTTCGCTCAGCCATGAAACGGCACGCTCAACAAGGCCAGCACGATCAGTACGGCCAGCCACAGAATCACCGTGCGTTCGACCAGCATCAACGCGGCGCCCACATGACGCGCCTCGGCGCGATGCCCGAAGCCCAGCGTCGGCCGATGCTCGAGCGTGCCGTGATACACGGCGGGCCCGCCGATCAGCACGTTCAGGCTGCCGGCGCCGGACGCCATCACCGGTCCCGCGTTCGGGCTGTCCCAGCGTGGCGCCTGCTCGCGCCAGCAGCGCCATGCGGTCAGCGTGTCGCCGAGCAGCGCGTAGCTGGTGGCGGTCAGCCGCGCGGGAATCCAGTTCAGTACGTCGTCGATGCGCGCGGCGGCCCAGCCGAAGCGCACAAAGCGCGGCGTGCGATAACCCCACATCGCGTCGAGCGTATTGGCGAGGCGAAAGCCGAGCGCGCCAGGCCCGCCCGCTAGCGCGAACCAGAACAGCGCGCCGAAGATCGCGTCGTTGCCGTTTTCGAGCGCCGATTCGACCGCGGCGCGCGCGAGTGCGGCTTCGTCGGACTGACTGGTGTCGCGCGACACGATCCGCGCGGTCAGCTCACGTGCGGTGGCGAGATCGTGCTGGCCGAGCGCCCGCGAGATCGGCGCGATGTGATCGCGCAGGCTGCGCGCGCCGAGCGCGAACCACAGCAGCGCGACATGCAGCGCGCAGGCCGCGAACAACGGCAGCACGGCGACCAGCCACCACGCGATCAGCACCGGCGGCAGCACCGCGAGCGCCCACGCGAGCAGCCCCTTGAGCCGCAGACGCCGGTCGTGATTGAAGCGCGCCTCGATGCGCGCGGCCCAGTTACCGAAGCCGACCAGCGGATGCCGGCGGCTCGGCTCGCCGAACCAGCGATCGACGGCGACGCCCGCGACCGTGAGCGTCGCGACCAGCGGCATCGTCAGCGGCGGCATTACGAGCGGCTCGCGCTTTTCAGCGCGAGCGGCAGTCCCGCGACCATCAGCGTGGCCGCGCTGCTCAGTGCGGCGATGCGCTGATTGAGGCGGCCGAGTTCGTCGACGTAAAGACGGGTGGCTTCGCCAAGCGGCACGACGCCGAGCCCGATCTCGTTGCTGACGACGATGATCTTGCCGCGCGCGCCGGCGAGCGCCGCTTCGAACGCGGAGGCCTGCTCGTAGTAGTGCGACAGCGGCGGCGCGGTGCCGTCGGCGGGACACAGCAGGTTGGCGAGCCACAGCGTCAGGCAATCGATCAGCAGACACTGGCCCGGCGCGTCGTGTTGCGCGAGCGCGCCCGCGAGATCGTCGTCCGCTTCGACGAGCCCCCAGTGCGCGGGCCGCCGCGCGCGATGATGCGCGATGCGCGCGTTGAATTCGGCGTCGTCGGTGACGCGGGCGGTGGCGATGTAGGTGACGGGGAGGGCGCTGTCGCTGGCGAGCCGCTCGGCATGCGCGCTCTTGCCCGAGCGGGCGCCGCCGAGGACGAAGGTGAGGTCGCGGGGAGTCATGCCCTGATTGTACCGGCGCGATGGGATAATGCCGCTCGATTCCATTGCAACGCCACTGTCCACCTTCCACCTGCACCGCCGTGATCCGAATGCCCATTTCCCCCGACACCCTGCCCGTGCCTCGCGGCACGCTGATGATCCAGGGCACCACGTCCGACGCGGGCAAGAGCACGCTGGTCGCGGGACTGTGCCGCCTCGCGCGGCGCGCGGGCGCGCGGGTCGCGCCGTTCAAGCCGCAGAACATGGCGCTGAACAGCGCGGTCACCGTCGACGGCGGCGAGATCGGCCGCGCACAGGCATTGCAGGCGCTCGCCGCGGGCATCGACGCGCACACCGATCTGAACCCGGTGCTGCTGAAGCCGACCAGCGATCGCGGCGCGCAGGTGATCATTCACGGCAAGGCGCGCATCAATCTCGACGCGCGTGCCTATCACGACTACAAGCCGGTCGCGTTCGAGGCGGTGCTGGAGTCGTATGCGCGGCTGCGCGCGGCGTACGACACAATTTTCGTCGAAGGCGCGGGCAGTCCGGCTGAGATCAATCTGCGCGAGCGCGACATCGCGAACATGGGTTTCGCGGAGGCGGTCGATTGCCCGGTCGTGCTGGTCGCCGACATCGACCGCGGCGGCGTATTCGCGCACCTGACCGGCACGCTCGCGTGTCTGTCCGACAGCGAGCAGGCGCGGGTGCGCGGTTTCATCATCAACCGCTTTCGCGGCGACATCGGTTTGCTGAAGCCTGGGCTCGACTGGCTGGAAGCGAAGACCGGCAAGCCGGTGCTCGGGGTCGTGCCGTATCTGCACGGCCTGACGCTCGACGCCGAGGACATGCTGCCGCCCGAACTGCGCGCGGCGGCGAGCGGGGGATCGCGCCGGCTGCTGCGCGTGGTCGTGCCGGTGCTGCCGCACATCAGCAACCACACCGACTTCGACGCGTTGCGCGCGCATCCGCAGGTCGATTTTCACTATGTGCGCGCGGGTACGCCGCCGCCGGCCGCCGATCTGATCATCCTGCCGGGCTCGAAGAACGTGCCGGACGACCTCGCGTTTCTGCGCGCGCAGGGCTGGGGCGACGTGCTCGCGCGGCATCTGCGCTATGGCGGCCGGGTGATCGGCATTTGCGGCGGCATGCAGATGCTGGGACGAGAGATCGCCGATCCGCATGGCATCGAAGGCGCGCCCGGCACCTTTGCGGGCTTCGGCTGGCTCGACTATGCGACGGTGCTCACGCGCGACAAGACGCTGAAGAACGTGAGCGGGCGCCTCGCGCTGCCCGGCGCACCGGACGTCGCCGGCTACGAGATTCATATGGGCGAGACGCGCGGGCCGGCATTGGATACGCCGGCGCTGCGGCTCGACCGTGCTGGTCCGCGCGAGGGCGGCGCGGACTTCGGGCGTCCCGATGGCGCGTTGTCCGCCGACGGCCAGATTCTCGCGACCTATGTGCATGGCCTGTTCGACACGCCGGCCGCGTGCGCGGCGCTGCTCGCGTGGGCGGGGTTGAGCGACGCGGAAGCGCTGGACTATCCGGCGTTGCGCGAGGCGTCGCTGGAGCGGCTGGCCGATACGCTCGCCGAGCACGTCGATATGCGCGGGCTGTTCGCGGCGCTGGGGTGACGCTTTGCGCTGATCTTTTCGATCGGATCGAAAGCCATTGCTGCGCGGGCGCGTCGCTTAGTACAACACCATCTGCGTGCAACGAAACAGGGCGATGGTCTTACCATCGGGACCAGTGACCGTCGCGTCCCAGACCTGCGTGCTGCGCCCAAGGTGCACACTCTTCGCGACCGCGCGGATCGTGCCCTGTGTGGCGGTGCCGAGGAAGTTGCTCTTCAGCTCGACCGTCGTGAAATTGCGCGAATTTTCGGGCAGATGCGCGATGCACGCATAGCCGCAGGCGGTGTCGGCGAGGCCGATCACGGTGGCCGCGTGCAGGAAGCCGTTCGGCGCGAGCAGTTCCTCGCGCACGGTCAGTTCGGCGATCAGCGTGCCCTGGTCCACGGTCAGCACGCGCAGGCCCAGCAGGTCCGGCAGCGTGCCCTTCTGGCGCTCCTGCAGGCGTTCGACGGTGTATTCCGGGCGCAGTTTGCTCATGAGATTTCAGGTCCTTGTCGATAAAAACGGCGGTTTGCGGCGGCCGATTCGCGATGCGGGGGTTTCGGCCGCGCGGGATTTGTCGATATTATCAACGGCTGAACCGGTGGGCGAACCTGAAAGCCGAACTTCGAACGGCAGCGTTCATGGAGCCCGCCGGCGCCGGTCACAGCGGATCGGCGGGTACGGAGCAATAGCGCGGCAAACCGGCTGGCAGCGGTCCAGCCTTCTTTCCGGGAGATTTCATGTCGGTGATCGTGGTGGCGAATCCGAAGGGCGGCGTGGGCAAGAGCACGCTATCGACCAATCTGGCCGGCTATTTCGCCGCGGAGGGCGAATGGGTCGCGCTGGCCGACCTCGACAAGCAGCACTCCGCGCACGCGTGGCTCGAATTGCGGCCCTCCACGCTTCCGACCATCGAAACCTGGGAGGTCAATCCCGACACGCCGGCCAAGCCGCCGAAAGGCCTCGAGCACGCGGTCGTCGACACGCCGGCCGGCCTGCATGGCAATCGCATGAACATTGCGCTCGATCTCGCCGACAAGGTGATCGTGCCGCTCCAGCCGTCGCTGTTCGATATTCTCGCGACCCAGGAATTTCTCGAGCGGCTCGCGAAGGAAAAGGCGGTCAGAAAGGGCGCGATCGAGATCGGCGTGGTCGGCATGCGCGTCGATGCACGCACGCGCTCGGCCGAGCAGCTGCATCGCTTCGTCGAGGGATTGAAGCTGCCGGTGCTCGGCTTTCTGCGCGACACGCAGAACTACGTGCAGCTCGCGGCGCACGGCCTGACGCTGTGGGATGTCGCGAAAAGTCGCGTGGAGAAGGATCTCGAGCAGTGGCAGCCGATCGTCGAGTGGACGAACGGCGCGGGAAAGAAGGGCTGAGGCGGGGGCTGCCCGCCATCAGTGAAGCATCGAGCTGATGCCTCGCTCAGCTCCAGGCCTGCGTGGGCACGTGGTCGCGGCTACCCTTGATCTTGTTGTTTTCATCGACGAACACGAGGTCCGGCTTCCAGCCCGCCTTCAGCTCCGCCTCGTCGACCACCGCGAACGCCGCGATGATGACCAGATCGCCGAGCTGCGCGCGGCGCGCGGCCGAGCCGTTCAGCGAAATCATGCCGCTGCCGCGCTCACCCTTGATTGCGTAGGTCGAGAAGCGCTCGCCGTTGTTGATGTTCCAGATGTCGATGCGCTCGTTTTCGACGATGTTCGCCGCTTCCAGCAGGTCTTCGTCGATCGCGCACGAGCCCTCGTAGTGGAGCTCGCAGTGCGTGACCGCGACGCGGTGAATCTTCGACTTCAGCATATTGCGTTGCATGATCAATCCAATCCTGTGTGACAGCGCAGTGTAGCTGTGTTTGCGCGGGCGGGTGCGGCGTCAGACTTCGAGGTTGTCGATGAGCCGGGTCGCGCCGAGTTTCGCGGCGGCCAGCACGACGAGCGGTGCGTTGGCGTCCTGCGCGCCGGGCGCGATCAGGTTCGAGCGCTTGCGGATCGCGATGTAATCGGGATTCCAGCCGCGCGCCGCGAGCGTCGCTTTGGCGGACTCCTCGAGCTTCGCGAAGTCGCGCTCGCCCGCGAGCACCGCGTTGCGCACCCGATTGAGTTCGGCGGCCAGCATCGGCGCCTCGGCGCGCTCGGCGGCCGAAAGGTAGCGGTTGCGCGAGCTGAGCGCGAGGCCGTCGGTGTCGCGCACGGTTTCGGCGGCGACGATGTCGGTCGGCAGCGCGAATTGGTGGCACATCTGGCGCACGATCATCAGCTGCTGATAATCCTTCTTGCCGAACACCGCGACGCGCGGCTGTACGCACGACATCAGCTTCATCACCACGGTACAGACGCCGTGGAAGAAGCCGGGGCGGAATTCACCCTCGAGGATGTCGCCGAGATCGTGCGGCGGATGGACGCGATACTCCTGCGGCTCCGGATACATGTCCTTTTCGGTCGGCGCGAACAGCACGTAGACGCCTTCCTTCTGCAGCTTTTCGATGTCGGCTTCGAGCGTGCGCGGATATTTGTCGAAATCCTCGTTCGGGCCGAATTGCAGGCGATTGACGAAAATGCTCGCCACGACCGGGTCGCCGTGCTGGCGCGCGAGGCGCATCAGCGACAGATGGCCCTCGTGGAGGTTGCCCATCGTCGGCACAAAGGCCGTGCGATTCTGGCCGCGCAACTGGTCGCGCAATTCATGGATCGAGCTGATGACTTTCATGATCGGACAGGGATAGGCTCGCGCGGCGCGCGATCCGGTTGGCGCGACACCTGGCGGAATCGCGCGGGTCATCGCCTCGCCGGCAAATGACGGGTTCGGAGCGCGGATTGTAGTGGATTTGGGCAGCGGGCGCATCGGATCGCGGCGGCACTTCCGAGCGGCGCGCCGCGCGCTTGCCGCGCAGTTCCCGCTGAGGCCCGCCAGGCTTCGCTGCGACGGTTCCTAACGATTTTCCCGCGGTTGCGGCCGCGATCCGGCCGTTAAGCGGCTGTCTTTCCGCACTCAGGCCGGCAGATACGCCAATCGCACGTAAATCGGCGCGAACGGCTCCGCCTGAGTGATTTCGACGAGTGATTCACGGCACAGTTCGAGCACGGCGATGAAGTTCACCACGACCACCGGCACACCGCGGCTCGTGTCGAACAGATCGGAAAACTCGATGAAGCGCGCGTTCTGCAACTGCCGCAGGATCAGGCTCATGTGCTCGCGCACCGACAGTTCCTCGCGCGAAATCTTGTGATGCTGGACCAGCTTCGCACGCTTGATCACGTCGGCCCACGCGGCGCGCAGGTCGTCGCTGTTCACGTCTGGAAATCGCGGCGTGACGCTCTGCTCGATGTAGACCTCGGCGCGCAGAAAGTCGCGCCCGAGCTGCGGCAATTGGTCGATGCGTTGCGCGGCGAGCTTGATCTGCTCGTATTCGAGCAGGCGGCGCACCAGTTCGGCGCGTGGGTCTTCGGCTTCCTCGCCGGTGTCGGCCTTCTTGACCGGCAGCAGCATGCGCGACTTGATCTCGATCAGCATCGCGGCCATCAGCAGATACTCGGACGCCAGTTCGAGATTGGTCTTGCGCAGTTGCTCGACGTAACCGAGATATTGCTCGGTGACATCCGCCATCGGGATGTCGAGCACGTTGAAGTTCTGCTTGCGGATCAGGTACAGCAGCAGGTCGAGCGGCCCCTCGAAGGTCTCGAGGAACACCTCGAGCGCATCCGGCGGGATGTACAGGTCGTTCGGCAGCTTGAACAGCGGCTCGCCGTACAGACGCGCGAAAGCGACGCCGTCGACCGTGTCGGGCGTCGAATCGGTAGCGGGCGTGGCAAGCGCGGTGTCGGACGGTGCCGGCGCTGGGCCGCGAACCGGGCCGTGTATCGGGCCGTGAACTGGGCCGTGAACTGGGCCGTGAAGCGGACCATGCACCTCGTCAGCGTGACTCATCGTCGGCGTGACTTGAGGGCTTAGAAGTTCTGGTAGTACGAGTAGGGCGTCTGCTGCACGCGCGAAGCTTTCTGCTCGGCGCGCTCTTCCAGATCGATCGGCTGTTTGTCCCACAGCAGTGCGCGGCCTTTGCGTTGCTCGGCCTCCAGATTGGGCTTCTGTTGCTTGAGCTGGTTCAGGAACTGGGTGATGTCCGATTGATACATGGCTCGACGTCCGTGGTGGGTAAGGTGGCGGCTCTCGGGCTGGCCGCTGCGCGGTGCCTCGAGGGGGCGCCTTCGTCCGCGATTTTACCGCATGCGCCGCGCGCGGTCGAAAATCGCCGCAAGCCGTCTATTTTCGAGATGAAGCGCGGGGCGCCGCCTGGGGCACGATAGGGGCCGATTGGGGTCGCATTGTGGTCAAATAGCATGCCTCGATCGCGCAGCGCGGCCGGGACACGAGAATTCACTCATTGAGGCCGGAGGTCCTGTTTGGCGGGAGGTACGATCGACAAGCCGCGTGTGTGGCGCGGCGCAACCGGTCAGACGCGAGGGCGCGCGCGTGAGCGCGAGTCGCTCGCGCGGTGCTGGCTGCGCGTGTCGCTCGCCTTCGGCCTCCTGATGATGCTGCTCGCCGGGGGCGAGGCCTGCGCGGCGAGCAAGGCGCCGAGCTACAAGGTCGAGGTGGTCGCCGAGCCGCGCGCGCTGCGCCGGCTGCTCGAACAGAACCTCGATATCTCGCGTTTCGCGAAGCGCCCCGACGTCACCGACGACCAGTTCTCGTTCCTCATCACCGCGACGCCGCAGCAGGTGCGCGATCTCGCCGCGACGCAGGGCTATTTCTCCCCGCTCGTCAGCACCGACGTGCGCACAGTCGACAACATGCGCCAGGTCACCGTGCGCGTCGAGCCGGGCCCACAGACCAAAGTCACGTCGGTCGATCTGTCGTTTCGCGGCGCGGTGCTGACCGAAGACCCGTCGCGCGAAAACGCGACGCGCTTCGCGTTCTCGCTGCACGAGGGCCAGCCGTTCTCGCAGGGCGACTGGGACGACGCGAAGAACGCGTCGCTGCGCGAGCTGCAATCGCGCCGCTACCTCGCCGCGAAGATCTACCACTCCGAGGCGCTGATCGATCCGCGCACGCACACCGCGAAGCTGTCGGTGATCTACGACAGCGGGCCGACCTTCACGATGGGCCAGCTCGACGTGCAGGGCACGAGGCGCTATCCGGAACGCATCGTCCATAACGTCAATCCGATCTCGCCGGGCGACATCTACGACACGCGCACCGTCGCCGAGCTGCAACGGCAACTGCAGAACACCCCGTACTTCGCGAGCGTGGCGATCGACCTCGACAACGACCCCAGCAAGCCGCTCGACACGCCGGTGCACGTGAAGGTGTCGGAGTTTCCGTATCACAGCTTCCGCGGCGGCGTAGGCTATTCGACCGACAACGGTCCGCTCGTGCAGGGCGGCTACACGTATCTGAACACGTTCGGCGCGGCGTGGCCGTTCACCGTCGAGGGCCGCGCCGACCAGACTCAGCAGTACGGCCAGGTCCAGCTATCGATGCCGCCGGGCCTGCACGGCTGGACCAATAGCGTGCTCGCGTCGTACACGACCACCGACGTCTCCGACACGCGCATCTACAGCATCCGCGGCGGCGTGCAGCGCTCGCGCACGTCGCAGTTCCTCGACTACAGCTATTCGCTGCTGTTCTACGACGATAAGCTCGACCAGAACGCCGCGCCGCCGACCCGCGCGCACGCGCTGGTGCCGGGGTGGTCGTGGACGCGGCGCGACACCGATGACCCGCTGTTCCCGCGCCGTGGCAACCTGATCCACGTCGAGGCGGGCTTCGCGGTCAAGGGAGTGCTCGCCGACCAGTCGTTCATCCGCGGCTACGCGCGCGGCCAGCAGTATTTCCCGATTCGCGACAACGACATCGTGCTGATCCGCGCCGAACTCGGCGGCGTCTTCACGAGCGGCAGCTCGAGCGGCATTCCGGCGTCGCTGCTGTTCCGCGCGGGCGGTTCGAACTCGGTGCGCGGCTACGGCTTCCAGAGCATCGGTAACAACGTCGCCGGCTCGGTCCTGCCGACCAAATACCTGGTGACGAGCGCGGCCGAATACCAGCACTGGTTCTCGCGCAACTGGGGCGCGGCCGTGTTCTTCGACATCGGCACCGCCACCGACACCTGGGGCGAGAAAATTTTCTATCCGGGCGCCGGCGTCGGCGCGCGCTGGCGCAGCCCGGTCGGCCCGGTCAATCTCGATGTCGCTTACGGAATCCGCGACAACCGGGTGCGGCCGTATATCACGCTCGGCATCGCGTTCTGACGTTTGACGACAACCCGCCACCTTATTTGCCATCGTATTCACGCATGACCACCGACGTCACCGACCCGCCCCCCGCGCAGCCGCCCGGCGCCACGCCGCCAGGACCGCCGGACGGGCGGCAGCCGCCCGACACGCCGCCGCCGAAGCGGCGCTGGGGCCGGCTGCTGCTGAAGACGATCGCGGGCACGGTGATCATGCTGTTGCTGCTCGCCGTACTCGCGCTCGGCCTGTTGTACGGCGCGCTGACGACCGAACGCGGCACCGCGTATGCGTGGCACGCGGCCGTGAAGCTGCTGGGCGGCCGGCTCACCGGCACGCTCGACGGCGGCACGCTCGCGCAGGGCGTGCAACTGCGCGACGTGCGCTGGCGCAGCCTCGACGGCAACGGCACCGACATCCAGATCGACCGCGTCGCGGGCAGCTGGGCGCTCGCGCGCGAGCCGTGGCGGTTCACGATCGATTACCTGCACGTCGGCACGATCGAGGCGCGCGTGGGCCCGCCGTCGCCGAGCAGCAACGAGCCGATGAAACTGCCGCAAGATCTGCAATTGCCGATGCAGCTGGAGATCCGCGACGTGCGGGTCGAGCGGCTGCTGCTGCACCAGGGCGCGTCGACGACGGAGCTGTCGAGCTTCGCGTTTCATGGGCGCAGCGACGGGCGTCATCACGAGGCCGCGATCGACCGGCTCGAGACGCCGTTCGGGGCGCTGACGGCAGCGGCGAAACTCGATGGCGTGCAGCCGTTCCCGCTCACGGGCGAAGTCGGTTATGCGGGCAAGGTCAACGATGAAGCGGTGCAGGTCGCAGGTCACCTGAGCGGCACGCTCGAGCAACTGGTCGCCGAGCTCGATGCGAGCGGCATGAAGCTCGCCGGCCACGCGCGGGTCGAAGCGGCGCCGTTTGCCGCGGTGCCGTTGCAGCGCGCGACGCTGAGCTTCGATCATGTGAATCCGCAGGCCTTCGCGCCCGGTGCGCCGTTGGCCGATCTGGCGGTGCGCGCGGAGTTGCAGCCGGTGGAGTCCGGCGCGGCCAGCACAGCCCACGCAGCGAGCGCGGCCAGCGCGGCCGAACCGTCGGCCGCCAGCCATCCGCACCACGTGTTCGGCGGCCATCACGCGCCGGTCGAACCGGCGGCGGGTTTCGCCGTCGCCGGCCATATCTCGATCGTCAACGCGAAACCCGGCGCAATCGACCAGAAACTGCTGCCGCTGATCGACGCGAACGCCGACGTGCGGCTCGACGCCCGCACGCAGAGCATCGCCAACCTGAACGTGCGGCTCGTGCGCAACGCGACGCTCACCGGCGGCGGCACGCTGAGCGGCCGGCACGGCCAGCTCGATCTGAACGTCGCGCGGCTAGACCTGAACGCGCTGCAGGCGACCGTGCGGCCGACGCAACTGTCCGGCCCGATCGGCATCCGCCTGAACGACGACATCCAGAGCCTGACGCTCGATCTCGCCGACCCCGCCGCCGCGCTGCGCGCGCAGGGCAAGATCACGTTCGACCCCGCACGCATCAGTTTCAACGACATGCGCGTCACGTCGGGCCGCGGCCGCATCGATCTATCGGGCGCGCTGAAGCACGATGCGAACTCGACCTACAACCTGAAAGCGCAACTGACCGATTTCGATCCGCTGTCGCTGACCTCGCAGATGCCGGCGCGCACGCCCGTCACGAGTTCCGGCGCGCCCGCCGCGAGCGGCGCGCGGAGCGAGCGGCAAGCGCAGGCCGCGGCGCTCGCGGGCAGCACCGCTCGCGCGAAGAGCGCGGCGCCCGGCGATCAGGCCGCGGCCATCGCAAAGAACACCGCGCAGGCGGCGGTGCGGACCGAAGTGCTCGAGCGCAGGACGCCCGCGCCCGCGCATCGCGCAGCCGGGCGCGCGGCCCTGCGCCCGGCCACACCCGCGCGCAGGATCGAGGCGCGCGTAACCGCCACGATCACCGCGGCCGGTGTGCTCGCGCCGGTCTTCACGACGCGCGCCGAATTCACGCTCGGCCCGAGCGTCTACAACGACCTGCCGCTGACGGGCGGCGGCATGATCCAGTTGGCCGGCTCGCGAATCCTGCCGAGCCGCGCGAATCTTTCCGTAGCGGGCAATCAGGTCAATCTGCAAGGCAGCTTCGGCGCGGCCGGCGACCGGCTGCGCTTCGCCATCGACGCGCCGCAGCTCGATCGGCTCGGCTTCGGCCTCGCGGGTGCGGTCGCCGCTGACGGCGACGTGACCGGCTCGTTCGCGCATCCGAACGTGACGCTGAATTACAAGGCCGACAGCGTCGTATTCGCGAGCAACCGCGTCGGCCACGCACAAGGCCATGCCGAGTTGCGCGACGGCGCGAACGGCGCGCTCGCGTTCACGACCGACGCGCGCAATGTGAGCGCGGGCGGCGTGGACCTCGCCACGCTGAGCGCCCGCCTGTCCGGCACGCGCGCGAATCACACGCTCGAAGCCGCCGCGACCGGCAAGCTGCAGGACCGTCCGCTTGACCTGACGCTCGCCGCCCACGGCAAGCTGACCGACACGCGCGACGGCTCGCGCTGGGACGGTACCGTCACGCGTCTGCAGAATCGCGGTACGCCGGCGCTCAATCTTGAATCACCGCTCGCGGTCAGTGCCGGGCCGGGCCACCTGACGCTCGGCGCGACGCGCCTGACGATTGAAGGCTCGGTGCTGGCCCTGAAGTCGTTCGCGTTCGATCACGGCCGCATCCAGTCGACTGGCAGCCTGACCGATGTGTCGCTCGCGCACTTGCAGGAGCTGCGTCGCCAGATCACCGGCGAGCCGCCCGCCGTGCGCACCGACCTCGTGTTCGACGGCGACTGGGACTTCTCGCTCGGCACGACGGCCAGCGGCCACATCGAGCTGCGCCGGCGCAGCGGCGACGTGACGGTCGAAATCGGCCGCGGGCTCGCGTCGATGGGCATTGGCGCGATCCGCGCGCGCGCCGAATTCACCGGCGGCAACCGGCTCAACGCGACGGTGCATGCGCAGGCGAGCCGCATCGGCGTGATCGATGCCGACGCGCACACGCCGCTAGTGCTGCGCGACGGCATGTTGACCGTCGATCCGCAGAGCGCGCTGTCGGGCAACGTCAACGCGAACGTGCCGTCGCTGCGCACGACGGGCGGCCTGCTCGGCCCGAGCTACCTGCTCGACGGCCGTCTCGCGCTGCAACTCGCGCTCGGCGGCACGGTCGCGAAGCCGAACGTGACCGGCTCGCTGACCGGCGACGGTCTGTCCGCGACGGTCGTGAGCCAGGGCGTGCAACTGAAGGACGGCGTCGTGCGCATCGCGCTGTCGCAGAACACGGTGGACTTCCAGCAGGTCGAGTTCCACGGCGCGAGCGGCACGCTGCGCGCGACCGGCCGCGTGCGCCTCGACAGCGCGGAGCCCGACATGACCGCGAGCATCGTCGCGGACAAGCTCGATGTGTTCGCGTCGCCGGACCGCCATCTGTCGCTGTCGGGCAGCGCGAACATCTCGAACGGCGGCGTGGAGCGCGGCCCAGTGATCGACGGCAAGTTCGTGGTCGACCGCGCGCTGTTCGATCTGCCCGAGCAGGCCGCGCCGAGCCTCGGCGACGACGTCGTGATCATCCGCCCGGACGGCACGCGCTCGGGCGGCCGGCCGCGTCCGACCGAAGGCGGTCAGCCGCCGGCGAGCCCGTTCGCGCCACGCGCGAACATCGAGATCGGCCTCGGCAACGACTTCCGTTTCCGCGGCAAGGGCGCCGATCTCGGCCTCGCCGGTACGATCACCGCGACGAGCGCGCCGAATACGCCGCTGCGCGCGGTCGGCAACGTGCGCGTCACGCCGGGTTCGACCTACACCGCATTCGGCCGCAAGCTCACGATCGAGAACGGCTTCTTCACGTTCAACGGTCCGGTCACGAATCCGGGCATCAACATCCTCGCGATGCGCCGCAACCAGCAGGTCGAGGCCGGCGTGCAGGTTACCGGCACGCTGCAGGCGCCGGTCGCGCGGCTCGTGTCGGAGCCGAGCGTGCCGGACAACGAAAAGCTGTCGTGGCTGCTGTTCGGCCACGGCACCGACCAGGGCAACAACCTCGGCCAGCAGAGCACGATGACGACCGCGCTCGCGCTGCTCGGCAGTGCGACGGGCGCGCGGATCGCGCAGACCGTCGGGCTCGACGAGTTTTCGATCGGCCGCAGCGATGTCGGTCTGACCGATCCGCAAGTCGTGATGGTGTCGAAGGCGATCAACGAGTGGCTCGTGATCGGCTACGAGCAGGGGCTGCAGTCGGCCAGCAATGCGATCAAGGCGACGATCAATCTGACGCGGTACTGGTCGCTGGTCGTCTACGGCGGCACGTTCTATGGCGCCGACGTGCTCTACACGCGGCGCTTCGATCGGATCGCGTGGTGATGAGGGCAGCATAAAAAAACGGCACGCCTGGAAGCGTGCCGTTTTCGTCATATCTGCGTGCTGCGAGGTGGGTCGGGGCGCCCGAAAGCGCCGCGCGTTACTTCACGCGCATGCCGGGCTTCGCGCCGCTATGCGGCTCGAGCACGTAGAGGCCCGGTTCGGCCTTCTCGTCCGCGGCCGAGGCCGCCAGCACCATGCCTTCGGACATGCCGAACTTCATCTTGCGCGGCGCGAGGTTCGCGACCATCACGGTCAGCTTGCCGATCAGCTGCTCGGGCTGATACGCGGACTTGATGCCCGAGAACACGTTGCGGGTCTTCTCTTCGCCGACGTCGAGCGTCAGTTGCAACAGCTTGTCCGAGCCTTCCACCACCTTGCAGTCGACGATCTTCGCGATACGCAGATCGACTTTCGCGA
Source organism: Paraburkholderia sp. BR14374 (assembly GCF_040948685.1). Taxonomy (NCBI): domain Bacteria; kingdom Pseudomonadati; phylum Pseudomonadota; class Betaproteobacteria; order Burkholderiales; family Burkholderiaceae; genus Paraburkholderia; species Paraburkholderia sp. BR14374. Next base: position 97,871 of record NZ_JBFPKF010000001.1, on the reverse strand, counting down.
AGTCGTCGATCGAGATGATGCCGGACTCTTCTTCCTTCGCGGCGGCGGCGGCCTTGGCGTGGGCCTTCGCCTTCGCCTTCGCGTCGGCCGCCGCCGCTTCCGGCGTGGCCTGCAGCGACTCGCGATTGGCCGCGAGCAGCGCCTCGATCTGCTTCGGATCGACGCGCGTCATCAGATGCTTGTACGCGTTGATCGGGCGCGCCGAGTTGAGCGGTACAGTGGCGTCGGCCCACACCAGCGGCTCGATGCCGAGGAATGCCTCGACCGCTTCGGCGAGCTTCGGCAGCACCGGCTTCAGCGCGAGCGACAGCAGGCGGAACGCCTCGATGCTGACGCTGCAGGTCTCGTGCAGTGCGACCGCGTTGGCCGGGTCTTTCGCCTGATCCCACGGCTTCGCGGTATCCACGTACGCGTTGACCGCGTCGGCGAGCTCCATGGTTTGACGCAGCGCGCGGCTGTACTCGCGTGCCTCGTAGTGCGCGGCGATCTGCGGCAGCGCCGCGCGCAGCGTGCCGAGCAGCGGATGGTGCATCGCGCTGTCCTGTACGCGGCCGTCGAAACGCTTGATCAGGAAGCCGGCCGCGCGGCTCGCGATGTTCACGTACTTGCCGACCAGATCGCTGTTCACGCGCGCCTGGAAGTCGTCCAGATTCAGGTCGAGGTCTTCCATCGTGCTGTTCAGCTTGGCCGCGAAATAGTAGCGCAGCCATTCCGGATTCAGGCCGGTGTCGATCACGCTTTGCGCGGTGATGAAGGTGCCGCGCGACTTGGACATCTTCGCGCCGTCGACGGTCAGAAAGCCGTGCGCGAACACGTTGGTCGGCGTGCGATGGCCCGAGAATTCGAGCATCGCGGGCCAGAACAGCGTGTGGAAATACAGGATGTCCTTGCCGATGAAGTGGTACTGCTCGGCCGTCGAGCCCTGGCGGACCCACGCGTCGAAATCGAGGCCGCGCTTTTCGGCGAGGTTCTTGAAGCTCGCGTAGTAACCGACCGGTGCGTCCAGCCACACGTAGAAATATTTGCCGGGTGCGCCCGGAATCTCGAAGCCGAAGTACGGCGCGTCGCGCGAGATGTCCCAGTCGGCGAGCTTGGCTTCGCCGGCGTCGCCGAGCCATTCACGCATCTTGTTGGTGGCTTCCGGCTGTGCAAGGCCGCCGACCCATGCGCGCAGGAAGTTCTCGCAGCGCGGATCGGACAGGCGGAAGAAGTAGTGCGTCGAGGTCTTGCGGATCGGCGTCGCGCCCGAGACGACCGAGTACGGATTGACGAGCTCGGTGGGCTGGTAGGTCGAGCCGCAGACTTCGCAGCTGTCGCCGTATTGGTCTTTGGCGCCGCATTTCGGGCACTCGCCCTTGATGAAGCGGTCCGGCAGGAACATTTCCTTGACCGGGTCGTACGCCTGTTCGATCTCGCGCGCGTCGATCAGCCCCGCTTCCTTCAGCGCGAGGTAGACGTTTTCGCTGAGCACGCGGTTTTCGTCGGAATCGGTCGAGTAATAGTTGTCGAACGAGATGCCGAAGCTGTCGAAGTCGCGCTTGTGCTCCAGCCACACGCGATCGATCAGCTGTTTCGGCGTCAGTCCTTCTTTTTCCGCGCGTAGCATGACCGGCGTGCCGTGCGTGTCGTCGGCGCCGACGTAGTAGACCTCGTGGCCGTGCATTCGCAGCGCCCGGACCCAGATGTCCGTCTGGATATATTCGACCAGATGGCCGATATGAATCTGCCCGTTCGCATACGGAAGGGCCGACGTGACGAGAATCTGACGGCGGCTTGACGGGGCGCCTGCGCGGAGGTCGGTGGCGGGTGCTGACATAAGGATCGGGGTGCCTGCGGTGGGACGAAACGATGATTTTAGCAGGGCGCACGCCGCACGCGGGCTGGGACGCGGCGGGCTGGACGAGCGGAGCGGAAGGGGATCGGCGCCGCGGTGACGGACAACCGGGGCGACGCCCGCGAGCGAGATGCAAAACCGCGCGAGCAAAAAAAACCGGGGTCGATAAACCCCGGAGCAACAACGACAAGAGGAGAATGGTGACGTGACGGCTTCGCCAGTCACGTACCGTAAAGAGAGACCGCGGATTTTCCGTAGAGTTCGAAATTTTTTTTCGATTTGCGGACAAACAGGTCCGGCGGCTCGTTCCGCCCGCCAGCCGGGCTCGTGTGGCCGCAACACCCGGCCGGCCCGGCGGCGCTTTCTCTCCTTTTGACTTGCCCTTATTGCGTCGCGTGCTGGGCGGTGGCCCGGAGGTAGATCTCGACGCGACGGTTCGCCGCACGACCGGCTTCGGTGTTGTTGTCGGCGATCGGCTGGTTCGGGCCCATGCCGGTGGCCGACAGGCGCTGCGGCGCGATACCGCGTTGCGTCAGATAGCCGGTCACGCTCTGTGCGCGGTTGACCGACAGCGTCTGGTTGTATTGCAGCGAGCCGGTGTTGTCCGTATGGCCGACGACCGATGCAACGACTTCCGGATTCTGCTGCAGCGTCTGCGCGAGCTGGTCGAGTACCGGCGCGAACGTCGGCTTGATCGCGTAGCTGCTGGTGTCGAAGGTGACCGAACTCGGGATGTTCAGCTTCAGCGAGCCGTCCGGCTGCTCGGTGATCTGCGTGCCGGTGCCCTTGGTCGCGCCCGACATGCGGTTGCGGATGTTGTCCCAGTTGTAGCCGGTGATGCCGCCCACCGCCGCGCCGGTGGCCGCGCCGATCGCCGCGCCCTTGCCGCCGCCGAAGATTGCGCCGAGCGCGGCGCCGGCACCGGCGCCCACGCCCGTGCCGACTGCTGTGTTGGTGCCCTGTTGGGTCGCGCAGCCTGCCACAAGTGAGCCTGCCACGGCGAATACGGCCACGCGAGTCATGATTCTTGCATTCATCTTGGTTTCCTTTCGGGTGCGAATAAACCAGCGGGTAGCGGTCAGTCTATGCAGCGAACATTACGGCAACGCAGCGACCACTCAGAAAGTTCAGGAACGGTTTCTGCGCCTTGCTTCGCGCGGCCCGACAGCGAAGCAGGGTCTTCGGGCACCGCCTGCCGTCAGACACTACAATATGCCTGAACAAGCAGCGGTGCGACCCTACGGCTTCCCGCGTGCCCCGAAGGGTGCCCGGCACGTAACATTTTCGCAATGCCGCATAACAATTTCTTGCAAATTCCGCCGCGTGCGCGATTCGTCCATCTCGCCACGCCGCACCTCTTCCCCACGGAGTATCAATGAGTATCGATCGGGCTTTGGTCGACGCCGCTGTCGCGGCCGTCACTGACCCCAACACGGGCGCGCCGTACGCGGCCGCGAAGAGCATCCGCAGCGTGGTTGTGGAGGGCGACGCGGTCAGCCTTCAGGTGACGCTCGGCTATCCGGCGAAAAGCCAGTTCGACGCGATCCGCCAGCAGTTCGCCGACGCGCTGCGCGCGGTGCCCGGCGTCGCGCACGTGCGCGTCGAGGTTTCGCAGCAGATCGCCGCGCACACGGTGCAGCGCGGCGTGAAGCTGCTGCCCGGCGTGAAGAACATCGTCGCGGTTGCGTCGGGCAAGGGCGGCGTGGGCAAGAGCACGACCGCCGTGAATCTCGCGCTCGCGCTGGCGAGCGAGGGCGCGTCGGTCGGCATTCTCGACGCCGACATCTACGGCCCGTCGCTGCCCACCATGCTCGGCATCGAGGGCCGCCCCGAATCGCCCGACGACAAATCGATGAACCCGATGACGGGCCACGGCGTGCAGGCCAACTCGATAGGCTTCCTGATCGAGGCGGACAACCCGATGGTATGGCGCGGCCCGATGGCGACCTCGGCGCTCGAACAGCTGCTGCGCCAGACCAACTGGCACGAACTCGACTACCTGATCGTCGACATGCCGCCCGGCACCGGCGACATCCAGCTGACGCTCGCGCAGCGCGTGCCGGTCACGGGCGCCGTAATCGTCACGACGCCGCAGGACATCGCGCTGCTCGACGCGAAGAAGGGCCTCAAGATGTTCGAAAAGGTCGGCATCCCGATCCTCGGCATCGTCGAGAACATGGGTCTGCACATCTGCTCGAACTGCGGCCACGAGGAGCACATCTTCGGCGCCGGTGGCGCCGAGCGCATGAGCAAGGAGTATGGCGTCGACGTGCTCGGCAGCCTGCCGCTCGACATCACGATCCGCGAACAGGCCGACTCGGGCCATCCGACGGTCGCCGCGGACCCGAACGGGCGCATCGCGGAGATCTATCGCTCGATCGCGCGCAAGGTCGCGGTGCATATCGCCGAACGCGCGCGCGACATGAGCTCGAAGTTTCCGAACATCGTCGTGCAGAACACCTGAGCGGCCGTTCGGGCAAGGGATTAGGGGCGATCTCGATCCCTATTTTCACCAGCTCTCGCGGTATCATGTCGACTTCACGAGTTCGGCTCGGCGGCCGCAGGGGCGGCCGCCAGGCCGACAAGAGGATCGCATGGGAAAACGAATCGACGGGCACGCGGTACATGCGTTCATCATTCTGACTGCCGGCTGTGTGCTGTTGAGCGGCTGTGGCGTCTTCCTGAGACCACAGGAAAAGCGCGCCGACGCGCAATTGCTGCCCACCGTGGGCAATCAGGCCCACGGCCTCGTGACCTTCATCGAGCGCTCGGACGGCGTCCAGGTCACCTACAATCTCACTGGCTTGCCGCCCAATAGCGACCACGCGCTGCAGGTGCACGAGCGCGGCGACTGCAACGCCGCCGACGGCTCCAGCGCCGGTCCGGTATTTTCACCGGCGGCCGAACGGCTCAAGGCCGGCGCGCGCGTCGAGGGCGATCTCGGCAATATCCATGCGGACGCGAACGGCGTGGCCACCGGCTTCATCGTCGCGCCGGACGTGTCGCTCGACGGCATCCGCTCGGTGCTGCAGCGCGCGGTTTTGCTGCACCGCGACGCGACCGATCCCTACGCGTACCCTCAGCATGGCGCTGGCACGGCCATCGCCTGCGGCGTGATTCGCCAGCAGTGAACGGCGAGCGCGCTTTCGCCGCCAGGCCACCGCTCGGTGGCGCACATGACGCCATCGGCGGCAGCGATTCCGTGATCGCGTAAAATAAGCGGCCTTCGCCGGCTGAGCGCCGCAGCGCCGCCGGCAGTTTTCATCTATCTTTTCGTCACACCTGACATTCACGTCAAGCAGCGTTCACCTATGACCATCAAATCTGACAAGTGGATCCGGCGCATGGCCGAGTCGCACAAGATGATCGAGCCGTTTGCGCCCGATCAGGTTCGCGTCTCCAAAGACGGCCGGAAGATTGTCAGCTACGGCACCTCGAGCTACGGCTACGACATTCGCTGCGCCGACGAATTCAAGATCTTCACCAACATCAACTCGACGATCGTCGATCCGAAGAACTTCGACGAGAAATCTTTCGTCGATTTCAAGGGCGACGTCTGCATCATCCCGCCGAACTCGTTCGCGCTCGCGCGCACGGTCGAGTACTTCCGCATTCCGCGCAGCGTGCTGACCGTGTGCCTCGGCAAATCGACGTATGCGCGCTGCGGGATCATCGTCAACGTGACGCCGTTCGAGCCGGAATGGGAAGGGCACGTCACGCTCGAGTTCTCGAATACGACACCTTTGCCTGCGAAAATCTACGCGAACGAAGGCGTCGCCCAGGTGCTGTTTTTCGAAAGCGACGAGATTTGTGAAACCTCGTACGCGGATCGCGGCGGCAAGTATCAAGGTCAGCACGGCGTCACGTTGCCGAAGACCTGACGTCGGCAGCGTCTGAACCCACCAGTTATTCGGGTGACCGCTGCGCTTTCTACGTAACGCAGCGGTCGTTTTCTTTTTGGAGAATCGCCCATGAAGTTCCGTTTCCCCGTCGTCATCATCGACGAAGATTTCCGCTCGGAGAACATCTCGGGTTCCGGCATCCGGGCTTTGGCCGAAGCCATCGAGAAAGAAGGCGCGGAAGTGCTCGGGTTGACGAGCTACGGCGATCTGACCTCGTTCGCGCAGCAGTCGAGCCGCGCGTCGTGCTTCATCCTCTCGATCGACGACGACGAACTGCTGCCGTACGTCGACAACGTGGTCGTCGAAGGCGAGACACCCGAGCTCGCGGCCGCGATCGTCGCGCTGCGCGCGTTCGTGACCGAAGTGCGCCGCCGCAATGCCGATATCCCGATCTTCCTGTACGGCGAGACGCGCACCTCGCGCCATCTGCCGAACGACATCCTGCGCGAACTGCACGGCTTCATCCACATGTTCGAGGACACGCCGGAGTTCGTCGCACGCCATATCATCCGCGAGGCGAAGGTGTACCTGGATTCGCTCGCGCCGCCGTTCTTCAAGGAACTGGTGCAGTACGCGGAAGAGGGTTCGTACTCGTGGCATTGCCCGGGCCACTCGGGCGGCGTCGCGTTCCTGAAAAGCCCGCTCGGCCAGATGTTCCATCAGTTCTTCGGCGAGAACATGCTGCGCGCCGACGTCTGCAACGCGGTCGACGAACTCGGCCAGCTGCTCGACCACACCGGTCCGGTCGCGGCCTCGGAGCGCAACGCCGCGCGCATCTTCAGCGCCGACCACGTGTTCTTCGTGACCAACGGCACCTCCACCTCGAACAAGATCGTCTGGCACGGCACGGTCGCGCCCGGTGACATCGTGCTGGTCGACCGCAACTGCCACAAGTCGATCCTGCACGCGATCACGATGACCGGCGCGATTCCGGTGTTCCTGACGCCGACCCGCAACAACTTCGGCATCATCGGCCCGATCCCGCGCAGTGAGTTCGAACCGGAGAACATCCGCAAGAAGATCGAGGCGAATCCGTTCGCGCGCGAAGCGCTCGCGAAGAACCCGAACCTGAAGCCGCGCATCCTGACGATCACGCAAAGCACGTACGACGGCGTGGTCTACAACGTCGAGATGATCAAGGAGATGTTGGGCGAATGGCTCGACACGCTGCACTTCGACGAAGCGTGGCTGCCGCACGCGGAATTCCACGAGTTCTATCAGGACATGCACGCGATCGGCGCGGGCCGTCCGCGCATCGGCGCGATGGTGTACGCGACGCACTCCACGCACAAGCTGCTCGCCGGCATCTCGCAGGCGTCGCAGATCGTCGTGCAGGATTCGAAGAACAGCCGCTTCGACAAGCATCGCTTCAACGAGGCGTATCTGATGCATACGTCGACGAGTCCGCAGTACGCGATCATCGCGTCGTGCGACGTCGCCGCGGCGATGATGGAAGCGCCGGGCGGCACCGCGCTCGTGGAGGAATCGATCGCCGAAGCGCTCGACTTCCGCCGCGCGATGACCAAGGTCGACACCGAATACGGCGACGACTGGTTCTTCAAGGTGTGGGGCCCGGACCAGTTCGCCGAGGAAGGCATCGGCTCGCGCGAAGACTGGATGCTGCGTCCGGACGACGCGTGGCACGGCTTCGGCCCGCTCGCCGAAGGCTTCAACATGCTCGACCCGATCAAGGCGACGATCGTCACGCCGGGTCTCAACATGGACGGCGGCTTCGACGACAACGGCATTCCGGCGGCGATCGTCACGAAGTACCTGGCCGAGCACGGCATCATCGTCGAGAAAACGGGCCTGTACTCGTTCTTCATCATGTTCACGATCGGCATCACGAAGGGCCGCTGGAACTCGATGGTGACCGAGCTGCAGCAGTTCAAGGACGACTACGACACCAACCAGCCGCTGTGGCGCGTGCTGCCCGAGTTCGTCGCGCATCATCCGATGTACGAGCGTGTCGGCCTGCGCGATTTGTGCCAGCAGATCCACAGCGTGTATCGCGCGAACGATATCGCCCGTCTGACGACCGAGATGTACCTGTCGAGCATGGAGCCGGCGATGAAGCCGTCCGACGCATTCGCGAAGCTCGCGCACCGCGAGATCGACCGGGTACCGATCGACGAACTCGAAGGCCGCGTCACGTCGATCTTGTTGACGCCGTATCCGCCGGGCATCCCGCTGCTGATTCCGGGCGAGCGCTTCAACAAGACCATCGTCAACTATCTGCGTTTCGCGCGCGAGTTCAACGAGCGCTTCCCGGGCTTCCATACGGATATCCACGGGCTCGTCGGCGAAATGGTCAACGGGCGCATCGAATATTTCGTCGATTGCGTGCGCATGTGACGATGGCGTGGGTGAAGTTGCTGACGGGCCTGCCCGCTATCGGGCCTTGGCGGCGCCGGGCCGGCGTGCTGAGCTTCGCGCTCACGGCCGGTACGCTGGTGCTCGTCGCCATCGCTAGCCCGGCGGCGCATGCCGAGGTGGCCGCCGCCGATCCGATCGATGCCGCGATGCGCACGTGTCTAGCGCGCGCCGACATGTCGACGACGATCGGGCAGGTGCAGTGCATGGACAATGCGCGCATCGGCTGGATGGCCGCGGTCGATAGCGCGTACCAGCAGTTGCTCGCGAAGGTGCCGCCCGCGCGGCGCAGGCTATGGGAAAAGAGCCAGTCGAGCTGGCTCGCGTCGCGCGATGCCGAGAAGCAACTGCTCGCCGCGGTGTTCGCAACGACCCAGGGCTCGATGTACGTGCTTTCCGAAGCCGACATGCAACTGCAGCCAGTGCGCGACCGCGCGCTCGTGCTGCGCAGCGCGCTCGCCGATGCGAGCGGTCCGGCGCCGCGCCGGCCGCGCTCGTGCAACGCCGATGCGCGTTGCGAACACGCGATGTTCGATCTGAACCGCTACTACCGTGTGCTCGAAGCGAAGATGCCAGCGAAGTCGCGGCCGACGCTGGTGCACGCGCAACGCGCGTGGAATGCGTATCTGACGGCATCGACGCCGCTCGTCGACGAGCGCGGACGTATCGACATCATCGGCGCGCGCGTCGCGACGATCAAACGGCTCTCCGAAACGGCCGGCAACCACTGACGGCCGCCGAGCGGCGCGGCCCGCCGCAGATTCAATCCCATTGAACCCCGTCTGCGCGCGGCTGCGGCGCCGCGAGCGCCGGCTCGCCGCGCAGATCGCGCATCGCATCCTCGATGATCGCGGACATCGTGTTGAGCGCGAGGTCGTTGTCGTCGGTGCCGAACGGTTCTTCGAGCTGCGACGCGATCGCTTCGTGCGCCATGAACGTGTACGCGACGAACACCGCGAACACCGGCGTAAAAATACCGATGCTGTTGACGAGCCCGAACGGCAGCGACGCGCAGAAGAAGTACACGGTGCGGTGGATCATCACCGAATACGCGAACGGCAACGGCGTCGAAGCGATGCGCTCGCAGCCGCCGATCACGTCCGATAGTCCGTTCAGATTGCGGTCGAACGCGAGCGCCGTGATCGGATCGAGAGTGCCCGCGCGCGCCGCGCGCTGCACCCATTCGCCGAGGCACAGCATCAGCGTGGCCGGCTTGTAGCGTGATCCCATCACACGTTCGAGCAGTGCGCCGGGCAGCCGCGCGGCAAGGTCGTCGCGCGGTTCGGTCTTGCGCAACTGGTGACGCAGCGCGTGCGGGAGCGCGCTAAGAATCGCCAGGAACGCGGCGGCTTCTTCTTTGGGCAACTCGCGCTGCGGCAACGTCAGCGCCTGGCGCGTCAGCGAGCGCGACTCGTTGAGCAATTGCCCCCACAGCTTGCGCGCTTCCCACCAGCGGTCGTAGCTCGCGTTGTTGCGAAAGGCGAGAAACACCGCGAGCGCGATGCCGACCAGCGAGAACGGCGCGATCGAGTTCAGGTTCAGGCTGATGGGCAGCAGATGATCGTGCGCGGCGAGCGCAATGATCGAGATGATAAAGATCAGGAATAGCCGCGGCAGCAACTGCGGCAGCACCGAGCCGCGCCACGCGAGCAGCATGCGGAACCAGTGGAGATGCGGGCGAATGATCATGGACGCGCGGTTCGTCTGAAGCGATAGAGCGCTTATTATCGATCGCTTTTCGTGTCCCCCGAACAGAAAAACCCGCGGCGTGCGCATCGGAGACGATGCACGCGCCGCGGGTTCGTCCACCGCAAGCGAAGCGGACAGCGCTAAGTCAGCCTCAGTCGCGCGCCGACGAAGCCGCGCCGTGACTCAGCCAGTCGAGTACGGCCGTCGCGTCGTCGTCGGCGCCTTCGCGCGCTTTCTCGACGGTCTCGGCCACTTCATCGCTCGGCACCGCGCGGCGAATCGCCACGCCGACCGCCAGAATGTCGATCATCACGAGGTGCAGGATGCGCGAGATCATCGACAGTTGCGACTCGCGAATCTCGATGTGATCGGTTTCCAGCGCGACGGTCGCGCGCTTCGCGAGCGGCGTGTTGCTCGAGGTGATCGCGATCACCTGCGCGCCGGCCTGCATTGCGACGTCGAGCACGCGCAGCAGCTCGGGCGCGCGCCCGGACTTCGACACCGCGACGATCACGTCGCCCTTGCCGAGCAGCGCGGCCGAGGCCGCCTGCATGTACAGATCGCCGTATGCGATGGTCGGAATACCGAAACGGAAGAACTTGTAGTGCGCATCTTGCGCGACGATGTTCGAGTTGCCGAGCCCGTAGAACTCGATGCGCCGCGCGCCGTTCAGCAGGTCGATCGCGCGTTCCACGTGCTCGAAGTTCAGATGCTCGCGCAACTGCAGGATCGCCGACACGGTATTGTCGAGCACCTTCGCGCCGAAGTCGGTCGCGGTGTCGCCGAGATGCACCTGGCTGTGGCTGACCGGAATCGTGCCGGTCAAACCAGTCGCGAGCTTCAGCTTGAAATCGGACAGCCCCTGGCAGCCGAGCGAGCGGCAGAAGCGGATCACGGTCGGCTGACTGACGTCGGCTTTGCGCGCGATGTCGACGATCGGATCGTTGATGATCGAACGCGGATGGTTCAGCGCGAGGTCGGCGACGCGGCGCTCGGCCGGCGTCAGCGCGTCGCGCATCTGGCGAATCCGCTCGAACACCGCCGACGAGCTGCCGCCCGCGCGGTTCGACAACTGCTCCGCGAGAATCGCCGATACGCCGAGGAACGCCGGGTATTCGGCGGTGATCACGTAGGTCGGCACGTTCTGCAGATACGCCTCGAAGCGGCCCTTCGCCTCGAAGCGCTGGCGGAACGACGAACGCGCGAACAACTCGCCGAGACGCGGCACGACACCGCCGCCGATATAGATGCCGCCGAGCGCGCCGAGCGTCACCGCGATATTGCCGGCGAAGGTGCCGAGGATGCCGCAGAATACGTCGACCGATTCGGCCGCGAGCGGCTCGCCTTCGTGCGCGCGCTTGACCACATCGGCCGGATTGACGCTGGCCGGCACGCGTTTCTTGTCGCGGCCCGCGAGCGCGCGATAGATCACCTCGAGGCCCGGACCCGCGGCCACCCGTTCGAACGACACGTGCGACCACTTCTTGCGCGCGTAGTGCAGCACGATCTCTTCGCGTTCGTCGGCGGGCGCGAAGGTGGCGTGGCCGCCTTCGCTGCCGAGCGCGATCCAGCGATCGTCGGCGGGGATCAGGCCCGACACGCCCATGCCGGTGCCGGGGCCGAGCAGGCCGATCACGCTGTTGGGCCGGCGCTGGCCGCCGCCCACCTGCACGCGCTGGGTGTCGGTGAGGCCGGGCAGCGCCATCGCGAGCGCGGTGAAGTCGTTGACGACGAGCAGCGTGTCGAAGCCGAGCGTGCGGCGCGTCGCTTCGATCGAAAAGGTCCAGTCGTGATTGGTCATGCTGACCTGGTCGCCGTCGACCGGGTTCGCAATCGCGATCGCCGCGTGATTGACGCGGCCGATCTTCGTGTCCTTCAGATACGTCTTGATGACGTCGGCGACGCTCGGATACTCGGCGCAAGGATAGACCTGCACCGAACCGATTTCGCCGGGGCCCGTCTCGAGCGCGAAACGCGCATTGGTACCGCCGATGTCGGCCAGCAGCCTCGGTCCATCGGCGTGCTGGGCCGCGCCCGGCACAGCTTTAGTTTGCACACCAGTAGACATCGAGTCTCACTCCCTTGTCGTTTGCCAGTTGCGAGATGGCATTTTTTTGTAGCGCAGCGGATGCGGCGTTGAGCACGTCCATCTTGCGCGGTCCTGCAATCAGCAGAAACAGATGCTTGACGTCCTTCAGCGCGGACAGCGACCAGCTCACGCGCGCGTGCGGCGCCGCGCGCGGATGCACCGCGACGAAACGCTCGGTCGTGGTGATCGCGTGATCCCATTCGGGCGCATCGGCGAAGATCGACGCGGTGTGGCCGTCTTCGCCCATGCCCAGCACCGCGACGTCGGGTGCCGTGGCGAAGCGCGCGTCCGCGTTCAGCGCGGCAACGCGCGAGTGCAGATCCTGGCTGGTGTCGACGAGCGGCCAGAAGGTCGCGTGTTGCGCGGCGTTCTGCAGCAACGTGGCGCGCACGAGTTGCGCATTGCTCGCGCCATCGGTCTCCGGCACCCAGCGGTCGTCGACCAGCGTGATCGCGATGCGGGGCCAGTCGAACGTCTGCGTCGACAACGTTTGCAGAAACGGACGCGGGCTGCTGCCGCCAGACACGGCCAGCATGGCCGGGCGCGCGAGCGGGGTTGACGTCCCCGTGCCGGCCGCCTGTGCGGCAAGCGACGCATGTAATGCGTCGCCCACCGCTTTCGCCAGCGCGTCGGATTGGGCGCGCTGGTCGTCGAAAGCGTGAAGCTCGATCACTTCTCCTCCGTGCTGCATTTTTGTTAGGTCTGCGGAATCAGCCTGACTGCTCTCGCGCGATGCCTGCACAACCGGATGGCTTGCAGACACCTACGCGATACCGGCGCGACTCCGTTCAGTTCGTCGGTGGTGTTGCCGACGCCGCGCTGGGTGTTTATCGCGCGCGGCGTCGTACGTCAGTTCATCAAAATCAATTCTCTTCTTCGAGCCAGCAGGTGCCGTGCTGGGCGAGCATCGCGCTCGCCGCGGCCGGTCCCCACGTGCCCGCCGCGTACGGCTTGGGCGGCTTGGTCGAGGCTTTCCATTCGTTCAGGATCGGCTCGACCCAGCGCCATGCGGCTTCCTGTTCGTCGCGCCGCACGAATAGCGCGAGGCGCCCATGAATCACGTCGAGCAGCAGCCGCTGATACGCCTCCATCTGGCCTTCGCGGAAGAACCGGTCGAACGCGAGATCGAGGTACACGCTCGCGAGGTTCATACCCTCGCCGGGCTGCTTCGCGAGACAGTACAGACGAATCGTCTCGTTCGGCTGCAGACGGATCACGAGGCGGTTCGCGCCCGCGCGCAGCGCCGACGCGCCAAGCGCCGAATGCGGCACCGCACGGAAATTCACGACGATCTCAGCGACGCGATCGGCGAGCCGCTTGCCGGTACGCAGGAAAAACGGCACGCCGGCCCAGCGCCAGTTCTCGATCTCGACCTTCAGCGCGACGAAGGTTTCGGTCGAGCTGTCCGGTTTCACGCCGTGCTCGGTCGCGTAGGCCGGCACCGTGTTGCCGCGGATCACGCCCGAATGATACTGGCCGCGCACCGCGACCTTGCCGATTTCCTGCGAATCGACCGGTTTTAGCGCGCGCAGCACGCGCAGCTTCTCGTCGCGAACCGAGTCGGAGTCCATCGAGTGGGGCGGCTCCATCGCGACGATCGACAGCAGCTGCAGCAGGTGGTTCTGCACCATGTCGCGCAGCGCGCCGGTATTGTCGTAGAAATCGCCACGCGCTTCGACGCCGAGTTCCTCGGCGATCGTGATCTGGATGCTCTCGACCCATTCGCGGCGCCACAGCGGCTCGAACAGCGCATTGCCGAAGCGCAGCGCGAGCAGGTTCTGCACCGGCTCCTTGCCGAGGTAATGATCGATCCGGTAGATCTGCTCTTCCGCGAAGATTTCGCCGACCGCGTCATTGATCGCATTCGACGACTTCAGATCGTAGCCGAGCGGCTTCTCGAGCACGATGCGCGCGTTGTGGTTCAGACCCACCGCGGCGAGCGCATGGCAGATCGGCACGAACAGCGACGGACCGGTCGCCAGATAGAACACGCGGATGCCGGGCATATCCTGGATCGCGTCGCGCAGTTGCGCGAAGTCATCCGGATTGCCGAGATCGATCTTCACGAACTCGATGCGCGCGAGGAAGCTCGTCCACGCGGCTTCGTCGAGGCCGTTTTTCGACACGTGCGGCTTGACGTGCCCGTCGACCCACTGCAGGTACTCGCCGCGATCCGCGATGTGCCGCGCGACCGCGACGATCTTGCCGTTGTCGGCGAGCATGCCCCCCGCGCGGTGCGCCTCGAACAGCGCGGGCAGGATCTTGCGCATCGACAGGTCGCCGGTGCCGCCGAAGAGAACGAAGGTGAAGCTTGAGTCGGTATGCATGAGTCTCCGTCGATGTCCTGAAGGGCCGCCGCGCTGATCGGACACTGCACGTGCAGCGACCTGGAAGAGCGACCGTAGTCCAATAAAATATTTTTTGACACTGAATTGTAGTTTAACTACAATCCAAATCAAGAGGTAGCGTTAATTCGAAGAAAAAAGCGTGCGCTGTGCACACGAATTGCACGCTTTTTGCGAATCGGCGGGCGTCCCCGGCATGCTAACGGACAATGGGGCAACGCTTTCCGGTACGCGCCAGCAGGGTGCCGGCGGACCTTACGGAAGGCCGGGGAGTCGACGGGCTTGCGGGTCGTTTCCGTGGCCGACGTCAGGCTGGCGTCGGATTGGTATATGAGGTACCTCGAGTCTGCCGCGCGATGCGGGCAGGCAAAAATCAAAAGAGGAGACAGTCAGTTGCATCCCGAACCACTCACCTCTTGAGCGTCTAGCGGCCGGACATCGGTCCGCCGGCACATGCCCTCGCGCATGCGCCCGACCGTGCTCGATCGCCCAGTTTTTGCCTGTTTGAACCAACCACAGCACCCTGGCGACATCAGGGGCCATTCGTTTTTTTGTTCAGGTGTCTGGAGGAGATAAGCAATGAAATTTCGCGCGATCATGGGCGCTCTGTGCGCTGCGGGTCTGATGTGTGGCGTGTCGGCCGTGCAGGCCGCCGAGTCGATCGAAGTGCTGCACTGGTGGACTTCGGGCGGCGAATCCAAGGCCGTCGGCGTCCTCAAGGACGACATGACGAAGCAGGGCTACACGTGGAAGGACTTCGCGGTCGCAGGCGGCGCTGGCGCGGCTGCGATGACGGCACTGAAGACGCAGGTGATCTCGGGCAACGCGCCGAGCGCCGCGCAGATCAAGGGTCCGCTGATCCAGGACTGGGCTTCGCAGGGCGTGCTGGTGCCGATCGACTCCGTCGCGGGCGACTGGAAGAAGAACCTGCCGCCGCAAGTCGACAAGATCATGCAAGCGGACGGCCACTATGTCGGCGCGCCGTTCTCGGTGCATCGCGTGAACTGGCTGTACATCAACAAGGCAGCGCTGGACAAGGCAGGCGGCAAGGTGCCGACCACGTGGCCCGAGTTCTTCGCGGTGGCCGACAAGATGAAGGCCGCGGGCATCCAGCCGATCGCGATGGGCGGCCAGCCGTGGCAAGACCTGACGCTGTGGGAAGACGTCGTGCTGTCGGAAGGCGCGGACTTCTACAAGAAGGCGCTCGTCGACCTCGACGAGAAGACCCTGACCTCGGAAAAGATGGTTCAGGTGTTCGACACGGTCCGCAAGATCCAGGGCTACTTCGACGCGGGCCGCACGGGCCGTGACTGGAACCTTGCCACGGCGATGGTCATCAACGGCAAGGCCGGCATGCAGTTCATGGGCGACTGGGCGAAGGGCGAGTTCACCAACGCCGGGAAGAAGTCGGGCACGGACTACATCTGCGCGGTGGTGCCGCAAACGGACAAGGCCTACACGTTCAACGTCGACTCGTTCGTGTTCTTCCAGCAGAAGGGCCAGAAGGCCGCGACGCCGGGCCAGCTCTCCCTCGCGAAGACGATCATGTCGCCGGAGTTCCAGGAGCAGTTCAGCCTGTACAAGGGTTCGATCCCGGTGCGTCTCGGCGTGCCGATGGACAAGTTCGACGACTGCGCGAAGAAGTCGTACGCGGATGAGCAGATCGCGATCAAGGCCGGCGGTTATGTGCCGTCGCTCGCTCACGGCATGGCTCAGCCGGATGCCGCGGCAGGCGCGATCTCCGACGTCGTCACGAAGTTCATGAACTCGCAGCAAGATTCGAAGACCGCGGTTCAGGCTCTCGCGAAGGCAGCGAAGACCAAGTAAGCGTAGGTACGAAGCGTTGCGCCCGGCCGCTTGCATCCGAAGCGCCGGGCGCGCCCGGGTTTCATGGAGTCACACCCAGGCCGTCGCGGTCCCGCGCCATTCGCGCACGGGCAGCCCGGCGGTACAGTTTCAGCAGGAGTCGAGTAGTGACTGCTTCCATCAGCGGGAACGGGAAAACGGCCACCGTCGCCCGCCGCACGTCGCCCATGGCGGCCCTTGCCGATCGCTATATTCCGAAGCTGGTGCTCGCACCCAGCGTCGTGATTAGCCTCATCTTCGTGTATGGCTTTATCGCAATTACCGGCTATCTGTCGCTGTCTACTTCGCGACTGATGCCTCGTTGGGAGTTCGCGGGTCTCGACCGCTATCGCGAGCTGTTCCAGAACGACGTGTTCTGGACTTCGGCCGAAAACCTCGGCTGGTTCGGCATTCCGTTCATCGGTATCTGCATCGGTCTAGGTCTGTTGCTCGCGATCCTGCTCGATCAGCAGATCCGCAACGAAGGCGCGCTGCGCGCCGTGTTCCTGTATCCGATGGCGCTGTCGTTCATCGTGACCGGCACCGCGTGGCAATGGATTCTGTCGCCGGGCATCGGCATCGAGAAGGTGTTTCACGACTGGGGCTGGACCAGCTTCGAGTTCAACTGGCTCGGCGACCCGGACCGGGCGATCTTCTGTATCGTGATCGCGGCGGTCTGGCAATCCACCGGCTTCGTGATGGCGCTGTTCCTCGCCGGTTTGCGCGGCGTCGACAGTGAAATCTTCAAGGCCGCGCAGATGGACGGCGCGGGCCTGCCGACCATCTATCGCAAGATCGTGATTCCGAGCATGCGGCCGGTGTTCTTCTCCGTGCTGCTGATTCTTTGCCACATCACCATCAAGACGTTCGACCTGGTGGTCGCGCTGACCGCCGGCGGTCCGGGCACGTCGTCGTCGCTGCCGGCCATCTTCATGTACACGTTTTCGTTCAATCGCGGGCAGCTCGGCGTCGGCGCGGCCTCGTCGATCATGATGCTCGCCACCGTGGTGGCCGTGCTCGTGCCGCTGATGTATCTCGAATCGAGGAGCACCCGCAATGCAACCTAAGATGACGATAAGCCGTGCCGTCATTTACGCGGCCCTGCTTCTGTTCGCGCTGTACTTCCTGTTTCCGCTGTATGTGATGCTGTCGACGTCGTTCAAGGACATCGATCAGCTGCGCACCGGCAACCTGCTGACGCCGCCGACGAGCTGGACCTTCGCGCCGTGGATCAAGGCGTGGAGCGGCGCATGTACGGGCGTGCGCTGCGACGGCATGCAGCCGTTCTTCATGAACTCGGTGCGCATGGTGATTCCGGCCGTGCTGATCTCGTCGATCATCGGCGCGTTCAACGGCTACGTGCTCACGCACTGGCGCTTCCGCGGCGCCGATCCGATCTTCACGATGCTGCTGGTCGGCTGCTTCATCCCGTTCCAGGCGATCCTGCTGCCGATGGCGCGCCTCGAAGGCATCCTCGGCCTGTCGAACACGGTGAGCGGTCTGGTGCTCGTGCACGTGATCTACGGTATCGCGTTCACCACAATGTTCTTCCGCAACTTCTACGTGAGCGTGCCGGCTGAACTCGTGAAGGCGGCGCGTATCGACGGTGCGGGTTTCTTCACGATCTTCACGAAGATTCTGCTGCCGGTGTCGCTGCCGATCTTCATGGTGTGCCTGATCTGGCAATTCACGCAGATCTGGAACGACTTCCTGTTCGGTATCGTGTTCTCCGGCGTCGATTCGATGCCGATCACCGTGGCGCTGAACAATCTCGTGAACACCTCGACCGGCGTGAAGGAATACAACGTGGACATGGCCGGCGCGATCATCGCGGCGCTGCCCACGCTGCTCGTCTACATCATCGCCGGACGTTACTTCGTGCGCGGCCTGACCGCGGGCGCGGTGAAGGGCTAACCAGCTCGACCCCGGGGGCGTGCCCCCGAGAGCGCGGCGGCGCTTCGGCCAATCAGCGTGACTGAACGGGCGCCGCCGTCAGACAGACGTTTTAAGGCAGTACCAGAGACAAGAGGATTCACAGCATGGCAAGCCTTTCCATCCGTGACGTGTACAAGACCTACCCGAACGGGGTGCCGGTTCTGAAGGGTGTCAACATCGACATCGAAGACGGCCAGTTCCTGATTCTGGTCGGCGGCTCGGGCTGCGGTAAGTCGACGCTGCTCAACATGATTGCCGGTCTCGAAACCGTGACCAAGGGCGAGATCCAGATCGACGGCAAGACCGTCAACAACCTGTCGCCGAAAGATCGCGACATCGCGATGGTGTTCCAGTCGTACGCGCTGTATCCGTCGATGACGGTGCGCGACAACATCTCGTTCGGCCTGAACATCCGCAAGGTGCCGAAGCAGGAGCAGACGCAGATCGTCGAGCGCGTGTCTAACACGCTGCAGATCAAGCATCTGCTCGAGCGCAAGCCGGGCCAGCTGTCGGGCGGCCAGCGTCAGCGTGTCGCGATGGGCCGCGCACTTGCGCGTGATCCGGTGATGTTCCTGTTCGACGAGCCGCTGTCGAACCTCGACGCGAAGCTGCGTATCGAAATGCGCTCGGAAATCAAGCTGCTGCATCAGCGCCTTGGCACGACGATCGTCTACGTGACGCACGACCAGATCGAAGCGATGACGCTCGGCGACCGCATCGCGGTGATGAAGGACGGCATCGTGCAGCAGTTCGGCGCGCCGCAGGAAATCTACGACTCGCCGTCGAACCTGTTCGTCGCGGGCTTCATCGGCGCGCCGCCGATGAACTTCATCGAAGGCAAGCTGGTCGAGCAGGGCTCGGGCGTCGGCATCGAACTCGATACGGGCATCGCGCGCAAGGTGCTGGTGCTGCCGTTCGATTCGGCGAAGGTGCGCTCGCACGTCGGCAACAACGTGATTCTCGGTCTGCGTCCGGAGCGCATCACCGATGCGCGCAGCGCGCACGGCGACGACTCGAAGCTGCAGCCGGTCGAAGTGAAGGTCGACGTGATCGAGCCGACCGGTCCGGACACGCTGGTGTTCGCGCAGGTCAACGGCAAGCGCATCGTGAGCCGCGTGCACCCGGCGTCGAACCCGCAACCGGAGAAGAACGCGACGCTGCTGTTCGATACGTCGAAGGCGGTGTTGTTCGATCCCGCGAATGAAGAGCGCATTGCGTAAGCGGTCGCATACGCGCTAGAGACGTCGCTTCAGAAGAGCCCCATGCGTTCAGTTGCGCGTGGGGCTTTTGCTATTTTTGCAGCCGTCATGCCGACTCTGGCAAACGCAAATCCGGATTGCTGCGCGCGAGCTCGCCGACCCAATCGATGAACGCGCGCAGCCGCGAACTCAGATTGCGGCGGTGCGCATACAGGATCGACAGCGGCGTGCCGGGGCTCGTGTAGTTGCCGAGAATCTCCGTGAGCGCGCCTTGCTCGATCAGCTCGGCGACCATGAAGCGCGACGGCTGGATGATGCCGTGGCCCAGCACGCCCGCGGTGATGTAGACGGAGCCGTCGTTGACGGCGAGCGTGCTGTCCATCGCGACGCGCTCGATTTCGCCGTCGACTTCGAATTCGAACGGGAAGGTACGGCCGCTGCGCGCGGACACGTAGTTGACCGCGCGATGCTCGCCGAGCTCGGCCAGCGTGGTCGGCGTGCCGAACTTCTGCAGATACGCGGGCGACGCGCATGTGACGATGCGCGCAAGCCCGATGCGCTTCGCGACGAGGCTCGACTCTTCGAGCGTGCCCATGCGAATCACGCAATCGACGCCATCCTGGATCAGATCGATGTTGCGATCCGCGAGACCGAGACGCACGTCGATCGCGGGGTATTGTTCGTAGAAGTCGTCGAGCGCGGGCAGCAGCAGCGAGCGCGCGAGCGTGCCGGACGTGTCGACGCGGATCGTGCCGGCCGGATTCTCGCGCTTGTTCGATAGCGACGACTCGGCATCGGCGACGTCGGCGAGAATGCGCACACAGCGCTCGTAGAACGACGCGCCGTCTTCGGTCACGCTGACCTGACGCGTCGAGCGGTTCAGGAGCCGCACGCCGACGTGTTCCTCGAGCGCCTGGATCGTGCGGCTGACCTTCGCGCGTGGCAGATCGAGCGATTCCGAGACCTTGGTGAAGCTGTTCGCTTCGACCACGCGCGTGAAGATCTCCATCGCTTCGAAACGGTCCATGGTGTGCCTTGTGGGTGGTGAGCCAAAAGAAGGGCGGGGCAGGCTTGCGATACGACAGAAAGTCTACAGCCACGAAATCAGGTTGTCTGCCGTGCCACGTTCGCGCAAATCTGCCACCGCCGCTCGCGGCTCAATCCCGGTCTGGCGCACCCAGCGGAAATAGCGGCCGATACGGCCGCGCCTCGTCGACCGCGCGGGCGAACGACGGCCGCGCGAGCAGCCGCTGCCGGTACGCGCGCACGTGCGCGAACGCGGGGTCGATCGGATGCGTCCAGTCGGCGTAGAACAGAGACGGGGCGGCGCCGCAGTCGGCGAGGCTGAAGCTGTCGCCGGCGGCCCATTCGCGCTCGGCCATGTGGCGGTTGAGCCAGGCATAAGCGGTGTCGAGCATCGCGCGTGCATCGGCGACGCCACGCGCGTCGCGCTCGGCTTCGGGACGCAGGCTATCGAACACGACCTTTTGCTGCGGCGTCGAAATGTAGTTGTCGAAGAAGCGGTCCAACATGCGCAGCTCGAGCGCGGCGCGCGGGTCGGCCGGCAACAACGCGACAGGCCCCGGATACTGCAGGCCAAGATATTCGATGATGATGGTCGCCTCGACCACCGTGCGCCCGCCGTCGACGAGCACCGGGAAGCGCTTGATCGGCCACAGCGCGGCGAATTCGGCCATGATCTGCGGGTCGTCGTACGCGAGCACGCGCATCTCGAACGGCGTGCCGTTTTCGTACAACGCGGTCAAGGCCTTCTGGCAGTACGACGAGAACGGATGGGCATAAAGCTTCAGGGGCATCGCGATCACCTTTGAAGGTTGCACAGCACGAATCCACGGTGGCGACGAGAGCCACCGCGCGACGGCCAGGCTGGCCGTTTACCCCACGACGAACGACGGCCGAAAAAATCGACCTCAGACCTTCAGGTTTGTCCCGTGCGGCGGCAAGGACCCCGGCTGCAACAGCACGACCACCGCGCCGGCGCCGCCGTCATGCGGGCGCGCCTGACAGAACGCGATTACTTCGGCTTTCTGGACGAGCCACGCGCGCACTTTGCCTTTCAGCACCGGCTCCTTGCCGATCGACCCCAAACCCTTGCCGTGAATCACGCGCAGGCAGCGCAGGCCGCGTTTGACCGATTCGCGAATGAATTCCGCGAGCGCCTCGCGTGCTTCCTCGCGCCGCATGCCGTGCAGGTCGATCTGCGCCTGCACGATCCAGTCGCCACGCCGCAGCTTGCGCACGACGTCGCGGCTCACGCCGGGGCGGCAATACGACAGCGTTTCGTCGGTTTCGAGCAGCACTTCGGGGTCGAACTCATCCGAAATCGCTTCGTGCAGCACCGCTTCCTCATCGAGCAGCGTCTGCACCGGCAGCGGCGGCGGGGGATTGCGCGTGAGCGTCGCGCGTGGCGGAACCGCGAGCGGCGCGACTTCGCCGATCTCGCGGCGGAACAGATCGGCGTCGGCGGCCGCTTCGCGCTGCGCCGCTCGCGCCGCCGCCTGTTCGCGCTCGCGCCGCTCGGCGTCACCCTTTAACGCTTCACGCAACGCACCCAGTCCGGCGAGCCCGGACGCGCGATCGAGCTTCGGCGCAACGGCGGGCGCGGCTGTTGCAGGTGCGGGGCGCGGGGCGGCTTGCGGGCGTTTCGGTTCGTTCGGATGGGGCTGATTCTTCGGCATGTCGGCAATACAGGCGGAGAGGTCGGTGGCTGGTGCGAAGCTGAGGCGGCAAAAACGACAAAGGCCGCCGGCATTGCAGCCGCGGCCTTCGTGAGCCAATGACGGCAGCGCTGCGCGCTACCGTCATTTTACTGTCGCGACCCTTGTCGCGACATTGTGCGCGGTACGGCGCCGCGGATCAGCGGATCACCGGTCCGCTTCCGCGCTCATCGCGTGCTCGCCGGCCATCTCGTTGATGGTCTCGAGATAGCGCTGTGCATCGAGCGCGGCCATACAGCCGGTGCCCGCGCTCGTGATCGCCTGGCGATAGATATGGTCCTGCACGTCGCCAGCGGCGAACACCCCCGGCACGCTCGTCGCGGTCGCGAAACCGTTCAGGCCGCCCTTGGTGATGATGTAGCCGTTCTTCATCTCGAGCTGGCCTTCGAAGATGTCCGTGTTCGGCTTGTGGCCGATCGCGACGAACAGGCCCTGCAGCGCGATGTCGGTGGTCTCGCCAGTCTGCGTGTGCTTGATGCGCAGGCCGGTGACGCCGGAGGCGTCGCCGGTTACTTCTTCGAGCACATGGTTCCACTTGATCTCGACGACGCCTTCCTTCTCTTTCGCGAGCAGACGGTCGATCAGGATCGGCTCGGCGCGGAACTTGTCACGGCGATGAATCACGGTGACCTTCTTCGCGATGCCGGCGAGGTACAGCGCCTCTTCGACGGCCGTATTGCCGCCGCCGATCACGGCGACGTGCTGCTGCTTATAGAAGAAGCCGTCGCAGGTGGCGCAGGCCGACACGCCCTTGCCCATGAACGCCTCTTCCGACGGCAGGCCGAGATATTGCGCCGATGCACCCGTCGAGATGATCAGCGAGTCGCACGTGTATTCGCCCGAATCGCCGATCAGGCGAATCGGCTTCTCATCGAGCTTCGCCGTGTGGATGTGGTCGAAGATGATCTCGGTGTTGAAGCGCTCGGCGTGCTCGAGGAAGCGCGCCATCAGTTCCGGGCCTTGCACGCCGTTGGCGTCGGCGGGCCAGTTTTCGACGTCGGTCGTGGTCATCAGCTGGCCGCCTTGCGCGAGGCCGGTGACGAGTACCGGCGCGAGGTTAGCGCGCGCCGCGTAAACCGCCGCCGTGTAGCCGGCGGGGCCGGAACCGAGAATCAGAACCTTGGCGTGTTTCGTTGCAGTTGCGGGCATGATCGAATCCTTGTACGGCGCGCGGCTCGCCATTGCGTAGCCGTGCGTTTTTGAACTGAAACTGTAGATGGGTATCAGACCGGCATTATAAAGGGCGGGGCCTACGGCTGCGCCATCAAGCTTTCTCATCGCCGCGATAGCGTGGCGGCGTGGGCGCGCGGTGCGAGCACGCGGCGCGATACGACGAATTCAGCGCGCGTCGCTCGTTCATTTGTGGTCAAACCGCCAAGTTACCGTCATTTACAGCCTCGCGCGGGACACAGCGTTTACAATAGCCCGGATCGAAGTTTCCGGTAGCCGGGATCGGGCCCGAAGCCGCGCGCGGCGAGGCTCGGGCCGCGTTCCCGGCGGCAGTTTCAGCCTGAACCGGCTACCCCAGGCAACAGGATCAATGGCAAAAGCTCCCTATACCGCGAGCGCGCAGGCATTGCCGCACCGCATGTCGCGCCTCTTCACCGAAATCCGCTGGATTCTGCAGGTGGCCCTCGGCGTGTTCCTGCTGATGTCCCTCGTCAGCTACAGCAGGCACGACCCGAGCTGGACCCATGCCGCGCAGGTCGACCATATCTCGAACTGGGCGGGCCGCGTCGGCGCGTGGACCTCGGACATTCTGCTGCTGCTGTTCGGCCTGTCCGCCTACTGGTGGATCGTGCTGCTCGGCCGCCACATCTCCGCGAACTACAGGCGCATCACCCGCAACGAAGAGCCGCAGGACGACGACGCGCCGCGCGGCGTCAGCTGGCTCGCGGACGCGTTCGCGTTCATGCTCGTGCTGCTGTCGTGCAACGGCCTCGAGGCGCTGCGCATGTGGTCGCTGAGAGTGCAGTTGCCGCGCGCGCCGGGCGGCGTGATCGGCGAGGCCGTCGCGCGCGGCATCTCGCATGCGCTCGGCTTCACCGGCGGCACGCTCGCTCTGCTGCTCGGTCTGGGGATCGGGCTGTCGCTGTACTTCCGGTTTTCGTGGCTGTCGGTCGCGGAGAAGGTCGGCGAATCCATCATTTCCGCGGTGACGTTCGCGAAGCTGCGCCGCGAGGCCGGGCTCGATCGCAAGCTCGGCGAAGCGGCCGCCGTCAAGCGCGAAGGCAAGGTCGAGAAGGGCCGCGTGCGCATCGAGGAGCACGAGCCCGTGGTGATCGTGCCGCCGCTCGCCACGCCGGCGAAGTCGGAGCGTGTCGAGAAGGAACGCCAGGTGCCGCTCTTCACCGATCTGCCCGGCGACTCCACGCTGCCGCCCATCTCGTTGCTCGACCCCGCGCCCGCCGCGCAGGAAACCATTTCCGCGGACACGCTCGAATTCACGTCGCGCCTGATCGAGAAGAAGCTGAAGGACTTCGGCGTCGAAGTGAGCGTGGTCGCCGCGTATCCGGGCCCGGTCGTCACGCGCTATGAAATCGAGCCGGCCACCGGTGTGAAGGGCAGTCAGATCGTCAACCTCGCGAAGGACCTCGCGCGTTCGCTGTCGCTCGTGTCGATCCGCGTCGTCGAAACGATTCCGGGCAAGAACTACATGGCGTTGGAGCTGCCGAACCAGCGCCGTCAGACCGTGAGCCTGTCCGAAATTCTCGGCTCGACCGTGTATGCGGATGCCGCGTCGCCGCTCACGATGGGTCTCGGCAAGGACATCGGCGGCAAGCCGGTGTGCGCGGACCTCGCGAAGATGCCGCATTTGCTCGTCGCCGGCACGACCGGTTCGGGCAAGTCGGTCGGTATCAACGCGATGATCCTGTCGCTGTTGTACAAGGCGAGCGCCGAGCAGGTGCGCATGATCCTGATCGATCCGAAGATGCTCGAAATGAGCGTCTACGAAGGCATTCCCCATCTGCTGTGTCCGGTCGTCACCGACATGCGTCAGGCGGGCCATGCGCTGAACTGGGCGGTCGCCGAGATGGAGCGCCGCTACAAGCTGATGAGCAAGGTTGGCGTGCGTAACCTCGCCGGCTACAACAACAAGATCGACGAAGCGGCCAAACGCGAAGAGAAGCTGCCGAATCCGTTCAGCCTGACGCCGGACGATCCGGAACCGCTGACGCGTTTGCCGAACATCGTGATCGTCATCGACGAACTGGCCGACCTGATGATGGTCGTCGGCAAGAAGGTCGAAGAGCTGATCGCGCGAATCGCGCAGAAGGCGCGCGCGGCCGGCATCCATCTGATACTCGCGACGCAGCGTCCGTCGGTCGACGTGATCACCGGCTTGATCAAGGCCAACGTGCCGACCCGGATGGCGTTCCAGGTGTCGTCGAAAATCGATTCGCGCACGATTCTCGACCAGCAGGGCGCCGAGTCGCTGCTCGGCATGGGCGACATGCTGTATCTGCCGCCGGGCACTGGTTTGCCGGTGCGTGTGCACGGCGCGTTCGTGTCGGATGACGAAGTGCATCGCGTCGTCGACAAGCTCAAGGAGCAGGGCGAGCCGAACTATATCGAGGGCATTCTCGAAGGCGGCGTGAGCGGCGAGGGCGACGAAGGCTCGGCGGGAACCGCGTCCACCGAAGGCGAGTCGGACCCGTTATACGACCAGGCGGTCGACGTCGTGCTGAAGAACCGCCGCGCGTCGATTTCACTGGTGCAGCGGCATCTGCGCATCGGCTACAACCGGGCGGCGCGTCTGCTCGAACAGATGGAGAATTCGGGCGTGGTGTCGGCGATGTCGTCAAACGGCAATCGCGAGATTCTGGCGCCGGCGCGCGAAGCGGAATAGCCGCAACAAGTCATTGCGGCTATTGCGAGCGCCGCTGCGTACACCGCCATGTGTGCGCTATTGCGGCTCGACACCGGGCCAGTCCCTTTGTGTTCAGCGAGGGCGGCGTCCCGGCACAGTCCATCACCGAATTCATTCAACGGAGAAATACCTATGCAAGCAATCGCGCGGCAGGATGCCCGACAGCGTCGAGCGGGCCGCCTCGGCGAGCGCGTGTGCCGCGGCATGCGCAAGATCGCGCGCGCCGCCGGCAGTGTCGCGATCGGTGCGTCGCTGCTCGTCGCGTCGCACGCGTTCGCGAGCGGCACCGAGCAACTGAAGGCCTTCGTCTCGCAGGTCCATTCGGCGCGTGGCACCTTCGTGCAACAGGAAGTGCGCGCGCCGAGCAAGGCGCAGGGCGCGAGCGGCGCGCTGTCCACCGCGAACCCGGGCAAGCCGACCACCTCTAGCGGCACGTTCATGTTCGCGCGGCCCGGCAAGTTCATCTGGCAATACGAGAAGCCCTACTCGCAATTGTTGCAGGCGGACGGCGACAAGCTCTTCGTCTATGACAAGGATTTGAACCAGGTGACGGTGCGCGCGCTCGGCAATGCGCTCGGCGCGAGCCCGGCGGCGATCCTGTTCGGCAGCAACGACCTTGAGAAGAATTTCACGCTGCGCGACGCGGGCGTGAAAGCCGGCATCGACTGGCTCGAACTGACGCCGAAGGCGAAGGACACGCAGTTCGAGCGCGTCGGCATCGGCTTCAAGGACGGCAATCTGGAAGCGATGGAATTGCACGACGTGTTCGGTAACGTCACGCTGCTGACGTTCTCGAACATCCAGAAAAATCCGCCACTACCGTCCGATGCGTTCAAGTTCACGGTGCCGAAGGGCGCAGATGTGATCAACGGATGAATCACGCGGTGCGCGCCGGCGAAGCCGCGCTTGTCGAGCGCGGCTTTTTTTATTGTGCGCGGCACGTGGCGCGTGGATTGCTCAGGGTGCGCGCTCTGTGCCGCGATGAAAAATCAAATCGTCGTGCCGGCAGACGTAATGATTTAGTGGGAGACTGTAAAGACCGGCATCGCTGATCGGCTGCATTAGCGCGTGCGATCATTTCCAGGATTGGGCGCGCAGTCTCTAACAATTTTTTGCTGCAACGCAACAAAATAACGCCTAAACTGATTGGAGCTGGTTGTTGCTTCGAATGTCTGGAAAGGTGAGGCATGTCATGAGATTGTCTTCTTCACACGAGTTACGCTTGTCCCCGTCCCTCCATGTATTCGAGCAGGAGGGCGGATGGCACTGGGGAATCACGGTTCCACGGTCGGCCGGAAGTGGTTTCAAGGTCGTGGCATACAGCGAAAAAACCTTTATCGATGAGGCCGAAGCTCATCGGGAAGGCAATCGCGCGCTTGAACGTTTTGCCGACGAGCCGTCGGTTTCCCTCGAGCGGCAATAACGCCATAGATTTTCATGCATATAACGTGCACATTATTTCGATCGCCGGTGAAAACCGCAATGATTACCTGTCGGAATACCTTGATATGCAACGAATTGCATATCTTTTTTGACTTCCGAAAAATCGTAGCGATAATGTCTCGTTTTTGAGATATCGCTCTTACTTTGACTTTCGCGGAATATGAAACCACCCACGCGCTCAGCGTGGAACTGGACGGCGTGAACTATGCCGGAACCTATCGCGTCATGACGGGCACCGTCGTTGTCCACTTCGCGAACGAGAGCAAATTCGCGTCGTACGCACCGAACCGGCCCGAGACCGTCGCCCGTTGGCTGCTCACGGACCTGTGTCGAAAGGTCGAATCGCGTCGGCGCAAAGCCGCGAAAAAATAGCCGGCGGCGCGAACAGCGGCTGGCGGTTTCAGGTCATAAAAAAGACCTGCAATTGCACTGCAGGTCTTCGTTACTTTCTGGCAGCCGCGTTTAACGCAACGCGCTCAGACTAATGCGCTCATGCATACGCAGTCTTGCGCGCCGATACGAACACGTAGTAGCACGCCGCACCGATCGCGAGCGACGGCAGCGTCGCGCCGAGATTCGGCAGCCATTGATTGATCACCTGATACGAGGCGATGCCGATCGCCCATGCGACGAACGCGCTCAGGTGCCAGCCGCCCGAGAAGCCGTAGCGGCCGCGCACATCGGCGAGCACCGCGGCATCGATGCGACGCTTGCGCACGATGAAGTGATCCATCAGCACGACGCCGAACAGAGGCGCGAATACCGAGCCGATCAACAGCAGGAAATTCTGGTACTTCGCCATCGGCACGAGCAGCGCGATCAGTGTGCACAGCGCGCCGAACGCGGCCGACAGCAACGGCACGCTCGCGCGTGTCCAGAACGTGCCGGTCGACACCGCGGCCGAGTGGATATCGGCGAACGCATTGTCGATTTCGTCTATCAGGATCAGCAGCAGCGCAAACCCGCCGCCTGCTTGCGCGAGCGCGCCGGTCAGCAATGCATCGCCGCCGCCGGCCGCGAGGCCATAGACCGCGCCGAGCGCATAGAACCAGATGTTCGCGATGCCATAGCCGTACAGCGTGCCGCGGAACGTCTCGCCGGCGCGGCGGCCGAAGCGCGTGTAGTCGGCGATCAGCGGCAGCCACGACAGCGGCATCGCGACCACGAGGTCGACCGCGCCGCCGAACGACATCTCGCCGGTGCCGGGACGCTGCATCAGATCGGCGAGATTGTGGCGCGCGAGCAGGTTCCACGTGAGCCACGCGGCGCCCGCGAGCAGCAGCCAGATCCCCCACTTGCGCAGAAAACGCCGCACGAAAGACAGCGGGCCGCTGATCGCGAGCAAGGTTGCGAGCAGGCCGAAGATCACGGTCCACACGAGCGGCATCGACAGGCCGAAAGCCTGCTTCGCGAGCGCATCGGCGGAATCGCGCATCACGATCACCTCGAACGAGCCCCAGCCGACCAGTTGCACCATGTTCAGGACGGCCGGCACCGACGCGCCGCGCACGCCGAGCGTCGGACGCAGCGACGACATCGCCGCGAGCCCGGTGTCGGTGCCGATCACGCCCGCGAGCGCGAGCAGCACGACGCCGATCACGCTGCCGAGGACGATCGCGACGAGCGCATGCGGCAGCGACAGCCCCGGCACCAGCAGCGCGCCCGCCTGGGCGACGAGCAGGCCGATGCCGAGCGAGAACCACAGCGCGAACGCGTCGCCGGTACGGAACGCGCGGCGCGCGTCGGGCACCGGCGAGAGCGGCGCGTAGGTGGAGCCGGCTTGGCCGGCGACAGAATCTTGTGCCATCTGATGTGTGTTCCTCCTGGTGGTGCGGTGAAGCTCTGTGCTGTGAATTTATGCGCTGTCGGCGCGCCGGGTCGGCCATCGCGCGGTCGCCGTCACTGTCATAATGCAGGACGTTGCCCGCGTTGTTGCCTCTGCTTGCGGCCGTGCGCTGGCTTTGCGCTTGTCCTGCGCGGCGCCGCTCGAACGCGGTGCGTACCCGGAAAGCCGAGATTATCCCCAAAACGTCATGTTTGAAGAAACCCGTGCCAATGTTCCGCTCGCCGAACGCCTGCGGCCACGCAATATCGACGAAGTGATCGGCCAGTCGCATCTGCTCGGTCCGAACAAGCCGCTCAGGGTCGCGTTCGAATCCGGCGAGGCCCATTCGATGATCCTTTGGGGCCCGCCAGGCGTCGGCAAGACCACGCTCGCGCGGCTGATGGCCGATGCGTTCGACGCGCAGTTCATCGCGTTGTCCGCGGTGCTGTCGGGCGTGAAGGATATCCGCGAGGCGGTCGAGACCGCGCAGATCCATCGCGCGAACGGCCATCAGACGCTGGTGTTCGTCGACGAGGTGCATCGCTTCAACAAGAGCCAGCAAGACGCGTTCTTGCCGCACGTCGAGTCGGGCCTGTTCGTGTTCGTCGGTGCGACGACCGAGAATCCATCGTTCGAGGTCAACAGCGCGCTGCTGTCGCGCGCCGCGGTCTACGTGCTGAAGAGCCTGACAGACGACGAACAGCGCGAGTTGCTCGAGCGCGCGCAAAAAGAACTCGGCGGCCTCGCGTTCACCGAGGAAGCGCGCGCCGCGCTGATCGGCTCCGCCGACGGCGACGGCCGCAAGCTGTTGAACAACCTCGAGATCGTCGCGCGCGCGGCCGCCCAGCAGAAAACCACCGAAATCGACGGCGCGTTATTGGGCAGCGCGCTCGCGGAAAATCTGCGCCGCTTCGACAAGGGCGGCGACGCATTCTACGACCAGATCAGCGCGCTGCATAAATCGGTGCGCGGCAGCAACCCGGACGGCGCGCTGTACTGGTTCTGCCGCATGCTCGACGGCGGCGCCGACCCGCGCTATCTGGCGCGTCGCATCGTGCGTATGGCGTGGGAAGACATCGGCCTCGCGGACCCACGCGCAGCGCGCATCACGCTCGACGCCGCCGAAACCTACGAGCGTCTCGGCTCGCCCGAAGGCGAACTCGCACTCGCGCAGGCGATCATCTATCTGGCGGTCGCGCCGAAATCGAATGCCGGATACAACGCGTACAACGAGGCGCGGCGTTTCGTCGGCAAGGACCAGTCGCGCGCGGTACCGGTGCATCTGCGCAACGCGCCGACGAAGCTGATGAAGGAACTCGGCTACGGCCACGACTATCGCTATGCGCACGACGAACCCGATGCGTACGCGGCCGGCGAGACCTATCTTCCGGACGGCATGCGCGAGCCGCATTGGTACGAGCCGACGCCGCGTGGCCTCGAAGGCAAGATCGGCGAAAAGCTCGCGCGGCTTGGCGAGCTCGATGCGCGGTGGCGCGCCGAGAACAAGCCCAAGAAGACTTGAGGCGTTTCGCCTTGGCCGGTGCGTTAAAATCGCGGTTTCATACAACGAACATCCGTCCCATCCCATGCTCGACATCCAGTTGCTGCGCAAAGACCTCGACGGCGTCGCAAAGCGCCTCGCCGACCGCGGCTATATCCTCGACGTCGCGGCCTTCACCGCGCTCGAAGCGGAACGCCGCGATACCCAGACCCGTACCGAAGAACTGCAGGCGCGCCGCAACAGCCTGTCGAAGCAGATCGGCGCGATGAAAGGGCGTGGCGAAGATACGTCGGCGGTAATGGCCGAAGTGAGCGGCATCGGCGACGAGATGAAGGCGTCGGCGGTCAAGCTCGAAGACATCCAGAAGCGTCTGTCGGATCTGCTGCTCGGCGTGCCGAATCTCGCGCACGAAAGCGTGCCGGTCGGCAACGACGAAGCCCATAACGTCGAAGTGCGCCGCTGGGGCACGCCGCGACAGTTCGACTTCGAAGTCAAGGATCACGTGGACGTCGGCACGCCGCTTGGCCTCGACTTCGAGACAGGCGCGAAGCTGTCCGGCGCGCGCTTCACGATGCTGCGCGGCCAGATTGCGCGGCTGCATCGCGCGCTCGCACAGTTCATGATCGACACGCACACGCAGCAGCACGGCTATACCGAGATATACACGCCGTACATCGTGAATCCGGACATCCTGTACGGCACCGGCCAGCTGCCGAAGTTCGCGGACGATATGTTCCGCGTCGAGAAGGGCGGCGGTGAAAGCACGGTCACGCAGTATCTGATCTCGACCTCGGAAATTTCGCTGACCAACACGGTGCGTGAGAGCATCGTCGAAGCGGACGCACTGCCGATCAAGTTGACTGCGCATTCGCCGTGCTTCCGCTCGGAGGCGGGCTCGTACGGCCGCGACACGCGCGGCATGATCCGCCAGCATCAGTTCGACAAGGTCGAGATGGTGCAGGTCGTCGCTCCTGACGCATCGTACGACGCGCTCGAGCAGATGGTCGGCCATGCCGAGGCGATTCTGCAGAAGCTCGAACTGCCGTATCGCGTGATCACGCTGTGCACCGGCGACATGGGTTTCTCCGCAGCGAAAACCTATGACCTCGAAGTATGGCTGCCCGCGCAGAACACCTATCGTGAGATTTCGAGCTGCTCGAATACCGAGTCGTTCCAGGCGCGACGCATGCAGGCGCGTTTCCGAAACGCGCAGGGCAAGCCGGAGCTCGTGCATACGCTGAACGGCTCGGGTCTCGCGGTGGGCCGCACGCTCGTCGCGGTGCTAGAGAACTTCCAGAACGCCGATGGCTCGGTGACGGTGCCCACGGCATTGCGGCCGTACCTCGGCGGCGTGGAGCGGCTGGAAGTGCCGGCGGCCTGAGCGTCGCTGGCATGTGTGCAGGTGCGGTATCGTCGCGTGTCTGACGGTGCCGCTGCCGGCACCCAGGCCTCTCGAAAAAATTTTGAGGTTTTTTCGTCGAGGGGCTTGGAAAACTGATTCAAGCTGTTTTATAATCTTTTTCTCCCAAGCAACGGCCCGCTTGGATCCGACGAAGCAGCAACGAGTTGGAATACCCGGAAAGGTGGCAGAGTGGTCGAATGTACCTGACTCGAAATCAGGCGTACGGTTTCCCCGTACCGTGGGTTCGAATCCCACCCTTTCCGCCAAATTCTGAAACCCCTTGATCTCACCGAGATCAAGGGGTTTTTTGTTTTGGGTTTTCGAATTGTTTTGCCAAGGCAATCCGATGTCGTTCGAGCATTATTTCTATTGGCGAAATCCATTGTTTCAATTTTTTGTACATGAGCTATTCGTCGCTCGTGGGTTTTTTCATTCCGATTTCCATACAAATACCTTAAGCGATACCTGCTGCGCTGTCTCCGCATTCATACGCGCGGACATATTCGGGACATGGCCGTCGCGCGCTATAAGGGGTCGAAGTAAGAAAGTTTGCGGGCGACCCGCCCCCCGATCGACTTCTTAAAGTGCGAATCTTCGCGGACCCAACACATCTCCGCAAGATCTGCCTTTTTTTACAAATAAATACGATTTTTGGCTGGGCTCGGTCATTCGTTCAGGGTACGATTTACGCCGTCAGCAGCTTTTACGGGAAGAATTTTCCTACAAGTCAAGAGTTGCGGCAGCAATCGGTAAAAGGTTCGCAAGGCAAACGTTTGCGGACTGACGCGCACCAGCTTTGTCAATCTGGACCACCGCGAGGAGCTCTTCGCGAGCATCGGTTCAATCGGACATCACAGACGTGCGTTCCACGGCACCTCAGGACAAGTGTTTTTTAAGGAATGCAAATTCATTTGCATCGAATCCTTATGCATTGTCCGTCCGAATCACAGCGAATTCACCTTTGGTCTTTTTATCGGGAATTTTCCCGACATTTGGAATTACTCTGCGATGATAAAACGACGTCAATTCATTGGGGGCCTCACGGCCCTGAGCGCAAGTTATCTTTTGGCCGCATGTGGTGGCGGTGGATCCGGCACCTCGGACGACAAGACTGCCGCTGCTGCCGCTGCATCCGGCGCTTCCGGTACCGCGGCTTCGAAAACGGCCGTCGCAAAGACGAGCGATCCGAACAGTGTCTCCATTCCGCCCGCCTCGTCCATCACGGACAACTCCGGCAACGTCTGGACGCTGTCCGGAGGTGTCGGTGGCTCGGTCTACTGCAACGGTTCGCCGGCAAGCAACACCTACAACGTGCAGATGGTCCTGTTTTACGCCGGCGTGATCTATCACGAGGGCACGGGTGGTCAGTTCTACCAATGGACGGGCTCGGGCTGGAAAGGTTGCATCGACCCGCGCCTCGGTGGCACCTCGGCTGATGGCACCACGATCCCCGGTTCGTCGTACATCATCGACAAATCCAACAACATCTGGACGGTGAACAACGGTGTCATTCTCTGCAATGGGGCGCCCGTAGGCAACACGTACAACGTCTCGCTGCTGTTGTGGTACGGCGGCAAGATCTGGCATTGCGGCACGGGTGGCCAGTTCTACGTGAACAACGAGACCGCCGGTCATTGGCTGCCATGTAGTGATCCGCGCACCGCGATCGCACCGGCCGCGGGCATGTTCTACGGCATGAACGGCCACTTCGACTACACCTACACGCCTCAACAGGTCGTGTCGATCCTGAAGGGCATGGGCTGCACCAGCTATCGCGTGGGCTGCACCAACACTTCGAACCAGCTGAACGCACTGATCGGGCTTGCGCAGGCTTTCCAGTCAGCGGGCATGACGTTGGTCGTGCTGATCAATCAGGGCGTCTACGACTCCAATGGCAACGTGTTCGCCAACGAGAGTGCCGCTTACAACCAGGGTTACTCGGTCGCCCAAGGCATCGCGAACGCACTGAAGCCGTATGGCGTGACCATTTACGAATGCGGCAACGAGTTGACGCGCACGAACGCCACCGTATTGGACTTCACCTGTGCGGGCACGAAGGCGTCGGACTTCAACAACGCGAACTGGCCGGCGATGCGCGGCGTGATGCGCGGCATGATCGACGGCGTGAAGTCGGTTCAGTCCAACGCGAAATGCGGCATCAACTTCTGCGTGAACGATGTGGGCGCAGCGGACGCGCTGTGGGAAGGTATGCAGCCCGATGGTAGCGGCGGCCACCCGACCGTGCGCTGGGATATCACCACGTGGCACAACTACGAGGTGTATGGCGACGTGTTCTCGCTCGGTGCGGACGGCGCCCAACCTGGCTTCGATCTGCCGACCTATTGCAAGGCCCGTTACGGCGTGCCGTTCCTCATCACCGAGTGGAACACCGGACCGGAACGGGACGAGACCTATCGTGGGAACTACATCACGACGAGGCTCGGCGAGTTCTATCAGAATCGCAAGACGCACAATATCCAGGGCGTCATGTATTACGTGCTCGACAGCGGCGACGAGACGTTCGGCATCATGAAAAACGGCACGCCGTTGAACCCGGCGTACAGTGCGTTCCAAAGTTTCACCGCAGCTAATCCCGACAACTAAGCCGGGACCTCGACGCAAGCAGCCTTGCGCGTCAGTCAGAATCGCGCCCGAACCCTTGTCTCAGCGTATCGAGGCTAGGGGACGGGTGTCTCATGCGACTCGAACCCCCTCCATTACCTCCGTCAACGCGCCCGGCGACGACCGCGAAGCCGAGCGAACCCACAATTTAGTTCGGGAAACTGAACGATGGGCGTTGCATGGCTCGATCAACGTTCGAGCCTTCTCGCCGCAAGTCCGTGTGAATGCGCAAGCCGGGCAAGCCGACCACGCACGAACGGGTCATCCCGATTCGGGCGCGTGCCCCGGCATCCCCCCCTTAGCGCCGCCGCCTTCCGAGCATCTTTTCAGCCGGTTTGCTCGGGGTCCCTCCGCGATCCTCTGTACAATTGCCCGAAATCGCCCATCGAGCGGCGGTTGCGGGCCGCCGGGCTTTCGGGCGCGGCGGGTCATCTCGCGTTTGACCCGCGACTCACATCGACTGAATTCATGGCCATTACCTACAAGACTCCCGACGATATCGCGAAGCTGCGCATTGCAGGCCGCCTCGCGGCCGATGTACTGGCAATGATCGGCGAGCACGTCAAGGCAGGCGTCTCGACCGACGACCTCGACGCGCTGTGCAACGACTACATCGTCCATACGCAGAAGGCGATTCCGGCCAACGTCGGCTATCTGGGCTTTCCGAAGACCGTCTGCACGTCGGTCAACCATGTCGTGTGCCACGGCATTCCGAATCGCGGCGAGATCCTGAAGGACGGCGACATCATCAACATCGATGTCGCGATCATCAAGGACGGTTATTTCGGCGACACCAGCCGCATGTACTGCGTCGGCCAGCCGAGCACGGTCGCGCGTGCGCTGATCGACACGACCTATGAGGCGATGGTGGCCGGCATCCGCGAGGTGAAACCGGGCGCGACGCTCGGCGACGTCGGCCACGCGATCCAGAAGGTTGCGCAGCGCGAGGGCTTCTCGATCGTGCGCGACTACTGCGGACACGGCATCGGCAAGATCTATCACGAGGACCCACAGGTGCTGCACTACGGCCAGCCGGGGCAGGGCGTTCGCCTGAAGCCGGGCATGGTCTTCACGATCGAGCCGATGATCAACGCGGGCCGCGCCGGCACGTCGGTGCAGCGCGACGGCTGGACCGTGATCACGAAGGACCGCTCGCTGTCGGCGCAATGGGAACACATGGTCGCCGTGACCGACGACGGCTATGAACTGCTGACGCCGTGGCCGGACGGCACCGGCGACTACGACGCACCGTGAGCGGCATCGCATATTCTGGTCAATAATAAATTTGACTCGCCGGCCAGTTCGGTTAAAGCTACGCGTTAGGGTTTCCAGGGGTTTTCGTCTGCATGAGTCCGTCATTGACCGTTCGCCGCATCACTGCTGATCAGGGCGCCGTTTTTCGCGAACTCCGCACCGCCTCGCTGCGGGAGGCGCCATATGCGTTCGGCGCGACGCTCGAGGATGCGTTGTCGGCCGATGCCGCCAGTTTCGACGCGACCGCGGCGAATCACGCGGTTTCGCAGTCCGTCGGCACCTTCCTGCTCTACACCGAGGGCCATCCGGCCGGCCTCGTCGAGGCGCATTTCGACGACACCGCGGCGCGCCGCGCGTTCGTCTGCGAGTTGTGGGTGGCGCCGGCCGTGCGTCATCTGCGCGGCGGCGAACTGCTCGTCGACACCGCGAGCAGCTGGCTCGCGAATGCGGGCGCCACGGAAATCTACGCGTGGGTCGCCGACACGAACCGCAACGCGATGCGCTTCTACGAGGCGCTCGGTTTTGGCCCGACCGGCGAGCACCGGCGCGTCGAGCGCGCGCCCGAGCAGGTCGAAAGTCTGCTGGTGCGGCACGTGCCGACTACCTCGCAGGTGCTTCAACAGTGATCACCCGAGCGGCGCGTTGCGCGTGCCGCTCGTCTTCGCCGTCCGTCCATCACGGTCTTTTTCCCGCCAGCATTTTTCTTGCGCACCGTCGCGCGTCGATAGCATCGACGACACGCGTCGCGCCCACGCGCGCGAGCACCGATTCTCCCGGGAAAAATAGTGGCCGCGCGCACGTACGCCTGTAAAATACGCAAAATTTTTTGCCGAACGCTATGTCGCCCAAGAAATCGCCCTTTTTCGAACTGCGCAGCGGCTCTGTCGACACGCTGATGTTCGTGGTCAAAACGACCGACCTCGATGCGATGCGTGCCGAGCTGACGCGACGCTTCGAGGCGACCCCCGAATTCTTCGCTAACGACGTCGTCGCGATCGACGTACGGCGTCTCGCCGACAGCGAACGCGTGCCGCTCGCCGATATCGCGCAACTGCTCGACAGCGTGCGCATGCGTCCGGTCGGTGTGGTCGCGAATGCGGAGCAACAGTGGGCGACGGAGTCGGGATTGCCGCTGCTCGAAGCGCGCGACCGACGCGGCGCGCCGGCCAGACAGGCCGATGAGGACAGCACGGCGAGCGCGGCAAGCGCGGCGGCAGGCACCGAGGCAAGCGCCGCCACGAGCGCGGCCACCAGCACCGCATCCGCAACCGCCAGCACCGCTTCCGCCGCCGTCGAACCCACCTCCGCCGCCGAGCCGGTGCGCCTCGCCACGTCGCCGCAAACGATGGTGGTCGACAAGCCGCTGCGCTCCGGCCAGCGCATCTACGCGAAAGGCGATCTGGTGGTGCTCGGTCTCGTCAGCTATGGCGCCGAGGTGATCGCGGAAGGCAACATCCATATTTACGCGCCGCTGCGCGGCCGGGCATTGGCCGGCGTGCAGGGCAATCACGACGCGCGCATCTTCTGTACGTGTCTCGAACCGGAACTGATCTCGATCGCGGGCATCTATCGAACGACCGAGAACCCGCTGCCGGCCGACGTGCTCGGCAAGCCGGTGCAGATCTGGCTCGAAGACGAAAAACTGATGATCGAACCGCTGCGGCTCACGTAAAGCGCCGAGAAACGCGCGCTGCCCGAGCGATTTCGGCATGCGGCGTTTCAGGGCGACGCGCGCCGCGCATCAATTGACGCATTTGACGAACACAAGGTAAGGGTAATGGCAAAAATCATTGTGGTGACTTCGGGCAAGGGTGGCGTGGGCAAGACGACCACGAGCGCGAGCTTTGCGTCGGCCCTCGCGCTGCGCGGCAGCAAGACCGCCGTGATCGACTTCGACGTCGGCCTGCGCAATCTCGACCTCATCATGGGCTGCGAGCGCCGCGTCGTGTATGACCTGATCAACGTGATCCAGGGCGAAGCGAATCTGAACCAGGCGCTGATCAAAGACAAGAAGTGCGAGAACCTGTTCATTCTGCCGGCTTCGCAGACGCGCGATAAGGACGCGCTGACGATGGAAGGCGTCGAGAAGGTCATCAACGATCTGATCGCGATGGACTTCGAATACATCGTCTGCGATTCGCCGGCCGGTATCGAGTCGGGCGCGCTGCTTGCGATGCACTTCGCCGATGAAGCGCTGATCGTGACGAACCCGGAAGTGTCGTCGGTGCGCGACTCCGATCGCATTCTCGGCATCCTGTCGTCGAAGACCAAGCGTGCGATCGAAGGCAAGGAGCCGATCAAGGAGCATCTGCTGATTACCCGCTACAACCCGAAGCGCGTCAGCGAAGGCGAAATGCTGTCGCTGACCGACATCCAGGAAATTCTGCGCATCGATCTGATCGGCGTGATTCCGGAGTCGGAAGCGGTGCTGCACGCGTCGAACCAGGGTCTGCCGGCCGTGCATCTGGACGGCACCGATGTGGCCGAAGCCTATAAGGACGTCGTGTCGCGTTTCCTTGGCGAGCAGAAATCGCTTCGCTTTGTCGATTACCAGAAGCCCGGGCTGCTGCAGCGCCTCTTCGGCACCAAGTAAGGGGAGCGCACGTAATGTCGATTCTTTCGTTTTTGCTGGGCGAGAAAAAGAAGTCCGCGTCGGTAGCGAAGGAACGCCTGCAGTTGATCATCGCGCACGAGCGCGCCGGCGGCCATGCGCCCGCCGATTATCTGCCTGCGTTGCAACGCGAACTGGTGGCCGTGATCTCGAAGTACGTGAAGATTTCCGATGACGACATTCGCGTGAGTCTCGAGCGTCAGGACGATCTCGAAGTGCTCGAAGTCAAGATCGAAATACCGCAGGCCTGAGCTTCCGATGGACCGCGGTCCATCTCGCATCATGTGCAGGACGTCGCATTGCATCGCGTTGGTTCGACGCGATGGCGTGCGGCGTTCGGCTCGTCCTCTGGCTTCTGTCTGAAGCCGTCTCTTCGCGCCTGCACGGCGCTCGTCATTTCCCGGTCGAAATAAACCGTTGCACTTCAGCGGGTGCCGTTACACGCGCATCGTCAGCCTCGTGTCGCCCTCGCGCATTAAACCGGTAACGCCGCATCCGGTGTTCAACCTAAGAGGGAAATCATGAACAGAAGCTTTCGCCTGCTGCTTGCCAACACCGTTCTGATCGCCGCGGGTGCCGCCGCAATGGCCTCGGCTTCGGCCGCGGAAGTCATCATCGTCGCGCCGTCCGCGCCGCCCGTCGAACGCTTCGAAGCGGTGCCCGCGCCGCGTGTCGGTTACGTATGGGATCACGGTCACTGGCGCTGGGATCACGGCCGCTACGTGTGGGTCGCCGGACACTGGCAGGCCGAGCGCGTCGGCTATCACTGGATGCCCGGCCACTGGATCGAGCATGGTCCGAACTATCGCTGGGTACCGGGACACTGGGCTTGATGCGGCCGTCGATGGTGCTTGCGACGCGCCGCGCGTGGTCGTCTACGGACGCGGCGAGCCGGAAGCATCCGTCGTGATGTCGTCTGCGGCATCACCGGCGGGCGGCTCGCCGTCGACGCTTCCCGCTTCCGGCACCTCGACCTCGGGCACTTCCGGCACCGGCGCGGGCGCCGGTTGCGGCAGCGGCGCCATGTAGCGCTCGGCGAGCGACTCATAAAGCGGCGGTGCGAACAGGCGCGACACGCGGCTCGCGATCAACGCGGTGGCCATCAGCGAAATCACGAGCGCGTGACCGTCGATCATCTCCATCACGATCACGAACGACGTGATCGGCGACTGCGTGACCGCGGCCAGATAGCCGACCATCGCGAGCGCGATCAGCATCGGCAACTGCATCGAATCGAACACCATGTGCAGCAGATTGCCGAAGCCCGCGCCGATCGACAGCGACGGCGCGAAGATGCCACCCGGAATGCCGGGCAGGTACGAGCCGACCATCGCGATCATCTTCAGGAACGGATAGAACACCGACAACTGCCCGTGTCCCTCCAGCAGGCCACGCGCTTCGGTATAGCCGCTGCCGAACGTCGTGCCGCCCGCGATCACGCCGACCACGGCGATTGCGAAGCCGCACAGCGCGGCGAACACGACCGGCCGCTCGCCGTGCAACTGACGCAGCGGCGCCGGAATCCAGCGCGCGGTGTTGAGCAGCAGCCAGCCGAAAATGCCGCCCGCGATGCCCGTGACGATTGCGGTGAGCACTACCGCGACGGCGAGCAGATCGGGGAAATGCGCGCCGATCCTGATCGTGCCGAAATACGTGTAGTTGCCGTTCAGGCCCAGCGCGACTACACCCGCAACGACGATCGCGGTGATCAGCACACCGCTCGTGCGAGCCTCGAAGCTGCGCGTCAATTCCTCGATCGCGAACACGACGCCCGCGAGCGGCGTATTGAATGCCGCCGATAAACCCGCTGCCGCGCCCGCTAACGCGAGTTGCCGTTCGATTTGCGCATTCGAGCGCGGATAGAACCGGCGCAGATTGAACATCAGCGCGGCGCCGACCTGCACGGTCGGTCCTTCACGGCCGATCGTCAAGCCGCCGAGAATCGCGATAAACGATACTCCGATCTTGCCGAGCAGAATTCGCAGCGAGAGCAGCCTCGCGCCGTACCCGCGCTGCTTCGTGTGCAGCGTCGCGATGACCTGCGGGATGCCGCTGCCCTCGGAGCCGCGAAAGAACTTGCGCGTGAGCCAGACCGCGAGCGCCGCGACCACGGGTGTGATCACGAGCGGTGCCCACGGATATCGCTGCCGGACATCGAGAAACGCGTCATAACCCCAGTCGATCAGACGCGCATAGAGCACCGCGACCAGACCGACGGCGATGGCACCGAGCCAGAAGATGCCGTATTGTCGCCACAGGCGTTTCGCGCGACGCATGACAGCGTGCGAACGGGAAGGGAAGGGCCGGGACATGAATTGGATTCGTGCAAAGGGCCCAGTATAAAACGTGCGGGACAGGCCAGAATGCGTGAAAGACTTTTGAAAAAATGAACTACGATGGATTGTCAGGCGTATAACTTTTGTTGCGTATATCTTTTGTTGTAATTCGCCGTATTGAAAACCGGACCGGGCACAATGCCCATTTGGCAGGGGGGCGGTAATAACGTCGGCTAGAATAGTTTCCACTTCGGAAAACGAAGAGACCCTCAATGAAGCGAATCCTAATCGTCAAGGTCACTTCACTAGGCGATATCGTGCAGGCGCTGCCAGTCGTCGCCGATATCAAACGCGCATTTCCTGGTGTTCAGGTGGATTGGGCGGCGGACGAAGCATTTGCACCAGTCGTGCAGTGGAGCCAGGGCGTCGATCGCGTGCTATGCGCGCCGCTGCGCCGCTTCAAGAAGTTGCGTCGCTGGAGCGATCTCAAGGCGATCTGGGCATCGATCGGGGAGCTGCGCGCGTATCACTACGACTACATCATCGATATTCACGGCGTCTACAAGAGCGCGATCATCGCCTTCCTCGCGCGCTCGTCCCGGCGCTTCGGCTATCAGTCTCAGGATCTGGGCGAGCGGGGCGCCTCGTTCGCCTATACCGGGCGTTTCGGTCCACGCCCGCAAGGCAGCGCGTGGCACGGCATGCGCATCAGCGCTAGCGAGGCGCTCGGCTACGAAGTGGAAGGCCCGCCCATCTACGACCTGCGGCTACCTGCAGTCGTGCCGCAGCCGTTCGCGACGCAGGACGCGCCTGTCGCGGCGCTCTTTCATGCCACCTCGAAAGCCGAGAAGAAATGGCCGCTCACCCATTGGGCGGCTGTCGGGCGCGAGTTGAGCGAGCGCGGGTTTCGTGTGGTTCTGCCGTGGGGTTCGGACGGTGAGCTTGCCGAAGCCTTGCAGATCTCCGCACAGGTGCCGGGCGCGACCGTGCTGCCGCAAATGAGCGTGACCGAAGTCGCGAAGATGATCGACGCGTGCGCGCTCGTGGTCGGTACCGATACGGGCTTCGTGCACCTCGCGCATGCGCTGCAGAAGCGCACCGTGATGATCTTCGTCGCGACGTCGCCATCGCATTGCGGCGTCGAGACGCCGTATCGCTCGACCTCGATCGGTGACGGTCGCTCGGTACCGCCCATTAGCGCGGCGCTCGAAGCGATCGACTATGTACATGCGGCGGAGCCGGTCCTCGCTATGCAGCACGGATCGGCCGCCGCCTGAGTTCACGCCATCGTTTGCGCAAAAGAAAAAGAGGCGCGACGCGTAGTCCACCCCTGCGGGCGGGGACTGCATCGTCGCGCCTCGAAGAACGCCCGTGTCGGGGAACAGCGGGCGGAGAGGAATCGATTACACGTCTGTTAAAACTGTCGCTTTTCGTTGGACGCCGCAGCGTCCGATGCGCGCACGACAAGGCGGCCAGC
Organism: Paraburkholderia sp. BR14374; assembly: GCF_040948685.1. Lineage (NCBI taxonomy): Bacteria > Pseudomonadati > Pseudomonadota > Betaproteobacteria > Burkholderiales > Burkholderiaceae > Paraburkholderia > Paraburkholderia sp. BR14374. The sequence goes on along the minus strand of NZ_JBFPKF010000001.1, from coordinate 55,640 downwards.
TGGTAGGTTGCGGTGCATCGAGGCTAGCGCGGCGCGCGTTGAACCGCTCGATTGCGGCGACGCTGGCGCGGCCAGCAAGGCTTCTATCGCGACAGTGCGCTCAACGGAGTATAGGCGGTGTTTTTCGCCAGGGCGGCGTGACCAGGCGATAACGGGGCAGGTCGTTCGAACGCGCTCGTCCAACGCGCCGTTCCTGTAACAGCCCGGTGATCTTCCCTTACAAATGGCAACGTTCGCCGCGGCGCGCATCGTGTCCAATCGGGTCATTCGGGGTTTGCGCTCGAATCAATCCGACTCGATGGAGAACAACATGAAACGCTTGATCCTGACTCTCGTGGCCGGCGCACTGCTGGCATCGGCGCTCGGCGGCTGCGTCATTGCGCCGGCGCCGGGCTACTACTACGGCGGTGGCTACTACCATCACGGCTACTACCACTAAGCCGCGCTCGAGCTCCTCGAGCCACTGGTCTTAGGCGACCAGCATTTCGAATGCGACCACAGCGGCAATAGCCGCGGCGTTCGCGGCCAGCGCCTCGACGACGATGGATTTCCATGACGCCGGACGGAAGCGCAGCGCGAGCAGCAGCGAGCCGAGCAAGGCCAGCGCGATGATCATCACGATATCGGCATTGTGAAGATGGACGTTCATGCGAGTCTCCCTGTTTTTTATAGGGTTAATTCGGGGAGTATAGGCAAGTCAAAAAGACGCGCAAGGCGGGGGATTACCCGGACCGCCGGGCGGAAACGTCGAAGCAATAATGCCCGTTGCCGACGCGTAAAAACTGCGCGTGAGCGGCATCGGTCGAACTTCGGCAAACGCGAATCGACGCAAGCGTGGTTGCGTCGATTCGCATTGCATCACTTCATCAGACTCGCGTCACGCGTCTCGCGCATGCAAAGCACGCCGACGAGACTCACGGCCGCCGCGACCGACACGTACGCGCCGACCCACGGCAAGCCGCCATGCGCGGCCAGCACCTGCGCGATATACGGCGCGACCGACGCGCCGAGAATCCCGCCGAGGTTGTATGCGACGCCGGCGCCCGTATAGCGCACATTGGTCGGAAATAGCTCTGGCAGCAGCGCGCCCATAGGCGCGAACGTCACGCCCATCAGGAACAGCTGGATTACGAGGAACAGCAGCACCAGCAACGGCTCACCGCTGCCGAGCAGCGGCGCCATCGTGAAGCCCGACAGGATCGCCGCGATGATGCCGACGATCAGCACCGGCTTGCGCCCGAAGCGGTCGCTCGCGCGGGCCGACAGCGGCGTCGCGATCGCCATGAACACGACCGCGATGCACAGCAGGCCGAGGAACGTCTGCCGCGGAATATGCAGCGAGCCGACGCCGTACGACAGCGAGAACGTCGTCGCGTTGTAGAACAGCGTGTAGCAGACCACCATCGCGAGCGCGCCGAGCACGGTCGGCACCCAGTGCTGCGAGAACAGCGTCGCGATCGGCACGCGCACGCGTTCCTTGCGCTCGATCGCTGCCTGGAACGCGGGCGTCTCGGCGATCTTCAGCCGCACGTACAGGCCGAGCGCGACCAGCACCGAGCTGACGAGGAACGGCACGCGCCAGCCCCAGCTACGGAACTGCTCGTCGGAGAGCGACATGGCGAGCGCGAAGAACAGGCCGTTGGACGCGAGAAAGCCGATCGACGGTCCGAGCTGCGGAAACATGCCGAACCAGCCGCGTTTGCCGGCCGGCGCGTTTTCGGTGGCGAGCAGCGCGGCGCCACCCCATTCGCCGCCGAGGCCGATACCCTGGCCGAAACGCAGCACGCACAGCAGGATCGGCGCAAGGCTGCCGATCGCGTCGTAGCCCGGCACGAAGCCGATCAGCGTGGTAGACAGGCCCATCACGAGCAGCGACGCAACCAGAGTCGACTTGCGGCCGATGCGATCGCCGAAGTGGCCGAACAGGAACGAGCCGATCGGTCGCGCGACGAACGCGATGCCGAACGTGACGAACGCGGACAGCGCTTGCGCGGTGGCCGAGCCATGCGGGAAGAACACCGGTCCGATCACGAGCGCCGCGGCGGTCGCGTAGACATAGAAATCGTAGAACTCGATCGCGGTGCCGATGAAGCTCGCGAAGATGATCCGCGCGCTACTGTTTTGCCCGCTTGCGGGCTGAGCCGCGGAAATCGGCGAAGTGGACATGCAGGGGTCTCCAATTGTCGTGAGGCCGCGGCGCGCCGAGCCTTGCTTCGCAAGGCGGCGCGCGAGGTCGGCATCCTCGTTGAGGTATAGGCTTGGGCGCCGCACGCGGGTGGCGCCGCGGCACTGCAGTCGGCTCATGCGCCGCGCCGACGGGTGTGCGGGCAGCGTGAGCCATGCCGGAAGGCTCCGGCGCGGGGAATCGGAAAATTATAGCGAGCGCGCTCGTCGCGCAGCAATGGCGGCGTAAGCTTGCGCGGCAACGAGGGGGGCGTTGAGAGCTATGCGCAATGACTCGAGCAGGTCACCTGTGGCCTGGTGATGCGCGAGATGGCGCGTGTCAGTGCACGCGCCAAGCACGCTCATTCGTACGTTTCCGCTTGCGGCGAGGCGAGTTCGCGCAACTGGAACTTGCCGTTGTCGTTGAACAGCCAGTCTTCGAACAGCTCGAGCTGGCCGCGGCCGTTCAGCAGCTTGCCGGGCGGTAGCGGCAGGGGCGCCGAGCGGCGCAGCGACGCGAGCGCGGTGCTTTCGGCTTCGTCGTCGCCGTTGGTGCGATACACCGACGACTGGACGATGCGTCCATCACGATCGACCGTGAACGACACGACCACCAGCGAGCGCAGCATCGGCTGAGGCCTGCCCTGGAGCACATACGACGGATTACGCTCGACGATTCGTCGGGCGACCGCGTCGCGATATTGATCGAGCGTCGCGCTGTTGATCGCGGCGACCGGTGTGCTGACGGTTTCGTGCGGCGCGAGCGGAGTGATCGTGCAACCGGCCACGGCAACGACACCAAGCGCGGCGAGCAACAGCCGATGCCTGGGTGCTGCGGTGAAGAAGTGCGGGGCCACACGGGGAACAGAACGGAGAGAAGTGCGTGAGAGCATCGTCGACGAACCGCGAGGAGAGCCTGATTGAATGGTAGTCAAAAACCGGCGGGATTCAATTGGCGTTCGCCCGCTGAATGTCATTGCGCATGCGCCGCTGACGCGCTTCGCTTTTGGATGTAATGGTCGGAAATATGCGCGCGTTGGTCGGCGGGCGAAACCCGCCTACACTCTGATGGCCTCATGCTGAGGCATCGGTGGAAGTCTTTTCAGCCCGCTTCTCGCGGGCTTTCTTTTATCTGCGATTCGCCAATTAAACGCGGCAACAAAAAAGGCGAACCCGCCAAACGGGTCCGCTTTTTCGCTCTCGGTTCAACCAGCCACGCCGCAAGCCCAGGCTCACGGCGCTGCCCAATCATCGATTACTTCAACGCCGCACGCGCTGCCTTCACCGCGGCCAGCACCTGCTCAGGCGCGGTGCCGCCCGGATGATTGCGGCTCGCCACCGAGCCCTCGAGCGTCAGATACGAGAACACGTCGTCGCCGATCAGATGCGCGACGTTCGGCAATTCGCTGCGCATTTCGTCGAGCGTCAGGTCCGCGAGGTCGCAGCCGCGGTCGGCGCATACGCGCACCGCGAGCGCGACGGCTTCGTGCGCGTCGCGGAACGGCAGGCCGCGCTTGACCAGATAGTCGGCGAGGTCCGTCGCGGTCGAGAAGCCTTGCAGCGCGGCGTCGCGCATCGCCTGCGGCTTGACCGTGATGCCGGCGACCATTTCAGCGAAGATGCGCAGCGTGTCTGCGACCGTATCGACGGTGTCGAACAGCGGCTCCTTGTCTTCCTGGTTGTCCTTGTTGTACGCGAGCGGCTGGCCCTTCATCAGCGTGAGCAGCGCCATCAGATGACCGTTCACGCGGCCGGTCTTGCCGCGCGCGAGTTCGGGCACGTCCGGGTTCTTCTTCTGCGGCATGATCGACGAGCCGGTGCAGAAACGGTCGGCCAGATCGATGAAGCCGACGCGCGGGCTCATCCACAGCACCAGCTCTTCGGAGAAGCGCGACACGTGTGTCATCACGAGCGCGGACGCGGCCGTGAATTCGATCGCGAAGTCGCGGTCGGAAACCGCATCCAGCGAATTCGCGCAGATGCCGTCGAAGCCGAGCGTCTTCGCCACGGCGTGACGATCGATCGGATAGCTGGTGCCGGCGAGCGCAGCCGCGCCGAGCGGCAGACGGTTCACGCGCTTGCGGCAGTCGACCATGCGCTCGGCGTCACGCGAGAACATCTCGACGTAGGCGAGCAGGTGATGGCCGAACGTGACCGGCTGCGCGACCTGCAGGTGCGTGAAGCCCGGCATGATGGTCGCGGCGTTCTGCTCCGCGATGTCGAGCAGCGCTATGCGAAGTTCGGTGAGCAGCCCGCCGATGCGGTCGATCTCGCCGCGCAGCCACAGGCGGATGTCGGTCGCGACCTGATCGTTGCGCGAGCGGCCGGTATGCAGGCGCTTGCCGGCGTCGCCGATCAGCGCGGTCAGGCGCGCTTCGATGTTCAGGTGTACGTCTTCGAGATCGAGCTGCCATTCGAACTCGCCGCGCTCGATTTCACCCTTGATCTGCGCCATGCCGCGCTCGATCGCTGCGAGGTCGTCGGCGGAAATGATCTTCTGCGCGGCGAGCATCGACGCGTGCGCGAGCGACCCTTCGATGTCGACGAACGCCAGACGCTTGTCGAAGAAGACCGACGACGTATAGCGTTTGACGAGCTCCGACATCGGCTCCGAGAAGCGAGCCGACCAGGCTTCGCCTTTTTTGTGCAGTTGGGACGTCATGGTGTTGAGCGGTAAAAACGAGCGGTGAAGAGGCTGGCGACGCGAGTGCGCGAGTCGTGCAGAAGCGCCGCCGCAGCGAAGAAAGACGGAGATTTTAACACCGGGCGAGGGCGGCCAAGGCGCTGCCGCCCGTCGCGGACACATTCGCGGGCCTATTCGCGCACCAGCACCACCAGCTTCAGATCTTCGCGATGCGCGGGCTTGAACGTGATCTGGTCATAAACGATGCGCCCGTCGCGCGGATGGTTGAACTCGCGCCTGCCGCCCTCGCGCCCGCCGACGTCCTGCGAGGCCCAGTAGCGCGCGAACTCGTCGCTCGCGGCTGAAAGCGAATCGATCAGCCCACGCGTGGGCGCATCGTTCAGATGGCGGATCGAGTCGGCGCGGAATTCGGCGGCGAGCCGCCGCGCGCGCGTTTCCCAATCGACGATCAACGCGCGCGCGGCCGGCTCGGTGAACGTGTAGCGCAGCAGGTTGCGGTCGTGCGCGCCGTCGAGCCAGCCGACGAACAGATCGGCCGCGCGCTCGTTCCACCCGAGCGCATTCCACTGCCGGTCGAGCACGTAGGCCGGCGTGTCGATGAGCTGCACGGTTTGCAGCAGCGTGGCGGGTGCATCGGCAGCGGCCGGATCGGGCTCGGCCGGATCGCGCTGCGCGGCCAGCTCGAACAGATACGCGCGCTCGGCGCGCGACAGCTGCAACGCGACCGCGATGCGCGCGAGCGCATCGGCGGAAGCGGACACCGGCCGGCCCTGCTCGATCCACGTGTACCAGGTCGGGCTCACGCCGCATAACTGCGCGACTTCCTCGCGCCGCAGACCGGGCGTGCGGCGGCGCGGCCCTGGCGGCAGACCGACCGCCTGCGGCGACAGCCGCTCGCGATGGGCGCGGATGAAGTCGCCGAGTGCGCGGGCCGGCGTGGCGTCGAGCGGCGGCGGGTGATCGGCGGAGGACGGCGTCGTCATGCTATCGGCTGCGCGTGGAGGGGAGTAGTAGAGATACCAGAATAATTGCCGAACTTGTACTGGTACATGGCGGGCTCTATTGTAGCGGCTGGATTCGCGCAACGCGTTGTTCGCCATCTCGACGCGCAATGAAAAAAGCCGGGTGTGGCCTGCGTCGGCCACACCCGGCTTTTGCTTGCTTCAGCGTCGAGCTCAACCGGTATTGCGCAACCCCGCCGCGATCCCGTTGATGCACAAATGAATGCCGCGCCGCACGCGCGCATTGGTGTCGCCCGCGCGATAGCGTTTGAGCAGTTCGACCTGCAGGTGATTGAGCGGGTCGAGGTACGGGAAGCGATTCTTGATCGAGCGCGCGAGCAGCGGATTCTCGGCGAGCCGCTCGCTCTTGCCGGTGATCTCCGACAACACCTTCGACGTGCGTTCCCACTCGGCAACGATGCGCTCGAACACGTGCTTGCGCAGCTTCTTGTCGGTCACGAGCGCGGCATAACGCGACGCGACCGCGAGGTCGGTCTTCGCGATGACCATGTCCATGTTCGACATCAGGTTCGCAAAGAACGGCCAGCTCTTGTGCATCTTCTTCAGCAGCGCGAGGCGGCGCGCGCGTTCCGCGTCCGACGGCGCGCTGTCCAGATGCTCGGTGACCGCGCTGCCGAAGCCGTACCAGCCGGTCAGCAGCAGCCGGCATTGGCCCCACGAGAAGCCCCACGGAATCGCGCGCAGATCCTCGATCTTGCGCTGCTTGGGGTCCTGCAGCTTGCGCGACGCGGGGCGGCTGCCGATGTTCAGCTCGGCGATCTCCGCGATCGGCGTCGACTCGAAGAAATACTCCTTGAAGCCCGGGGTTTCGTAGACGAGCGCGCGATACGTGGCCATCGCCGTATCGGACAGCTGCTGCATCGTTTCCTCATACACCGGCAGCTCGGCCAACGTGTGGTCGTGCGGCAGCAGCGACGCTTCGAGCGTCGCGGCCACGACGGTTTCCAGATTGCGCCGGCCGATTTCCGGATTCGCGAACTTGCTCGCGATCACTTCGCCCTGCTCGGTCAAACGGATCTGACCGTCGACGGTGCCTGGCGGCTGCGACAGGATCGCCTGATAGGTCGGGCCGCCGCCGCGGCCGACGGTGCCGCCGCGTCCATGGAACAGACGCAGCTTCACTCCGCGTTCGTTGAACAGCGACACGAGCGCCAGCTCCGCGCGATACAGCTCCCAGTTCGACGTCAGGAAGCCGCCGTCCTTGTTGCTGTCCGAGTAGCCGAGCATCACTTCCTGCTCGTTGCCCTGATGTTCGATCAGCGTGCTGATGCCCAGCAGCGCGAACAGATCGCGCATGATGTGCGGCGCATTGCGCAGATCGGGGATCGTCTCGAACAGCGGGATCACCATCAGGCCCGCGCGCGCGGGGTCGCGCTCGTCGCCGAGACGCCCGCGCAACAGGCCGGTTTCCTTCTGCAGCAGCATCACCTCAACCAGATCGCTGACGGTTTCCGTGTGCGAAATGATGTAGTTGCGCACCGCGCGCGCGCCGAATTTCTCGCGCGTGAGGCGCGCTTCCTCGAGCACCGCGAGCTCGCTCTTCACGAGGTCGGAGTACTCGGCGTAGGGCACGCGCAGCGCGCGCGGCTGCGCGAGTTCGGCGAGCAGCACGTTCAGCTTGTCCGTTTCCGACAACCCCGCGTAGTCGTCCTCGACACCGGCGCGCTTCAGCAGCTCGGCGATCACCGCTTCGTGGATGTCGGAGCTTTGCCGCAGATCGATGCTCGCGAGATGGAAGCCGAACACTTCGGCCGCGCGAGCGAGCGGTGCGAGACGCGGCGCGGCGAGCGGCGCGCCGTGATGCTCGGCGAGCGAATCGATCAGCACGTGCAGGTCGCGCACGAAGTCGGCGGCGTCGTCGTAAGGGGTCGCGCGAATCGGCGCGACGCCGCGGCCGGCGCTGCGCAGCGGCACGCTGCCTTCGCCGAGACGCACGCGCGCGCTCGCCGCGAGCCGCGTGTAGATGCCGATCAGCGCGCGACGATACGGCTCGTCGGTGCGATGCGGCGAGTGGTCGGGCGAGATGGCCGCGAGCTCATTGAGCGCATCGCTCACGCCGACGAGCACATTCGACATCGACAGCTCCTCGCCGAGCTTGTGCACCTGCACCAGGTAGTGCTCGAAGATCACCGCGGCCTGACGGGTGATCGCGTTTTCGAGCGTTTCGGCGGTGACGTTCGGATTACCGTCGCGATCGCCGCCGATCCAGCTGCCCATCTGGAAGAACGGCGGCAGGCGCGCTTCGAGGCCATGCTCCTTCAGCGCCTCCTCGATGTCGGCGTACAGCGCCGGCACTTCTTCGAGGAAGGTGCTGCGGTAGTACGACAGCGCGTTCTCGATTTCGTCGGCGACCGTCAGACGCGCGTCGCGCAGCATCCGTGTTTGCCACAGCGACGTGACGCGCGCCCGCAGCATCGCTTCGTTGTGCGCGCGCTCGCGATTCGTCAGCGGCTGGTCGCGCTCGGCGAGCAGCCGCGCGATGTCGTGCTGCGCGTCGAGAATGCTCTTGCGCTGCACCTCGGTCGGGTGCGCCGTCAGCACCGGCATGATCAGCGCGTGATCGAAAAACCGCTGCAGCACCGGCGTCGCGGCGGCACCGACCGCAACGAGCCGCTCGAGCGCATGCGCGATCGTGCCCGGCTGCGAGGCCGAGCCCGCGAGCGCATGAATGCGGTGACGACGGTTGCGGTGGCGGTCCTCGGCGATATTCGCGAGATGCGAAAAATAGCTGAACGCGCGCACGACGCTGACGGTCTGCTCCGGCGTCAGCGAGCGCAGCTTCTTGTCGAGCGTCTGCGCGGCGGCGCTATCGTCCTCGCGACGGAAGCGCACCGCGTTCTGCCGGATCGTTTCGACGACGTCGAATACGGCGTCGCCTTCCTGCTCGCGCAGCACGTCGCCGAGCAGCCGGCCGAGATAGCGGATGTCCTGGAACAGCGGGTGGTCCTTGTCCTCGCGCGTGCGGCCGCCGTTCTTCACGGTGGGCGCGGCGGCGGGCTCAGCTTGCGACACGGCCTCGAGCTTTTCCGTTTTAGCGGCGCGCGGGGGTGTCGCGTCCCCTTCGATCTTGATCTTGACCTTGGCCGGCTTGCTGGCGGTGGCCGAAGTCGCGGCTTTTTCGGCCTTGCCGGATTTCGTTGCTTTGGGCGCCTTCTCCTGCTTGACGGGCACAGAGGTTTGCGAGGCCTTCGAGGCCTTGGCGGCTTGCGCGGCAGCGTTGGACAGGACGTCGGGCGCCGCGGCGTCGGCCGGGCGAGCGGTGTGCGAGGCAGTGTTGCGGCGGGCGGGGCGCGCCGATCCGGAAGACGTCACGATGAGTTTCCTCGGGGAAGCCAGGGTCTGTTGATTGATGAACTGCGACTGCGAACTGCAACCAGCAAGTACAACGTGAACTGCGTGCAATAGGGACTGCGCAACGGACTACAAGACAGACTGCTAATGCGACTGCAACAAAGACTTGAGACGGCGGACTGCAAACGGCGACTGCCGACCCGCTACGAAGCGAGCCGCGCGTGCCGCACCGCGTGCGACGAACCGCGCAAGCGCTGCCGATCGCGCGACGCCGACGAGGGAGAAGGGAGCCACGGGCTGCCAGCCCGCGGAGAGACTGAACGCGCGGCACGCATTGCCGCGGCGTGTTCGCCGCATTGCATCATCCCGCATGCCGCCGCGCGGCGCGAAGCCCGTCTCCTCCGTCGATAGCGCTTGCGCACGGCGCCCCGCGGTGCCTTGGAACCCAAGGGCACAAATAAGGGCGCGTGCTAACATTGATTGTTATCCCATCACGACATCAAGCAGCAAGCTAATGAACACCGAGACGTTTTCCACGCCACCCCACACGCTTGTGATTGCGTCGCGAGAGAGCCGCCTTGCCATGTGGCAAGCCGAGCACGTGCGATGTGCGCTGCACAAATTATATCCATCTTGTGACGTAAAAATCCTCGGAATGACGACACGTGGTGATCAGATTCTCGATCGCACGCTGTCGAAGGTCGGTGGTAAGGGGCTCTTCGTGAAAGAGCTGGAAGCCGCGCTCGCCGATGGCCGCGCCGACCTCGCGGTGCATTCGCTGAAAGACGTGCCGATGGAGTTGCCCGCCGGTTTCGCGCTATCCACCATCATGGAGCGCGAGGACCCGCGCGATGCGCTCGTATCCAATGAGTACGACTCGCTCGCCGCGCTGCCGGCCGGTGCCGTGGTCGGCACCTCGAGCCTGCGCCGTGAAGCGATGCTGCGCATGCGCTATCCGCATCTCGACGTGCGGCCGTTGCGCGGCAATCTCGATACCCGACTCGCCAAGCTCGATCGCGGCGACTACGCGGCGATCATTCTGGCCGCGGCCGGGCTGAAGCGTCTCGGTCTCGCCGAGCGCATCCGCGCGCTGCTCGATCCCGAGGATAGTCTGCCCGCGGCGGGCCAAGGCGCGCTCGGCATCGAGATTCGCGCCGATCGCGTGGACCTCGCCGCATGGCTCGCGCCGCTGCATCATCAGCACACGGCGGCGGCGGTCGAAGCGGAGCGGATGGTGTCGCGCGCGCTCGGCGGCAGCTGCGAGGTGCCGCTCGCCGCCTACGCAACCTGGGGCGACGGCGCGCTGCATCTGCGCGGCATCGTCGCGACGCCGGACGGCCAGCGCGTACTGAGCGCGCAGGCGTCGGCGCCGGCGCCCACCATCGAACGCGCGCTCGCGCTCGGCGAGGAAGTGGCGCAGTCGCTCGTGCAGCAAGGCGCGCTCGAGATCGTCCGCGCGCTCAGCACCGCGAGCGGTCCCGCGGCTGCGCCCGGCGCGGCGGCCAGCGAGTGATGGCCGCCGGCACGCCCGGGAAGGCGCCGTTCACGGTCGTGATCACGCGGCCGGCCGGCCAGTCGAGCGAACTCGTCGAACGGCTCGAAGCAGCCGGACTCGCGTCGCTCGACTTCCCGCTGATCGATATCGCGCCCGTCATCGACGACGCGCCGTTGTGCGCCGCGCTCGCGTCGCTCGAACGCTACGCGCTGGTCGTGTTCGTGTCGCCGAACGCGGTCGATCACGCGTTCGCGCGCCATCACGATATCTGGCCGCACGCGCTGCCGGTCGGCGTGGTCGGTCCGGGCAGCGTGCATGCGCTCGCGCGCCACGGCGTCAGCGCGCCGGAGCATCGCGTGATCAGCCCCGCAGCGGGTGCCGACGACGAATCGACGAGCTTCGACTCCGAGGGCCTGTTTGCGGCGATCGAGGCGCAACTCGGCGCCGCGGGCCTCGAAGGCAAGCGCGTGCTGATCGTGCGCGGCGACGGCGGCCGCGAATGGCTCAGCGAGCGCCTGCGTGAAGCTGGCGCCGAAGTCGACACGGTCGCCGCGTACCGGCGCATCGTGCCGGAGCCGTCGATCGGCGCCTGGGCGCGCGTGCACGAACTGCTCGCGGGCGCGCCGCACGCATGGCTTCTGAGCAGCTCCGAAGGCGTACGCAATCTGCAGGAACTCGCGCACGAACATCTGACCGCCGGCGAGATCGAGCAGCTCAAACACGCGCCGCTCGTCACGCCGCATCCCCGCATCGCGCAGACCGCGCGGGCATTGGGTTTTGATAGGATTACGGTGTCCGGCGCGGGCGACGAGCGCATAGTCCGCGCCCTCGTGGCCGCGGCCGCCGTGCCTCCCGTCGTCCAACCGGTATCGTCCAACCCGGCTCAACCACGCATGACTGAAACGAACGCATCCACGAACGCCTCACCTCAGCCGCCGGCAAGCACCGCCTTGCCGCCGAATCAACCCTTCACGCCGTACGAAGCGCAAAAGCGCAGCAGCACGAGCGGACCGCTGCTGTGGTTAGTCATCGTGGTCATCGCGTGCGCGGTGGGCGTGGGCGGCTTCGCGATGAACCGCAAGCTGGTGCGCACCGAGCAGGAGCTCGCGCAGCGTCAGCAGGCCAACGACACGCAGACCAACGAGCTGCGCATCAAGATCGACCAGGCGCTCGCCACCGTGCATCAATCGGACGCGCAGGTCGCGCAGCTCGAAGGCAAGCTCGCCGATGCACAGGCCGCGCAGCAGGCGCTGCAACAGCAGTACGCGGATCTCGCGCGCAATCGCGACGACTGGACGCTCGCCGAAGTCGGGCAGATGCTGTCGGCGGCCAGCCAGCAGTTGCAGCTGACCGGCAATACCCAGCTCGCGCTGTTCGCATTGCAAAGCGCCGATACGCGCCTCGCGGCGTCCGATAGCCCGCAGGCGCTCGCCGTGCGCAAGGCGATCGCGCAAGACATCGACAAGCTGAAGGCCGCACCGTCCACCGATCTGACCGGCCTCGCGATCAAACTCGACAACGCGATCGATCACGTGAGCGGCCTGCCGCTCTCGGGTGAAGCACCGATTCCGCGTGCCACGCCGCACGCGGCCACGTGGGCCGACACCGCCAAGGTGGCGGCGGCCACCGGCAAGCCGCGCTGGGAAGTGTGGATCGACGAGGTCACGCACGGCATCGGCGAACAGCTGTCGAGCCTCGTGCAGGTGCGCCGTATCGATAACGCCGACGCGATGCTGGTTACGCCGGATCAAGGCTACTTCGTGCGCCAGAACCTGAAGCTGCGTCTGCTATCGGCGCGTCTCGCGCTGCTGTCGCGCAACCAGACCACGCTGAAGTCCGACCTGGAGGCGGCGCAGTCTGCGTTGACACGCTACTTCGACACTTCGTCGAAAGACACGCAGATGGTCATCGATCTCGTCAAGCAGGTGGACGCCGGTTCGGCCGCGGTCGAGCTGCCGAACCTCGATACGAGCCTGCAGGCCGTCAATCAATACCGGAACCGGGGTTAATCATGGCGATCCGGGGACTTCTGTGGCTCGCGGCGCTGTTCGCCGTCGCGGTCATGCTCGCGGTGGGCGGGCGCTTCGACGCGGGGCAGGTGCTGCTGATCTATCCGCCGTACCGCGTCGACATGTCGCTGAATCTGTTCATCGTCGGGCTGGTGGTGCTGTTCATCCTGCTCTACGCGCTGTTGCGCATCATCCGCAATATCTGGCGCATGCCGCAGCGCGTCGCCGCGTACCGGGCGCGCGCGCGTGTCGCGAAGGCGCACGCGGCGTTGCGCGACGCGATCGGCAACCTGTACGCGGGACGTTTCTCGCGCGCGGAAAAGGCTGCCAAGGACGCGCTCACGAATGGCGACAACAAGGGCGCGGCCGGTTTGATCGCGGCCACCGCCGCGCATCGCATGCATGAGTATGGGCGGCGCGACGAATGGCTCGCGCAGATCGACGAAGCCGAGTGGCAGGACGCGCGCCTGATGGCCACCGCCGACATGCGCGCCGACGGCCGCGACGCCGACGGCGCGCTCCATGCGCTCACCGAGATGCAATCGCAAGGGGCGCGGCGCATTCACGCGCAGCAGATCATGCTGCGCGCGCAGCAGCAATTGAAGAACTGGGGCGAAGTGCTGAAGCTCGTCAAGACGCTGGAGAAGCGCGAGGCGATCCATCCGGCGGTCGCGGTGCGTCTGCGTCAGCTGGCGGCGGAAAATTTGCTGCGCGATCGTCGCCACAACGCTGAGGCGCTGCTCGAATTGTGGCATTCGCTGTCGGCGACCGAGCGTCATTCGCCGCGCCTCGCCGATACCGCCGCCGAACTGCTGGTCGCGCTGAATCGTCCGCAAGAGGCGCGCAAGATCGTCGAGGAAGCGCTTGCGCAGAACTGGGATGCGCGGCTGTTGCGGCGCTATCCGGACACGGCCGGCGGCGATGCGTTGCCGCTCATCCAGAAGGCCGAGGCGTGGCAGAAGGATCGGCCGGAAGACGCGGACCTGATGTTCGCGCTGGGGCGTCTGTGTCTGCATCAGCAGTTGTGGGGCAAGGCGCAGTCGTTCCTCGAACGCGCGCTGAAGCTCGCCGACAACGAGACGCTGAAGATCCGTTCGCATCGCGCGCTCGCGCGTCTGCACGAGCAGCTTGGAGACACCGACAAGGCGAGCGAGCACTATCGCGAGAGTGCGTTGGCGATGAACGTGACGTGAGTTAAGCCTCTTTAGCCGCTACCGGATGGCCGCAGCCTCGTGCTGCGGCCATTTGTTTTTCCGGCGCCGCTGTCCGGCTCGAATCGGCGGGACTGCGCTTTGCTTCACACCTCACTGGATGCGCAGCCTGGGAGGTGTTCAAAGTGGCCAGCGACGCTATGACGGTGCAAACCGACACCAGCAGCGGCGACGTCGAGCGCAAGGGCGTCGTCGTCATTACAGGGGCAAGTGCCGGCGTGGGGCGCGCCACCGCGTCCGAGTTCGCGCGCCAGGGCTATGACGTTGGGCTGATCGCGCGCGAGCCGCGACGGCTCGCGCGTGCCGCCGAGGAGATCGCCGCGACCTATGGCATGCGCGCACTCGCGTTGCCCGCCGACGTCGCCGATGCAGATGCGATCGAGCGCGCCGCGCAGCGCGTGAATCGCGAGCTGGGCGGCATCGACGTGTGGGTCAACGTCGCGATGGCGACCGCGTTTGCGCCGGTGTCCGCGCTCAGTGCGCGCGATGTCGAACGCGGCACGCAGGTGACCTATCTGGGGCAGGTCAACGGCATGCTGGCGGCGCTCCCCGTGATGCGCGCGCGCGGGCACGGGACGATCGTCAATGTCGGCTCGGCGCTCGGGTACCGGTCGGTGCCGTTGCAGTCGGTGTATTGCGGCGCGAAGTTCGCTGTGCGCGGCTTTACCGATTCATTGCGTTCCGAGTTGCTGCACGACGGGGTCGATATCCATCTGACGATGGTCGATCTGCCCGCGGTCAATACCCCGCAATTCGACTGGGCGCTCAATCGCACGGGGCGCAGAGCGCGGCCGGTGGCGCCGGTGTTTCAGCCGGAAGTGGCGGCGCGGGCGATCTACTTTGCGGCCACTCATCGGCGGCGACAGGTGTGGGTCGGGTGGTCGACGGTCAAGGCGATCCTCGCGAACCGGATCGCGCCGACGCTGCTCGACCACTATCTCGCGCGTGCGGGTTACGACGGGCAACTGACCGATGAACCATTGCCCGCCGATGCGCCCGCGAATCTCTACGAGCCGGTGCCCGGCCACTACGCCGCGCATGGCCGCTTTGACGATGAAGCGCGCGCGTACTGCTGGGAGCTGTTTACCGATCGGCATCGCAACGCGGTGTATGGCGCGGCGGTGCTGGCACTGGCAGGGGGCATCGGGTGGCTGCTGAGGCGCAAACGGCCTTGATGCGCAATCGGTGTGCCTCCTCCCTGTCGCCGATGAAAGGTCTGGACTATCCTTCGAATGACAGGGCCGCCCACAATCCGTGGCGCGGCGTCCTCGACTGCGAACATTCCAAAAATGGAAGCGGACAGGCCAGTTCCTCACAAAGAGCAGACCACTGCAAGCAGCGAGCACCGCTTGATGCGCTGGCTGCCGGGACTGACGGTGCTCAAGGCGTACCGCTTGAGCTGGCTGCCGAGCGATCTGACGGCCGGACTGGTACTGACCACGATGCTGGTACCAGTCGGGATCGCTTACGCGGAGGCATCGGGGGTCCCCGGCGTGTTCGGCCTCTACGCGACGATCGTCCCGTTGTTGGCGTACGCGCTCTTCGGCCCGAGCCGGATTCTCGTGCTGGGCCCCGACTCCGCGCTTGCGGCTCCGATTCTGGCGGTCGTCGTGCAAGTGGCGGCGGGCGACCCGTCGCGCGCGATTGCGGCGGCCAGCATGATGGCGATCGTGTCCGGGGTTTTCTGTATCGTGATGGGCTTGCTGCGGCTGGGATTCATCACAGAATTGCTGTCTAAGCCGATTCGATACGGCTATATGAACGGCATCGCGCTCGCGGTGCTGATCAGTCAGTTACCCAAATTGTTTGCCATTTCGATCGAAGAGCGCGGGCCATTGCGGGACATCGTGAGCCTCGTGCAGGCCATCGCCGATGGCAAATCGAACTGGTACAGCTTCGCGGTGGGCGCGGGAAGCCTCGTGCTGATCCTGTTTCTCAAGCGGTTCGAGAAACTGCCGGGCATTCTGATCGCCGTGATCGTCGCGACGTTATGCGTGAGCGCATTGCACCTCGATAGCGTCGGCGTGAGAGTGCTCGGCAAGATCCCTCAAGGCCTGCCGACCTTTGCGCTACCGTGGCTCACCGACGCCGATCTGGTGAAGATACTGCTCGGCGGCTGCGCGGTCGCGCTGATTTCGTTCGCGGATACCAGCGTGCTGTCGCGGACCTTCGCGGCACGTTTTCGCAGCCGCGTCGACCCCAATCAGGAGATGGTCGGGCTCGGCGTGGCCAATCTCGCGGCCGGCCTGTTCCACGGTTTCCCGATCAGCAGCAGTTCGTCGCGCACGCCGGTCGCCGAGGCGGCGGGCGCGAAGACGCAACTGACGGGCGTGGTCGGCGCGCTGGCGGTCGCGGCGCTGCTGCTGGTCGCGCCCAACCTGATGCACTACTTGCCCAACAGCGCGCTCGCCGCGGTTGTCATCGCGGCGGCGATCGGCCTGTTCGAGATCACGGACCTGAAGCGGATTTTCCGCATCCAGCAATGGGAGTTCTGGCTGTCGATGGCCTGCTTTGCCGGCGTCGCGGTGTTCGGCGCGATTCCAGGCATCGGCTTCGCGGTGGTCATCGCGATTATCGAGTTTCTGTGGGACGGCTGGCGACCACACTACGCGGTGCTCGGTCGCGTCGAGGGTTTGCGCGGCTATCACGACCTGGAGCGTTATCCGCACGCGGAGCGAATCCCCGGACTCGTGCTGTTTCGCTGGGATGCACCGCTGTTCTTTGCGAATGCCGAGCAGTTTCAGGAGCGCCTGCTCGAAGCCGTCGCCGACTCGCCGGCACCCGTCAAGCGCGTGGTGGTGGCGGCCGAACCGGTGACGAGCGTGGACGTCACCTCGGCCGACATGCTGCGGGAGCTGACGCGCTCGCTCGACGAGCGCGGGATTGCACTGCACTTTGCGGAGATGAAAGATCCGGTTCGCGACAAGCTCAGGCGCTTCGAGCTGACCGATCTGATCGGCGATGCGCGCTTTCATCCTACGGTCAGTAGCGCGGTTGATAACTATGTCGAGACGGTTGGGGAGGAATAGTTTTCGGAGCTGAGGCTAGATCCACCGGAGAACGGGTTTGCGCCTCGCTTTTGCTTTTGAAATGGCTGTGAAAACGGTTTGGGGCCGCGCCAGTTCACTCCTGTTCTTGGTCATCGGGCGACGCCCTTTGCCACCATCTGTTCACGAGGGATTCTGTCCACGGCGTCGCGGTCTCAGCGCGGAATAGTCACGATTCAGGAGAACGTCCATCAGGACCGGCGTTTTGGGTTCATCAGGCGCCGGATTGTTTGGGTCTGGGTCTCCGAAAGCCAGATCTACATCCACCGGGAACCGGCTCGTCGGCAGATTCGAAGCACGATAGCGATAGCCATGCAGACGGACCTGCGGCGGCAACACTCCCATATCATTGCCGGACCGCCGGATGCCGTCCCCATCGATCCAGTAGCCGATATCGAGAGGAAAGAGGTCTTCCAGCGTCGAGCGGCTAATGTCTGTCAATAGTGGACTGAAACGGATCGTGAAGTCGGTGACGACTCGGTTGACTTTCGTGCGGTCGGCGGAGGGGTCGAGCGGATCGGGTATCGCAACTACGATGATTTGCGTATCCGGCAAAACCGGATTCACGAAGCAATACTCCGTAACACCTACTACACCGCGCTCAGGCCGCGCCGCAAGAATGCGGCCGAATATCGTACGAGCGGGATCGAAGGGCTGGTCGTCCCGCAGGATCGCCATTGCCGTGGTCAATATTCTGAAGGCCATGTCGCGCTGCGCGTCGGTCACGGTCTCTCTGGTCGCCGCTCCTGGCGCTGACGGTCCCGTGAGCGTCGACGTACTGGGCTGTGCAGGTACTGAGGTTGCGAATGAGAGGATCATCAGGATTCCGCCAGTATGCTTGGACCACTTCCGCGCTAGCGTAGGCATCTTTTTCATGAAGTTGGCACCTATAGCCGGGTTTGAATTGCGCCATCTTTTGTGCTGTTTCCGCAGAGACGTTCAACAGGTCACTCAAGAAGGGCTCTGTCCATGGCGTCGCGGTTTCAGCGCGGAATAGTCACGATTCAGGAGAACGTCCATCAGGACCGGCGTTTTGGGTTCATCAGGCGCCGGATTCTTTGGGTCTGGGTCTCCGAAAGCAAATTCCACATTCACCGGAAACCGGCTCGTTGGCAGATTCGAAGCACGATAGCGATAGCCATGCAGGCGAACCTGGGGTGGTGCGGTTCCTAGATCATTGCCGGGCCACCGGTTGCCTTGCCCGTCGATCCAGTAGCCGATATCGACCCGGAGGAGGTCTTCCAGCGTCGAGCGGCTGATATCTGTCAATAGTGGATTGAAACGGACGGTGATGGCCGTCACGACTTGCTTCACTTTCGTACGGTCGGCAGAGGGAGCGGCCGGATCGGGTACCACATACAGAATGATTTGCGTCTCCGGCAAAACCGGGTTCACGAAGGAATACTCCATAACACCTACCACACCGCGCTCAGGCCGCGCCGCAAGAATGCGGCCGAATATCGTATGTGCGGGGTCGAAGGGCTGGTCGTCCCGCAGGATTGCCATTGATGTGGTCAATATATTGAATGCCATGTCGCGCTGGGCGTCGGTCACAGTCTGTCCCATCTCAGTTCCTGGCCCCGACGATCCTGAGGGCATCGACATACTGAGCTGTGCATGTACCGGGATTGCGAACGAGAGGATCACCAGGATTGCGCCAGTAGGCCTGAACCACTTCCGCGCAAGCGTAGGCGCCTTCTTCATGAAGTTGGCTCCTATAGCCGGTTTCAAATTTCGCCATTTTTTGTGCTGTTTGAGCAGAGACGTTCAACAGGTCACTCAAGACGGGCTTTGTTCACGGCGTCGCGGTTTCAGCACGGAATAGTCACGATTCAGTAGAACGTCCATCAGGACCGGCGTTTTGTGTGCGTCCTGCGCCGGGTCCTTTGGGTCCGGGTCGCCGAAAGCAAATTCGACGTCCACCGGAAATCGGCTCGTTGGCAGATTCGAAGCACGATAGCGATAGCTATGCAGCCGAATCTGCGGCGGAGCCGTGCCCATATCATTGCCGGGCCGTCGCTCGCCATTGCCGTCGATCCAGTAACCGATATCGACCTGCAGGAGATCTTCCAGCGTCGAGCGGTTAATGTCGGTCAATAGTGGACTGAAGCGAATCGTGAAGTGGGTCACGACTTGCTTGACTTTCGTGCGGTCGGCGGGGGGAGCAAGCGGATCGGGTACCACATAGAGAATGATTTGCGTCCGCGGGAAAGCCGGATTCACGAAGGAATACTCCGTCCCACCTCCTTTGCCGCGCAGATGGTCAGCCGCAAGAACGCGGCCGAAAATCGTATGAGCGGGATCGAATGGCTGGTCGTCCCGCAGGATCGCTATTGCAGTGGTCAAAATGCTGAATGCCATATCGCGCTGGGCGTCGGTCACAGTCGGTCTCATCTCAACTCCTGGCCCCGACGATCCTGAGGGCGTCGGTGTACTGAGCTGTGCATGTACCGGGATTGCGAACGAGAGGATCACGAGGATTTTGCCAGTAGGCTTGGACCACTTCCGCGCAGGCATAGGCATCTTCTTCATGAAGTTGGCTCCTATAGCCGGTTTCGAATTGCACCATTTTTTGTGCTGTTTCAGGAGATACGTTCAGCAGGTCACATACCTTCCTTTCGGCAAGCGGGAGATCTCGGCTGAGATACTCCCGACCGGGCATGTCCTGCATGTAAGAGATCAGCCAGTAGTAGTGGAAGACAAGCATCCTGTGCAGACCGATGTGAACGCGGTGATCGTCAGGTAGTGGCGTGTTCCCAGCCGCTGTATAGGCTTCTTTTAGCATCGTCGACCAATACAACCTCTGGACATTCGGCAGGTCTTTGTAGTCGTCTGGAAAGTGCTGAAGCAAAGAAAACATCCAGAAGTACTGTTGGCAGTGGCGAGACTCGTGATACAGCGTGTCGGCAAATGCCTTGAGGCGGTTATCCAGCAAGGTCGGCTGGTGCTTGAGTTCGACGATGTGCGCGATCTCGCTCTCGTTGACGGCGATAAGCCAGTACTTCCCGATGAATGCGGCACTGACGTCCTGTCGCAGGTTGTACTGCGTTGTCCGCTCTGGATCGACTATCACGATCTGTGGCATGCCATCACTAGTTTCCGGACTAGCGGCATCGCGTCGTGGCAATCCAAAGGGCCCGGCACCAAGCGCGTCTTCCAATTTCGGCATGACCGCGTTTTGAATCATTCTTATCGAATCGGCAGTCAACGGCCACGCCACCCCGCCCCAATCGATCCCCTGCAGCGCAGCCTTAATCGCAGCCGCATAAGCCTTGGTCACCGGGTATTCGACACCCTTGCGCATCGACATACCGGCGGGCGTGTCACCCTCGGCCGCACCATTGACGAAGTGATAAAACCGCAGCCCGAAGTTCATCGGATCGCACGAGACGAATTCGGGTCGTTTATCTTCCGTCGTCGCGCTCTCGTTCGGAGAGGCCACGGCCTTTCCTGCGACCGTGGCACTGCGTTTCTCGGCATTGGGTACAGCGCCAGTGAATGACTCATTCGCCGCTCTGATCACCGCGCCTCTGCTAACCGCAATCACTTTGTCCGGCTCGCTCGCGGCAAGCAGTTCGACCGTCGCGAACGCAAGCATATTGCTGGTGACGAGGCTCGTTTCGCCAAGCGCGTTCGTCACACCCTGAATCAGCCGACCATCGTCGAGCGTGATCCGGTATGGCTGATTCGGCAGCGCAAAGCCGGAATCGTGTTCGATCAGCACATGATGCGCCGCCAGCCTGCCGGGATCGTCTGGCGTGACGGGCAGACTGACAGGCCGTGCCGCTGGCCCGTCGGTCCGATGACCGCTCGCATGGACCCGATGCTCGCCACCCGTATAGACCTTGTACCCATCCGAATTGATGACCACCTTCGTGTTACCCGCATGAAAGACGATTTCCTTGCTGGCCATCAGATTGATCGAATCGGTTCTACTGATGATACTGACGACACGTTGCGCGATGACCTCGACATCGTCGTTTTGCGCATCGATCTGCACCTTGCCCGATGCGGCCTTGAGCCGGATGCCGAGATGTTGCGCAAACACCCGCACGCCGTTGACCGCCGACGCCAGCAGCGATTTCACCGCCGCGACGCTGACGTGTCCGCCCGCGCTGAGCGCGATGTGTTCGGCACTCGCCACGTGCGTGCTTTGCGCTGCCGTGAGACCGAGACCCGCCGCGCTGGCCAGCACCAGCTCGGGCTGGGTCAGTTGCGGAAAGGGAAGCTCCGCGCTTGCCCTGCCGCCGCGAATCGCGTCGTTCTGCGCCTTGATGGCCTGCGCGACTTCGCTTTGACTGGTCTGCTGTTCCTGTGCCTCGTGCCGCCGCGCGAGACTCGCGAGGTTCTCGTGGGTGTCGCGCGCCTGAGTGAGGCGCGCCACGGTCTCACCGGCATCCTTTGCCGGCGTGCTCGCGCCGTGACGTGCCTCGGTGGTGATCAGCATGCCTCGGTTGGCTCGCGCGACACCCCATGCGTTCGTCGCCAGTTCCCAGCCTTCACCGCGTGCCTGCTGCCGGCCTGCGTCGCGCACGACACGCGTGTTGTAGCCCAGCACGAGGCGCGACTGGGCGTGGTCGCTGGCGATCTGTGCCTGCAGCTGGCCCGGCGTGTCATCCAGTACGACGTGATTGGTCTGGCTCGCGCAGCCCGCCTTGAGCTCGCTGCTAAGGATGCCCGAGAGCGCCTGGTTGTCGGGCAGCCTCCAGGGCGGCTGATTCTGGCCGTTGACCATCCGGTCCGACACGTAAGGCTTGTCCGGGTCGCCTTCGTGATAACTGACCGTGACCTCCTGACCGATGCGCGGCGGATAGATCGCACCGAAGCCGTTGCCTTGCCACGGCGACGACACCCGCACCCAGCAACTGGCGCAGTCGTTCTTCGGGGCAAGCCGCTCCCACGCAAAGCGCACCTTCACGCGTGCATATCCATCGACCCATATCGGCTGATCCTCGGGGCCGACCACGATTGCCGTTTCCGCCGCGCAACGCGGCTTTTTCTTCGGACGGTTTTTGAAGAACGTATTGGCGGGTTGGAGCACGAAGTCGGTCGCGCACTGGTGCAGCGCATCGTACGTGTCCGCGCCGGGTGACCGCGTGTTCTGCGGTGCATTACGGATATCGAGGGTCGTCGATATGACCAGGTACTCGGCGTTGACTTCCCGCAGCGGATGGTTGTCGAGCCAGAATGTTTTCCCGGTTGTCAGACCGCGCAGATTCCCTTGACCCTTCAGCCGCAGACGATGACCGCGCATTGCATCGACACGCACGCTCGCGAGGTGCCCGGCTTCATCGCGGAAGTCGCTCCGCTCACCTGACAGTCCCGTCGCACCCGCAAGCGGCTGCGAATAGTCGCCCCAACCGTATTGCTCGATGTTGTCGTGGGCCTGCTCACTGTGGCTCTCGTACTCGCCCTCGAAGCGCGCGCCGGGGCGCGTGTAGTCGTAATCGATCAGGCTGACCTTGCCTGTCGTGATTTGATGCGACACATCGAGCTTGTGAACGTGCTCCTCGTCGACGTGCCTGCTGTCGGGCGCATGGTAGCGCAGCGTGTCGTATGCGTTGTCGTGTCGCTTGTGCGAGCCGGGCGAATCGCACAGTACCAGCGTCATTCCGTCGAACAGGTAGTAGATTCCCCATTCTCTCCAGATCCGCGTGAGGAAATCGAAGTCGGATTCCCACATCTGCCGGACATAGTCCCGCTTCGGGTAGCCGTTGCGCAGGCCTGGCGCGCCGAGTTCCATCACGAGCGGGAAGTGATATCGCTCCTTGAGTACCCGGTCAGTGATGTCCACCACGCTGGCGTCCTGGAAGATCCTGCTGTCGCAGTTCTTCGTGGCCAGCCACAGCCAGGGACGGACGACGAGGCGGTAATAGGCGCGCCGTTCATCGGCACCCATCTGTTTGATGCCTGTGATGAGGCCCGACATCGTGCGGCGGCCGGCGCTCGCGTGTGCCACGTCGCCGCGTACCAACCCATGACGACCGAACAATCCGTTGCCGTCGAAAGCGATCGAAATGTCGATGACCTTGCCGATCAGGCGATCAGCCACGACGAGTTCCTGTGCTTGCCACACTCCGAGCGTCGGACTTTCGATCGTCGCGACATCGAGCGTGTATCGATAAAGCTTGCCTAGGGTTTCGGCGCCGCGCAGACGGAGCGGCACCAGCAAAGGCGCATTGCCCCATGTGGGTAATGCGTCAGAGGAAAGACCCAGGATGTGTTCACGGGGGTGAGCAAGTTCTCGCAATTGGCACGCTCACGATGCAGTCAGAATCGCGCCGCAGCCCGTGCTATTGCCTGCGAGCCGGATCATTGGCCGGCCGTTGCCGTTCGTCATCGTCGTTCCTTGTTATGTGCGAACGACAAGTATCGGGACGAAGATGACCCGCGGCGATCGGAATTGGATGAATTTTTAGCGTGATTAGGCAATAAATTTGATTCGTCGGGCGAAGGACTCTTCATGACGATCAACATCGCAGGACCAGCGACCCGATTCCTACAATTGAATTCATTGCGCCACGCAAAACGAACTGAATGCGAGGACGCCGCAACGCTGATCAAAAACGGCGTGCTTTGCGTCGCCGAAGGCGCCAACATGCCGTCGACCAACGACGCGGCCAAGTGCTTCGAAAGCAACGGCGTTCTGTACGCTATGCGCATCTCCTGGCCGCGCTAAGAAGTCGATGCACGTCTGCACGACATGATGCGCAGCATTCACGAAGTCTGCCTGCGACATGGCCGTCGCGACGACGGTTCGGTCAGCTATTTGAACGGAGCGAATATCGCCGGCTTTGTGAGGGTCGCCGACGCAATGCTGGCACAAGGCGTGGTCTGCGCGACGGGGTGGGATGCCAGCGCAATTGCTTGCCCCCGCGCCTACCCAACGTGTGCGGCACGCGCAGGGTAGAGCGCGCGTCGTCAGCAAACGACGCGCGCCCTTCGCTCAGAAGAACCCAAGCGCCTCCGCCTGATAGCTGACCAGCAGACACTTCGTCTGCTGATAATTCGACAACGCCATCTTGTGCGTTTCGCGCCCGATCCCCGACTGCTTATAGCCACCGAATGCCGCGTGCGCCGGATACAGGTGATAGCAGTTGGTCCACACGCGTCCCGCCTCGATCTCGCGTCCCATCTTGTAAGCGCGCGTCCCATCGCGCGTCCATACGCCCGCGCCCAGGCCATAGTACGTGTCGTTCGCGAGTTCGATCGCTTGCCGTTCGTCCTTGAACGTCATCACCGAAGCGACCGGCCCGAAGATTTCCTCCTGGAACACGCGCATATCGTTGTTGCCGAACAGCATCGTCGGCTTCACGTAGAAGCCCTCGCCGAGACCGGCGCCGGGCGTGGCGCGCTCGCCACCGACGAGGCACTGCGCCCCTTCGTCCCGGCCGATGTCGATATACGACAGGATCTTGTCGAGCTGCTGCTGCGAGGCCTGCGCGCCGATCATCGTTTCGAGGTTCAGCGGATGGCCGGCCTTGATGCGTTCCACACGGGCGATCGCCTTCTCGATGAAGCGCTCGTAAATCGACTCCTGAACCAGCACGCGCGATGGGCACGTGCAAACCTCGCCCTGATTCAACGCGAACATCGCGAGACCTTCGAGCGCCTTGTCGAGAAATGCGTCGTCGCGATCGAGCACGTCGGCGAAGAAGATGTTCGGGCTCTTGCCGCCGAGTTCGACCGTCGACGGAATCAGGTTGTCCGCGGCTGCGTGCAGGATGCGCCTGCCGACCGGCGTCGAGCCGGTGAACGCGATCTTCGCGATGCGCTTGCTGGTGGCGAGCGCTTCGCCCGCTTCCCTGCCGAAGCCGTTGACGATATTGATGACCCCGGCAGGCAATAGATCGCCGATCAGTTCGATCAGCACGAGTACCGAAGCCGGCGTCTGCTCGGCGGGTTTCATCACGATGCAGCAGCCGGCCGCGAGGGCGGGCGCAAGCTTCCATGCGGCCATCAGCAGCGGGAAATTCCACGGGATGATCTGGCCCACCACGCCTGCCGGCTCGTGAAAGTGATAAGCGACCGTGTTGTCGTCGATCTCGGAGATGCCGCCTTCCTGCGCGCGGATGCAGCCCGCGAAATAGCGGAAATGATCGACGGCGAGCGGAAGGTCCGCGGCCATGGTTTCGCGCAGCGGCTTGCCGTTATCGATTGTCTCCGCGACCGCGAGCAGCTTCAGGTTCTTCTCCATGCGCTCGGCCACTGCGAGCAGCAGGTTCGCGCGCTCCGTCACCGACGTCTTCGCCCATTTGCGGCGCGCCGCGTGCGCGGCGTCGATCGCGAGGTCGATGTCCGCGGCGCTCGAGCGAGGCACGCGGCAAAACGGCTGCCCGTTGATCGGCGACACATTGTCGAAATAGTCGCCGCCGACCGGCGGAACCCACTTGCCGCCGATGTAGTTTTCATAACGCTGGCGATAGGGATACTCGATGTCGATGCCAAGAGCTTTCAGGTCAAATGGATTCATCACTTGTCTCCGTTTTGTGATGGTGATCGGGTGACTGCGCGGCACCACATCAGGCAGAAACCATACCAATGCATCGACATGCAAAATTTCAGGGATTGGGCTGGGCTATTAAGCGGAAGTGTTCCGTTTCGGAACAGATGCGCGGGCAGCGGTTGTTCAGAAACGCCGCAGATTCGGCCGACGCTGATGCAGAT
Source organism: Paraburkholderia sp. BR14374 (assembly GCF_040948685.1). NCBI lineage: Bacteria > Pseudomonadati > Pseudomonadota > Betaproteobacteria > Burkholderiales > Burkholderiaceae > Paraburkholderia > Paraburkholderia sp. BR14374. Next base: position 30,091 of record NZ_JBFPKF010000001.1, on the reverse strand, counting down.
CAACGATGCGGGCCCGCGCGGGGTCACGGCGGGCGTCGGGCGGCCTAGCAAACGGAGTATTCTGTCGACACGCATCAAAGCGTCCGGCACGAGCCGGGCGCACCAAGGAGGAGACAATGCGCGAAGACGTTCATCCGGTCAGCCCGGCGGCGGCTAACCGCTCCAAAGCTTGGCCTGCCCCGGCGATCCAGAAAGCGCACGAACGCTCCGAGACGTTCGGCCTGCGCGCATCGTTCCGGCCGGATTACGACATCCTGTCCGACACGGGACTCGCGCTGAAGCGCGAGCAAAACCAGGTGCTGTGCGCGCATGCGATGCCGGTCATGGAGACGCTGCGCGAGCAGATCGTCAATACGCAAAGCATGATCGTGTTGACCAACGCCGAAGGGTTGATCCTGCATTCGATCGGCGACGCCGACTTTTTGCATCGCGCGGAAAAAGTGGCGCTGCGGCCTGGCGCGAACTGGGCCGAGGATCGTCAAGGGACCAACGCGATCGGTACCTCGCTTGCCGAGGGGTGTGCGATGGTCGTTCATGGCGATCAGCACTATCTGGCGGCGAACCGCTTCCTGACCTGTTCGAGTGTGCCGATTCTCGATCCGTATGGTGATCTGATCGGCGTGCTCGACGTGACGGGCGACCACCGCAGCTATCACCAGCACACGATGGCGCTCGCGAAGATGTCGGTGCAGATGATCGAAAACCATCTGTTCTCGACTGCGTTTCGCGACGTGCTGCAAGTGTCTTTTCACGGACGTCCTGAGTTTCTCGGTACGCTGATGGAAGGGATCATTGCGTTTACCGACGATGGTCGCTTTCTGTCCGCGAACCGGAGTGCGCAATTTCAGTTGGGCTTGTCGCTAGCTGCGTTGCGCGCGCATACACTGTCGTCGCTGTTCCAGATCTCGTATGCGCAACTGATCGACCGTTTGACGCATGGCGTTGCACCGCATCTGATGCTGAATCTGCACAACGGTGCGGTGGTTTGCGCACGTGGGCAGTTCAGGCGGGCGTCGTTTGGGCTGGAGCGCGGGGCTGTTGACGTGCAGGGTGCGGCCGCACCGCGACCGGTCTGTGCGAATGCGCGTCAACCGGCTGCGGGACTGTCGCGGCTCAGCGATCTCGATACCGGTGATGCTCGTGTGTCCGCACTGATCGCGAAGGTTCGCAAGGTGCTCGGCAAGGATATTCCGATTCTGGTCACCGGCGAGACCGGTACCGGCAAGGAGTTGCTCGCGCAGGCGATTCACAACGATTCGCCGCGACGTGATGGGCCGTTTATTGCGGTCAACTGCGCTTCGATTCCAGAGTCGCTGATCGAATCCGAGCTGTTCGGGTATGAAGAGGGGGCGTTTACCGGCGCGCGGCGTAAAGGGGCGATCGGCAGGCTGATGCAAGCGAATGGAGGTACGCTGTTTCTCGATGAGATTGGGGATATGCCGTATTCATTGCAGGTGCGGTTGCTGCGTGTTTTGCAGGAGCGGATGGTGACGCCGCTGGGGGCGATGCGGTCGGTTCCAGTCGATGTCTCCGTTATTTGCGCGACACACCGCAACTTGCGCGAGATGATTGCGCAGAATCAGTTTCGTGAGGATCTCTACTATCGGATCAACGGGCTTGCGGTTCGGTTGCCGGCGTTGCGTGAGCGGAGCGATCTGGCGGTCGTCGTTCAAAAGATGCTGCAGTGGGAATCAGTGGAAAGCGGGGGGCGACACGCGCTTAGCGTTGCGGCTGATGTGATGGCGGCGTTCGGGCGGCATGCGTGGCCGGGTAACTGCCGGCAACTGGCTAATCTGCTGCGGACTGCGGCGGCGATGGTGGAGGAGGATGGGGTGATCCGGTGGGAGCATTTGCCGGATGATTTTTTGGAGGACGTTCGTGGTGCGGGTTGTGGCGACGACGCAGGTCAAGGTGACTCTGCCATATCGGCCGTCGCCGACGTTGCGAATGCGGACGCGCTTGCCACAGGCGAAGCGTCGGTACGCGACGGCGCGCGGCTGCAGGATGTCGCCGCATCAGTCGTCGCGATGACGCTGGCGCGGTACGGCGGCAACGTTTCGGCGGCGGCGCGTGCGCTTGGCGTGTCGCGGAACACCATTTACCGGAGGATGCCAGCGGCGCAGTCGCAGTCGGGACGGAGCGCGGAAAAGGATTGACGCGGAAGTTTTCGCGGGCCCAATCGATCATGGCCGGGAGACCGGCCATTGTTTTTTCTATAAGTCGATTTGGAATGCCAGCGTGTCCCGGCGAACTACAACTGCTTACATATCTCACAATAGCCAGGTCCACCGACTCGATGGCATCGGCGTTCTTGCAGGCACATACCACGGAGCCAGCAATGACCACCAACCTGCCTTCCGATTCATCCGCGCGCAGCCGCATTCATCCTCTGGTCGCCGGAGCTGCCGTTGCTGTGATTCTCGCCAGCGGCACCGGCATTGCCGCAATGACCGGTCTGCTTCCGACATCCCGAGCGCTAACCCCGCCGCCGTCGCAAACTGCATCGGTTGCGGTGAAGCCGGCCAGCACGCCGCTCGACTCGGCTAAACCGTATGCGGAGCAACAAGGCACGCGGACCAACACGGTGAGCGAATCCCATGTTCATCCCCACCACAGCAGTGCGTCGTCGCCCGCGCCCAGATACGCGCATGACGATAGTTACCGTGATGCCACGCAGCCGCCATCTCGACCCGTTGCCGTCGACCCTGATGCAGGTGAAGTCGTCGCGGTCAACGCGGTCCAAACGCAGGAGCCGACCACCGGACTCGGTGCGGTAGGCGGTGCGGTGGCGGGCGGGCTGCTGGGCAATCAGGTTGGTCAAGGTCGCGGCCGTGTTCTGGCGACGATAGCGGGTGCGGTTGGCGGCGGCCTTGCCGGTAACGGCATCGAACATGCGGTACGCAAAGCTGCCACCTACCAGGTGCAAGTCAGGATGCAGGATGGCAGTTATCGAAACTTCAATTACGACAATCAGCCTGCCGTTCATGTTGGTGAGCGGGTGCATGTCTATGGCGATTCTCTGAGTGCTTCGTAAGCACGCAGAGAACTGGAGGGCACGAGGCCTTACAAACGGTTACCAGACTGACACTTCGCGTTTATTTGCCAACCAGAGCTACACATACAATCGATATCGCTAATTCGCATCAACAACCGATGCCAGCGAACAGGGAGAGAAACATGAAGCGCAGCTTCATTTTGTGGATTGCAGGCGTTTGCGCTGCGTGCGCTTCCAGCGCTGCGCTGGCTCATGTCGACCTTGGTGTTTACCTTGGCGCGCCGGGGCCGGTTTATGTCGCGCCGCCTCCGGTGGTCTACGAGGCGCCACCCGTGACGTACGTGCCTGCTCCGGCCTATGGCTACGGTTACGGCTATGGGTACCAGTACAACGACGACCGTGACAGGCACTGGCGCCATGACCATGGCTGGCACAGGGGCTGGGAGCACCGTCATCACGGGGACGATGACGACTGATCTGGCAGGCCATTCGATGGTTGGAAGCTCGTACCCCTGGCAACAAAAAGCCCTGGCGCAGAAAGACCGCCAGGGCTTTGCTCATCTGCGAGTCTGTTTCATCTATTAACCATCCTCGCCGGCACACTAATAGCAAGCAAACCGCCGAGCACCATGAACGCCGCGAGCATATACATCCCTGAGTCATTAGCCGCGGTAACCTCTTTCAACCACCCCACAGCATAAGGACTAAGGAACCCCGCCAGGTTCCCAATGGAATTAATCATCGCGATCCCCGCGGCCGCCCCGGTCCCAGCAAGAATCGCCGTAGGCAAACTCCAGAACAACGGCAGGGTAGTGAGGATGCCCATCGTAGCCAGCGTCAATCCGGTCATAGCAAGCACGGTGTTATGCGTCCAAACGACGGAAAGCACGAGCCCCACAGCACCAAGAAACGCCGGCACCGCAATATGCCACCGCCGTTCCCTCGACCGGTCCGCACTCCGCGCAACGAACACCATCGCCACGACAGCCGCCGCAAACGGCACCGCCGACAGCAAGCCGATCAAAAATGCATCGGTAACGCCGGTCGATTTGATGATCGTCGGCAACCAGAAACTCACCCCATAAAGCCCCATCACAAACGAGAAGTAGGTGAGGCTGAACATCAACACCCGTCCGTTAGTGAGCACCTGCCGAATCGGCATATCGTGCTTGGTCGCTTCCTCGGCCGACACCTGACTCTCGAGCAACTGTTGCTCTTCCCGGGTAAGCCACCTGGCGTTCGTAATCCGATCGTCGAGCACCACGAACACGATGATCCCAACCAGTACCGAAGGTATCCCTTCGAGCAGAAACAGCCACTGCCAGCCGTGCCACCCGTTCACGCCATTAAAGTTCTTCAGGATGTACCCCGACACCGGCCCGCCGATCACCCCAGACAGCGCAATCGCCGTCATAAACCAGGTCGTCATCCGCCCACGCCGATGCGCCGGATACCAGTAGGTGAGGTACAAAATAATCCCAGGAAAGAACCCCGCCTCGGCAATCCCGAGCAAAAAGCGCATCACGTAAAACATCGTCGGCGTGGTGACGAACATCGTCAGCATCGATATCACGCCCCACGAAACCATGATCCGCGCGATCCAGACACGCGCGCCGACCTTATGCAGAATCACGTTGCTCGGCACTTCGAAGATGAAATAGCCGATAAAGAAAATCCCCGCGCCGAAGCCGTACACCGCATCGCTCAAGCCAAGATCCGTGCTCATCCCCAGCTTCGCGAAACCGACATTCACACGGTCCAGATATGCAACGATGTAGCACAGCATCAACAGCGGCGCGAGCCGCCAGGTAACCTTGCGATAAGTCGCCTCTTCGAACGTCGAAGGTGGCGCGCCAGCGCCGGGATGGTGGAGCGGATCTGCAGGACTAGCCATGACTGTGTCTCCTCTTGTTATGGAATTGAAATGCCACCGCCGGTCGATTCTATCCGCGCCAGGCCATTTGCACGACGAATCGATATTGGGGGAAAACACTGAATGCGCACGCAGCGCGTGCGCAGCGTCGGACCCACCACTACACGCAGCGCCCCCCATCCACTTCGAGGCACACGCCGGTAATGAACTCCGCTTCATCCGAAGCCAGATACAGCGCCGCATTCGCAATATCCTGCGGCGTCGAAAACCGCCCGAGCGGTATCCCCGCGAGGAACTTCTGCCGATTCTGCGGCGTATCCTCGACCCCCATGAACTCGGACAGCAGCGCGGTCTCGCCGATTACCGGATTCACGCAGTTCACGCGAATCCGCTGCGGCCCGAGTTCGACGGCGAGCGACTTGCTGGCGACGATCACCGCGCCCTTGCTGCCGTTGTACCAGACGAGCCCCGGCCGCGGCCGCACGCCCGCCGTCGACGCGATATTGATGAAGCTGCCGCCGCCTTGCTCGCGGAAATACGGCACGAACTCCTGCACGCTCCAGTAGATGCTCTTTACGTTCACCGCATAGACGCGGTCGAACTCGGCCTCGGTCACTTCGAGCACCGGCTTGTTGCGATGCGTGGTGCCCGCGTTATTGACGACGATCTGCACGCTGCCGAAGTCTTCGAGCGCGGCTTCGCGCAGCGTGCGCCAGTCGTCGCGATGCGCGACGTTGCCGGGCACCGCGATCGCTTTTCCGCCCGTAATCGCGATCTCGCTCGCGACGCGTTCGGCGGCCGGCCCGTTGAGGTCGTTGACCACGACGTTCGCGCCTTCGCGCGCAAAGGTTTTCGCGATGCCTTCGCCGAAACCCGAACCGCCGCCCGTGACGATGGCCGTTTTACCTGTCAACCGCATGATGTCTCCGTTGTTTGTGATGGATAGAGCGATGCGTTGCTGCATGTAACGCGCTGGTCGCGATGATCGCGAGCGAGCCCTGCCGGATTCGCTAGCCGTGGCGGATCGCGATCGTCTTCAGCACCGTAAAGCCATACAGCGCCTCGAAGCCTTTCTCGCGGCCATGCCCCGAATGCCTGACGCCGCCGAACGGCAACTCGACGCCGCCGCCCGCACCATAGTTGTTGATGAATACCTGGCCCGAGCGCACGCGTCGCGCGAGCCGCATCTGGCGCGCGCCATCGCGTGTCCAGATACCGGCGACGAGTCCGAACTGCGTGCCGTTCGCGAGCGCGAGCGCTTCGGCTTCGTCGCGGAACGACATCGCGGCGAGTACCGGGCCGAACACTTCGTCTCGCGCGAGGCGGTGGCTCGCGGGAACGTCGCGCAGCAAGGTCGGGGCTTGGTAGAAGCCGCTTTCAGGCGCTTCGGGAACCACTTCGCCGTGCGCGGCCATTGCGATGCCGTCGTGTTGCGCGTCCGACAGGAAATCCCACACGCGCTGCTGCTGTTTCGCGCTGATCAGCGGCCCGCAGTCGAGGTCGGCTTTCGACGGCCCGACGCGCAGTGCCTGAAAGGCGCTGCTGAGCCGGTCGAGCAGCGGCTCGTAAATGGCCTGCTCGATCAGCACGCGACTGCCCGCCGAGCAGGTTTGCCCGGCGTTCTGCACGATCGCGGAAATCAGCACCGGCAGCGCGGCGTCGAGATCGGCGTCGGCGAAGACGATTTGCGGCGACTTGCCGCCGAGTTCGAGCGTGACGGGGACATGGTTTTCGGCGGCCATCTGCGTGACGAGCTTGCCGGTTTCGGGCGAGCCCGTGAACGAGATGTGATCGATGCCCGGATGGCGCGCGAGCGCGGCGCCCGCTTCGTGGCCGTAGCCGGTGACGATGTTCAGCGCACCGGCCGGCAGGCCGGCTTCGGCGGCGAGTTCTGCGACACGCAGTACGGAAAGGCACGCGTCCTCGGCCGGTTTGACGACGCACGCATTGCCGGTCGCGAGCGCCGCGCCGACGCTGCGCCCGAAGATCTGCATCGGGTAATTCCACGGCACGATGTGGCCGGTCACGCCGTGCGGCTCGCGAATCGTCAGCACCGTGTAGCCGGATTGGTAGGGCAGGGTCTCGCCGTGCAGTTTGTCGGCCGCGCCGGCGTAGAACTCGAAGTAGCGGGTGAGGGCGGCGGCGTCGGCGCGCGCCTGCTTGAGCGGCTTGCCGGTGTCGCGCGCTTCGAGCTGTGCGAGGTCTTCCTGGCGCGCGGCCACCAGCAGCGACAGCCGGTACAGCACGCGGCCGCGCTCGGCGGCGGCGAGCGCGCCCCAGGCTCCGTCGAACGCGCGGCGCGCCGCGTGCACGGCGGTGTCGATATCGGCCTCGGTGCCGCGCGCGATGCGCGTGAACGGCTGGCCGTCCGATGGATCGAGTACGGCGATCGATTCGCCGCCGGAAGCGGCGCACCACTCGCCGCCGATGAAATGCCGTGCTTCTTCCATGCATGCTCCTTGATGACGTGCGGCCGGCGTGCGGCGGCGCGGGTTCGAAGGGGAGACACAAAACGGTAGAGACGCGAAGCGAGACTCGCCAGACGATTATCGCGCCGATCCGACCGCGGATGCCACCTGCCGATTGGCTATAATGGCGCATTCCGTACGGTCCGGTGCGCGGCCCCGTCGTTCGGGGCGAAAGGGCTTCAGGGCTTGGCGTTCGCGGTTCGCACGCAGTTCGCACCGCATCCGCAGCCCGCGCGCCGTTCGCCGCCTTCCGATTTCCATCCCCTTCAGAGAGCGCTCATGAGCTTCAATCACGTTCCCGCAGGCAAAGACCTTCCGCACGATTTCAACGTCATCATCGAAATCCCGGCGCAAAGCGACCCGGTGAAGTACGAAGCCGACAAGGAGCTGGGCCTGCTCGTCGTCGACCGTTTCATCGGCACCGGCATGCGCTATCCGGCCAACTACGGCTTCATTCCGCAGACGCTGTCGGGCGACGGCGACCCGGTCGATGTGCTGGTGATCACGCCGTTCCCGCTGCTGGCAGGCTCGGTCGTGCGTGCCCGCGCGCTCGGCATGCTGCAGATGACCGATGAATCGGGCGTCGACGCGAAGCTGATCGCCGTGCCGCACGACAAGATCTGCCCGATGACGGCGAACCTGAAGTCGGTCGACGACGTGCCTGCTTACCTGAAGGACCAGATCAAGCACTTCTTCGAGCAATACAAGGCGCTCGAGAAGGGCAAGTGGGTCAAGGTCGAAGGCTGGGCCGACGTCGATGCCGCCCACAAGGAAATCAGCGAAGGCGTGGCGAACTACAAGAAGTAAGCGCACCACGGTTCATCCGCTCGCTGCATGCAGTACGAAAACCGCGCGAGTCCGCAAGGACCGCGCGGTTTTTTTATGCGCTTTGCGGCGCGCATAACCTGAACGCATCGCTTCGATGAACGGAACGCATTTTTATATTTAGGTGTAAACCCTTATGATTCGCCGCACGACCTCGCGCGCGAACTCACGGCATCCACGCGCGTTTCCATCACTTCAACGAGCACTATCCGGATGATGAACCGCAGCAAGTCCCGCTCGACACCGCCGCGCTGGTCGACCCGGCTGAATTCGGTCGTCAGCGCGATCTATCGCAAGCGGCCGGTCTGGATGGTGTCGTTCGCGGCGAGCGAGGCGAATCTGTCGGAGGGCTTGAGGGCCGCGTGCGCATCGACGGCGATGCTCGCGCTCGGCAACGTGCTGCACGATCCGGTGTTCGCGTGGGCCGCAATTGGCGCGTTCTGGACCTGCCTCGCCGATGCGGCCGGCTCGAACCGCGCGCGCTTCATGTCGATGATGGGCTTCGCGCTGCTGTCAACGCTGTGCGGTGGCATCGCCGCATTCGCCTCCGCGTCGGGCACCGCGTGGGCCGCGCTCGCGGTGCTCGCGTTCACGACGCTCGGCGCGTTCGGCCGCATCTGGGGCGCGGCCACGTCGCAGGTGACGATCCTCGCGGCGACCGCCTGCGTCGTGATGGTCGATCGGCCGATGCACGACGCGCGAGCCGGTGTCGAGTTTCTCGGCGTCTATCTGCTCGGCTGTCTGTTCGCGATCGTGCTGAGCCTGACCGTGTGGCGCATCCATCCGTTCGGCGCGAGCCGCGCGTCGCTGCGCGCGGTGTATCTGCGCCTTGCCGATATCGCGTTCGATAGCGCGCGGCTAGTCGGCGCACGGGCCGCGCCGCGTGAGTGGGCCACGCATGCCGCGCGCTTTCGCGCCGATGCGCGCGCGTCGCTCGAACGCTCGCGCGATGCGCTCGCGAACGTGCCTGCCTCGAAAGCGGGCGGCGCGGCCGTCTACGACACGCTGCTCGGCTTGCTGACCGATGGCGAAGCGTTGTTCGCTTATCTGATCGCGGTGTCGGGCGCGGGCGAGAAAGTGCCCGACGATCCGCGCCGCACGCAACGCGCGGTGCGCCTGCTCAATGCGATCGGCGAAGTGCTGAGCGACATCGGCAGCGCGACCGGCGACGCGCGCTGGGAACGTCTGGCGGAGCCGCAGGCGCGTCTGCGACGTCTCGCGCATCGGCTCGAAAGCGTGCTGATCGAACCGGTGAAGCTGCAATCCGGTTTCGAGCTCGTCGATTTCGCGCCGCGTGAGGTGCATGCCGAGCCGTGGAGCGCATGCGTCGCGCGTTATACGGCGCGCGCATGGTCGACGCTGAAGGCGAACCTGTCGTGGCAGTCGGTCGGCTTGCGCCACGCTGCGCGTGTCGGCGTGACGACGACCGCGGGCTTCGTCGTGATTCGGGCGCTCGGTCTGCCGTTCGGCTATTGGGCGACGATGGCCACTCTTCTGATCCTGCAGCCGTCGATCGCCGCGACCTGGCCGCGCAGCATCGAACGCGCAGCGGGCAGTATCGTCGGCGGCGTGCTCGCGGCGGCGATCGGCTACGCGATTCATTCGCCGCTCGGCATCTCGCTTGCGGTGTTCCCGCTCGTGATGGCGACGATGGCGCTGCGCCCCGTCAGCTACAGCCTGTTCGTCCTGTTCCTGACGCCGACCTTCGTGCTCGTCGCCGACTTCGCGACGCCGGGCGCCAACGAACTGTCGTTCGCGCTGACGCGGCTCGGCAACAACGTGCTCGGCTGCGTGCTCGCGCTGCTCGCGACCTTCCTTCTGTGGCCGACGCGCGAGAAGTTCGACCTGCGCGTCTATCTCGGCGACGCGGTGCGCGCGAATCTCGCGTACCTGCGCGCGTCGCTCGAAGCGCCGCGGCACAGCGGCAAGGAGATCGAGCAATTGCGCCGCGCGGCGGGCCTCACCAGCAACAACGCGGAAGAAGCGATCGGCCGCGTGCGGCTCGAAAAGCTCGAGGACTCGATGGCCGATACCGTCACGCTGACGGTGCTGAGTCTGCTGCGGCGGATGGCCGGCACCGCGACGCAGTTGCGCCTCACCGCGAACCGTCGCGACATGCATAGCGAACTCGACGAATGGGTCGTGGCGATGAGCGAGGCGATCGAGGCCGCGTTGAACCGCACGTTACGGCCGGTGCGGCTCGAGTTGCCCGCGCGCGAGCGGTTGACGTCGCTGGAAGCGGATGTGGTGGGAGAACTCGCGCGCGTGCATCGGCTGCTGACGGAGAGGATGCGCGAGGCGAGGGGGTAGTGCGACTCAGCCGTCGGAGCTCGCGCCGTCGTCGGCGGCGTCGTTCACCGCCACCGCCGGCAACACCGACTGCAGCGTGAACACGCCGGCCGCCAGCGCCCGCTTATCGGCGGCCGTGAGCCGCTTGACCCAATACTCGGCGCTCGACGCGCTCGACCGGTCCGCCAGCTCGAATGACGCCAGCACTCGCACCGGCTTGCGCGAGCGTGTATAACGCGCGCCCGTGCCGCTCACGTGTTTGTCGAAGCGGGCAGCGACATCGGTCGCGATGCCGGTATAGACGCTGCCGTCCGAGCATTCGAGCAGATAGAGAAACCACGCCATAACCGCGCTTCTAGCCTTTGAACGGATTGTGTTCGCGCAGCTCGTCCACGTATGCGTGGATGCTGTTCTTTTCGTTGTCGAGGAAATGGCCGACCGCATCGGCGAACGCCGGATGCGCGAGCCAATGCGTCGAGCGCGTGACCGTCGGCAGAAAGCCGCGCGCCATCTTGTGCTCGCCCTGCGCGCCGCCCTCGAATGCGCCGAGCTTCTCTTCGATGCAGAATTCGAGCGGCTGATAGTACGCCGTTTCGAAGTGCAAGCACGGCACGTGTTCGAGCGCGCCCCAGTAGCGGCCATACAAGGTACCGCCGGTTTTGTCGTCGCGCTGATAGACGACGAGCGAGCTCGCGATCGGCTTGCCTTCATATTCGGCGATCACCAGCAGCAGATTCTCCGGCATCGACGCGCCGATCATCCGGAAGAAATCTAGGTTCAGATACGGACTCGAAAAATGCTCGCGATAGGTTTGCCGATAGCACTTGCTGAAGAAGCGCCAGTCGGCATCCTTGATGTCTTCGCCGCGGATGCGCCGCATCGTGATGCCGGCCTCGTGCACCTTGCGACGTTCGGCGCGAATGTTCTTGCGCTTCTTCTGTTCGAGCGTCGACAGGAAGTCGTCGAAGTCGCGGTAGCCGTCGTTGAGCCAGTGAAACTGCACGCCTTCGCGTTGCATCATGCCGATATCGGTGAGCGCGTCGGCTTCGCTCTGCGTCGGAAACAGCACATGCAGCGACGACACCTCGGCCTGCTCGGCGAACGCCATCAACGTCGCCGCGAGATGGCGCAACGCGTGCTCGTTCGCCGATAGCAGGCGGTTGCCCTGCACCGGCGTGAACGGCACCGCGCATAGCAGCTTCGGGTAGTAGGGCAGGCCGTTGCGCTTGTACGCGTCGGCCCAGGCCCAGTCGAACACGTACTCGCCGTACGAGTGACCCTTCAGATAGACGGGGGCCGCTGCCGCGAGCTTGCCCGTGCGTGCGTCGGTCAGTGTGACGAATTGCGGCGCCCAACCCGTGTCGGGAACCGCGCATTGCGTCGCGTTCAGCGCGCTCAGAAACTCGTGCCGCAAAAACGGCGTGGGCTGCGGCTGCGCGGCAAGGAGGGCGTTCCACTCGGCGGCGTCCACCTCGGAGGGCGATGCCAGAATGCCCGTGCGATAATCGATACGTTGCTGGTTCAATCTGAGTGACTGTTTGCAATGACCGGCGCGGCGCGATGAAGCTGAAGCTGCCACGTCGTTCGTTGAGTTCGTTTATCCGGTTTGTTCAATTCCGTCGAGCCATCGAGCCGCGGTACCGCGAGCCGTGAAGGCTTGCCTGTCGATCCTGCCATGAAGACCCGAATCGCTCTTGCTCAAATCAATGTCACCGTCGGCGACTTCGCCGGCAACGTCGCGAAGATCGTCGCCGCCGCGCGCGCCGCGCACAGGGATGGTGCGAAGCTGCTGGTCGCGCCTGAACTCGCGTTGTCGGGTTATCCGCCCGAAGACCTGCTGCTGCGCCCCGCGTTCTATACCGCGAGCGCGGCCGCGTTGGCCGATCTCGCCGCGCAGTTGAAGCCGTTCACCGGTCTGCATGTGATCGTCGGTCATCCGCTGCGCGACGGGTCGGACAACCTCGCGCACAAGCTCGTGCACAACGCGGCGAACGGCCATGTTAATGCAAACGCGCCGATCGAGCGCGGCGTGCCGCCGGTCGATACATTCAACGCGGCGTCTCTGATCGTCGACGGCGAATTGAAGGGCACCTATCGCAAGCAGGATCTGCCGAACACCGAGGTGTTCGACGAGAAGCGCTACTTCGCCGCGGACCCGCAGCCGTTCGTGTTCGAACTCGATGGGATCAAGTACGGCGTCGTGATCTGCGAGGACGCATGGCATGCGTCGGCCGCGCAGATGGCGAAGGCCGCGGGCGCGCAGGTGCTGCTGATTCCGAACGGCTCGCCGTATCACCTGAACAAGGAAGCGGTGCGCTTCGACATCTTGCGCGCGCGCATTCGCGAGACCGGCATTCCGATGGTCTACGTGAATATGGTCGGCGGGCAGGACGAACTCGTGTTCGACGGTGGTTCGTTCGTGCTCGACGCGCAGGGCGCACTCGTCGCGAAGCTCGCGCAGTTCGAGGAAGCCACGGCGATCGTCGAGTTCGAGGACGGCAAGCCGCTGCCGGCCGCGATCGCGCCGGAGCAGTCGATCGAAGCGCAGGTGTACGCGGCGCTCGTGATGGGCGTGCGCGACTACATCGGCAAGAACGGTTTTCCGGGCGCGCTGATCGGTTTGTCGGGCGGCGTCGATTCGGCGCTCGTGCTGGCCGTTGCGTGCGACGCGCTCGGCGCCGACAAGGTGCGCGCGGTGATGATGCCGTCGCGCTACACGGCCGACATTTCCACGACCGACGCCGCCGAGATGGCGCGCCGCGTCGGCGTGCGTTACGACGAGATCGCGATCGCGCCGATGTTCGATGCGTTTCGCGCGTCGCTCGCCGAAGAGTTCGCGGGCCGCGCCGAAGACGCGACCGAAGAGAACATTCAGGCGCGCATTCGCGGCACGCTGCTGATGGCGCTGTCGAACAAATTCGGCTCGATCGTGCTGACCACCGGCAACAAGAGCGAGATGGCGGTCGGCTACTGCACGCTGTACGGCGACATGGCCGGCGGCTTCGCGGTGATCAAGGACATCGCGAAGACGCTCGTGTACCGGCTGTGCCGCTATCGCAACGCGGCCACGACGTTTGCAAAGCGCGACGTGATTCCCGAGCGGATCCTGACGCGTGCGCCGTCCGCCGAGCTGCGCGAGAACCAGACCGACCAGGACAGCCTGCCCGAATACGAAGTACTCGACGCGATCATGCGCATGTACATGGAGGAGGACCGTTCGCTCGCGGAAATCATCGCGGCGGGCTATCGGGTCGACGACGTGAAACGGGTCACCCGCCTGATCAAAATCAACGAGTACAAGCGTCGTCAGGCGCCGATCGGCATCCGCGTCACGCATCGCGCGTTCGGCCGCGACTGGCGCTATCCGATCACGTCGCGCTACACCGAACCGGTGGAGTGAAGGACGGCACCCGCGCGGATGCCGCAATGCATCCGGCGCGGCGTAGAATAAAAATCATCTTTTCCCTTTTCACTCTTCCCATCAAGAGACGAGGTCGCCATGAAGCGCATCACCGCAGTCATCAAACCGTTCAAACTCGACGAAGTGCGCGAGGCGCTCGCGGAAGTCGGCCTCACCGGCCTGACCGTTACCGAGGTCAAGGGGTTCGGCCGCCAGAAAGGGCATACCGAGCTGTATCGTGGTGCGGAGTACGTGGTCGACTTTCTGCCGAAAGTGAAGATCGAAGTCGTGGTCGCAGACAACCAGTGCGATCAGGTCATCGACGCGATCATCGGCGCGGCGCGCACCGGCAAGATCGGCGACGGCAAGATCTTCGTCGCGGATGTCGAGCGCGTGATCCGCATCCGTACCGGCGAAGAGAACGAAGCGGCCGTCTGAAGCCGCGCAAGCACGCACCGGCCCGGTGCGCGCAAGAACTCAAATTCGGCCGCCGAAGAAAAAACGGTGCAATACCCTTGCGGATATTGCACCGATACGCGCCTCTCGCAGCAGCGTGAAAAAGATTCTCTTGAAGAAACCTGTGTTACACCCCGAGGTGTGACCCTCGGGGCGCACCGTCCGATTAGAACGAGTGCTGGATGCCTGCGTACACGCCGGTTTGCTGGCGGCCTTGCAGCGGGTTGTCCGTTGCAGCGGCGAAGCCCGCATTGTTCGCGTTCAGACCGAAGTTAGCATTGCGGCTGTTGCGCACCGTTGCTGCCTGCAGGTCGAGCAGCGTGCGCTTCGACAGGTTGTACGAACCGCCGACCGTGTAGATCGTCGCATTGCCAGCGCCGTTGTTGCCGTTCACGTGATAGACCGCCGCGATCAGCGCTGCAGCCGGCGTTGCCTGCCACGTCACACCGCCCCATTCGTGATCCAGGGTCGTCGGCTGACCAGGAGCAACGTTCGTCGCACCTGCCGAGCGGACTGCCTGGTAAGCGGCCTGAATCTTGAACTGGCCGAGGAACACGTTCACCAGAGCTGAGTACTCGCGCGATGCCGCGAATACGCCGTTGCTCGTGTTAGCCGTATTGATGCCGTTGTTGGCGACCGGGCCACCCCACAAACCGCCGGTCGTCGGGTTGCGAATTTCGTCGTACAGACCGCGGATCTGGAACAGCGAGGTCGTGTAGGTGACCTGCGCGCCAGCTTCGCGACCTTGCGGCGTCGTGCCGTTACCGTTCCAGCTCGTCGCGTTCGACAGCGCGTATTGACCGTAGAAGTCAAAGCCCGCGATCTTCGGCGACTGGTACGCGAAGTTGTTGCTCGACTGCGGCCAGTTGCGGCCACGCACGAGCGATGCCGACGACCAGTTGGACTGACCGAACGGGTCGAAGTCCCACACGCCGTTCGAGATGAAGAGCATGCGGCCCATCGTGAACGTACCGAACTGGTCGTTCGAAATGCCGACCGTTGCCCAGCGATTGAAGAGACCACCGCCGCCAGGACCCGCGCCCGTCATCGTGTTGAACGAGCCTTCCAACTGGAACAGAATCTTGTTGCCAGCGCCGATGTCCTCGACACCCTTCATGCCCCACAGGCTGGTGCCCCAGTCGCCGCTTTCCGCCTTGAAGCGGTTCGAGCTGGTGTTGGCCGCGCCGTTGGCGTTAGCGCCGGTCGGGACGCCCGACATGTACTCGAGACCTGCATCCAAACGGCCATACAGCGTGACGCTGCTCTGAGCGTGTGCAACAACGCCGGCCGACATCAGCGCAGCGACGAGCAAAGCTTTCTTCATCTTCTCCTCCATACCCTGTCAAAAAAAGAAACCCAGTACTGCGAGTGGTGTTCGGACGCGATCAGCGCCGAACAGAAAGCGGTACCAGGGGAGAGTGGCGGGTGGATAGGGGTGCTCCTGCCATGACATGTAGCGTCGAGCTATCTTTGCGTCATGCCGATCCCACGCCGACCGGTTCTCCTCTGTGTTTTGAAGTGAAACTACTTTTAATCAACTTTGTTTTGCTACTTTGGTTACCAATTTATCAAAAATAACTTTAACTGGGAGAAGAAATTGGTACCGTCCACAGGCGGTGTCGCCAAATTGCAATACGAATGTGCGGCGGAACCCGGAGGAACCCCTCGGAAAAGGGCGCAGAGCCTTGTCCGGCAAGGGAAGCGCGGCTCGGAAGGGGACGCATTAAGGATTGTCACTATTGACGAGTCAAAAGTGGCAGGTTAGGGCGAAAACCAGGCCGGAATAGCCCGTTTTGTGGGATTTTCGGCGCTTTTTCGTCGTTCGAATGACCGGGAGGAAGGACGCGGTAAAAATGGAAAAGGCGCTCGTAAGCGCCTTGTAAAACTACATTGACTACATTTTCGATGTTATTCGCATCGTAAGTCGCGGGGCAATTTTTATTACTTGAGACTGCCCGACAGGAATTGCTTCAGACGCTCGCTTTTCGTGTTTTTGAACACTTCGTCGGGATGGCCTTCTTCCTCGACGCGGCCCTGGTGCAGGAACATCACATGGTTCGACACGTTGCGCGCGAAGCCCATTTCGTGTGTGACGACGATCATCGTGCGGCCTTCCTCGGCGAGCTTCTGCATCACCTTCAGCACTTCGCCGACGAGCTCCGGGTCGAGCGCCGAGGTCGGTTCGTCGAACAGCATCACATCCGGGTGCATCGCCAGCGCCCGCGCAATCGCCACGCGCTGCTGCTGGCCGCCCGACAGATGCGACGGATACTGCTTCTCGAGACGCGGCGCGAGGCCGACTTTCTCCAGATATTCGCGCGCGCGGTCCTCGGCTTCCTTGCGCTTCAGACCGAGTACATGCACCGGCGCCTCGATGATGTTCTCGAGCACGTTCATGTGGGACCACAGGTTGAAGTGCTGGAACACCATCGAAAGCTTGGTGCGCACGCGCTGCAACTGTTTCGGGTCCGACACGCGCAACGCGCCGTCTTTGGCGGTCTGCGTGCGCACTTCCTCGCCGTCGACGAAAATGCGCCCTGCGTTCGGCTGTTCGAGAAAGTTGATGCAGCGAAGCATCGTGCTCTTGCCCGAACCGGACGAACCGATCACGCTGATCACGTCGCCGGCATTGGCTTTCAGCGACACGCCCTTGAGGACTTCGTTGTCGCCGTACTTTTTGTGAAGCTCGTCGACGAAGAGCTTCTGCTTCTTGGAGTTCATCAGGATCCTTAACGAGCTTGCTTGTCCAGGGACGCGCAGTTACTTGCCTTGCGGCCGCAGGTAAGCGAGCCAGCGACGCTCGGCGCGGCGGAACAGCCACACGAGCGCGAAAGAAATACACAGATACAGCAGCGCGGCGATGCCGAACGCGTTGAACGACTGATACGTCGCGGAGTTCACGTCGCGCGCGATCTTCAGGATGTCCGGCACCGTGGCCGTGAACGCGACCGTGGTCGCGTGCAACATCAGGATCACTTCGTTGCTGTAGTAGGGCAGTGCGCGGCGCAGCGCCGACGGCAGAATCACGCGCCGGTACAGCGTGAACGACGACATGCCGTACGCGCGCGCCGCTTCGATCTCGCCATAAGGCGTCGCCTTGATCGCGCCCGCGAAGATTTCGGTCGTGTACGCGCAGGTATTCAGCGTGAACGCGAGCAGCGTGCAGTGCATGCCGTC
This sequence comes from Paraburkholderia sp. BR14374, assembly GCF_040948685.1. Lineage (NCBI taxonomy): Bacteria > Pseudomonadati > Pseudomonadota > Betaproteobacteria > Burkholderiales > Burkholderiaceae > Paraburkholderia > Paraburkholderia sp. BR14374. Next base: position 12,608 of record NZ_JBFPKF010000001.1, on the reverse strand, counting down.
GCGGAAGAACGCGTTGGTCAGCTCGTTGTTGCGAATGATCTCGAGGCTGTAGAGACCCGTGTAGCACAGCAGCAGCTGCACATAGAGCGGCGTGCCACGGAAGATATAGGTATAGAGCCACACGAGGCCCGCGAGCCATTTCTTCTTCGAGACGCGCGCGACCGCGAGCGGCACCGACAGGCAGAAGCCGAAGCCGATCGACACGACCAGCAGCCACAATGTGATTGCGACACCGGTGAAGCGATAGCCATCGGTGAACAGATAGTTGCGCCAGTATTGCTGAATGATCTCGATCATAGATCCGCCTTTCGCACGCCGGTCGAGTAACGCTTTTCGAGGTACATCAGCACGAAGTTCGACACTGTGGTGATGACGAGATAGATCGCCCCCGCGAGCAGGGTGAAGAAGAAGAACCGCAGGGTGCCCTTGCCGGCGTCCTGCGAGGCCTTGACGACGTCGGCGAGACCGATGATCGACACCAGCGCGGTCGCCTTGACCATCACCTGCCAGTTATTGCCGATGCCCGGCAGCGCGAAGCGCATCATCTGCGGGAACATCACGCGCGAGAACACCTGCCAGCTCGTCATGCCGTACGCCGCGCCCGCTTCGAGCTGGCCGCGCGGCACCGCGAGAAACGCGCCGCGGAACGTCTCGGTGAAGTACGCGCCGTAGATGAAGCCGAGCACCGCGACGCCGGCCACGAACGGGTCGATGTCGATCTGGTCCCAGCCCATCGCGTCGGTCAGGTTGTTGAGCCAGATCTGAATGCTATAGAACAGCAGCAGCATCAGCACGAGATCGGGCACGCCGCGCACGAGCGTCGTGTAGACGGTGCCGATGCCGTTCGACAGGCGGTTCTTCGACAATTTCGCCGCCGCGCCGAGCAGGCCGAGCACGAACGCGAGCGCGAGCGAGAACACCGCCAGCTTGACGGTTTGCCAGGTGCCGCTGAGGAGTAGCGGGCCGTAGCCTTGAAGGAACATAGGAAGTCCTCGACGATGCGTTTCTCGCGCACCGCGAAAGACGCGGCCCGCGATGCGCCGCGTCGGGGTCGAGCGCCTGGCTCGCCGTGATCCGCGGCGCACAGCGTGCCGCTGTGCAAATCATGCCGCAGAAACGTTGGTGGCTCCTGCGGCGCGCTTTTGGGACTTTCGTCTCGGATTGTTTTGAATCTACTGCCTGGTATTGCCACCTTCGGTTGTCACCTTCGGTGCCACTTGCACTGCCATCGCCACCGGCCCGAGCCGGCTTACCACTCAGTATCCTGCCTGTTTTGCTCAACGGCCAGGATAAATGTCGAAGTCGAAGTACTGCTTCTCGAGCTTTTTGAACGTGCCGTCGCGATGAACCTCGGCGAGCGCCTGATTGAACTTCACCTTTAGCTCGGCATCGCCCTTGCGAAGACCGATCGCGGTGCCTTCGCCGATCGTCTTCGGATCTTTCACTTCCGGACCGGCCCAACCGAAGCCGTTGCCGCGCGGTGTCTTCAGAAAGCCGGCGTCGGCCTGCACTTCGTCCTGCAGCGCGGCGTCGAGACGGCCCGATGCGAGATCCGCGTACACCTGGTCCTGATTCTGGTACGGCACGACGACCACGCCCTTCGGTTCCCACCAGACCTTCGCGTACTGTTCCTGCGTCGAGCCCTGCTCGACGCCGACGCGCTTGCCTTTCAGCGATTCAGGGGTGGGCAGAAGCGGAGAACCGGTCTTCGCGATCATGCGGGCGGGCGCGTCGAACATCTTGTCGGAGAAGTCGATCTGCTCGCGGCGCTTGTCGGTAACGCTGAGCGAGGAGACGATCGCGTCGAACTTGCGAGCTTTCAGCGCCGGAATAAGGCCGTCCAGATCCTGCGCGACCCATACGCACTGCACGTCCATCTTCGCGCACAGCGCGCGGGCCAGGTCGGCATCGAACCCGACGATGTCGCCATTAGGTGCCTTCGATTCGAATGGCGGATAACTGGCGTCGACCCCGATGCGCACCGTTTTCCATTCTTTCGCCATCGCGCCGGTGGCCATGACTGCCAGAGCCACGCACAGTGCGAACTTCTTCATGTTTCTCCTGAACCAAACTGATCGTCGTGATGACTCGACCTCGACCCGACGAGCGCCGGCCGAGGCCGACGGTCGCTATTCTAGGCGGTCAAAATTGCCGTGCCGCAGGGATTGTCGCCGCGCGCTCGTCGTTCTTGCGCGGGCGGTTCGTCCGACGTGGTGCGCTGTTCCGGCGCGTTCGGTGCTTGCCGGACGTGCCTCGCGCGGGTTGGCGCCGAGTCGGAGCCCGTCGCACACCGGTTGCGGCCGGCCCGGCGAGGCTTGCCGGCGCTGCCTGCACGTCCCGCTGGACGTCCACGCGGCTTGAAAAGCGCGGTATTTTACCCGAAGAGCGGCAAGCTGCCAGTGCGGGGCGGCACCGAGCGGCAAGACGCAGCGCAGCGCGTTGTGCGTGCGCGACGCCGGCGCGGTTTTGCTCGCGCCGGGCATCCGGGCGCCGGGCAGCCGGACGCCCGCCTTTCCGCGCGGTCAGCTCGCCGACCGCGCCGTGCGTGTGATTGCATGCAGCGATGGAACGCTGCGGTGCGGTCGCGCACGATTGTTTAGTGGGCACGCAGCCCCTACATTCCTCGCATCGCTCTGATTGAGTACTTACCGGGAGACTTTCCATGATCGAGATTCGCCGCTCCGCAGAACGCGGTCACGCCAACCACGGCTGGCTCGACTCGTATCACAGCTTCTCGTTTGCCGATTACCGCGACCCCGAGCATGTGCACTTCGGACCGCTGCGCGTGATCAACGAAGACCGCATCGCCGGCGGCCAGGGTTTCGGCGCGCATGGGCATCGTGACATGGAGATCGTCACGTATGTGCTCGAGGGCGCGCTCGCGCATCGCGACAGCATGGGCAACGGCTCGACGATCCGTCCGGGCGACGTGCAGCGCATGAGTGCGGGCACCGGCGTGCAGCACAGCGAGTTCAACGCGTCGCGCGACGAACCCGCGCATCTGCTGCAGATCTGGATCATTCCGCGCCGCGCGGGCGATCAGCCCGGCTACGAGGAAAAGCGCTTCGACGCCGACAGCAAGCGCGGCCGCCTGCGCGTGATCGCGTCGCCCGACGGCCGCGACGGCTCGGTGACGATCCATGCGGACGCGTCGATCTACGCGGGACTGTTCGACGGCGCCGAACACGCGACCTTCGCAATACCGGCGGGGCGTCTCGCCTATCTGCACGTCGCGCGCGGCACGCTGAGCGTGAACGGCACGGTGCTCGAAGCGGGCGATGCCGCGAAGCTCAGCGACGTCGACACGGTGACGCTCGAAAAGGGCGCCGACGCGGAAGTGCTGCTGTTCGACCTCGGCCAGTTGAACGGCTGATCCGAACGGTTGGTTCGCGCGGCCCGCGGACCGCGGACCGAGCCGCGAGCAGTGCCAAACGACAACGCCACGGAAAACCTCTTCCGTGGCGTTTTTCTATGAGCGAGGCGCCCTCCCTGGCACGCCTCGCGGATGCAACGTGCCGCTTACTGATTGGGGGCCGGCGCCGACGCCGCGTCTTTGTGATGCTCCCAACGCTCGCGCATCTTCTCGTGGCGCTGTTCCATCCGCGAGAAGCGCTGCTTGATCGCCGTGCTCACCGTGGTCTTCTGCTGGTCGTTCAGGCCGTTATAGAACTTGAGCCATGCGTCGGTGGTTTGCTGACGCAGTTGCGCGTCCTTCTGCTCGATCTGCTGATGCGTCGCGGCCATCGCGTTCAGATCGAGGATCGGCTGCTGTTGCGCGGCCTTGAACCGGTCGTGAGCCTGCTCGTGGTTCGCGCGCATCGCTTCGTGATTCTGCTTCATGGTATCGAGCGCGCTTTGCCACAGCTTTTCCTGATCCGCGTTCAGCTTCAGCTGATCGTGGAGTTGGGTCAGTTCCTTCATGAAGTGGCCGTGCCAGCTGCCAGGGCCGCCATGCGCCTGCTCGGCGGGTTGAGCGGCGGGTTGAGCGGCGGGTTGGGCGGCGTAAGCGGCGCCCGCGCCGATGGCGAGAGCGGTGGCAGCAACGGCGAGAACGCGCGACATCTTTTTGGTGGACATATGAGGCTCCTTGTAATGGAATAGCCGACGATGCAACCGGTCTTTGGACTGCCTGCACTCGGTAAGCCACAGCGTAGAGAACCGCGTGCGCCGCTGTGTTACGCGCCAGGACGCCGCCATTACCAGCAATTACGCGCGGCTTTCACCGTAACACCCGGTAACCCTTCAGACCGTTTGGAAAACGAAATCCCTTTCTGCCGCGCGTTAAACTTCATTTCATGGCTACTCAAATCCTGGTCGTCGACGACGACGTCGAACTGCGCGATCTGCTGCGCGACTATCTGGCCCGTCAGGGCATCGAAGTTTCGGTGCTGCACGACGCGGGCTCACTCGAACGGCGCCTCGAGCGCGAGCGCCCCGACCTCATCGTGCTGGACCTGATGATGCCCGGCGTCGACGGCCTCACCGCGCTGCGCAAGCTGCGCGCATCGGGCGACGATATCCCTGTCATCATGCTGACCGCGCGCGCCGACGACGTCGACCGTATCGTCGGCCTCGAACTCGGCGCGGACGACTACCTCGGCAAGCCGTTCAATCCGCGCGAACTGCTCGCGCGCGTGCAGGCGGTGCTGCGGCGGCGCCGCACGCTGCCGTCCGCGGCCGCGCCCGAACAGCGCGAGCCGTTCAGCTTCGGCCGCTTCACGCTGGATTTCCAGTCACGCACGCTGCATCTCGAAGACAAGCCGCTCACGCTGTCCGGCAGCGAGTTCGCTCTGCTGAAGATCTTCGTCAATCACCCCATGCGCACGCTCACGCGCGAGCGCCTGCTGGAACTGCTGCACGGTCCCGAGTACGACGGTACCGACCGCGGCATCGACGTGCAGGTGTGGCGCCTGCGTCGCATTCTCGAAACCGATCCATCCACACCGCGCTTCATCCAGACTGTGCGCGGCCGCGGTTACGTGTTCGTGCCGGACGGCGAGCAGCATGCGTCGGCCCATTGATTCGCTGTTCGGGCGGCTCGCACTGCTCGTCGTCGCGGTGCTGATGTTGTCGCATTTCGCGTGGTACGCGCTGATGCGGCTCGAACGTTCGCAACTGCAAACGCGCTACGCGGTCGAGGAAGCGACCTTCCTCGTCGACGCGGTGCGTCAGCACGTCGCCCGCACACCGGATCAACCGTTGCCGTCGCGCGTGAAGCTGGTCGACCCGGCCAGCCCGGATGTGCCGGCAGCCAGCGCGAACATGCCGGCGCCGCTCGAGCGTTTCGTCGAGGACGTGCGCGACCGCATGCCGGCCGACACCCAGGTGCGCATCAGTCCGCCCGGCGGACCGCCCACGCTATGGGTGCGCGCCGCGACTGATCGAAACTGGATCGTCGTGCCGGTTCAACCGCTGCGCATGCCGCGCTCGCTCGACCGCACGGTGTCGTGGCTCGTCATTATTTTCTCGTTCGCAGTGATGGCGGCGCTGTTCGCCGCCTGGGCTCTCCAGCGGCCATTGCGCTTGCTCGCGCAGGCGGTCGCGCGCTTCGGCCGCGGTCTGCCGGTGCCGCCGGTGCCGGAGCGCGGGCCGCGCGAGTTGCGGCAACTCACGCATGGCTTCAATCAGATGGTGCAGGAAGTCGCGCGCACCGAGAACGATCGCGCGGTGATGCTGGCCGGTGTCGCGCATGACCTGAAGACGCCGCTCGCGCGTCTGCGGCTGCGCGCCGAAATGATGGACGACGCGAAGACACGCGACGGCGTCGTGCGCGACGTCGATTCGATGACGCATATCGTCGAGCAGTTCCTGCTGTTCGCGCACGACGGAGCGGACCGCAGCGAACCCGTGGAAGTCGATGCACAGTGCGAGCGTGTCGTGCGCAGTTATCGGGCGGTGGCCAGCGGCGCGCCGATCGTACACACGGAGCTGAACGCCGGGCCGTCGTTTCAGCTGCCTGCCGCCACGCTCGACCGGATCCTGTCGAACCTGATCGACAACGCGCATGCGTATGGCGCGCCGCCGGTGGTCGTCGCGACTGCGCGCACACCGCAGGGCTTTACGCTATCCGTTAGCGACAACGGCAAGGGCATCGCCGCCCAGGATCTGATCAGCGCGAGCCGGCCGTTCGTGCGGCTCGATCCGGCGCGCGGCGGCAACGGCCACAGCGGGCTGGGCCTTGCGATCGTCGAGCGGCTGGTGCGGCGCGCGGGCGGTGAGTGGGAAATCGGCAATCACGACGGCCGCGGTTTGCGGGTGTTGATGAGCTTTCCGTTCGAAGTGCTGCCGCGGGTCGCGACGGCCTCGGAAAATGCGTGGTAGGAGCGGGGTATTGGAGTCGCGATGCGCGCGCGGGGCGTCGGCATCGCGAGCGGCGAGAGGTCAGTCCGAAAACAGCGTATTCAACGCATTCGCCGTTTCGCTATCGACGGTATTCCACGTCACCGATTCCGCCTCGAAAATATAGTGCGTCGTATATTTGCCGAGCCGCGCGAGTATTTCCTCCTGAATCAATTCCGGCGCGACCTCCAGTTTCAGATACCACGCGGTCGACGACAGACGCGTCTGGAACGCGCCGTATTCGGCGAGCAGATGGTCGAATGCCTCAGCGTCCTGATCGCGACAGACGATCACCAGATTTCCCTTCATGCGAATCTCCCGTTAGTGCGGTAGTGACACTCCGATATCAGGATCGATGATACCTGCTTCGTTGCGGGAAGCTCGGCGTCGTTTTAGCGCGGGCAGGGTGTTGGCGTGGGTCGGCGAAGCGGAGAGGGCGATACCGTCGCGCCGAGTACTCCGGCTAGCGTCGGGCATTCACCATGCGTTCACCGCCGTGCGCGCAGACGGTGCGGTATCGTCGGGCGGCAGCGCTTCGGTGCGGTCGCGCCCGCCGGTTTTCGCCGCGTACAGCGCGGTATCGGCTCGGCTCATCAGGCGCTCGGGCAGATCGTCGGGCGACAGCTCGGTGATGCCGATGCTCACGCTCAGCCCCGCCGCGGCCGGCAGCTTCGGCGAGGGTATCGCTTTTAGCCGCAGCCGCAGACGCTCGACCACCTCGCGCCCGCCTGCCAGATCGGTGGCCGGCAGCAGCAGGCCGAACTCTTCGCCGCCGAGCCGGCCGATCGCGTCGGAGCTGCGCAGCTCGGCGCGACACGTATCGACGAAATGTTCGAGCGCGCGGTCGCCGGCGGCGTGGCCGAAGCGGTCGTTGATCTGCTTGAAGTGGTCGAGATCGGCGATCGCCATGCACAGCGGCTCGCGGCCCGCGTGCGCGCGATCGATCTCGTGGCGCAGCAGGTCGAGGAAATAGCGCCGCGACAGCGCGCCGGTCAACGCATCGTGCCGCGCCTCGGCCGACAGCAGCGTATTGGCCGACTGCAACTGCTCGGCGAGATCGCGGGTCGCGCGATGGTGGCGCCGCTCGCGCACGTAGGAGACGGTGATCACCCACGCGAGCGCGACGGTGCCGGACAGCGTCAGGAACACCAGCAGATGGTCGCGCTTGTGGTTGCGCAGCAGTTCCGGCCACGCGGCGAGCGGATCGACCAGATGCGCGGAGAGTCCGGAGTTCAGGCCACCGCGGTTCTGATAGAGCGCCGGGGCCGGCTGCTCGATCATGCCGAACAGCTGCGCGGCGACCGACGCCGGCACCCACGGCGCCTGCTCACGCACTTGCGTGTCTTCGCGGATCAGCATGTCGGGGAAGGTCTCGCGGCGGTAGATGATGCGCCGCTCGGCTGGGCTCATCTGCGTGACGCGCGAGTTCGGCAATGCGTGGCCTTCGAGCGCGCTGTTGTGCGCCATGATGATGACGCCGTTCTCGTCGGAGACGAAGGTGCCCGCGTGCGCGACCCAGTGGCGCAATCGCGCGATGCCGACCTTGGCGACCACCGCGCCGACCAGCAGCCCCTTCGAGTACACCGGCGCGGCAATGAAGATGCCCGGCTCGCCGCTCGCGCGACCGACGCCGTAGGCTTCGGCGAACGCGCCGAGCAGTGCGCTCGTCAGATAGCCGCGCGCGCGCATATCCATGCCGACGAACGATTGCTGCGCGCCCTCGGGGTTCGACATCGTACTGCTGGAGGCGACGCAGATGCCGTTCGCGTTGACGATCCAGACCTGGTCGAGCCCGGAGAAGCCTTGCGCTTCATGCAGGAACCTGCTGACCGCGGCCATCTGCGGATCCTTCAGCAACGCGGCCCGCAACGCGGGTTCCGCCGCCTCGCCGTTCACGGCATAATTCTGCGATTGCACGAGGGCACGCTGGACCACGTCCATTTCGGCCATGGTTGCGGGGATGGCGCGGGACATCGCGAGGTCGCTGGCAATCACTTCAGCCATGTTGTCGACGATCGACGTGGACATTTGCCGCTGCGTGCGCAACGCCGCGTCCAGCTCTTGCTGTACCATCCGGTCCGCGACCATGCCAGCCACGAACCAGCAGACGAGGACGATCAGCACGAAGCTGACCGGCCCGGCTACCTGGCGCAAGGTTGTCCTGTTCATCGACCCTCTGATCCGTCTGGCTGTGACATGCAACTTGCTTGTTGGTGGGCAGCGCACTCTCAACGCTGTGTCGTTATCTGCGTCAGCTGCGGTTTCGCCGCGGTTTCGCTCCGTCACGAGCGACGCGCGCTGCGCCGTCGCCATGCCCGGAAGGAATCGCTGATAAACAGGTACTTCGTTTCCCGATTTTAACCGTCGCGAAGCACGTTGCCACCGTTATTGCTGGGATGCTGTCTGCATATGCCGCGCCGATCAGATTCTTAACGGCAGCCGCGCGGCATTCTTGATAGTTGTGCGGGCAGATGGGGCGAATGAGCGGCGGCGGCCGCGGCGACGCGCCGATGTGGCTTACGCGCCACGCCGCGAGACAGCCTCGCGACGTGTCACGCCGAAGTACGCGCGAGCAGAGGACAGTGCGGCGCGGGGACGCGGGCCGGGGCTTGCTGAAGCCTTACGCCGCGCGTGCGACGCCGTCTCGCGATTTGCGGCGAAAGGTTGTGCCTGAAACATAGGATGGTGTAGTGTCGTGCCGTCCAAAACGAGGAAAGCCCGCCAGCCCTCGGGCGGCGCACGCGGCGACAGGAGTTCGGCGTGATGGTTGTGGTCGTGGGCGACGCGTCCACGTAACTGCCCATTGCCGGCCCATGTGTCTCCAACGCTAACGATTTACCACGCACGCGCGTTTTGCCATGCCTGATTTCCGCTTTCCGGACCGACCCATAGACCGCCGCGGAGCCGCGGCCTCCTTCGAGCGTTCGAATGCCTGTTTCAAGAGGGAGGGCATCTGATGGATTTCAGCTTCAACCTGAAGCGCACCGCCAATGCGTCGGCATGGCGCGTGTTGCCCAACCGCTGGGACTTCGTCGCGTTCCCGCTGATCATCTGCCTGATCGCGATGGCGTCGATCGGCTTTCACGAGACGCTCGCGCCGATGTCGACGCTAAAGACCCAGGCGATCTCGCTCGATCCGGCCAACCTGCCCGAGTACGCGATGCGCACCACGCTGCGCATGCTCGCGGCGATGGTCGCCTCGCTGATCTTCACGCTGGTCTACGGCACGCTGGCCGCCAAGAGCCGCCGCGCCGGCCTCGTGCTGGTGCCGATTCTCGACATCCTGCAGTCGGTGCCGGTGCTCGGCTACATCTCGTTTACGGTCACCTTCTTCCTCGCGATGTTCCCGGGCCGCGTGCTCGGCGCCGAGCTCGCCGCGATCTTCGCGATCTTCACGAGCCAGGCGTGGAACATGACGTTCAGCTTCTACCAGTCGCTGCGCACGGTGCCGCGCGACCTCGATGAGGTGTCGCGCGGCTTTCACCTGACGTCGTGGCAGCGCTTCTGGAAGCTCGAAGTGCCGTTCTCGATGCCGGGCCTGATCTGGAACATGATGATGTCGATGTCGGGCGGCTGGTTCTTCGTCGTGGCTTCCGAAGCGATCACGGTCGGCAACAACACGATTACGCTGCCGGGCATCGGCGCCTACCTCGCGCAGGCGATCAGCGACAAGAACCTGCACGCGATCGGCTGGGTCATCCTCGCGATGACGGTCGTGATCCTCGCCTATGACCAGCTGCTGTTCCGTCCGCTCGTCGCGTGGGCCGACAAGTTCCGCATGGAGTTCACCAGTTCGGGCGATGCGCCGGAATCATGGCTGCTCGACCTGATCCGCCGCACGCGTCTGATTCACCGGCTGCTGGTGCCGCTCGGCTGGATGTTCGCGCGCGCGGCGCGCGTGCGCTTCCAGTTGCCGGCGTTCAGCGCGCCGCGCTTTCACATCCCGCAGCGCGAGAAGAACTCGAAGCTCGGCGACATCATCTGGGCGGCGATCGTGCTGCTCGCCACGGTCTACGTGGTGTACCGCGTGTTTCTGTATGTGCGCACCGGCGTCACGCTGGACGAGATCGGCCACGTGTTCGTGCTCGGCCTGATCACGCTGCTGCGCGTGGTGGTGCTGATCGCGATCGCCTCCGTGATCTGGGTGCCGGTCGGCGTGCTGATCGGCCTGCGCCCGGCGCTCGCGGAAAAGGTGCAGCCGCTCGCGCAGTTCCTCGCGGCGTTCCCGGCGAACCTGCTGTTCCCGGTGTTCGTGATCGTCATCGTGCGCTTTCACCTGAATCCGGACATCTGGCTGTCGCCGCTGATCGTGCTCGGCACGCAGTGGTATATCCTGTTCAACGTGATTGCCGGTGCAAGCTCGTATCCGAACGACTACCGCGAGGCGGCCAAGAATTTTCACATTCGCGGCTGGCAGTGGTGGCGTCAGGCGATGCTGCCGGGCATTTTTCCGTACTACGTGACGGGCGCGATCACCGCGTCGGGCGGTGCGTGGAACGCGAGCATCGTCGCCGAGTTCGTGCAGTGGGGCGATACCAAGGTCGCCGCGCATGGCCTCGGCGCCTATATCGCGCAGACCACCGCGGCGGGCGACTATCCGAAGATCATCGTGGGCATCGCCGTGATGTCCCTGTTCGTGACCCTGTTCAACCGTCTGCTGTGGCGTCCGATGTACGCCTACGCCGAAGGCAAGCTCCGTCTAGATTGAGAATGAAGGCTTAACGCGATGCAAAATCCTAAAGCTGCTATGACCGCCGCGCCGATCCAGACGCCGCCGAAGCCCCCGCGCCTCGGCGAGGAAATTCTGCGCGTCAAGGACGTGTGCCGCGGCTTCAACAAGACTCAGGGTGAACTGCTCGTCCTCGACGACGCGAATCTGTCGCTGCGCGAGGGCGAGATCGTCGGTCTGCTCGGCCGTTCGGGCTCGGGCAAGTCGACGCTGTTGCGTATCATCGCCGGCCTGATCGAGCCGACCGACGGCGAAGTCACGTACATGGGCAAGCCGCTCGAAGGCCCGGCGAAGGGCGTGGCGATGGTGTTCCAGACCTTCGCGCTGTTTCCGTGGCTGACCGTGCTGCAGAATGTGGAAGCGGGTCTCGAGGCACAAGGCGTCGGCGCGTCGGAGCGGCGCACGCGCGCGCTCGCGGCGATCGACCTGATCGGTCTCGACGGCTTCGAAAACGCGTATCCGCGCGAGCTGTCGGGCGGCATGCGTCAGCGCGTCGGCTTCGCGCGCGCGCTCGTCGTCGATCCGACACTGCTGCTGATGGACGAGCCGTTTTCCGCACTCGACGTGCTGACCGCCGAAACGCTGCGTACCGACCTGCTCGATCTGTGGACGCAGGGCCGCATGCCGATCAAGGCGGTGCTGATCGTCACGCACAACATCGAGGAAGCGGTGTTCATGTGCGACCGCATTCTGGTGCTGTCGTCGAACCCGGGCCGCGTGATCGCCGAGATCAAGGTGCCGTTCAAGCATCCGCGCAATCGTCTGGACCCGGCGTTCCGTCGTCTCGTCGACGAGATCTACGCGAAGATGACCGCGCGCCAGACCGACGAAAAGACCAAGAAGGGGCTCGAGCTCGGTAGCTGGCTGCCGCACGTGTCGACCAACCTGATGGCCGGTCTGATCGAGACGCTCGCCGCCGCGCCGTATCACGGCCGCGCGGACATGCCGGAAATCGCGCGCTCGCTGCATCTGGAGGTCGACGATCTGTTTCCGATCGCCGAAGTGCTGCAGCACCTCGGTTTCGCCGACGTGCGCGAGGGCGACATTTTCCTGACGCCGCCGGCACGCGTGTTCTCCGAGTTCGGTACCCAGGAACGGAAGATGATGTTCGCCGAGCATCTGCTGCGGCACGTGCCGCTCGCGGCGCGGATCAAGAAGGTGTTGAACGAGCGACCGGGGCATCGCGCGCCGCGCGTGCGCTTCGAGCAGGAGCTGGAAGACTTCCTGTCGGACAGCGCGGCGGAAGAGACGCTCGACGCGGTCATCAACTGGGGCCGTTATGGCGAGATCTTTTCGTATAACGATCAGACGGAAATCTTCAGTCTGGAAGACGTGGAGTCTTGAGCCCGGGTTGCCGCGGAAACGACCGCGGTTCAGACAAAAAGGCGGCGAGGAAAACTTCGCCGCTTTTTTTTATTGCAAATTGCCCCAGCGTGCGACCGCCGGCTCGGCCGTCGCCCACTTCCAGCCCTTGTCCTGCTGGCAAGCGCTCGCCGTGAACCACCTCTCGGGCGCGTTCGGGCCGTCGCCGTCCTGCACC
>NZ_JBFPKF010000019.1:0-148089 GCF_040948685.1 Paraburkholderia sp. BR14374 | reverse complement strand
GAACAGGACCGTGAAACGACTCCACGCCGATGATAGTGCGGATTGCCCGTGTGAAAGTAGGTAATCGTCAGGCTCCCCCAAAAGCCAGAAACCCCACCCGCAGCGGTGGGGTTTTTGCGTTTACGCGGTCAATTCCGCGCGCTTCACTACTTTCCGATCCGCAGCGCATCCTCAAGCTCCTCCGTTGCTATTAGCGTCCGCACGCAAGCCGCAAGATCAAGCGGGAGTCGCCGTTCCCCGCCATGCAAACGCGGCTAGCACCTGCCGGATCGCCGTATCGAACGGTGTGCGTTGGCCGACTCCAAGTGCCTCCAGACGGCTCGTTGCCAAATGGCAGTTGTGAGGGCGCGGCGTCGCATCGGTGGGCGTGTGCTGCGCCGTCAAATGCGCGCGGAGTTGCAATGCTTCTGCCAGGCGCACGGCGATCTCGTACTTGTTCATCGGTTCGTCGCCGGACCATTGCACGATGCCGGAGATCGTTTCGCCGCGCGCGTGTCGCTCGAGCATCTGTCGGATCACGACCGCGACATCGGGCGTGAACGTAGGATAGCGGATCGCCCAAGCGTCCATCTTCGCAGCCTGGCTGCCCGGCGCTGCCGACGCCGCGATCGCCGGCACAAGGCTAGTCACGGCTGACTCCGACCAACTCACAATCGGCCCATACAGCAGCGGCAGGCGCAGCACGCATCCGAGCTCGGCCGTTTCGATTAGCGCTCGCTCTCCCTCGAGCTTGCTCTGTCCATACGCGTTCAGTGGCGCGGGCGTGCTGTCGTGACGATAGGGCGGGTGCTTGCCGTCGAACACGTAGTCGGTCGAGATCGACAGCGTCCACGCGCCGCGTCGATTCGCCGCCCCGGCGATTATTCGCACGGCATCAACATTCAACGCACGAGCATGTGCCGGATCGCGCTCGCATACATCGGGTCGGCGCTCCGCCGCGGCAATCACGACGGCATCCGGTGCCACGTGGTCGATGAAACGCTCGACCGCAAGGCTATCGCGAATATCGAACGCGACCATCTGTGGAGACGGCCGGCTAAATGCTGTGGAGACGATGTGCCAATCGACCTGGCGCGCGAGTTCGTCGTTGAGCGCGCGCCCGAGCAGCCCGGAACCACCGATTACGGCAACCTTGAACATGCCCCGCACCCTCAACGCAGAGACGTGGCCGTGTATCCGGCTTCGTCAATCGCGGCCTTCAGCGCCTCGATCGGTTGTGTCGACTCCACGAGCACACGGCCGCTCGTGAGATCTACCTGAACCTGCGCGGCGGCGTCGTGCTCGCGAATCGCGTTCGTGACGGCAGCCACACAGTGCTGGCAGCTCATGCCTTCTACATGGAGTTCGATTGTCATTGCAAAGACCTCAGCCGAATCAGATCGCGGATAGCCGAATTATGCCTGCCGTTTCGTGTTTGGGTAGCTGACCTTCCCACGGTGGGAAGGTGTAGGATCGCTTCGAGTTCATCCGCAACCTTGGGAAAACAGTCATGAACATTGGCGAAGCGGCCCGCGCGTCGGGCGTTACGGCAAAAATGATCCGCTACTACGAAAGCGTTGGCCTTTTGTCCGCGAAGGCGCGCACGAGCGCTGGTTATCGCGTGTATGGCCCGCAGGAAGTGCATTCTCTTCGCTTTATCCGGCAGGCGCGCCGGCTCGGATTTCTGGTCGAGGATATCCGGCGACTCCTCGCTCTATGGCACGACCGCTCGCGTGCAAGCGCCGAAGTAAAGCGGATCGCGCTCGAGCATGTCGCCGAACTCGATCGCCGCATCGCCGAGTTGACGGACATGCGCGACACCCTCGCGCATCTGGCCGATCATTGCAACGGCGATGACCGGCCAGATTGTCCGATTATTGAGCGACTAGCGGATACGGACCTTGTTTCGGGACAAGGTTGCCATCCGCTTTAGCGGGTGGGTCGAGGAGAGTCGCAACCTGGTCTGCCGATTCGCTTTGGTCAATCGAGTAATGCACCGAAAGGGTGCGTTGAAACCCAGCCAAGGGCGCCCGCGCCGAGCGTGCGGTAAAAACCTCAATAAAATCACCACCGTCAGCGCACCAATGAAGTGCGTTATTCCAAATTGGAATGCACATCATGCGGGCATTTCACTGGCTAGGTTGCCCCTGAAGGCTATAATGCGGGTTAACCCTTTTACGGGGAATCCCTGATGTCAAATCACCGGGGATTCGATCTGATCCTTGGAGAAGTCATGTTTGCATTCATTCTTGAGAAGCTGAGCACTTGGTTCGAAACCGCGGAACGTAGCCGTCGTGAGGCATACCTCGCATCGTCGTCGGATATCGTCCAGCTCGAACAGCGCATCCGTTCGCTCGAAACCAACGGCTATTCGCGCTGAGTTTCCGCTTTGAGTTTGACCTGGCGGCGCCTGCTTTTGCACGGCCATTGCAGTACCAATGTCGAGCCCCGTCAAAGCGGGGCTTTGTCGTATCTGGACATCGAAAACCGCGCGCCTTCGGCGTTTTTCGAGTGATCGCCGCAAGAAGGCTGCTCATGGCGAATATCGACTAGCTTCGTAACGCGGGCCGCGGTAATGTAGGACGTTTTTCGCGCAAGACGGCATTCATAACCAATCGGGCTGCCTATGTCCTCCGTCCGTTCGCTGCAAACTTTCCGATCCCTGATGGCCGCGGCCGCCACGGCGACCTTCGCCACCCTCTGTGCCGCGTCGGACGCATATGCGGTGTCCGATTACGAGCGTCCTCCCGTGGTTCTCGATACGCTTGGCGGCATCAATAATGGCCAGAGCGGTACCGTACTGCTAAGCGCGCCGCCTGCGCCGGAGCCGATCGTCGCGGCGCCGCCGATCGCGGCACCGGTCGAGCTGCCTGCAGAATCGCCGCCGCCGTTCGTGGTCGCGCCTTATATCCAGTTGCCGGCGGGTGGTGGCGTGCCGCCGCGGCCGATGCCCCGACCAGTGCCGTTTCCGCAATAGGTAGCGACGGCGCGAAAGATCGTCGGCGACGCTTCTAACCCGTGTCGCTTCTCCCGCCGAATACGCCAGCTTCGCTCGCCCCGGACAATCCCATTCGGGTTTGGGCGCATGGCGTCCGTGAAACCGTCCGACGACAATCGTTGCGCGCCTCGTCGCCGTGAGCTTCGATCCCCGGCTGCGCGCCTGCGTCACCGCTTCGAACGGAAAACACAAGGAGACGTCATCATGCCCAATCACTGGATGCAGCGTGCGACGCGCGCCTGCCTGATCCTGCTCGCACTGGCTACGCTGCCCGGCGCCGGGTTCGCGAAGGACGCGCCGGAAATGCCGACACTAACGATGGCCGTCGGCGGCTTACCCGGCCTCTACTATTTGCCAGTCCTCGCCGCACAGCAGCTCGGCTACTTCAAGGACGAAGGCCTGAACGTCACGCTCGAAGATTTCGCGGGCGGCTCGAAGGCGCTCGAAGCGGTGGTGGGCGGCAGCGCCGACGTCGGCGCGGGCGCGTTCGAGCACACGCTGTTCATGCAGGCGAAGGGGCAACACTATCGCGCGTTCGTGTTGATGGGCCGCGCACCGCAAATCGTGATCGGCGTGGTGAAGTCGAAGGCCGATCAGATCAAGTCGCTCGCGGACTTCAAAGGCGCGAAGGTCGGCGTGAGCGCGCCGGGTTCGTCGACGGATCTCGTGCTCACCGTCGCGTTGCGCAAGGCCGGCGTGCAGCGCAGCGACATTTCGGCGATCGGCGTCGGAAGCGGCGCCACAGTGCTGGCCGCGGTGGGCAGTGGGCAGATCGACGCGCTATCCAATGTCGATCCAATGATGACCAAGCTCACGCGTAGCGGCGCGATCAAGGTGCTGGTGGATACGCGCACGGTCAAAGGCACGCAGGAGGTGTTCGGCGGTACGATGCCCGCTGCAACGCTTTATGCGCCCGAAAGCTTCATCCAGAAAAATCCGAAGACGACGCAGGCACTGACCAACGCGATCGTGCGCGCGAATCATTGGCTGCAGACCGCGAGCGATGCGGATCTGCTGAAGATGGTGCCGCAAGCCTACCTGTTGGGCGACCCGACGCTTTATCTCGATGCCTTTCACAACGTGCGCGACGCGTACTCGCCGGACGGACTGATGCCCGCAGATGGGCCGGCGACGGCGCTGCGCGCGTTGTCGTCGTTCGACAGCCGGCTCGATCCGAAGAAGATCGATTTGAGTGCGACCTATACGAACCAGTTCGCGAGCAAGGCGGCCGCGCAGTTGAAGTGAGCCCGAGCGCAGATCGGCTTGCGCGGGCAGGCAACTGCAGACCGCACGCGCAATCCGCTCACGCGCCGCACATCGCGTTCAATTGCCGCGATATTCGACCTTGAACGTCGCAGCCTTGTCCTCGCCGAGCATCTTGACGAGCCATGGCATCTGGTCCTTCAGCATCTTGGCGAGCGTATACGGCGGGTTCAGGATGAACATGCCGCTACCGAACAGCCCATAGCCGTCTTCCGGCGGATTGCTGACGGTCAGGCTGACGTGCAGCCAGTTGTCCTTCTGCAATTGTTTCAGCTGATCGGGAAAACGCTGCGACTCGGGGCGCTTGACCTGTGGATACCAGACCGCATACGTGCCGGTCGGAAATCGCTTCAGACTTTCCTCGACACAGCGCAGCGTGCGCCCGTAGTCGCGCTTGTCTTCATACGACGGGTCGAGCAGGATCAGCGCGCGACGCGGCGCCGGCGGCAACAGCGCGAGAATGCCGTCGAAGCCGTCGCCCGCGTACAGCATCGCGCGGCGACCCGCGTCGCGAAAATTGTGGCGCAGCACATCGATTTCGGTGCTGTGCAATTCGAATAGCCGCATACGATCCTGCGCGCGCAACTGTCGCCACGCGAGATACGGCGAGCCCGGATAGAAATGCAGCTGGCCATCGGCATTGAGCGCGCTGACTTCGTCGACGTAGTCGGCAAACAGCGGCGGCAGATCGTTGCGTCCCCACAGTTTTGCGATACCCGTCTCGAACTCGCCGGTTTTCGTCGCGTAGCCTTCCTTCAGCGAGTAGACGCCGGCGCCCGCGTGCGTGTCGATATACCAGTAGGCCTTGTCTTTCTGGCCAAGGTAGCGCAGGAGCTGCAACACGACGGCGTGTTTCAGAACGTCGGCGTGATTGCCGGCATGAAAGGCGTGGCGGTAGCTGAGCATGATGAGAGGACGCTGAGAGAGCGCAGGCCGGCCCGAAGGAGCCGGCGACGCGCGGTCGCGTATTGTACGCGACCGCGCGTGCCCGGTTAGTCACTCAGTGCGTGGCGCTGCGCGCGCGATTACTCGTGCGCGTCGCCGATGATCTCCTCGATCCGCTGCTTGATCTCCGGCGTGATGCGCGTCGCCAGCTCGGCGGACTGCATGTTTTCGCCGATCTGTTCGACGCGCGAGGCGCCCGTGATCACTGTGCTGACATTCGGATTCTTCAGAATCCACGCGATCGCGAGCTGACCGACCGTGCAGTCGAGTTCGTCGGCGACCGCGCCGAGCTGGCCGACCACGTTGTTCCGCGTCGGGTTGGTGAGCTGCTGACGCAGCCAGTCATAGCCCTGCAACTGCGCGCGACTGTCGGCGGGCACGCCGTCACGGTATTTGCCGGTGAGCAGGCCCGATGCCAGCGGACTCCACGTGGTCAGGCCGAGGCCGATGTCCTCGTAAAGCCGCTTGTATTCCTGCTCGACGCGTTTGCGGTGAAACAGGTTGTATTGCGGCTGCTCCATGACCGGCTTGTGCAGATGGTGCCGCTCGGCAATTTCATATGCGGCGCGAATCTCGTCGGCGCTCCATTCCGAGGTGCCCCAGTACAGCGCCTTGCCGCGCGCGATCATGTCGCTCATTGCCCAGACCGTTTCCTCGACTGGCGTGTTCGGATCGGGACGATGACAGAATACGAGATCGACGTAATCCAGTTGCAGGCGCTTCAACGACCCGTCGATGGCGTTCATCAGGTACTTGCGGTTGAGCGTGTGGTACTGGTTCGGCGCTTCGTTGAGTCCCCAGAAAAATTTCGTCGACACAACGTAACTCACGCGCGGCCACGCGAGTTCCTTCAACGCATGGCCCATGATTTCCTCGGATTTGCCGCCCGCATAGACTTCGGCGTTGTCGAAGAAATTGACGCCCGCGTCGCGCGCCGCGGCAAGCGATTCGCGCGCGGCGCGGTGATCCACCTGGTTGCCGTACGTGACCCATGAGCCGATCGACAACTCGCTCACTTGCAGGCCGGAGCGGCCCAGACGTCGATAATTCATGCATGTCTCCTGGTTGGTGATGCCACGGGAATGGAGCCCGGATTCAGTCCGGAAGCGTTCAGTTTAAATAGATCCGGTTTGGCGTGCGTTTTACCTATGTCGTTCACAGGGTTCATGCACAATAGCAAAGTCAGCCGCCGCGCTGCATCCGCCGAACGGTCTATACCGTTTGGCCGACTTCTCCCAGCGCGCGGCTTCGTGGTCTCATTGCTCATCAACTGCATGGAGGTTCTGGATGTCGTCTCTGAACTCGAATCTGAACGGCAAGGTCGCCGTCGTCACTGGCGCCGCGAGTGGCATCGGCAAACAGATCGCGTTGACTCTGTCGGCCGCAGGTGCGGCGGTCGCGATCGCCGACCTGAACCAGGAGGGCGCGAACGCCGTTGCTGAAGAAATCAGAAAGGGCGGCGGTAAGGCAATCGGCGTGGCAATGGACGTGACGAGCGAAGACGCCGTCAACCAGGGTATCGACAAGGTCGCCGAGGAATTCGGCTCGATCGACATTCTCGTTTCCAACGCCGGCATCCAGATCGTCAATCCGATCGAAAACTATTCATTCTCGGACTGGAAAAAGATGCAGGCCATTCACGTGGACGGCGCGTTCCTGACCACCAAGGCAGCGCTCAAGCATATGTACAAGGACAATCGCGGCGGAGTCGTGATCTACATGGGCTCGGTCCACTCGCATCTCGCCTCGCCGCTGAAGTCGGCGTACGTGACCGCGAAGCACGCTCTGCTGGGTCTGTCGCGCGTGCTCGCCAAGGAGGGCGCTGCGCATAACGTGCGTTCGCACGTCGTTTGTCCGGGCTTCGTGCGCACGCCGCTCGTCGACAAGCAGATTCCCGAGCAGGCGAAGGAATTCGGTATCAGCGAAGAGGAAGTCATCAAGCGCGTGATGCTGGGCGGTACCGTCGACGGTATCTTCACGACGGTCGAAGACGTCGCGCAGACCGTGCTGTTCCTGTCGACCTTCCCGAGCGCGGCGCTGACCGGCCAGTCGTTCATCGTGAGCCACGGCTGGTACATGCACTAAGGGCGGCCCATGGCGCAACGCAATCTGAAGCGGGCGCGCGTGGGCGTGTCCGGCGACGGGGAGGGTGCGGGTCCGGCGATTGCCGCCCGCTCGCGCCGGCACCTCCGGTTGCCCGACTACGAAACCGTCGCGCTGATGCTGCAAGGCGGCGGCGCGCTCGGCGCCTACCAGGCCGGCGTCTTTCAGGGGCTTTACGAAGCCGGCATCGAACCGAACTGGATCGCGGGAATTTCGATCGGCGCGCTGAATACGGCGATCATTGCGGGCAATGCGCCGGAGCGACGCGTCGAGCGTCTGCTGCAATTCTGGGAGACGATCTGCCAGCCGGCGTTCGGACCGCCGTTGCCGGCTCCGGTCGAACACGTGCTGTTCAATTCGAGCGAAGCGGTGCGCAAGGCATTTACGGCAGCGCAGGCGATGAGCGCAATCGTCGAAGGGCAAAAGGGCTTTTTCGTGCCGCGTTTCCCGCCGCCGTTGCCCACGGTGTCGGGTCCGCCGCAATTGGCGAGCTACTACGACACCACGCCGCTGAAGGCCACGCTCGAGTCGCTGTGCGATTTCGATCGGATCAATTCCGGGGAAATACGCGTGTCGGTGGGCGCGGTGAATTGCGGCACCGGCAACTTCGCGTACTTCGACAATACGCGCACCACGCTCAGGCCCGAGCATTTCATAGCGTCGGGCGCGTTGCCGCCGGGCTTCGCGGCCGTCGAGATAGACGGTCAGTTCTATTGGGACGGCGGCCTGATGTCGAATACGCCGCTCTACGAGGTGCTCCAGACCACACCGCGTCGCGATACGCTCGCGTTTCAGGTCGATTTATGGAGCGCGATCGGGCCGGTGCCGGACAACATCACCGACGTGCAGGGGCGCATGAAAGACATCCAGTATTCGAGCCGTACGCGTCTCGTGACCGACATGCTGCAGCGTTCGCAGCGTTTCCGTCACGTACTGCGCGAGGTGCTGGACCGTGTGCCCGAAGAGCAACGCGACGATCCGTGGTGCAAGCTAGCCGAAGATCTGTCGTGCTCGAAGCGCTACAACGTGATTCACCTGATCTACCGGCACAAGGAATACGAAGGTCACTACAAGGACTTTCAGTTCGGTCTGTCGACGATGCGCGAGCATTGGCGAAGCGGTCTCGAAGATATTGTCCGTTCACTCGAACAGCCCGACTGGCTCGATATGCCGCAGAACGATGCCGGGTTCGTCACGCACGATATTCATCGGGACTCGCGCTGATTCTTCGCGGAGAAACCCGACGCCGCGCCGGCAAGGCCGAACGAACAGTCCGGCAGGCATAAAAAACGGCGCCCTTTTCTGAAAAGGGCGCCGTTTCTACAGACAGTTGCAGCAGCGAAGCTGCTGCACTGGCGCGGCAAACTTCCACGCCGTGAATTGCCTTACTTGAGCACGTGAGCAATCGCATTGGCGACGACGTCGAGGTTGCGCGTATTGAGCGCAGCCACGCAGATACGGCCGGTGCTGACCGCATAGATGCCGAACTCTTCGCGCAGACGATCCACTTGCGCAGCCGTCAGACCCGAGTACGAGAACATGCCGCGCTGTGCGTTCACGAAGCTGAAGTCGCGATCGACGCCGCTTGCCTTCAGGCGCTCGACGAGACCATTGCGCATTGCGCGGATACGATCGCGCATTTCGCCCAGTTCGCTTTCCCACGTCGCGCGCAGTTCCGGCGACGCGAGCACGGCCGCGACCACCGAGCCGCCGTGCGTCGGCGGGTTCGAGTAGTTGGTGCGGATCACGCGCTTCAGTTGCGACAGCACGCGCGCCGCTTCTTCCTTGCTCGAGGTGATGATCGACAGTGCGCCGACACGCTCGCCGTACAGCGAGAACGACTTCGAGAACGACGACGACACGAACACGTTCAGTTCCTGCGCCGCGAACAGGCGCACGGCTGCCGCATCCGCTTCGATGTTGTCGCCGAAGCCCTGGTAGGCGATATCGAGGAACGGCACGAGATTGCGCGCCTTGACGACCTCGACGACCTGCTTCCACTGTTCGACGCTCAGGTCGACGCCGGTCGGGTTGTGGCAGCACGCGTGCAGCACGACGATCGTGCCCGCCGCATAGCTGTTCAGCGCACTCAGCATGCCGTCGAAGTTCACGCCGTGCGTCTGCGCGTCATAGTACGGATACGATTCGACGACGAAGCCCGCGCCTTCGAACAGCGCGCGATGGTTTTCCCAGCTCGGGTCGCTGATCGCGACCTTGCTGTTCGGATTCACTCGCTTCAGGAAGTCCGCGCCGATCTTCAGCGCCCCCGTGCCGCCCAGCGCCTGCGCCGTGACGACGCGGCCGGCCGCGATCAGCGGCGAGTCGTTGCCGAGCAGCAGCTTTTGCACGGCGGCATCGTAAGCGGCGATACCTTCGATCGGCAGATAGCCACGCGGCAGCGCGGCATCGACGCGGGCCTTTTCCGCCTCGCGCACGGCGCGCAGCAGCGGAATCTTGCCTTCTTCATTGAAGTACACACCAACGCCGAGGTTGACCTTGGTGGCGCGCGTATCGGCGTTGAAAGCTTCGTTCAGGCCCAGAATCGGGTCGCGGGGAGCTAGTTCGACGGCGGAGAACAGAGACATGATGGGTGGGCAGCAGTAGTGAATAGAGGGCGGCTTCGCGGGCGGGCGGCCTCATCTGGAGCGTCGGCGGCGTTTCGCGTGTGCGGCGTCAGTTCGACGAAACGCGAAAATCGGGGACGGCCTATGGACAGCGGCGAGCGAGCGCAACTTCGCATTGTAACGAATCCGGGCGCTTTTTTCGGACGACCAGATGGCCCAAGGGCAATTATTTGCTTGAAAAACAGGCACTGGGAGCCATGTGGCAGAAAGGAATTCGAGCGGACGGGGCGGTTTCGACCGCGCGACCCGGCCAAGGTGCGCTGTCCTTCGCCTCGCGCACAAGTCCGCAAAGGGCCATGACACGCCGCCGCCCGCACGGCCAGCGCCTCCCTACGTAACCCCGCTCGATCTTCGCTTTCCGCAACCCGTTAGAATGATTCTTTGCCCAAGGCCGGTGCCGCCCCTCATGTCCGAACACCATCTGACTGAAGCCGACGATACGCTCGACGAATCCAAATTCATCACGTTCGACGGTTCGCCGTTCAAGCTCTACCAGCCGTATCCGCCCGCCGGCGACCAGCCCACGGCCATCGAGACGCTCGTCGAAGGCGTCGGCGATGGTCTCGCGTTCCAGACGCTGCTCGGCGTGACCGGCTCCGGCAAGACCTTCACGATGGCCAACACGATCGCGCGGCTCGGCCGCCCGGCGATCGTGTTCGCGCCGAACAAGACGCTCGCCGCGCAGCTGTACTCGGAGTTCCGCGAGTTCTTTCCGCGCAACGCGGTCGAATACTTCGTCTCGTACTACGACTACTACCAGCCGGAAGCGTACGTGCCGCAGCGCGATCTGTTCATCGAGAAAGACTCGTCGATCAACGAGCATATCGAGCAGATGCGGCTTTCGGCGACCAAGAGCCTGATGGAGCGGCGCGACGTGGTGATCGTCGCGACGGTGTCGGCGATTTACGGTATCGGCAATCCGTCCGAATACCACCAGATGATCCTGACGCTGCGCACCGGCGACCGGCTCGGCCAGCGCGATGTCATCTCGCGGCTGATCGCGATGCAGTACAGCCGCAACGAAGCCGACTTCCAGCGCGGCTCGTTCCGCGTGCGCGGCGATACGATCGATATCTTCCCGGCCGAGCACGCCGAGATGGCGGTGCGCGTCGAGCTGTTCGACGACGAAGTCGAAACGCTGCAGCTGTTCGATCCGCTCACCGGCCGCGTGCGGCAGAAGATTCCGCGCTTTACCGTGTATCCGTCGTCGCACTACGTGACGCCGCGCGACACCGTGCTGCGCGCGGTCGAAACGATCAAGGCCGAACTGCGCGAGCGGCTCGAGTTCTTCTATAGCGAAGGCAAGCTCGTCGAGGCGCAGCGGCTCGAGCAGCGCACCCGCTTCGACCTTGAAATGCTGCAGGAGCTCGGATTCTGCAAGGGCATCGAGAACTATTCGCGACATTTCTCGGGCGCGGCGCCGGGCGAGCCGCCGCCGACGCTCGTCGATTACCTGCCGCCCGACGCGATCATGATGCTCGACGAATCGCACGTGCTGATCGGCCAGCTGAACGGCATGTACAACGGCGACCGCGCGCGCAAGGAAAACCTCGTCGACTACGGTTTCCGGCTGCCGTCGGCGCTCGACAACCGGCCGCTCAAGTTCAACGAGTTCGAGCGCAAGATGCGCCAGGTCGTGTTCGTGTCGGCGACGCCCGCCGATTACGAGAAGAAGACGTCGGGGCAGGTCGCCGAACAGCTGGTGCGCCCGACCGGCCTCGTCGATCCCGAAATCGAGGTGCGGCCGGCGCGCAGCCAGGTCGACGACGTGCTCGGCGAGATCAACGAGCGCATCAAGGCCGGCGATCGGGTGCTCGTCACGACACTGACCAAGCGGATGGCCGAGCAGCTCACCGAGTTTCTGGCCGACCACGGCATCAAGGTGCGCTATCTGCACAGCGACATCGACACGGTCGAGCGCGTCGAAATCATCCGCGATCTGCGTCTCGGCGCGTTCGACGTGCTGGTCGGCATCAACCTGCTGCGCGAGGGGCTCGATATTCCCGAGGTGTCGCTGGTCGCGATTCTGGACGCGGACAAGGAAGGCTTCCTGCGCGCGGAGCGTTCGCTGATCCAGACCATCGGCCGGGCGGCGCGTAACGTGAACGGCAAGGCGATCCTCTACGCGGACAACATCACCGACTCGATGCGTCGCGCGATCGACGAAACCGAGCGGCGCCGGGCCAAGCAGATCGCGTTCAACGCCGCGCACGGCATTACGCCGCGTGGGGTCGTGAAACGGATTCGCGACATCATCGACGGCGTGTACAACGCCGACGAAGCGCGCGCCGAGTTGAAGGAGCAGCAGACCCGCGCGAAGTTCGAGGACATGTCCGAGAAGCAACTCGCCAAGGAAATCAAGCGCCTCGAAAAGCAGATGATGGAGCACGCGAAGAATCTCGAATTCGAGAAAGCCGCGCAGACCCGCGACCAACTGGCGCTGCTGCGTCAGCGCGTGTTCGGCGCGAATGTCGGCGATCACGTGTCGGGCGTCGACTGATTGACGTTTCCCTTCCACCGCTTTTGTTCACCATGAAAGGGCGCGGCCGCTCGCCACGCCCTTTCTCATTGGCCAGTACCTGAGCTCCCGCGGGAGCCGTCCGGAGCAGTCACTTTGGCCGTGACGAATTCCTTCCCACCTTCCTCGACACACAAAGATCTTCTTAAGCGAACCTTAAAACCATGCTGGCATGAGGCCGAGCGCACTAACGGGTTTGTTCTCATCAGCGATCGATGATAAACTCAACCAATATTGAGAATGGTTCGCATTTAAATTTACATCTGTCTTGCGGCCCCATGTTTCAATGAAATCGAGTCCAGTCTGATAAAAACAAGGAGCATCAATGCGGATTTCTTCCTTTGTGCGGGGTGGCGCGGCAACGGTAGCCGCAGTCGCGGCGCTGTCGGCCTCGGCCGCCGAATATCCGATCGGCAAGCAGCAGATCCAGGGTGGCATGGAAATCGGCGTGGTCTACCTGCAGCCGATCACGATGGAGCCCGAAGGCATGATGCGCAAGGCGTCGGATTCGGACATCCATCTCGAGTCCGACATTCACGCGGTCAAGAACAATCCGACCGGTTTCGCCGAAGGCGACTGGATGCCTTATCTGCAGGTGCGCTACGAACTGACGAAGGCCGGCTCGAACCAGCCGTTGAAGGGCGACCTGATGGCGATGGTCGCGAACGACGGTCCGCACTACGGCGACAACGTCAAGCTGCAAGGCCCCGGCAAGTATCACCTGAAGCTGATCGTCGAACCGCCGATGCAGATGGGCCACATGGCGTTCGGCCGCCACGTCGACAAGGAAACCGGCGTGGGTCCGTGGTTCAAGCCCATCACGCTCGAATATGACTTCACCTTCGCTGGCATCGGCAAGAAGGGCGGTTACTGATCGGCTTGATGCAAACGCGGTCGCTCGACGTATCAGTGAATGCAGCAGACGGCGCGCGGACAGTCGGTGTGATACCCGGCGTTGGCGCGTCGCGTTTTCCGGAAAGGGCAATGGGAATCAACCGAAAGATCACGATGCTTGCCGCCACGTTTTGCCTGGCGGCCACGGCTCACGCAGCCGATCTGCCGACCTTCAAGCTCGAAATGAACGACGGCAAGCTGAACCCGGCCCGCATCGAAGTGCCCGCGGGGCAGCGTATCAAAATCGAAGTGCGTAACACCGGCAAGGGCGCGGCGGAATTCGAAAGTGTGCAATTGCGTAAAGAGAAGGTGCTGGCGCCGGGCGCCGATTCGTTCGTCGTGATCGCCCCGCTGGAGCCAGGCGAATACAAGTTTTTCGACGACTTTCATCAGCAGGCGCAGGGCGTGATCGTCGCGAAGTAAGCAGTGGTCTCGATCGGCGGCGAGACGCCGCGGGAAGCGGGCGCAGTCGTTCGAGCGAGACAACGGAAGCGGGCAGTAGAAGGATCGAAGGGAGAGCTTGAATGGGTCAGATTCTGTTCATCGTGTGGCGGGAAAGTGTCGAAGCGCTGCTGGTCGTCGGCATCCTGTACGCGTGGTTGAAAAATGGCGACGACGACGCGCGCCGCGGCCTGCCGTACCTGTGGGGCGGCCTGGCGGCCGGCGTGATCGCGGCGGTCGCGCTCGGCGCGGCGCTGGTCGGCTTCACCGAGGTGCTCTCCGGTGACGCGCAGGATTACTTTCAGACCGCGATGGTGCTCATCGCCTGCGTGCTGATCGTGCAGATGGTGCTGTGGATGAAGCAGCACGGCCGCACGCTGAAGCGCGACATGGAACAGTCGCTGCAAAAGAGCAAGCGCGATTCGAACTGGTGGGGTGTCGCGCTGCTGGTCGCGCTGGCGATCGCGCGCGAAGGCAGCGAAACGGTCATCTTCCTGTACGGCCTCGGCTTCGGCCAGTCGGGTCATGTCGATGGCAGCCAGATGCTCGCTGTCGCGATCGGTCTCGCGCTCGCATTCCTGACCTTCTACGTGTTGCAGCTCGGCGGCAAGATCATCTCGTGGCGGGTCTTTTTCCGCGTCACTGAAATCATGCTGCTGTTCCTCGGCGCGGGGCTGTTCCAGACCGGCATCGACAAGCTGATCGACAAGGAAATCCTGCCGACGCTCGTCGACCAGCTGTGGAATTCGTCGGCGATCCTCGATGATTCGAGCACCTTCGGTTCGCTCGTCGCGACGCTGACCGGCTACCGTGCGCATCCGGCACTGATGAATCTGCTTGCCTATGCCGTCTACTGGGCGGTCGTTTATCTGCTGGTGCGCCGCGCCACTCGCAAGCCCGCGCAGCAAACAGCAGGGCGCGCGGCATGAGCGCCGTGATGGCTTCGCGGCCGGGCCGCCTCGCGGCGGTCGGCCAGTGGATGCAGCGCCATGGCGCGGTGATTCGTGGCATCCAATGGGTCGTGGTCGCGGTGTACGCGTTCCTGATCATCGCGCCCGCGCTGATGCCGCTGCCAGACGATACCGCGCATCTGTGGAGCAACCTGACGCTCGCCGCGCAGTTCGTGTTCTGGGGCATCTGGTGGCCGTTCGTGTTGCTGTCGATGGTGATGCTCGGCCGCGTCTGGTGCGGCGTGCTGTGCCCGGAGGGCGCGCTCGCCGAGTTCGCGAGCAAGTACGGCCGCGGCCGCGCGATTCCGCACTGGATGCGCTGGGGCGGCTGGCCCTTCGTTGCGTTCGGCATCACGACGATCTACGGCCAGATGGTGAGCGTCTACCAGTATCCGAAAGCGGTGTTGCTGGTGCTCGGCGGCTCGACTTTCGCGGCCATCGTGATCGGTCTGCTGTACGGACGCGAGAAGCGCGTCTGGTGCAAATACCTGTGCCCCGTCAACGGGGTTTTTTCGCTTCTGGCGCGCCTCGCGCCGTTTCACTACAAGGTCGACGAAGACGCGTGGCGCCGTTCATACACGAACGGCGAGCATGGGCACCGGGTGATTCCGATCAACTGCGCGCCGCTCGTGCCGTTGCGCAACATGAAGGGCGCGGCCGACTGCCATATGTGCGGCCGCTGCAGCGGACACCGTGATGCGATCGAGCTGACGTGGCGCAAGCCGTCGACGGAAGTCGTGCAGTTGGGCGACAAAAAGGCGAATCCGTGGGACACCGCGCTGATCCTGTACGGCCTGCTCGGCATCGCGATCGGTGCGTTCCACTGGACCGTGTCGCGCTGGTTCATCGACCTGAAGATGTTCGCGGCGACCTGGCTCGTCGATCACGACATCACGTGGCCGCTCGAGACCAATGCCCCGTGGTTCCTGTTCACGCATTACCCCGACCAGAACGACGTGTTCTCCTGGCTCGACGGCTCGCTGCTGATCGGCTACATCCTCGCGACGGCGCTCGTCTATGGCACCGCGCTGCTGCTGTTGCTGACGGGCGCCACGCGCATGCTCGGGCGCTTCAACGCAACGCGGTTGCATCACTTGACGCAGGGGCTGATTCCGATTGCGGGCGCGGGTGTGTTCCTCGGTTTGTCGGCGACGACGCTGTCGCTGCTGCGCGCCGAGCACGTGTCGCTGTGGTGGGCGTCGGATCTGCGCATCGCGATTCTCGTGATTGCCAGCGCGTGGAGCGCATGGCTCGCGTGGCTCGTCACGCGTCGCTATAGCGAGCACTTCGTGCGGCGCGCACTGGCGATGCTGTGGTTCGTCGCGGCGCTGGCGGTCGTCAATAGCGCGTGGTGGCTGATGTTCTGGGGCTGGGCGTCGAAGTAAGTGTTTGGCCTGTGTTCGGTGCGAACGCAGGCGCAAGCGCAAGGAAAAAGCCGTGGGATGTTGCCATCCCACGGCTTTTTCATTTTCATTTCCATCTTCAGCGATGTGCGTCGTTGCGCAGCCGCTTTCGAGTGAGAACCAAAAAAACGGCCTGGCTTGCTGCGACGGCTGGCTTGGTGTCTGCACGAAGGGGTCTAGTTCTCGCGTGCAAGCCGTCGTGGCTGGCTAATGCCTAACACCTCTCGGGGAGGTGGTCCCCACAATACCCGGTACTTACTTCGTGTTGCGTTGCTACTTCGTCAGGATCAGCTTGCCGAGGCGCGTCGCACGTAACTGGTACGTCTCGCCGTTGTGCACGATGCTGATGTGACTATGGCCTTGCAGCAGCGCATCGCTGCGCACGACCCGTTCCGCCGTCTCGCCTTGGCCGGCGGTGCGTTCCGCGGTGGGCTTCGCCGCTTGCGCGGTCGTCGTCGACGGCTTCGTGCGGCTGGTTAGCGCGGCCGCCGAGCGGCGCAGGCTGAGCGTGGTGGAGCGAGTCATATCGGTCATTCGTTCTAGCTTGTTCGTCGATTCGATGGGGCGATTCTAAATGATAACTATTCCTATTTACAAGGGCGAGAAATTCATCGGATTCGACTGCTGATAGCTGAATGAAATGTGCGGCTAGACGACGACCTTGGGGGCCATCCTGGACATGGCCCCGCAGCGGCGGCGGGCGAGACGCCCGTGCGGTTTCTCAGTGCAACGGTCCCGGTTCCTGTTTGGTCGCGACGTACTGGCGGATCAGTCGCACCGTGTCGATATCGTTCTCGCGATACGCGGACTTGACGATCTCCTGCGTCCGCACGGCGTCCTGATCGGTCGTGGAGACGGGCAGCGTGGTCGCGTACTCGAAGCGCAGGAACAACTGCAGTTCGTCGGGTTGCTCGATCGTCATCGTCAGTGAGCCGCCAACGTGTTCGGCGGTCGGCAGGATGTCGTAGCGCACGCTGTCGCTTTCCTGCAGCGTGACGCGATCGCGCACCGTGGCCTGGCCGTAGTGCAACTCACGCTCGAGCACATTGCCGTCGCGCGACAGGATCGTGCAGCTGTCGAGACCCATCACGAACAGTTGCGGCTGCTCGGCGCGCAACACGAGACCTTCCCACAGCTGCTCGCGGGTCATCGATTCGACGAGGGGATTCAACGGATCGTTGATCTGAATGAGGTGTTCGAAATTCAAGTCGACTGCGTCCTATGAAAATATTGCAATGCCCGTGGCCCGAACGGGCGACGTCCGACCGTCCTATGCATCGTCTGGTGCGCCTGTTAAGCGACGGCGAGCGCGGAGCGGATCGAGATCGTGTGCGTGAGGATCTTGTGCACCGGGCATGCATTGGCAATTTGCAAAAGCCGTTCCCGCTGCTCGTCGGACAGTTCGCCATCGAGCATGATCTGACGGTCGATCGTCGAGCCCGCGTCGCCGGTTTCCATCGACAGTTTGACCCGTACGCCCGCGAGCGGCCAGCCTTTGCGCTGCGCGTACATCTTTAGCGTGATCGACGTGCACGCGCCGAGGCTCGACAGCAGCAGCGAGACCGGTGTCGGGCCGCGGTCGCCGCCGCCTAGCGATTCGGGTTCGTCGGCAATCCATGTGTGCTTGCCGTCGTCGAACACGACCTGGAAATTCGTCGAACCGATGTGGGCGGTGACGGTGGGCTCTGCCATGCGCGCTCCTGTGATAGCGATCATATTGGGTCGCGCGCCTCGGACTGTTGCATCAACGCGGCTCGCGCGACATGAGCCGATATTGTGACCGAATTTACCGGTGTTCGCGCCCCGAGAGGGGCGATCTGGCGGCGCGCGTTAGCCGGTCAATGCGTGATCGCGCCCATCCGCCCGGCCTGATAGTCGACCACCGCCTGACGGATCTCGTCCTCGGTATTCATCACGAACGGGCCATAGCGCACCACCGGCTCCTTCAGCGGCACGCCGCCGAGCAGCAGCACTTCGAGCGGTTCGTCGCCGGCCGTGATGGTCACCGTGTCGCCGTCGTTGGCGAACACGACCATCGTGCGCGCGTCGAGGTCGGCTCGCGCGTCGCCTTCGCCATACACGCCCTTGCCGGACAGCCCATACGCGAACACGCGATAGTCGGCCGGCACCGGCTGGCGGATCGTCGCGCCCGGCTGCAGAGAGAAATGCTGATACAGGATCGGCGTACGCGTTTCGATCGCGGCCTTTATGCCGAGCGCCTCGCCCGCGATGACCTTGACGCGCACCCGGCCGTCTTCGGACGTCGCGACTGGGATGCGTGCCGACGGGATTTCCTGGTAGCGCGGCGCGATCATCTTGTCGCGACGCGGCAGGTTCACCCATAACTGCAGGCCGTGCACGCGCCCGCCGGTGCGCGTGAATTCCGGGTCGGGCATTTCGCTATGCACGACGCCCGCGCCCGCGGTCATCCACTGGACGTCGCCGGCGTGCAGCGTGCCCGAATGACCCGCCGAGTCCTTGTGGCCGAACTGGCCCTCGAGCACGTAGGTGACCGTCTCGAAGCCGCGATGCGGATGATCGGGCGCGCCGATGGCCTCGCCCGGCGCATAGTCGACCGGCCCCATTTCGTCGAGCAGCAGGAACGGATCGAAGTCCATCAGCAGACGCGTCGGAAACGGTCGATGAACGACGAATCCGCCGCCTTCCACCGTGCGAACCGACGGAAACGTGCGTTCGATCGTACGTGACGTAGTCATCAATATCACCTCGAAAAATGGGGAATAGCGTTATTTCTGAAACATGGAGCTATTATAGGGACCGTTTTTCGCGGTGCCAGCCGCCCCTCAGCAATGGATTGTTCTGTTTACGGAACGATGAGATGAAGATCGATTCACACAACCTGAACGACCTGATGTATTTTTCGCAGGTCGTCGAACATGGCGGATTTTCCGCCGCCGAGCGGGTGTTGGGCATCTCGAAGTCGCGCCTGTCGCGCCGGCTCACGGAGCTGGAGGCGTCGCTCGGCGTGCGGCTGTTGCAGCGTTCCACTCGCAAGCTCGCGCTGACGGAAGCGGGGCAGCTGTTCTACCAGCACTGTCAGGCGATGCTCAGTGAAGCGCAGGCGGCGGTCAATGTCGTGCAGCAGTTGCGCTCGTCGCCGCGTGGCACGGTGCGCGTCAGCGTGCCGGTCACGATCTCGCAGACGATTCTGTCGACGATCCTGCCGGAATTCATGCACCGCTATCCGGAAGTGCGCGTCGTGATGCGCGTGACCAATCGCGTGGTCGATCTGTTCGAGGATTCGATCGACGTCGCGCTGCGCGTGCGTTCCGATCCGCCGGAAAACGCGAACATCGTCGTGCGGCCGCTGTGGCGCACCGAGCAGATGCTGGTCGGCGCGCCGAGCCTGCTGCAGCAGAATGCGCCGCCGTTGACGCCGGCCGACCTGAACCGCTTCGAAACACTCGACGTGCCGACGAGCGACGGCCGCCACGTGTACAACCTGATCTCGCCCGACGGTACGCGCCATGCTCACGAGCACGAGCCGCGTCTCGTGACCGCCGATCTGATGACGATTCGCGAGGCGGTGCTGGCCGGTGTCGGTATCGCCGCATTGCCCGAGATGATGTATGGCGCCGCGTTGAGGGCGGGACTGTTGTCACCCGTGATGCCGGGCTGGAGTTTTCCGACGCCGCAGTTGTACGCGGTGTTCGTATCGCGTCAGGGCATGGTGCCGGCCGTGCGCGCGTTCGTCGATTATCTGGTCGAGATGCTCGATCCCGACGAAGGTAAGCACATCATGGGCGAGTGTCCTGCGCACGGCAACAAAACGGTGGCGCAGGCATCGGTTGCGGCGGCGGCTCCGGTTGCGTCGACGGTGGCTTAATCAGGCGCTTGAGGAAACTCAAGAGTCGCACGGTACGCTGCGGCCGCTATCGCGCTTCGCAAATCGCTTTTAGCATTTAAGCGTGGCCTGTTATGGTTACTTTCAATGGCCGTTTGCTTGAATGCGTGCGCGCACAGGAATATAGTGAAATCCCTTTCGCTAAGGAGTCTCCTATGCGAAAACTCATGGCCGCTATCATAGCGGGCCTGATAGGGCTGACCGCGTTGTCCGTGTCGACCACGGCCCTCGCATGCGGTGATAAAAGCTATCAGTCTTCGGCCGATGGCAAATGATCCCGCCGCCCGAAGGCGCCGAGCGCGCACAAAAAAGGCCTTCATCCGACGATGAAGGCCTTTTACTTTCTGGCCGTGTTTCAACGGGTTTTCGCGTGGACGAGCGTTCCCGCTTCGCGTGCCACGCGCCCCGTTACTTCGCTTTGGGCTGCGTGACGAAGCCGATCTTCGTCAGTCCGCCAGCCTGCGCGGCGGACATCAACTGAGCGACCTTCTCGTACGGCACCTTGCGGTCCGCATCGAGATGCAGTTCCGGCTGCGGGCTCGCCTGCGCGGCCGCGGCGATCTTCGCGGCGAGCGCTGCGTCGTCGACCTTGGTGCTGTCCCACAGCACGTTGCCGTCCGCGTCGATCGACACCGTCACCTGCGCGGGCTTCGTGTCTTCCTTCTGACTGCTCGCATGCGGCAGATCGATCTTGACCGCGTGGCGGATCACCGGAATCGTCACCATGAAGACGATCAGCAGAACCAGCATCACGTCGACGAGCGGCGTCATGTTGATCTCGTTCATCAGGCCGTCGTCATCGTCTCCGGCGAAAGGGCTCATTGCCATTGGAGTGCCTCGTCGATCAGTTGGCGCGGGTCGCGAGACGCAGGCCGTCGCCGCGCTTGGTCGACGACAGACGGGCACCCGTTACGAAGAACGCATGCAGGCCGTGCGCGAAGCGGCTCAGCTTCGCGACGATCGCCTTGTTGGCGCGCGTCAGCGCGTTGTAGCCGAGCACCGCCGGAATCGCGACGAACAGACCGAACGCGGTCATGATCAGCGCTTCGCCGACCGGGCCGGCAACCTGGTCGATCGACGACTGGCCGCTCGCGCCGATCGCGAGCAGCGCGTGATAGATGCCCCACACGGTGCCGAACAGGCCGACGAACGGCGCGGTGCTACCGATCGACGCGAGAATCGCGAGACCGCTCTGCATGCGCGCGACGCTCTCGTCCATCGTATCTTTCAGGCAGCGCGTGATCCAGTCCGACACGTCCATGCGGTCATGCAGATGCGGCTGCGTCTGGTGATGATGGTCGGCCGCTTCCTGGCCCGACAGCGCGAGCGCGAGGAACGGATTGTCATACGGCGTCGAGGCGCCGCCGCCGAGCTTCTTCACGCCGTCGGCGAGATCGTCCGAATGCCAGAACGCCTGCTCGGCGTTCTTCGTCAGGCGCTTCAGGCGCACCACATTCCAGCCTTTGACGACGATCACGCTCCACGACATCACCGACATGATCAACAGTGCGAGCGCGATACCGCGCGTCACGAAATCCCCTTGCGCCCACACGTGCGCCAATCCGTAGTTTTGCATCGCAATTCCTCGTTTTTCAAAGCTTGCTTCAGTCGGTCAGATTGAAGTTGAAAGGCTGGGTGTACGCGGCCCTGGCGGGCTCGCCGTTCTCGAGATACGGTTTGCAGGCGCTCGCGCGCACGGCGGCGACGGCCGCGTCGTCGAGACGGCTAAAGCCGCTGCTCTTCTTCAACTCGATGCTTTCGAGCTTGCCGGTCAGGCCGACCACGAAATGGACGTACGCCGTGCCGGCCTCGCCGCGGCGCCGCGACAGCGCAGGGTAGTCCGGATGTGCGATGTTGCAATCGAGATGCGACACGTTCTTTGGCGCACTGATGTCCATCGTCTGTTTGCCGATCGCGGGCGCTGCCGCGGCGGGCGGCGTCGCCGGTGTGGCAGGCGCGGGTGGTGTCGGATCGGGCGCCGCGACCGGCGTCGGCGACGGAGCAGCGGCCTCGGGCAACGGAGTCGGAGTGGGAGTCGGCTTTGGCGTGGGCGCTGGCTTCGGCTGGACTTTCGGCTTCGTATGGACGGGCGGCGTCGGCTGAGTCGGCGGCGGTGCGATCGATTGCAGCGCGGCCGGCGCGGCGACCGGTGCGGGCGGCAGCAGCTCGGCGGTCATCACGTGCGATTCGAGCGCGACCTGCACCGGCTCGTGACGCAGCGTCATGATCACGGCGAGCAGCGCGACGTGTACCGCGGCGACCACGGCGGTGGTCGTCAGCACGCGGGAATTCGGGCGGGTGGACGACGCCAGCGGGGCGCCTGCGGAAACGGGGTGCGGAGCCTGCATGGTCAGTGTGGCAGCGCACCGTTCGGGCGGCGCGGCGGACAGGACATCGTCATGTTCGGAAAATCAGCAGCGAAATGAACAAAGTAGTCACGAAACCAATCAGCAATTCCATCTCGAACTCCTTTCGAAGGGGAGAGCGGAGTAGCTGGCTGGTACGAATACTGGCTTGCTGACGGCAGTGAGATAACCCGGTACGGCGGACTGTACTGCGGTTTTGTTGCAGACATGCGGCACTGTCAATGTCACATTAAGCGTTGCATTAAATGTGCATGAAGTATAGGGGCTTTGGGACACAGACACGGCTTGCACCGCGCCCCGCTAGCTAATTCAGGCTGCCTTGCGCTCGTAGAACGTGACCTGCACGACCTCGGCGATGCTCTGCACTTGCTGATGACGCTCGACTACACCGCAACGACTCGCGCACACGCCGCTTTGCAGCATCACGTCGCGCACGGATTCCTCGCATTTGCCGCAGCACGAGGCGACGCCAAGTTCAAACTGCAACTCGTCGAACGAGTCGATGCCGTCCGCGATCGAAGAGCGGATGGTGCGGTCGGAAACGGATTTGCAAACACAGACGATCATGGCAGGCGTCATAAGCTAACGTTAATGCGAATTATTATCATTTTGTTCGGTTCGTTTGACAAGCGTCGTCTGCGGTTTTTTGTAACAAAACCAGCCTCTTAGAATGGATTTCGTCCGAAGAACCGGCAGCGGGTGAGCGAGATCCGGCTCTAGGCGGCGCGGGAATCCGATGCGGCTGTGCGGCGGGAGGGTATCAAGACGTGCTCGACCGCAGCCTCGATCCGCAGCAGTGTGGCGGCCAGTTGCTGCTGATGGATGCCGTCGTCGGTGGAGTAGAAGCGTGGTAGCGGCGTGCTTGCAGCCGGCGTGACGGCGCGCAGGCCGTGCTGCTCAAGCACGCGTTCGAGTTGGCGAGCGATCGCCACGCTCGTGTCGATCAGCGCGAGCCGCTCGCCGACGATGTCGCGGATCGCCGCGTCGAGAAACGGGTAATGGGTGCAACCGAGCACCAGCGTGTCGGCGCCGGCGTCGAGCATCGGTTGCAGATAGCTGCGCAGCAGTGCGCGCAGCTCGGCCGAGCCGACGTCGCAGCGCTCGACCGCCTGCACGAGCCCGTGCCCTGGCTGGCAGAGAAAGCGGCAATCGGCGGCGTAGCGTTCGAGCAGTCCTTGGAAGCGGGTGCTGCGCAGCGTCGCCTGGGTCGCCAGCACGCCGGCGACGCGGCTCCTGGATTGCAGTGCGGCGGGCTTGACGCCCGGTTCGACGCCGACTAGCGGAATCGGCAGCTTTTCGCGCACCAGCGCGATCGACTGCGCGGTCGCCGTATTGCACGCGACCACGAGCGCCTTCGCGCCTCGTGCGGCGAGCCATTCGCCGATCGCTAGCGTGCGGTCGGTGATGAAGTCGTCGTCACGCTCGCCATAGGGCGCGTACAGCGAATCGGCGACATACAGCAGCGCCTCGTCAGGCAGTTGCGCGCGCACCGCGCGCAGCACCGACAGTCCGCCGAGCCCCGAATCGAAAATACCGATCGGCGCCTGCGACGCGGCGCCAGCGGCAACACTGCGGACAGTCGGGGACGGCGCGGGGACGGGCATAGTGAAGAAAACGAGCGTGACGTGATGGTCGAAGAAACAGGCGGAGCCAGGGGCAAAGCGCGAGCAAGCGCGCAAGTATATCGCCCACGCGCCGCTACCTCGCGGGATGCTTCAAGGTGCCTCGCTCAGGACTCGACCGAGCCCATCGCGCTTTGCTGGTAGTTCTGGATACCGACCTTGTCGATCAGATCGAGCTGGGTTTCGAGCCAGTCGATGTGCTCTTCGGTGTCGTCGAGAATCTTCGTGAAGATTTCGCGCGAGATGAAATCGCGCACCGATTCGCAGTAGGCAATCGCCTCCTTGCAGGTGCTTTGCGAAATCTGTTCGAGCTTCAGATCGCATTCGAGGATCTCTTTGGTTTCCTCACCGATCAGCAGCTTGTGCAGGTCCTGCAGATTTGGCAGACCGTCGAGCATGAAGATCCGTTCAATCAGCATGTCGGCATGCTTCATTTCGCCGATCGACTCGTCGTACTCGTGCTTGCCGAGCTTATCGAGGCCCCAGTGACCGTACATCCGCGCATGCAGGAAGTACTGGTTGATCGCGGTCAGCTCGTTCTTCAGCTGCGCGTTCAGATATTCGATGACCTTCTTGTCGCCTTGCATGTTATTTCCTTTTTCGGGGACCTTGAATTTCCAACAACAATAAACGCCATGCCCCAAAAAGCCAAGAATCCGACACAAGTTTTGGCGGCGTTTGCGGCCTCTTGCGTGCGGCGCCTTGCGCATGCGCGATGCGGGGCAAAAAAAAGCCGGGACCGCAGCCCCGGCTTTTCGACCGATCCGAGTGGCGCTAATTTCGACTCATCAAGCCGTGGCGACCGGAATCTTGCCGATCTTGGCCTGCCATTCCTTCGGGCCGGTCTGGTGCACGGAGGTGCCGTTCGAATCGACGGCGACCGTGACCGGCATGTCTTGCACGTCGAACTCGTAGATCGCTTCCATGCCGAGGTCTTCGAACGCGAGCACCTTCGCGCTGCGGATCGCCTTCGACACGAGGTACGCGGCGCCGCCCACGGCCATCAGATACGCGGCCTTGTGCTTCTTGATCGCCTCGATCGCGACCGGGCCGCGCTCGGCCTTGCCGATCATCGAAATGAGGCCGGTTTGCGCGAGCATCGTCTCGGTGAACTTGTCCATCCGCGTCGCGGTGGTCGGGCCTGCCGGGCCGACGGCTTCGTCACGTACCGGATCGACCGGGCCGACGTAGTAGATCACGCGGTTGGTGAAATCGACCGGCAGCTTCTCGCCCTTCGCGAGCATGTCGGCGATGCGCTTGTGCGCGGCGTCGCGGCCCGTCAACATCTTGCCCGACAGCAGCAGCGTCTGGCCCGGCTTCCAGCCGGCCACTTCTTCCGGCGTCAGCGTGTTCAGATCGACGCGTTTGCTGGTTTCCGTGTTCGGTTCCCAGTGCACCTTCGGCCATGCGTCGAGCGACGGCGCTTCGAGTTTGGCGACGCCCGAGCCGTCGAGCGTAAAGTGCGCGTGGCGGGTTGCCGCGCAGTTCGGGATGATCGCGATCGGCTTGGACGCGGCGTGCGTCGGCGCTGCCATGATCTTCACGTCGAGCACCGTGGACAGGCCACCGAGACCCTGCGCGCCAATACCGAGCGCGTTGACCTTCTCATGCAGCTCGACGCGCAGCTCTTCGATCCAGTCCTTCGGTCCGCGTGCGATCACGTCCTGAATGTCGATCGGGTCCATCAGCGATTCCTTGGCCATCAGCATCGCTTTCTCAGCGGTGCCGCCGATGCCGATGCCGAGCATGCCCGGCGGGCACCAGCCGGCGCCCATCGTCGGCACGGTCTTCAGAATCCAGTCGACGATCGAGTCCGACGGGTTCAGCATCGCGAACTTCGACTTGTTCTCCGAGCCGCCGCCCTTGGCCGCGACCTGCACGTCGACGGTGTTACCCGGCACGATCTCATAGTGGATCACGGCCGGCGTGTTGTCCTTGGTGTTCTTGCGCGCGCCTTCGGGCGGGCTCACGATCGATGCGCGCAGCACGTTGTCCGGGTTCAGGTAACCGCGGCGCACGCCTTCGTTGATCATGTCGGTGACGCTCATCGTGGCGCCGTCCCAGCGCACGTCCATGCCGACCTTCACGAACACCGTGACGATGCCGGTGTCCTGGCAGATCGGGCGCTTGCCTTCGGCGCACATGCGGCTGTTGGTCAGGATCTGCGCGATCGCGTCCTTCGCTGCCGGGCTCTGTTCGAGCTCGTATGCGCGGCCGAGCGCTTCGATGTAGTCGAGCGGATGGTAGTAGCTGATGTACTGCAGCGAATCAGCGATGCTCTGGATCAGATCTTCCTGTTTGATGACGGTCATGGCTAGCTCAGTGGGGAGGCGCTTGTTTTCGGATCGCAGCGGGTGCGGTCAGTCTTGCGCCTTCAGGGGAGTGGAAACCTTGATGCCGCCCACGGCGTGCAATGCCGCGGGCTCTTCGAAATGCTTGGGATGCGTGTGCGTGGTGAGGCGGTCGACGAGCGCCATCACGAGCGCGGATACGAGGAACGTGACGTGGATGATCACCTGCCACATGATCGTGTGCGTCGTGTTCTGGTCGGGGCTGATGAAGGTCTTCAGCAGATGGATCGACGAGATGCTGATCAGCGCCATCGACAGCTTCACTTTCAGCACGCCGGCGTTCACATGATCGAGCCATTCCGGTTCGTCCGGATGGCCGTCGAGGCCGAGGCGCGACACGAACGTTTCATACCCGCCGATGATCACCATGATCAGCAGGTTCGAGATCATCACCACGTCGATCAGGCCCAGCACGACGAGCATGATGCTGGTTTCGTCGAGCTTCATCGCGTCGGACACCAGATGCCAGACTTCCTTCAGGAACAGCACGACGTAGACTGCCTGCGCGACGATCAGCCCGAGATACAGCGGCACCTGCAGCCAACGGCTCATGAATACGAGGTGGGGCAGCGCGCGCATAGGGCGGCGCGGACGGGCGGAGGCGGGTCGCGAAGCGGACATAGGCAACGGTCAGATGAAGCGGGGGTGACGGAACACGGGCCAGGCGCCGACGGCGGTGCGGGGCGCGGCCATCGGAGGATCGCGAGACTCGCGTCGGGCGCCGTATTGTACAGCGTCGGTCGAATCTGCTGCTCTGCGGCGGGCAGCGCGCCCGCCACGCCCGAACTACGATGCGACCGGCGGCACGCTGCGCGCCTTCAGGCTCGCGAGACCGATACCGGCGACCACGCAGGCGAGCGCGATGCCGTGCGCGAGCGTGGGCCGTTCGCCGAGGAACACGATGCCGTAGAGCGCCGCGGCGACCGGCAGCACCGCGCTGAACACGCCGGCGAGACTGCCGGACACGTGGCGGATGCCTTTCATCCACAGCCAGAACGAGAAGATGCTGGCCGACAGCCCGTACCACAGCACCAGCATCCAGACGTTCGATGGCACCGCGCGATAGTCGAAATGCGCGAGCGCGCCGGCGCCGAGCGGCAGCATCAGCAACAGGCCGAACAGATGCGTGTACGCGCAGATGTCGATCGGCGCGAGCGTCTGCGTGAGGCGGCGCGACAGGATGATGTACAGCGATTCGCAGCACACCGCGCCGAGCACCATGAAGTTGCCCGCGAGCGAGCCGCTGCCGGCCGTCGCAAACGCGCCCGCCTGGCCGTGCGCGACATTGATGACGACGACGCCGACGATCGCCAGCACGATCGACGCGAGCGCGCGGCCATCCGGCCGCTCCTTCAGGAGCAGCCACGACAGCAACGCGACGACCGCCGGAATCGTGCTCGTGATCACGCCGGCCGCGACCGCGCTGGTGCGCGCGACGCCATTGAGCATCAGCAGCGTGAAGCCGAAGGTGCCGAATAGCGCTTGTAAAAACAGGTTGATCCATTCGTCGCGTTTGACGCGGCGCAGTTTGGTCACGCGCAGCAGCGGCCATAGCACGGCCATCGCGATGACGAAGCGCAGCAGCGCGAACAGCGGGACGGGAACGAAGGCGACGATCGATTTACCGATTCCGACATTGCTGCCGACCAGCAGCATCGAGGTAATGAGAAGCAGGGCGTAGCGATTCAAGCTGGAATCCGGACGGCTAGTTCAGTTAGCATTGTAAGAGGCCGTGCGACCGGGCGTAAGGGTACGAAGACGGGCGACCGGACGGTGCAACGGGGGCGCATCAGCGGCATGCGATGTGCTGCGGGTGAACATGGAACGCTCCATAGAACGGGTGATCTTTTCCGCGCGCATCTCGTCTGATCAACGCTCAAGCACGTCGGTGGCTCGCCCGATCTAAGGGTTTTCGCTTGCAGATCAACACGATGTGCGTAAGTGGCCGGTAAGTTGCGGCGCTTATGGTTGAGCCTTGACGCGGGTTGATCGAGCAGGGTGCCCGCAAGCACGGATGTTGCGATGCCGCACGCGCGCGCGTTTGACGGCATGGCGAGGTGGGAGACAGCGCCGCTCGTGGCGGCTCGAACAGGATAAGGCCCGCGCGCGATGCGCGCAGGTACAGGTTTTCCGTTTTTCATCTTCACCAAGGGGTTGTCGATGTCTGCGATTGAATCGGTTCTTCAGGAACGCCGCGTTTTTCCGCCCTCCGCCGACACGGCGAAGGGTGCCACGATCTCCGGCATGGACGCGTACCGGGCGCTTGCCGCCGAAGCGGAGCGCGACTACGAAGGCTTTTGGGGGCGTCTTGCGAAGGAGACGCTAAGTTGGCACAAGCCGTTTACGAAGGTGCTGGACGAATCGAAGGCGCCGTTCTATACGTGGTTCGAAGACGGCCAGCTGAACGCGTCGTATAACAGCATCGACCGTCACGTCGAGGCCGGCAACGGCGGGCGCGTCGCAATCGTGTTCGAAGCCGACGACGGCACCGTCACCAACGTCACCTATCAGGATCTGCTGCAACGCGTATCGCGCTTCGCGAATGCGCTGAAAAAACGCGGCGTGAAGAAGGGCGACCCGGTCGTCGTCTATATGCCGATGTCGATCGAGGCCGTCGTCGCGATGCAGGCATGCGCGCGTATCGGTGCGACCCACTCGGTCGTGTTCGGCGGCTTCTCGTCGAAGTCGCTCAACGAGCGGCTCGTCGACGTAGGCGCGGTCGCGCTGATCACGTCCGACGAACAGATGCGCGGCGGCAAGGCCTTGCCGCTGAAGAGCATCGCCGACGAAGCGCTCGCGCTCGGCGGCTGCGAGAAGGTCAAGAGCGTAATCGTGTACCAGCGCACCGGCGGCAAGGTCGCGTGGGACGCGGCACGCGACCTGTGGATGCACGAACTCACGCAGGGTGAGTCGGACCAATGCGCGCCCGAATGGGTCGACGCCGAGCATCCGCTCTTCATCCTCTATACGTCGGGCTCGACCGGCAAGCCAAAGGGCGTGCAGCACAGCACCGGCGGCTATCTGCTGTGGGCCGCGCAAACGCTGAAGTGGACCTTCGACTGGCGCCCTTCCGACGTGTTCTGGTGCACCGCCGACATCGGCTGGATCACCGGCCATAGCTACATCACGTACGGACCGCTGACGCTCGGCGGCACTCAGGTCATGTTCGAAGGCGTACCGACCTATCCGGACGCCGGGCGCTTCTGGCAGATGATCGCCAAACACAAGGTCACGCTGTTCTATACGGCGCCGACGGCGATCCGCTCGCTGATCAAGGCCTCCGAGGCCGACGCCAAAGTGCATCCGAAGAGCTACGACCTGTCGACGTTGCGCATCATCGGCACGGTCGGCGAGCCTATCAATCCGGAAGCGTGGGTGTGGTACTACGAGAACGTCGGCGGCGGCCGCTGCCCGGTCGTCGATACGTGGTGGCAGACCGAAACCGGCGGTCACATGATCGCGCCGATGCCGGGCGCGACGCCGCTCGTGCCGGGTTCTTGCACGCTGCCCCTGCCGGGCATCATGGCCGCGGTCGTCGACGAAACGGGCCAGGACGTGCCGAACGGGCAGGGCGGCATTCTGGTGGTCAAGCGTCCGTGGCCGGCGATGCTGCGCAACGTGTGGGGCGATCCGGAGCGCTACAAGAAGAGCTACTTTCCCGAGGAGCTCGGCGGCAAGCTCTATCTCGCCGGCGACGGCGCGGTGCGCGACAAGGAAACCGGCTACTTCACGATCATGGGCCGCATCGACGACGTGCTGAACGTGTCGGGCCATCGTCTCGGAACGATGGAGATCGAGTCGGCGCTGGTCGCCAATCCGCTCGTCGCGGAAGCAGCCGTGGTGGGCCGCCCTGACGCGACGACCGGTGAGGCGGTATGCGCGTTCGTCGTGCTGAAGCGTGCGCGTCCACAAGGCGAAGAGGCCGTCAAGCTCGCGAACGAACTGCGCAACTGGGTCGGCAAGGAGATCGGTCCGATCGCGAAACCGAAGGACATCCGCTTCGGCGAGAACCTGCCGAAGACGCGTTCGGGCAAGATCATGCGTCGTCTGTTGCGCTCGCTCGCGAAGGGCGAGGAGATCACGCAGGACGTGTCGACGCTGGAAAACCCGGCGATTCTCGACCAGCTCGGCGAGTCGATTTAAAGCGTTGTAAGCGGGTCTGCGCGGACGGCGGCGGTGTGTCGATCGACACACTTGCCGGTGTATCGAGCAGACCCGTGAATCGAGCGGACGGCTTGCATCA
Source organism: Paraburkholderia sp. BR14374 (assembly GCF_040948685.1). Lineage (NCBI taxonomy): Bacteria > Pseudomonadati > Pseudomonadota > Betaproteobacteria > Burkholderiales > Burkholderiaceae > Paraburkholderia > Paraburkholderia sp. BR14374. Next base: position 117,524 of record NZ_JBFPKF010000019.1, on the reverse strand, counting down.
CGGCATTGCGCGGACAATCCCAATTGCCTCGCCGTTGCCTTTTTGATACATAGGCGCATGGCCGCGCCGCACCTATCCTCCCATGCCACGTTGAACCCCCCGCCCGAACCGCCTCCGGTCTCGGCGGCGATGGCGCTCGCGCATCACAAGTACTGGCGCTTCAACCTCGCGCTGATCGCGGTGCTGATGACGCTCGGCTTCTTCGTCTCCTTCGTCGTGCCGTTGCTGGCGCCCGCGCTCGCGCGGGTGCGCGTTGGCGGCTTCAGCCTGCCGTTCTACTTTGGCGCGCAGGGCGCGATCCTGATCTACCTCGCGTTGATCGTCGTCTATATCGTGCTGATGCAGCGCGCCGATCGTCGGTTGCAGCGCGCGTTCGAAGCGGATTCGCAGCGCGATGCCGCAAGCGGTCCCGCCGCGGATTCCACCAGCGGTGCGAACGATGAAGTCAACGTCGGCACGGACGCGCCGGCCGCGCGCGGACGCTGAGCCGATGAAGCTCACGCATCGGCTGATCCGCTCGTACGCGTTCTACACGCTCGGCTTTCTGCTGTTCGTCTATGTGATGTGGCGCATCGAGCGCAGCACCGGTCCCGGTGTGTGGATCGGCTATGTGTTCCTGTTCGTGCCAATCGCGGTGTATGCGGTGATCGGCGTGCTGTCGCGCACGTCCGATCTGGTCGAATACTACGTGGCGGGGCGGCGCGTGCCGTCGGCCTTCAATGGCATGGCGACCGCGGCCGACTGGCTGTCGGCCGCGTCGTTCATCGGCCTGGCGGGCTCGATCTACGCGACCGGCTACGATGGCCTCGCGTACCTGATGGGTTGGACCGGCGGCTATTGTCTCGTTGCGTTCCTGCTCGCGCCGTATGTGCGCAAGCTGGCGCGCTACACGATTCCCGACTTTCTCGGCACGCGCTATTCGAGCAACGCGGTGCGCGGCCTCGCGGCGCTCGCCGCGATCCTGTGCTCGTTCGTTTATCTGGTCGCGCAGATCCAGGGTGTCGGGCTGATCGCCACGCGCTTTATCGGCGTCGATTTCGCGGTCGGCATTTTTTGCGGGCTCGCGGGCATTCTGGTGTGCTCGTTTCTGGGCGGCATGCGCGCCGTTACGTGGACTCAGGTTGCGCAGTACATCATCCTGATCCTCGCGATGCTGATACCGGTGTCGATGATCGCGCACAAGGACGGCCTCGGCTGGGTGCCGCAATTCAGCTATGGGCGCCTGATGGAGCGCATGGAAGCGCTCGAGAAGCAGGTGCGCGACGCGCCGCTCGAGGAGCGCGTGCGCGACGACTATCGACGACGTGCCGCGCTGATGCAGATGCGGCTCGATACGCTGCCCCAATCGTTCATCGACGAGAAGCAGCGGCTCACGCAGGAGGTCGGCGACCTGCGGCGCCATAACGGTCCGTTGCGCGAGATCAAGGAACGCGAGCGCGCGCTCGAACAGTTTCCGCGCGATGCCGCCGCCGCGCAGATCGTGTGGAGCCAGAAGCGCGACGACATGCTGATGCGGGCGACCGCCCCGGTGCCGATGCACGAACCGTTTCCTGCTGTCGGCGATGAAGACCGGAGCACGCATGCGCGTAACTTTTTGTCGCTACTGCTGTGTCTGTCGCTTGGCACGGCGAGCCTGCCGCATATCCTGACGCGCTATAACACGACGACTTCGGTGGGGTCGGCGCGCCGCTCGGTGGGCTGGACGCTCTTTTTCGTCGCGTTGTTCTATCTGACCGTGCCGGTGCTCGCGGTGCTGATCAAGTACGAGATCCTGTCGAATCTGGTCGGCCATCATTTTGCCGATCTGCCGCAGTGGCTGATGCAATGGCGCAAGGTCGAACCGAGCCTGATCAGCCTCGCCGATACGAACGGCGACGGCATCGTGCGCTGGAGCGAGATCCAGATGCAGCCCGATATGGTCGTGCTCGCGGCACCCGAGATCGCGGGGCTGCCGTATGTGATGTCGGGCTTGATCGCGGCGGGGGCGCTGGCGGCGGCGCTATCGACCGCGGATGGTCTGCTGCTGACGATCGCGAACGCGCTGTCGCACGACGTGTACTACCACATGGTCGATCCGAATGCGTCGAGCCAGCGGCGCGTGACGATCTCGAAGATTCTGCTGCTGGGTGTCGCGCTGTTCGCTTCGTATGTGGCGTCGCTGAATACGGGGAATATTCTGTTTCTGGTCGGGGCGGCGTTTTCGCTGGCGGCGTCGAGCCTGTTTCCGGCGCTCGTGCTGGGCGTGTTCTGGAAGCGCACGACGCGCCTCGGTGCGGTGACGGGGATGGTGGCGGGGCTCGTCGTGTGCATCTACTACATCGTGTCGACGTATCCGTTCTTCACGCAGATGACGGGTTTCACGGGTGCGCGCTGGTTCGGCATCGAGCCGATCAGCTCGGGCGTGTTCGGCGTACCGGCGGGGTTTCTCGTGGCGATCGGGGTGAGTTTGATCGATCGCAAAGCGGACGCTTATACGATCGCGCTGGTCGACTATATCCGGCATCCGTAGGCTGTTTTCATGCCGCGCTGGCGGGGGTGTGGCGCACGCCGCGAAGTTTGCTATAATTCGGCTCCCCGCCGGAGAGATGGATGAGCGGTTTAAGTCGCACGCCTGGAAAGCGTGTATAGGTTAATAGCCTATCGGGGGTTCGAATCCCCCTCTCTCCGCCAGGACACCAATGAATACGGGCCTTTTGGCCCGTTTTTCGTTTCTACCCTCACCGCTACCCACACGACATCGATCGCTGCCTAAACCGCATCGCAGGAAGGTTGGAGAGCCACCGTTGGGTTCTTGGTGTACAAACACCGCAGGTCGGATTGTTCTCTAGCGCGGCTCGGCAAAGAGACGTGCGCGCCTGCGCGCCCCAGCCAACGCGTCACATATCGGGCGGCTTGTGTTGCGTGACCAGTTTTTCGGCTTCTTTAGACTGCAGAAATAGATTCCGCTGCTCAAGGCGCGAGCCGTTCGCGTCAATGTTGAAATGCATGTAGGTGATCGCCGCTCTACTTTTCAAGTGCCAGACCTTTTTCCAAAACGGGGCACCCTGCGAGGTCTGACCGGGCCAGTACACTTCAGTTGGTTTGCCATAACGCTGCTGAAGCTGGCTCGTCATGATCACGTCGAAGGCGACGTCCGCGACATCGTTCGCTGGCGGCGCGAAGCTGATCGTGACCAGTACGAGCCGGTTATTCAGGAATTGCGCGATCGTGTTCGAACGCTCGTTGCCGAACGTTGTCGATTTGCTGGAACACCAGCGTCCGACACTTGATGGCGGAGCATCGGTGCAGACGAAGTTCTCGCCGGCGTGCTGCTGGAGAAATGCTTGCTCGGATGCGCCGAAGCGCGTGCCCTTATAGGAAAGGTCGACCGTAGGTCCCGCGGCGACCGCCTGCGCGGCAAAAATCAGCGCGACGGTCGCGCCCGCCATGGCCCAGACTGTCATCGATTTCATGCTAGTGCTCCCTGATGGGTTCGGCCTCGCCCTCAAGTTTGCGATCCGGGCCACGATCTAGCGACTACGGCTTCATGGAATGGAAACGGGACCGTCATTGTAAAGGGAAACGCCAAGCGCGCATTTCCTCACAAGCGCCATCGATGCCAGGAAAAAGTGACCCTGCCGTAACGCCCATAAGTCGCAAATCGGCCATGATCGTGTCTGCCTCTGATACCGGGATGTCGAACGCATCTAGGAATGACTCGCCGCGCAACCGCTCCTGAATTTGCACGTAGTTCTCTACATCGTCCACGCTCGTCACGGCTGACAACGCCTGCTGAGGAATGACGCGAGGATTGTTCTGCGTCGGGAACTCAAGAAACGAGAAATTGTTTCGGGGCGTTGCCAACATCAATATGGGCTCGATCGATTTTGCCCAGGCCACTAGATTGAATCTGAATATGCGAGCGCACTGGTCGTTGCCATCTGGCGAGCGCCGATGGCTCCGAAATGCGAAGAACGCGGCGACGAAGGGTGAGAACGACCAGTCTAACAATGGGGTTGGGTAACCGTGATGCTGTAACAAGTGGACGAATCCACCTCTATCGTCATTTAGGTTGATGTTCATAGGCTGCTGCAACAGACCACCGAGACGCTTGTGCATCATCGGCACGTCCTCCGTTGTGTAGCGATACAGATTTGCTCGGCCCTCCCGATGGTACAGCGACCGTAGAGGCCAGTTGGCCTTCGACTGTCCCCGGAAAATGAATTTGCGGTACGAGGTGCCCAGAAATTCGGATTTCAGCTCCTTCCATGTCGTTCGTTTACCGACGACTCGGCTTTGTTGGTCTGGCGCCATTCGACTAGCTATCGCATGTCCCGAGTCACCGAGGTCCGTGGTGTACGAAAGCCGCATTCGGTCGGAGTTCCAGTCGCCTTCGATATACACCCGCCGCGACACACTTTGCGGCGACTTGGCAATCTGTGACGCATATAAACTGGCATCGACGAACGGAAGCGCTACGTCCGTTTGCGCCGTATAAGCGAGAAGAATGCTTTCAATTGCGAAGGGATTATGATTCGCCGGCACGCGAATGGGAATTGTCCCGCAAATAGATGGCGGTTGCAGAGGCCAGTTATAGGCAATACCTTCATAGTTTTCCCCGACACGGTCCAGATTGACGACGAGGTTGCCATCTCGAGCGTTTGCGGAAGTGCCGTACTGAATACCCAACCATTGTCCGTTCATTATTTCGTCCCTTTTTTGTTCGAATCAATGGTAGCCGAGTGACTGAATGTTGAGCAAACTTGACACCGAAATGTCAAGGTGGGACGCGCACGAACGACGCCTCTTGGGCCGAACTGAGCCGGGCGATCAGACATTCGACAGTGGCCTCTGAATCGTTGACAATCGATACAACGAATGAAACAGGGTGAGCAACATTGGAGGCTAGTGGACCAACGCCAGAGCTATTTTGATTAAACGAATCTAGCCATCGTACATTACGCCAATGCCCTACTCGGTTGCAGAAGCACACGACTTATTCGACCAACTGCCGGAGTTCGCCGCTACTCGATTGCGCGAGATCTCTGGCATGGCACAACCATACATAGCTGTAACGGATCGCTACGCCCGCCTCGTCGTACGACTTACCAACCTACTCGGGCACTCACCGCCACGCGACACGCAAGATCGAGTGATTCGTGATTTGCTAGCGGACGTCTTTGATTTCCTGTACGAGTCGAGATCGTTAATCGTCGGCGGGAAGCTGACCGTCGCTTATCCGCTTGCCCGAAGGGCATACGAATCGCTCTCACTGCTTCACCTCTGTGTCTTAGATTCTTCGTGGGCAACGAAGTGGGAAAGAGGCAAGCAAATTGGCAACGCGGAAGTCCGAAGGCAACTTGGCCGTCATCCACTGGGCGAATCAGAAGCGGAATTGAAAGATTTGTACGCATTCTTCTCTGAGGCCAGCCATCCGAATCGGGAACTTGTGGCGGCTCGTTTCCTTGGCGAGGGCAATGAATTTGTGTTAGGTCTCATCGGAAAACCAGAACTTTTCCTTGTAGTCGACTACTGCGCGAAACACCTCGACCTTTGGCATTGGTTGGCAGTGACAGTCAGCTATTTTTACCGAGACATCATCGGGCCCACCGACCCTGAATATTTTGATGAGTATCAACGCCCGCTTCGGTGGGCTTTGTTAGGTCCACGCATTGACACAGTTTACGCGAAGCGTGTTCGGCCGCACGGTGTGGGTACAGGGTCAGGTAGAGGCGCAAGGCTTCTCGCGAGGCGTTGCAGGACAACGGGGAGGGGCGGAGAAAAGCTCCGCCGTACCGCTCTCGCAAAGCTCAAGCGCACCGTCACGCCCGTTTTCGCTTCAGCCACGCCGCAAGCCTGAGCGGGCTGAGCGCGGCTTTCAGGGCGATCCACACGGCGAGCAGGACCGCGATCATTCCGCCGTCAATGGATACGCAGGTCACGATGGCACGACCGATAAGGCGCAAGGTGTGCATGCGGTCGCTCCCGGACAGGTTGCCGAAACACCGAGCTTACGCCAGCGATGGACGCGGACTTCCTCTCAGACGCCAATCAGGCTCGTCGTGCCTATCGTTGCCTGAGGCTGCACGCCCTGGGGACTGGTGTGGATGGTTGACGCTGCACCGACCCTGTTCGCGGCTTGCGCCTCGGCCTGATCGGCTGCGGCCGACTCCGCGGGCTGCTGTGGCTGTGGTGGAGGCGGCGGTGCCGCGGGAGGGGGTTTAGGTGCTGCTATGCTCGGTCCGCCGCCCATGATCATGACCTCGTCGAGTAGGAAGCCGCATCGCCGTCGCCATGCTCAAGTGCAGGCCTGCGCTCGCCGGGAAACGGCCCGTGCCTCTCATCCGCTGCCGCGATGAGATCCGCGAGCGACATCTTGTGCTCGACTTCCAGCCTCTCGGCGTAGAGAGAAGCCGCCTTCCGTTCCATCAGTTTTTCGATAGGCAAGTTACGCAGGATTCCGATAGACCTAGGAGATTCCCTATACGGCGTCCCACGCTTTGTAAGCTTTGAATGTTCAGATTGTTCCTTCTGACGGCAATGGTCAGCCGCGAACCCAAGCCCGCTTTGACTTCAAACGAATTCCACGTGCAGTCACGCTTTTCTGCAAAAACCACACAAAAGCGCCCCATTACCAAAGGTATGGAAAAGTACCCAGAAAATGTAGCTGGGTAGTGCAATTTGACGCGCTACTCTGCAATGCATGCATTAGGCACCATTGAACGCGGTGACGGCGCATGATCATTCTGCGTCCTAACCGAAAAATAGCGTTTCGTTCAATTGCATGGCGCTGCGATGTTTGCTTTCGGCTCTTGCATTCGCAGTTCTGCGATGAAACTGGCTCGGAGGCGGCTAAAAGAAGCGAGACACGCAAGTGGCGGCCCTGCAAAGGTCGATACGTCACGCGCTTCATTTTTTTGAACCTGCCAGTTGAGATGACAGAATGGCCCAAAACCTGACGTTCGCACCAGGAGACGTAGTCCATCCCGGTGCAATCAACGCGGAAGACGCTTCCGCCGCAGCGAAACCAATCGCAGTCTCCGGGACCGATATTCTTTCGGTCAAGAATCTGTCGAAAATCTTCGGGCCGAAGCCAGAGCGTGCCGCTGACCTCGTGAAGCAAGGTCTCGGTCGGAACGAAATTTTCGAAAAGACCGGCAACATGGTTGCAGTCAATAACGTCAGTCTCACCGTCAAGGCGGGGGAGATCTTCGTGGTGATGGGCCTGTCGGGTTCCGGTAAATCGACGCTGGTTCGACTGCTCAACCGCCTGATTGAACCCACGTCCGGCCAGGTTGTTCTCGAAGGCCGCGACATCGCCCCCATGTCCACATCGGAACTGCGCGAAGTTCGCCGCAAGAAGATGGCGATGGTGTTCCAGTCGTTCGCGCTTCTGCCAAACCGCACGGTGCTCGACAACATTGCCTACGGACTCGAGGTTGCTGGCCTGAAGAAGGCAGAACGGTACGATATCGCGCGCGCCGCGCTGACCCGAGTCGGTCTGGGCTCGTACGAAAAGCTGCTTCCCAGCGAATTGTCCGGCGGCATGCAGCAGCGCGTCGGCCTTGCACGCGCACTTGCGGTGAACCCTTCGGTGCTTCTGATGGACGAGGCGTTCTCGGCACTCGACCCGCTGATTCGATTCGAAATGCAGAGTGAACTTCTGCGACTGCAGAAGGAAGAGCAGCGGACCATCGTCTTCATCTCGCACGACATCGAAGAAGCCATCAAGATTGGAGGCCGGATTGGCATCATGAAGGACGGCTGTCTGATTCAGGTCGGCACACCTGCCGAGCTTATCCAGTCGCCTGTCGACGCGTACGTGCGGGACTTCTTCCGCAATGTCGACGTCTCCCGCTTTCTCAGGGCTTCCACGCTGATGACCGGGGTAGACCGAAGGCTGCTGTCTTGCGACATCGGCACGTCCGCTGAGCGTTACCTCAATCATCTCATCGATAGCGGCATGGAATGCGGCTATGTATGCGACGGGGCAGGTCGATATCAGGGCTGTGTCACGCCAGCATCACTTCACAAGGCGGGTACGCGTCCGGTACGGGACGCGCTGCTCCGCGATGTGAATGCGGTTTCACTCGATGCGGACTTGCACGAGCTCGCGTCCATCGCATTGAGTCAGGAACACGACGTACCCGTCACTGATACGGCCGGAAAGCTCGCAGGCGTGGTGTCCTGCCGGACGATACTGAAGCAGGTTATGGAACGGAGGGCAGCATGAATTCGTCGCGCATCGGCAAGTTTGCGGAAGACGCCGTCAATTTTCTCTTTCAGCATTTCCGGGGCGGCTTCGACGCATTCTCTGCGGCGCTAGGAGCAGTGGTCAAGCTGTTGGAGGACGGACTAGGCGCCATCCCTTTCGTCGCAATGCTCGTCATCTTCGTGGCTTTCGCGCTATGGCGGCGCGGCATCGTGTTCGCGGTGTTCGTGGGCATTGCGCTGTCGGCGATCCATTACATGGGACTGTGGACTCAAACCGTCTCCACGCTCGCGCTCGTTATTGCCGCAACATTCTTCAGTCTGGTCGTTGGTGTACCACTGGGCATCTGGGGGGCAAGGAACAAGAGGGTAGAAGTGGTCTTGCGCTCACTGCTCGATTTCATGCAGACGATGCCAGCCTTTGTCTATCTGATTCCGGCCGTCATCCTGTTCGGATTGGGACGTGTTCCAGCCGTGATTGCCACTGTCGTTTTTGCCATGCCGCCCGTCGTGCGTCTCACCACGCTGGGTATCCGGCAGGTGCGGGAAGAGTTGCTGGAGGCAGGGCGCTCTTTTGGCAGCACGGACATGCAACTTCTCTGGAAAATCCAGTTGCCGAACGCGCTGCCGTCCATCATGGCCGGCGTGAACCAGACCATCATGATGGCGCTTTCGATGGTCGTCATCGCATCGATGATTGGGGCCGGTGGCTTGGGCGAGTATGTGCTGAGCGGCATTCAACGGCTCGACATCGGGATCGGCTTCGAAGGTGGCCTCGGAGTCGTATTGCTTGCCATCGTGCTCGACCGCCTGACCGAAAGCTTCGGCATGAAGGCGAAGAAAGCAAAACGCAGCGGGCGAGCAGCAAAAGGCGGCACAGGCGCCGCGGCTCGCACCTGACGGAAACCACCTGTTGCAGCGGATTGCACGGCCGGTGCGGTGCGATCAGCAAAGGCAGTATCGAGGTTAAGTACCGGGCCCGTCGTTTAGCCGAGTCCATCGAATATTCAAATGATTTTTTTTCACGTAGGAGTGCGATATGAAAAGCCATCTGCTCAAGTCGCTTATTGCGAAAGTAGCGATATCGGCAGTCGTTGCCATGAGCGTCGGCGCTGGGTCAGCCGTCGGGGCCGAACCAATCAAGGTGGCAGTAACAAACTGGGCAGACGTGTTGGCCGTTGCGAACGTGGCCAAATACGTGCTCGAGACCAGGCTTCAGCAGCCGGTCAAATTTGTGCAGGCGGATATCGGCATTCAGTATCAGGGCGTCGCGCGTGGCGACCTCGACATCATGGTGGGAGGATGGCTGCCGGTCACCCACGCGGCCTATTACGCGAGGTACAAGAACGATATGGATGATGTCGGCGTTATCTACACGGGAGGCAAGAACGGCTGGGCCGTGCCTGCGTACGTTCCCGAGTCGGCACTGTCGTCCATTTCCGACCTCAACAAGCCGGACGTCAAAGCCAGGCTGAATGGGACGATCGACGGCATCGAGCCGGGCGGTGGCCTGATGCAGGCGTCCGAAAAGACCATCAAGGGCTACGACCTCAACGGCTACAACCTGCAGTCATCGAGTGAGGCCGGCATGCTCGCTGGCGTTTCGCGAGCCTACCAGTCGAAGCAATGGGTGGTTGCCACGGTGTGGAGTCCCCACTGGCTTTTCCAGAAGTGGCAGATGCGTTATCTGAAGGACCCGAAAGGCACCTTGGGTGGCGAGGAGCAGGTTCACGCCTTCGCGTCCAAACAGTTCGCAACCAGGTATCCCCGTGCTGATGTCTTCTTCAAGCATTTCAAGCTAACGCTCGCCGACGTCGAATCGATCGAGTACGAAGGCAATACCACGAACGATTATGCAAGCGCAGCGAAGAAATTCGTCGACGCACATCCTGACAAGCTGAAGGACTGGTTGCAGCAGTAGGTAAAGGGCGATTTCGCCGGGAACGAGTGGAGTCCGTCTCGTTCGCGGCGAGTCGGCCATTGCCCGCGTCAACTGTCGTACTTGCAAGTCTTGCTTCAAACGATTTGATCCGGAGTGAACACGTGAACGAGAACTCACGCTTTTTTGCTGAAACCCTCCAGAGCCGCGACCCGGTTATCGCATCAGAAATTGCGTTGGAGTTGCGCCGACAGCAAACGCAGATCGAACTAATTGCGTCCGAAAACATCGTTTCGGCTGCGGTGATGGAAGCGCAGGGTACCGTGCTGACCAACAAGTACGCCGAGGGATACCCGTCGAAGCGCTATTACGGCGGCTGCGAGCACGTGGATAGGGTGGAAGCGCTCGCCATTGACCGCGTCAAAGCCCTGTTCGAAGCCGAATACGCGAACGTGCAGCCTCATTCGGGAGCGCAGGCGAACGGCGCTGCGATGTTGGCGCTCGTGAAGCCGGGCGACACCGTAATGGGCATGTCGCTCGATGCGGGCGGCCACCTGACGCACGGAGCCCGTCCGGCGCTGTCCGGCAAATGGTTCAACGCCGTCCAGTACGGCGTAAGCCCGGATACGTACCGCATCGACTACGAGCAGGTCCGGCGGCTTGCGCAAGAGCACCGCCCTAAGCTCTTGATCGCGGGCTATTCGGCCTATCCACGCGCTTTGGATTTCGCTGAATTCCGCGAGATTGCCGATAGCGTTGGCGCGCTACTGATGGTCGATATGGCGCACATCGCGGGCATCGTTGCAGCCGGCCGGCACGAGAATCCTATTCGTTTCGCCGATGTGGTGACGTCGACTACCCACAAGACGCTTCGCGGTCCGCGAGGCGGGTTCATCCTGACGAACCACGGCGACATTGCGAAGAAAATCAATTCGGCCGTATTCCCGGGCCTGCAAGGTGGTCCGCTAATGCACGTCATCGCGGGTAAAGCGGTGGCATTCGGCGAAGCGCTTCGTCCGGAATTCTCGGCGTATATCGACCGGGTGTTGCGTAACGCGCATGCGCTCGGCAACGTTCTCAAGTCGGGTGGCCTGAACCTCGTGACGGGTGGAACGGACAACCACCTGCTGCTCGTGGATTTGCGCTCGAAGCGCCTGACCGGTACGCAGGCTGAAAAGGCACTCGAGCGTGCGGGCATCACCTGCAACAAGAACGGTATTCCATTCGACACGGAGAACCCGACCGTCACTTCGGGAATCCGGCTTGGCACACCTGCAGGTACCACTCGCGGTTTTGGGACCGAACAGTTCGAGCAGGTTGGACACATGATTCTGGAGGTTTTGGCCGCACTCGAACAAGCGCCCGACGGCGACGAACGGGTCGAGCGTGCTGTGCGCGGCCGCGTGCGAGACCTCTGCAACCAATTCCCGATTTACTCGCATGCGGACGCTCTTGTTTAACCCGCAAGAGCGCGAAAAGACTTCGACAAGTCGTCGAAACAAGTTGTCATCCTTTATTTGAAGAGAGAATCAAGATGAGCTTCGAGGGAGTACATACACCACTGGTCACGCCGTTCAAGGCAGACGGCGAGATTGATTATGATTTGCTCGGGAAGCATGCTGCCAAGCTGGCGGGGCGTGTCGCGGGTCTGGGAGTCGGCGGGACCACGGGCGAATACTACGCACTCAGTTTCGACGAGCGTGTCCGGACGTTCAACACCGTAGCCGAAGCAGCAGGCGGCAAAACGTATCTGACGGCCGGCATCAACGCGACTACGACCAATGAAGTCATTCGCCTCGGGCAGGAAGCGAAGCGCGCAGGTCTGCCTGCATTGCTGCTTGCCGCGCCGTACTACGCCCAGCCGACGCAGGAAGAACTGCTGACCCACATGCTGAAGGTAGACGACAGTCTCGACATGCCGATCATGCTTTATAACTTCCCGGCCCGCACGGGAACGGATATTGGCGATGCCGTGCTGGAAAAGCTGCTCGAGCGCCCGAACGTCGTCGCGATGAAGGAGAGCACCGGCGATATTTCGCATTTGCATCACCTTGCCACGCGCTTCCGCGACCGGCTGGTGCTGAGCTGCGGCATGGACGACCAGGCGCTCGAGTTCTTCGTTTGGGGCGTAAAGAGCTGGGTCGGAGGCGCGTCCAACTTCCTGCCGGAAGCTCACACCGCGCTGTTCGATGCGTGCGTAAAGCGCAATGACTTCGAATCCGGCCGCAAGCTAATGGCCCAACTGCTGCCTGTGCTCGAACTGCTGGAACGCAGCGGGAAGTTTATTCAATACGTTCGATACGGATGTGAGCTGGCAGGTACGCCTGTTGGTGTCGCCCGGGCGCCGCTCGGCACGTTATCGGAAGACGAGCGCAGCGCGTTCTCCAGGCTGGTTCAACCCCTGTTGCGCGACGCGCAGTAACGTTCATGGCCTCGAACCTGGAATTCGCGCGCTTCCCGGCTCCGGATGGGGTGAACGGGTGGTGGGAAAGTCTGCCGCCGCCTCGCCCCGCCGATACCGTCTCGTCTGAACGGCGATTCGACTGGGTGATTATCGGCGGTGGAATCACGGGGCTATGCGCTGCCCGGCGGATGGCCGAACTGGCGCCCGCCGCCTCGATAGCACTCGTCGAGGCCGACCGTATTGGGCGCACCACGGCCGGACGCAATTCCGGGTTCTTCGTCGACCTGCCGCATGACATCAGCAGCGAAAGCTACTCGCGAAGCGTGGAGGCGGACAAAGCGGATATTCGACTGCAGCGCCACGGTATCGACTACGTACGGTCGGTGGTGAAGCAACACGGCATCGACTGCGACTGGCGAGATGACGGCAAATTCCATGCTTCGGTGAACAGGAAGGGTCACGCGGCACTGACTCACTTCGCCGACGGACTCACTCGCATCGGTGAAGACTTTGAATGGCTCGATGAAGCCGCCATCGCGAAGGTGACTGGCACCGGGTTTTACCACGGAGCGCTCTTCACGCCAGGATGCAGCACGGTCCAGCCGGCAGCCCTGATGCGTGGCCTTGCCGCGACTCTGCCGGCAAATGTGAAGGTTTTCGAGCTCAGCGCGGTGAAGGGAATCGAGGACCAGGGGGCGAACAAAGTCTTGAGCTTTGCCGCAGGGAAAATCGTGGCGAAGCGCGTGATTCGTTGCACCAATGCCTACGCGGCGACATTCGGCGGGCATCCGAACGGTCTGTTGCCCGTATACACGTTTGCGTCGATGACCCGTGTGATGACGCCGGACGAAGTGCGGCAGCTGGGCGGCACGCGCTCATGGGCACTGATTCCGGCCGACCCGATGGGTTCGACTGTACGGCGTCTGATTACCGACCGCATCTGCGTTCGCAATCATTTCGCGTTCCGGCCCGGCCTCGAGTTGTCCGAAGCTGATCTCGCGAAGGCGAAAAACCTGCATCAACGCTCGTTCGAGCGGCGCTTTCCGATGCTGAAGGACGTTGAGCTCGAGTACACCTGGGGCGGCCCGCTGTGTCTGTCGGTCAACAACGGGGCACTTTTTGGGCGCCGTGGCGATGGTGTTTTCGAAGCCGTCGGGTGCAATGGTCTGGGTCTGAGCAGGGGCTCCGCGTCAGGGAAGCTGATCGCCGAATACGCACTCGGTCACGACAACGACCTGGTTCACCAGCTTTTGAATCAACCGCATCCGCGCTCGCTGCCGGTTCGTCCCATTGCCGACGTCGCTGTCACCGCGGCTATCTGGATGAAGGAATTTTCGGCGGGAGCCGAGCTTTAAATCTGTGAGGACAGGACATGACGACCTATCTGGAATGGAAGCAAAGGGCAGAGAACTTGTCGCTGGACGGACGAGCGTTTATCGGCGGGCAACGATGTCCGGCGGCATCGAACGAGACATTCCAGACCCTGAATCCGTCGACGGGAAAAGTACTGGCCGGGATTGCGAAGTGCGAATCGAAAGATATCGACCGGGCAGTCGTGGCGGCGAGGGATGCGTTCGAGTCCGGAGTATGGTCAAAGGCAGCACCTGCAGAGCGAAAAGCAGTGCTTCTGCGTCTCGCGCAACTGATTGAGGAAAACGCCGAAGAGCTGGCGCTTCTCGAGGCGCTCGAGGCCGGCAAGCCAATCAGCGAGTGCATGGGACTGGACATTCCGGAGTCGGCGGCATGCATCCGCTGGCACGCGGAACTCACCGACAAGCGATACGACGCGCTATCGCCGTCGGGCGCGAGCGTCGTGAGCATGATTACCCGTGAACCGATTGGAGTCGTGGGCGCAGTGTTGCCGTGGAATTTCCCGGCGCTGATGCTCGCGTGGAAAATTGGTCCGGCGCTTTCGGTCGGCAACAGCGTCATCGTGAAACCTGCGGAGCAGACGTCTCTATCCACGTTGCGCATCGCGGACCTGGCGTTGCAAGCCGGCGTGCCTGCGGGTGTGTTTAGCGTCGTTACCGGCTTCGGCGAAAGCGCAGGCGAGGCATTGGGCAGACATGCCGACGTCGACCTCGTTGCGTTTACCGGCTCGACGGAAACGGGAAAGCGATTCCTTCGCTATTCCGCCGACACCAACCTGAAGCGGGTCGTGCTGGAATGCGGTGGCAAGAACCCGCAAGTCGTGCTTCCCGACGTCGCGAATCTCGATGCCGTTGCTGAGCAGGCGGTGGCCGCCGCGTTCTGGAACATGGGCGAGAACTGCAGCGCGGGCTCGCGGATTCTCGTTCCGTCTGCCACCAAGGCGCGCTTGCTCGAAAAGGTACAGGCCGTTCTCGAAGGATGGAAGACGGGCGACCCGCTCGACCCCGAGGTGAAGCTCGGCTCTCTGATTGAAGAAAAGCACTATGAAAAAGTGCTCGCGCACATCGAGAAGGCGAAGTCGGAAGGGGCGCGCCTGGTTTGTGGCGGCAGGGCCACTCGCACTGGCACGGGCGGATGGTTTGTCGAGCCGACCATCTTCGATAACGTCACGCCGGAGATGAGCATCGCACGCGAAGAGGTCTTTGGTCCTGTCGTCTGCTTCATCGAATACGCTGATGTCGACGAAGCGGTGCGGATTGCCAACGATACGTGCTACGGACTGGCCGCATCGCTGTGGACCGACAACGTCAATCACGCGCACAAGATTGCCGCTCGTATCCGCGCGGGTACGGTGACGGTGAACAGCTTCGGCGAAGGCGACCTGTCGACGCCATTCGGCGGCTTCAAGCAAAGTGGCTTCGGCGGTCGTGACAAGTCCGTTTATGCGCACGACCAGTATTGTGAGCTGAAGACCACCTGGCTGAAGCTGGATTGAATCCGTCCAGACGAAAACAACCGTTCTCAGCGATGGTCGCGCAAAGCAGCTGAATCGAATCCAGGGGCACGCATAGCAGGCAGCCGCGAAGCGTAATATAGACAGATGGGGCGGCTGACATTTGCTGCCTGCTCTCGTCAGCTAACCCGAAGACTCACAAACCATTTCTGCGCGAGAGCGCTTTGGCTCGGACGTGGGTTCGACGCACTGTCAGGGGCAGTGCGCGGCGTTCACGGCGCTATCTTCAGGCCGCCCGGGCGCTTCCGCTTCACAGGGTGATAGCCATGCAAAAGAAACAGGTGTTTGCCGACCGATTGCTCACTCAGATGCCGTCTTTACGGGCGCTCAAATGCTTCGTCACGGCCGCTCGATACGAAAGCTTCACACAGGCAGCCGAGGTGCTGTGTGTTACGCAGGCGGCAATCAGCAGACAAATCAAGGAACTCGAAGACTCGCTCGAAGTTGCGCTGTTCGAGCGCACGGGAAGGCACATCGCGCTCACGGACGCGGGGCGCATTCTGTACAACGCGTCCTATCTGTCCATCATGAACATCGCCGAGGCGGCACAGGCGGTACGCCGGACCGACAAACATGCGCTGACGCTGTGCGTTTCGCACACCTTCTCGGCGCTATGGCTGTCGTTCCGGCTGCCCTCGTTCCGCAAGCGCTTTCCAGACATCCGGTTGCACGTGATGGTGACGGAGCATTTCATGGAACTCGATGATCTGATGGAACCGGACATCATCATCACCAAGAATCCGCCACGCGAACCGGAATACGAAACCGAGCCGCTCTTTCATGATGTCGTGTATCCGGTCTGCAGCCAG
Organism: Paraburkholderia sp. BR14374; assembly: GCF_040948685.1. NCBI lineage: Bacteria > Pseudomonadati > Pseudomonadota > Betaproteobacteria > Burkholderiales > Burkholderiaceae > Paraburkholderia > Paraburkholderia sp. BR14374. The sequence goes on along the minus strand of NZ_JBFPKF010000019.1, from coordinate 101,358 downwards.
TCGTTTTACGAGCGTCATTTTCAAGGCAGGTACGTGAAACCGCTGGACCTTCTGTCGCACGCCACGCTCAATCTTTCGTTGTTGGGGCGAGCCCAGATTTGCGAACACGTCGACTGGTCCGTGTGGCGAAACTGGTTTCAGGAAGGTGATGGTCCGGACAAACTGGTCGAGAACGAACGCCTGGAAAGCAACGATTATCGACTTCTGGTATCGCAAGCTGAAGCTGGCGAGGGCACCCTGCTTGGCTGGCATCACCTCGTTCACCGCCAGGTCGAGCAAGGGATACTGGTTCGTCCGGTACAAAACGCGCTCGAATTTCACGACCGGCACCATTACTTGATAACGCACAAGAACGCAAAGCTTCGTCCGCAATACCTTCAGTTCCGCGCATGGCTCGGGGAGGAAGTGGGCGCAATGATGCGCGAATGGCGAGGTGTCGAGGCCGAAACGACGAAATAAGGCGTGCGGATCTCGGTCGCGGAGCGTGCGAACGTCGTTGCATGATGGTCGCGGCCAACTCAGCAAGCAATAATGCAGGCAGTTCATGTTTAACAATCCAATCAGCCCCAAAGCCAGTGCCACGCGGCCACTTCGCTTTGGAATCGTGCTGCTGCCCAACTTCACGTTAACCGCATTTTCCGGGTTCGTGGATGTGCTCAGGTTGGCAAGCGATGAAAGCGACATGAGCAGACACGTTCGCTGTTCGTGGACCATCGTCGGGGAGTCGCTGGTTCCAGTCAGAGCAAGCTGCGGAATTCAGGTAACGCCGTGGACGACTTTCGATGAGGCGGGGTCCTTCGATTACGTCGTGGTCGTCGGTGGATTGTTGCACTCGGGACCGCCCGCAAGCAAAGCCACGATTCAGTTCATTCATGATGCAGCGGCAACATCAGCGACGCTGGTCGGAATCTGCACCGGGGTGTTTGCGTTGATGCGCGCCGAGGTCATGGACGGATATCGGATGTGTGTGAGCTGGTTTCACTATTGGGACTTCGTCGAGCGTTTTCCTGGCGTGGACGAACGCAATCTCGTTGCCGACCGGCTCTTCGTCATCGACCGACGTCGCATTACGTGCTCGGGCGGGCGCGCTTCCATCGACGTTGCCGCAGCTATTTTGCTGCGACATTTCGAGGCGACGATCGTACAAAAGGCGCTGCGTATCATGCTCGTCGATGATGCACAAAAGGGAAACGCCCCCCAGCCATACCCACCGGGGCTCGAACCGGCGACGCATCCCAAAGTAAGGCGCGCAATCCTGCTGATGGAGCAGCACATCGGGCAGCCGCTTTGCATGGCTGAACTGGCGCGACGTCTCGAGATGTCGGTCCGTCAGATCGAACGTCTGTTTACGGCGCAGACAGGCAAGTCGCCCCAGGCGTACGCACGACAGATTCGGATACGAATGGCGTCGTGGCTGCTTACCAGTTCGGACCGCACGGTCGCTGACATTGCTTCCTCGTGCGGCTTTTCGGACGCTTCTCACCTTGGCCGCGAGTTCAGAAAGGAGTTTGGCGAATCGCCTAACGCTTATCGCGTGGCGCGACCGCCGAGTCAAACACATGCGTTTGCCGATGCTTAGCGATTGACGAGCGTGATGGCCCGGTCGCGAGCGGCGCTGCGCATAGTGACGACAAGGGAAGGGTGGTGCGGCAAAACCAACGTGCTAGACTGCGTCGGTGGTCATTCGCAACATAAACATTGCCGATACCCAACATGAATACTTCGTTCGTGAATCCGTTGCCAGGCGTTCCCGATGTCGAATCGCCGTTCTTCGACGAGCTATTCGCCCAGAAGGAGGCATCTGAAAACGTTTTACGTGTGGCCAGACAGCTGCGTGAGAATGGCTTCGCGATTATCGATTTTCCAGATGCGGAGTTCGACGCTCGCGCGGAGCGAATCAAATCGAAATTTCATGGAAGATTTGATTTCGACCACTGGCGCGACGAGCTCTGGTATAAAAATGACGGCATGAGAGTGCAGGACGCGTGGGAGAGCGACGCGGACGTGAGATCGCTGGCCTGCAATCCACAGATTCTTCATCTTCTTTTCCAGCTCTACGGGCGCCGCGCCATCCCATTTCAGACCTTGAACTTTCCTGTCGGAACCCAGCAGGCTATCCACAACGACGCCATACACTTTTCGTGCGTTCCCGAGCGCTTCATGTGCGGCGTATGGGTCGCCCTCGAGGACGTGGACGGCACCAATGGCGCGCTCGAATACTATCCGGGCAGTCACAAGTTTCCGACCTATGTGAACGAGCATATGGGCGTCTGCTCGGCGACGCAGCACAAGCCGACGGCCCACTACGCTCAATACCTGAACCTCTGGAAGCAGTTGATCAGCAAAGCGGGAATCGCGCCGGTAACGTTCCACGCCCGGAAGGGGCAAGCACTGATTTGGGCTTCGAACCTGCTGCATGGCGGCTCGAAGCAATCCGATCCAACCCGCACCCGTTGGAGTCAGGTCACGCACTATTACTTCGAAAACTGCGTGTACTACACCCCTGTGGTATCTGACCCGGCGTTCGGTCAGACCTACTACCGACAGATCAAGGATGCCAGCACGGGTTTCGTACAGCCCAACATTTATTCTGGAGTCGAGGTCGAGCATGCCGTGATCGAACGCAGCATGCCTGATGCGTTCGAGCCTTACGCGAGGCCGAAACTCCCAGCGGACTTCGATCCCGCGGTCTACCTGCAACTCAATCCCGACGTCGCGGCAGCCAATGCAGATCCCGCGGCGCACTTCCTCGAATACGGATGTCGGGAAGGGCGTCGGTGGCGGTAGCCTGCCCGTGGCATGCTGGCAACTGATGTCGCGCGGATCGTCACGAGAAGCGCGACGCCCGGCAAGCGTCACCTCTCGTCGTTCTCACGCAGGTCCCCCGTATCCCCCCGGTTCGCACTCGCCCCCGTGGCAGGTGGACGCCCCCGCGTCGCCCGCCACAGCGGCACCCCCTGCTGGGTTCCAGCCTTGGCCAGCATATGTGCACTGATCGGCGCGGTAAGAAACAGGAACGCCGGAATCAGCAACTCATGCAGGCTCGCGAAGTTGTTATGCGCGCTGAAATACACCACCGACGCGAGCACGATGCCGCCCACACCGAGCGTGGTCGACTTGGTCGGACCGTGCAGCCGCATGAAAAAGTCAGGCAGTCGCGCGAGCCCGAGCGCGCCGATCAGCGTAAACAGACTGCCGACGAGCAACAGCAAACAAACGATCGCTTCGACAAAGGTTTCCATCGGCATACCTCACGCTAGTTGAGTTCGATGATGTCGCCGCGCTGCAGGTACTTGGTGAGCGCGACGGTGCCCACGAACCCCATCACCGCGATCAGCAACGCCACCTCGAAGAGAACCGTCGAGCGCAGGCTGATGCCGTACACGACGATCAACGCGATCGCATTGATGTTCAGCGTGTCGAGCGCGACGATGCGATCGGGCAGCGACGGACCGCGCACGAGGCGCCACAGCGTGAGCAGGAACGCGATGCCGAGGATCGCGAGCGAGATCGGAATCACGATGGCTAGCATGCGAAGATCTCCATCAAAGGGGCTTCATAACGGGACTTGATCAGCGCGATGAGCGCCGCTTCATCGTCGAGGTCGAGCACGTGCACGGTGAGGCGCCTGCGGTCGTCGCTGAGTTCGGCGCACAGCGTGCCGGGGCTCAGCGAGACCACGCTGATGAGCACCGTGAGCGCGATTTCGTGGGTGCTGTCGAGCGGCACTTCGATGAACGCCGGGCGCAGCCGGCTGGTCGGGCCGAGCACGAGCAGCGCGACCTCGACGTTGGCCACGATGATGTCGACCAACACATGCCGGGCGAGACGCACGAGCAGCCGCGGCCGGCCGAAGTGCATCGGCCGCAGCCACAAGCCTTCGGCGACGCGAAAGGAGATCACGCAGCCGAGCACGGCGCCGAGCAGCAGATTGCCCGGCGAGACGTCGTTCATCAGCAGCACCCAGCAGATGATCAGCAACACGGTGAGCCACGGGTGGGGGAAGAGCCTTTTCAGCATCGTCAGTTTCCCTGAGCGTCGGCCGCGGTCGCGGCGGCCGCCGGTGGCGAAGATCGCGGCGCGGGCAGGATCGCGTGCACATAGGCGGCGCGATCGAATAGCTGGGCGGCGGTATCGGTGAGATAGTGCCGTACCGCGCCCGCGCCGAGCGTGATGGCCACGACGCAGCCGAGCAGGACCGCGCAGGCGGCGAGCTTCGCGTTGCTGCCGCGCGGCGCGTGCTCCTCTTTGCCTTCGGCGGCGCGCGCGGCCGGCGCAGCCCACAGCAGGCGCGTGCCCGTGCGGCTCAGCGCGACGATCGACAGCAGGCCCGACAACAGTACGGCCGGCCACAGCACGCCTGCCGCGCCGGTCGGCGTCGCGGCCAGCACCATCGCCTTGCCGAGGAAACCCGACAGCGGCGGCAAGCCAGCGGCACCCACCGCGGCGATCAGATAGAGCAGCGCGGCAAGGTTCGACGGCCACGGTGCACGCGTGCGCGAGGCCGCGTCGGGCGGAGCTTCGGCTTCGGCGCGAGCCGGTTCTGCGGCTAGCGCGCCGGCCTTTTCGAGCAGCAGCGGCTGCACGCGCGCCTGCGTCGCCACCGCCTCGCCGTCGGGGTCGGGCGAGAAGACCGCCGCGGCCGCGTCGTCGAGCGCTTCGAGGGAGCCGGGCTCGATCGCATTGGTATCGGCATCGGCATTGGCATCGGCATCGGCGGAAACGGCTGGCTGGATGGCGTGCGCTGTCGAAGCTTGCTCGGGTTCGAGCGTGTCGGCGAGCAGGAACAGCGCGCCTGTGCAGAGCGTCGTACTGATCAGGTAGTAGAGCAGCGCGCTCCATGCAAGCGGCGTCTGTTGCGCGATCGCCGCGATCAGCAGCCCCACCGAAACCAGCACGAGATAGCCCGTCGTGGTCTTGAGACTCGACACCGCCAGCGCACCCAGCGCGCCGAACCCGATCGTCGCGATCGCGAGCCACCATGCCCACTGATGCATGAACGCATCGAGCACGCCGCCCGCTGCGCCGAATACGAGCGCGTCGCAGCGCAGCATCGCGTAGATGCCGACCTTGGTCATGATCGCGAACAGCGCGGCCACCGGGCCGATGGCGCTGCGGTAGGCCTGCGGCAACCAGAACGACATCGGAAACACGGCGGCCTTGAGGCCGAACACCAGCATCAGCGTCGCGCCCGCGAACTGCGCGAGTGGCAGCGTGTCGGGGTCGAGCCGCGCCAGACGTTCACCCATGTCGACCATGTTCAGCGTGCCCGTGACGCCGTAGAGCACGCCGATCGCGACAAGAAAGAACGACGAGCCGACGAGGTTCAGCAACAGATAGTGCAGTCCGTTGCGCACCCGTCGCGCGCCGCCACCATGCAGCAGCAGCGCGTACGACGCGATCAGCAGCAACTCGAAGAACACGAACAGGTTGAAGAGATCGCCCGCGAGGAAGGCACCGTTCAGACCCATCAGCTCGAACTGGAACAGCGCGCGGAAATAGCGGCCGCGCCTTGCGTCCTCGCTCGATGTGCCGAGCAGGCAGCAGACCGCGAGCACGGCGGTGAGCACCAGCATCAGCGCGCCGAGCCGGTCGAGTTCCAGCACGATGCCGAACGGTGCGGGCCATGCGCCGAGCGCGTAGCTGGCGATCTCGCCTTGCGCGGCGCGCGCCATCAGCAGGCACGCGACGGGCAGCAGCGAAATGATGGCGAGCGCGTTCAGCGCACGCTGCAGGCGCTGAACGCGCAGCGGCAGCGCGACGATCACGCCAGCGGAAAACAGCGGAATCAGGATCGGGAGCAGGAGGACGTGGTTCATTCGCCGCGCGTCTCCTCGCCATTGACGTGATCGTTGCCCGTGCTCGCGAACGAGCGCAGCGCGAGCACCACGGTGAAGGCCGTCATCGCGAAGCCGATCACGATGGCCGTCAGCACGAGCGCCTGCGGCACCGGGTCGACGTATTGCGCCCCCGCCGTAATGACCGCTGGTTTGCCGATCGCAAGCCGGCCCATGCCGAGCAGGAACAGGTTGATCGCATAAGAGAACAGCGTGATGCCGAGAATCACCGGCAACACGCGCGCGCACAGCAGCAGGTAGATGCCGCACGCGCCAAGCACGCCGATCGCGACGGCAAAAGCGGCTTCCATCAGCTTTTCTCCACGGACTGCATGTCCTTGTCGCGCACGCCGAGGTGCGAAACGATCGTGAGCGTCGTGCCGACCACCGCGCCCATCACGCCGAGATCGAACAGCATCGCCGTGGACAGTTCGATTTCGCCGATCAGCGGCACGTGCAGATGCCCGAACGCGCTGGTCAAAAACGGCTGGCCGAACGCGAGGCTGCCGAGCCCCGTGGCCGCGGCGATCAGAATGCCGAGGCCCGCGAGCGCGCGGTAGTTCAGGTGGATGCGCGACTCCGTCCACAGCACCCCGCTCGCGACGTACTGCAGCAATAGCGCGATCGAGACGATCAGCGACGCGATGAAGCCGCCGCCGGGCAGGTTGTGGCCGCGCAGGAACACGAACACGGCGACGAGCACGGTGAGCGGCAGCATCAGTCGCGCGAGGATCGCCAGCATCAGCGGATGCGATTGCGACGACCACGGCCGGCCGTCCGGCCCCGCCTCGGGCGACTTCAGTCGCAGCCCGCGCAGCAGCGCCTTGACGGCGAGCCCTGCGACCACGAGCACGCTGATTTCGACCATCGTATCGAAGCCCCGGAAATCCACGAGGATCACGTTGACGACGTTGTGGCCGCCGCTGCCGGGCAGCGCGTTGGCGAGGAAGTACGGTGCGATGCCAGCCAGCGGCGCGCTCGTCATGATCCTGTACGACACGGCGCCGAGCAATGCGCCGCCCGCGAGCGCGAGCACGCCGTTGCGCAGCCGGACCGGGATCGGCTCGACGGCGCGTTGCAGCGCGGGCAGGAAATAGACGGCCAGCACGAGCAGCAGGATCGTGACCACTTCGACGGAGATCTGCGTGAGCGCGAGATCGGGCGCGGAGAAGCGCACGAAGGCAAGCGACACGAGCAGACCGCAGGTGCTCAGCATCACGAGTGCATAAAGCGTGCGCGCACGCACCAGCACTACGCCGACGGCGAGCAACGCCATCAGCACGAGGCCGGCAAGCGTGAACGGATCGGGTGGCAGGCGCGTGTAGTTGCCGCTCCACGTGTCGAGCGCGACGAGCGGCACGCCCGGCACGATCAGCATCGCCGCGATCAGCCATGCGAGGTAGGCCGGCAGCGAACGCGTCTCGAACACGCGCACGATCACGCCGGCGCTCTGTTCGAGACGCTGCACGAAGCGGTCGAAGATCTCGCTCGCGTTTAACTCGGTGAGCGCCGTGCGACGGTGGCGGAACGTATTGCGGCGCAGGAAAAAGAGCGCCGCGCCCGCCGCGAACGACACCACGCTCATCACGAGTGGTGTGTTGACGCCGTGCCACAGGCTCAGGCTGTAGTCGGGCAGCTTGCCGCCGAGCGTGATCCACGCGGCCGACTCGAGCAGCCTGCCGATGCTTTGCTGCGGGAACAGGCCGATCAGCAGGCACAGCGCCACCAGGATCTCGACCGGCAGCCTCATGAAGCGCGGCGCCTCGTGCGGCGGATAGTGCGGCAGGTCGCGCGGCGTCTCGCCGTCGAAGAACACGCCCCAGACGAAACGCAGCGAGTACGCCACGGACAGCGCCGCCGCGGCGATCGCGATGACCGGCACGGCGAGGTTCAGCGGCCCGAACATGCTTTGCGCGAGCGTTTCGCCGAAGAACATTTCCTTCGACAGAAAACCGTTGAGCAGCGGCACGCCGGCCATCGACAGCGACGCCACGCTCGCGAGCAAGGCCGTATGCGGCATGTACCTGCGCAGACCGCGCAGACGGCCCAGATCGCGCGTGCCCGTTTCGTGATCGACGATGCCCGCCGCCATGAAGAGCGACGCCTTGAAAACCGCGTGATTGACCGTGTGAAAGAGCGCGGCGACCGTCGACAGTTGAGTGTCGAGACCGAACAGCAGCACGATCAGGCCGAGATGGCTGATGGTCGAATAGGCGAGCAGGCCCTTCAGATCGCGCTGGATCAACGCCATCCCCGCGCCGCCGACGAGCGTGACGAGCCCGGCCACCGTCGCCGTGTACGCCCACAGGTGGGTGCCTTCGAAGACCGGATAGAGACGCGCGAGCAGGAACACGCCGGCCTTCACCATCGTCGCCGAATGCAGATAGGCCGACACGGGCGTGGGCGCCGACATCGCGTGCGGCAGCCAGAAGTGGAAAGGAAACTGCGCGGACTTCGTGAACGCCGCGAATAGCGTGAGCAGCAGAATCGCCGGATAGAGCGGATCGTGCTGGACCTTGGCAAGCTGGGGGAGCACATCGTTCAGCTCATAGCTGCCGCATACGTGGCCGAGCAGCAGCACTGCCGCAAGCAGCGCGAGCCCGCCCGCGCCGGTGATGGTGAGCGCCATGCGCGCGCCGCGCCTCGCGTCGGGCCGCTGTGGCCAGAAGCCGATCAGCAGGAACGACACGAGGCTCGTCAGTTCCCAGAAGATGACGAGCAGCAGCAGGTTGTTCGACAGCACGATGCCGAGCATCGCGCCCATGAAGAGCAGAAGCTGCAGGTACAGACGCGGCAACGTATCGCTGCCGGCGAGGTAGTAGCTGGCGTAAATGAAGATCAGCAGGCCGATCGCGAGTACGAGCAACGCGAACATGAACGACAGGCCGTCGAGACGCAGCGACAGCGCGAGGCCGATGTCGGGCACCCACTGATGGCGCCATTGCAGCACGTCGCGGTCGGCCATGCCCACGCGTTCGCTGAGCAGCAGCGCGCAGCCGAACAGCGCCGTCGCGAACGCGATCCAGGTGCTGAGCGCGGCGGCGCGCCGCCTCGTGAGCGCGATGAGCGCCGCGGCCATGAATGGAAGTAGGACGAGCCACGCCAATACCATTCGATGCCCTCCGGGAGTTCGAGTGTCAGGCGGTGTCGCTGGCCGGTGGGAGTGGGCCGGCGTGCCGCCTGCCGGACGGCAGCCCACGGGGCACAATCATAGCCGCAAACAGACCGGCAGTTCACGTCGATCCATGAAGCATAAATATACGCAGTGCGAAGCGCGCGGCGATCGCGACCGATGTCAAATCATGTCCATTAATGCGGACGCGCGTTCGATTTGACACCCGCTTGCGTGACATGCGGCGCGCGAATGCGAGGTTTGCGTGATTTATCGCCTGAGCGTGCCATAATCGGCAAACTTGACGACCGATCGAGGCGCCAAATTGAAAGGAACTGAACTGGATCTGTATGCAACGGAAGAGCCAGGCCACACTTTGGCTTTCAATCTTTTCGATGGCACGTGGGTGTCCGATGTGCCGGGCTACGGTTTAGGTATGGCGCCCCATTTCGACGATGGGCGTCTTCACTGGTTCGAGACGATGTGCGGCGGCTTTTCCGGAAAAAGCGTGCTCGAACTCGGCCCGATGGAAGGCGGCCATACGTTCATGATGGCCAAAGCCGGCGCTTCCCGTGTCCTTGCAATCGAGGCGAATTCGAAGTCCTTTCTGAAATGCCTGCTCGTGCAGAATGCATTGAAGTTCAATGCCGAATTCATGTATGGCGATTTCAGAGAATTGCTGAAAAAGCGCGATCAGCGATTCGATCTGATTCTTGCGAGCGGCGTGCTCTATCACATGACCGATCCGGTATCACTACTGGAAGATATGGCGTATGCGTCGGACTCGATCTGCATCTGGACGCACTATTACGACGCCGAAGTCGTGCGCACGAATGCGAACTTGCGGACGCACTTCGATTCGACGCCGACCATCTCGGAGTTTCGCGGACGCGAAGTCCATCTGCACCGACACAGTTATCTCGACAGCATCAACAACGCAAAATTCATCGGCGGGAGTGCTCCGCAAGTCAACTGGATGACCCGCGAAAGCCTGATGGCGGTCCTCGACGCGTTGGGTATGACCGTGGTCGTCGGCATGGACGATCGCGATCGACATCCGGCCGGCCCGTCGATTCTGCTTTATGCCGCTCACATTCCGCATTTCGACGAGGCGCAATATCTTCAGCGCAACCCCGACGTAGCAGAAGCCGTTGCGCAAAAGCACATCGGCTCTGGTGCGGAACACTACATCCGTTATGGCCGTACGGAAGGGCGCTCGTTCGGGTGACCGACACCGCACCGCCCGCGTCCTGTTCAAGCCAGGTACCCTGAAACGCTAACCCGGAAAGTTTCCCGATACAACATGAACACTCTCGAGACTCAGCGTTTTTTCGATAAGCCCGTCGTCGCGGACGTTCCGATCGACAGTCAGACCCAGGTCTTCAAATTCGAAAAATTTCCCGCGGCGGGCCCGGTTCCCTGGCTCGATCGACCGGATGCGCTGGAGCGGGTCGCCGAGTTGTTGTCCCAAGGTGTAATCAGCGAGCAGGAAGCCGAATGGTGCCGGAAATGGGTCAGCGACGGCTATCTGATCATTGAAGGCTTCTTCGGGCACGAACAGCTCGATGCGACGTGGCAAGCCTACGAAAACGCGATCGCCGACGGCACGCTGCGGCCGCCGCACGAGCCGCTTTTCGAAGGCGATACGCTGCCGGGGCGCACGCTGAATCCGCATTTCAACGTGCCCGCGATTCGCGACATGCTGTTCGATGCGCGCATGAACGAGATCGTGGGCTTGCTGCTGGGCGCAAAATCGGCGCCGTTCCAGACGATCGGCGGTCACAAGAGCAGCGAGCAACTCGAGCATTCCGATTCGATTCACATGTCGACCTATCCGAACGGGTATCTGGTCGCGAACTGGATCGCCTTCGAGGATATCCATCCGGACTCGGGGCCGCTCGTTTATCACCCCGGCACGCACAAGCTGCCGTATCTGATGTCGACTGAATTGGGCATGCCGTTCGGTTGCGGTTATTCCGCTTATCACGACATCTACGAACCCGCGATTCAGAAGCTGATCGCTGACCATTCGGCGGGCCCGAAGTACTTCTATCCGAAGAAGGGCGATGTGCTGTTGTGGCATGCGAACCTCCTGCACGGCGGCAGCAAGATGCGCGATCCGGAGCACGTGAGCCGCAAGGCGCTGGTTTGCCATTTCTTCGCGGACGGCTGTCTGTGCTATCACGACCTGACCGGTATGCCGTCGAGCCTGACGCCAATCGTCGACTTCGACGGCGAGGCGTATCTCGACGCCAATCCGGACGTCGCGGCGAGCGGCGGCAATGCGTTGCAGCATTACATCTACTACGGTCGATTCGAAGGGCGTCCGTTGAGCAGCGCCGAATCGTTTCAGCGCAAGGCGCGGCTTGCCCAACTGCCCGAGGGTTTCGATCCGAAGCTTTACCTCGAAGCGAATCCCGACGTCGCCGCGGCGGGCGTCGACCCCGTCGATCACTTCGTCGAGTTCGGCCGCGCGGAAGGCCGGCCCCTGCACCCCTGAGTCATGCGTGGCGCCGAAGCAGGCGAGGACGGCCTGCTTCGTTCGAGCGTGCCGGCCTCGGCACGGGCCACCCCATCGCCTCCGATTACGCCGCCGCCCGTGCCCGCCGCCTTTCTGCACGCTCCCGGATCTTGCTCTAAACTAGCGGCCGCCCAATCCACGCTCCGATGCTCCCCGTCACGAGCAACAATCGATGCCCCCAGCCTCCACCGATCCCGCCGATTCCCCGCATTTCAGCCTGCCGAAACACCCGCCGTTCCAGCGTTTCTGGTGCACCCGCATCCTGTCGTCGCTGTCGTTCCAGATGCTCGCCGTCGCGATGGGCTGGCATGTCTACGCGCTCACGCATAGCGCGTTCGCACTTGGCCTCGTCGGTCTCGCGCAGTTCCTGCCGATGTTCCTGCTGACGCTCGTCGTCGGTCATGTCGCCGATCGTTACGATCGGCGACGCATCGCGGCCGTCTGTCAGAGCCTCGAAAGCGTCGCTGCATTGCTGTTCGCGATCGGCACCTTCAGCGGCTGGATCAGCGCGCCGGTGATCTACGTGCTGGCTGCCTGCGTGGGCGCGTCGCGCGCGTTCGAATCGCCGGCCGTGTCGTCGCTGCTGCCAGCCGTCGTGCCGCGCGGCTATCTGCCCAAAGCTACCGCATGGTCCACGTCCGCCAATCAGACCGCGCAGATCGCCGGGCCGGCGCTCGGTGGTCTGCTGTACGGCATCGGCCCCGGTGCCGCTTATCTCGCGTGCACGCTGTCGTTCGCGGCCGCGGCGGCGTCGGTGTGGAGCATTCCGCTGCAAGTGAAGCCGGCGAGTCGCGCGCCCGTCACGCTCGAATCGATCTTTTCGGGCATCGCGTTCATTCGCCGCGAGCCGGTGATTCTCGGCGCGCTGTCGCTCGATCTGTTCGCGGTGCTGTTCGGCGGCGCGACCGCGTTGCTGCCGATCTTCGCGCGCGACGTGCTGCACGCGGGCCCGATCGGTCTTGGCCTGCTGCGCTCGGGCACGGCGATCGGCGCGCTCGCGGCCACGATCTGGCTCGCGCATTTTCCATTGCGCAACCGGCCCGGCGCAGCGATGTTCGGCGGCGTGATCGCGTTCGGCATCGCGACGATCGTGTTCGGGCTGTCGCATCAGTTCCTCGTGTCGCTGCTCGCGTTGATGGTGCTCGGTGCGTCCGACACGATCAGCGTGGTGGTGCGGCTGTCGCTCGTGCAACTGCGCACGCCCGATGAAATGCTCGGCCGCGTCAGCGCGGTCAATTCGCTGTTCATTGGGACGTCGAATCAATTGGGCGAGTTCGAATCGGGCCTGACTGCCGGATGGTGGGGCGCGCAGCCGGCCGTGCTGGTCGGCGGTGTCGCGACGATCGCGATCGCGCTGTTGTGGATGCGGTTCTTTCCCGAACTGCGGCACACCCGCACGCTCGAGCGAGAAGAAGAAGCGCTCGCGGCGAGCGCCTGATCGATTGCCAGGCCTTGGGCGCCATCGCCCGATCAATGAACGACGCGGAGACGATACCGATGAGCCGATCCGAACTGCACCCCGCCGCGCCGGTCGCGGCGACGATCTATCGCGGCGAGTCCGTCGAGAACACGCATCTGGCGCATGTCGCGGTCGTCGATGCGGACGGCCGTCTGCTGTATTCGTTCGGCGACGCTGCGCGCATCACGCTCGCGCGTTCCGCGGCGAAGCCGGCCCAGGCGCTCGCGGTGCTCGAAACCGGCGCGCTCGAGCATTGCGGTTTCGACGAAGCCGATCTAGCGCTGATGTGCGCATCGCACAGCAGCGAGCCGCGTCATATCGAACGCACGCGCGCGATGCTCGCGAAAGCGCAGGCGAGCGAGGCCGATCTGCGTTGCGGCGGTCATCCGCCGTTGTCGGATGCGGTGTATGTCGACTGGATCCGGCGCGGCTTTACGCCCACCGGCGTGTGCAGCAACTGTTCGGGCAAGCATGCGGGCATGCTTGCCGGCGCGCGGTCGATCGGGGCGGCGCTCGCCGGCTATGAACTGCCCGCGCATCCGTTGCAGGTGCGCGTGAAGCAGACGGTCGCGAGCGTGTGCGACCTGCCGGACGACGGCGTGCAATGGGCGATCGACGGCTGCAATCTGCCGACCCCGGCGTTTCCCCTCGACCGGCTCGCACGTCTGTTCGCGAAGCTCGCGGCGGCGCAGGATCAACACGAAGCCGGAGCAGCCGCGACGCCGCCGCGCACGGCCGCGCTCGCGCGCATCTATCGCGCGATGACGTCGTACCCGGAACTGGTCGGCGGGGAAGGGCGCTTCTGCACGCTGCTGATGCGGGCGTTCGGTGGCGCGCTGGTCGGCAAGGTCGGCGCGGACGGCAGCTATGCGATCGGCGTGCGCGCATCGCGGCAAACCGCGCGGCTGGGTGCGAAGGGCGCGCTAGGCATCGCGCTGAAGATCGAGGACGGCAATGCCGCCGCGCTCTACGCGGTCACTGCCGAGTTGCTCGCGGTGCTCGATATCGGCACGCCTGAACAACGCGCGACGCTCGACGGCTTTCATGCGCCGAAGCGGCTCAACACGATGGGCGTCGAGATCGGCCGGATGGATTTCTCGATCGAGCTTGCCGCGCATCGTTGAGTGCGGCGATCCGCTTCACTGCCCGGCACGCGAGGCGTCAAGCCGCCGTCGCTTTCGCCGGCGCGCAGCCCAGCGCTTGACGGATCGCATCGGCGAGCTCGCTCGCCGCGAACTTCGCGACGTAGCCGTTCGCGCCCGCGTTCTTCACATGCGCCTCGTTCGCCGCGCCCGTCAGCGACGAGTGGATGAGCACCGGAATATCGCGCGTGCGTGCGTCCGCCTTGATCTGGCGCGTCAGCATGAAGCCGTCCATCTCCGGCATCTCCAGATCGGTCAATACGAGAGCGATGGTGTCTTTCGCGCGTACGCCTTTTTGCTGCGCTTCGCGTGCGACCTGCTGCAGCGCTTGCCACGCTTCCTCGCCGGTCTTCGTCATGATGTAGTCGGCGCCGATCGCGGTGAGCGCCTGCTCGATCAGCTTGCGCGCGAAGCCGGAGTCGTCGGCGGCAAGGATCTTCGCGCCGCGGCGGATGCCGAGCGCTTCACCTACCGAGGCCGGATCGACGCTCGGATGCTGCGACGGGAACACGTCGCGCAACACCTGCTCGACGTCGATCACCTGAGCGAGCCGCGAGTCGCCGGTATTGCCGTCGATGCGCGCGATGCTCGTGACGAGCTTGCCGCCCGCCGAGCCATCGGCCGACAGCACCTGGTTCCATTCGAGCCGCACGATCTCGTCGACTTCCTCGACCGCGAAGGCCTGCGTCGAACGCGCGAATTCGGTGACCAGCAGGATGTTCAGGCCGCGCGTCGGCTCGCAGCCCATCAGCCGCGGCAGGTCAATCACGGGGATGATCTGCCCGCGAATGTCGACCGCGCCCATCACGTACGGCGACGATCCGGCGATCGGCGTGATGGTCGGCATCGTCGAGATTTCGCGCACCTTGAATACGTTGATCCCATACAGCTCGTGCGCGTCGCTGTCCGGCACGTGGCCGAGGCGGTATAGCAGCAGCTCGAATTTGTTGGAGCTCGTCAGGTTGCTGCGTTCGGTATGGCGCTCGTGATTGGCACGGTGGTCGTCTGCCATCGGAATCGTTCTCCAGAGTTGCGGTGCTGAGCGGTGCTAAGCGGTGCCTGTCTCTGGTTATCGGCGTCGATGGCGAAAGATTCAGCACTGCCTCGCAGTGGCGAGCGGCGCGCATGATTCACGTCAATAAGGCAAACGTGTGCGCATTCATATGAGGGTTACCTAAGGTTACAGAAGCGACAGCAGCGTTTCACCTGCCAGCCGGCATGGCTTCTAGAATCGGCAGCGATGAAAGCGTGGCGCCCCGCTGGGCTCGCAAGCAGTCCGCAGCGTTTTGCATCGCACGCTTTGTTCGCGGCGCACACGTGTCCTTCGTTTTGCTTTCAGATGCTTTCACCTCAAGGAGAACGTATGATCCGCCTGCCTTCCGTCCCTTCGGTCGCTTTGGCCCGCATCGCCGCCGCTGCCTGCTTCGGCGGTCTTCTGACGGCCGCCTCGGTGGCGAGCGCGCAGAGCGCCGCGCCCGCGGACGCAGTCCGCCTGCATGCGGCCGATCAGACATTCGTCGCGGACGGCACCAAAGCCGTCGCGACGCAGCGCGACGCCGCGCGTATCGCCACCGCGCGTTCGGCCGATCGCGACGTGAAGGCGTTCGCCGAGCGCGTGTCGGATGACGACGCGAAGATCACCGACGCATTGCGGGCGGCGAGTCCGCGCGGTGTCGACGTGCCGAAGAACGATCCCGACGAGGCCGTGCTCGCGAGCATCAACAATCTGCGCGGCGCCGACTTCGACAAGAGGTATATCGAGCAGGTCGCGCTCGCCGGTGAGCAGAAAGCGTTGTCCGCGTTCCAGGCGGAAATCGCCTCGGGTCGTGACGAGAAGTTGAAGACCGCGGCGAAAGAGGCGCTGCCAACGATCCAGCAGCACTACGCGATGGCGCAGGAACTCGCGAAGCGCAAGCATCTGTCCGTGGCCGCGCAATAAGCGGCGTCACGTCGCGACGCGGCGGCGGTACTTCGAATACAGGCTTTTCAGCGATAATCGTGCGCTTTATCCGACGATTCTTCGCGCCTTCGATTCCAGGTACCGCATGAGCAAGCAAGCCAGTCTGCCGCAACAGTTGGACCATCTGCTTCGACAAGCCGTCGCGCTTCAACAGAACGGCGCGCTCGTCGAAGCAGAGGAGATGTATCGCGAGATTCTCGAACTGAAGCCGAAACACGGCGACGCGTTGCGCTGGCTCGGCGAACTCGCGCTGCAAACGGGCCGCTTGCAGCAAGGCGTCGATCTGCTGAAGAAGGCGCTCGCCGTGAACGCGAGACAGCCGGCCGTGCATTCGAATCTCGCCTATGCGCTGAACGCGTTGCAGCGTCATGACGAAGCGCTTGCGTGCGCCGAGCGGGCGCTCGTGATGCAGCCGAAATTCGCCGATGCATTGAACAATCGCGGCAACGCATTGGCGGCGCTGCACCGTCCGCTCGAGGCGCTCGCGAGCTACGAGCGCGCGCTTTCTATCGCGCCGGAGTTCGCGCCGGCCTGGAACAACCGCGCATGCGTGCTGCGCGATCTCGGCCGTTATACCGATGCACTCGATAGCTGCGACCGGGCGCTCGCATTGCAGCCCGGCTATCCCGATGCGTGGAGCAATCGCGGCAACGTGCTCGGCGATCTGAACCAGCCGCACGATGCAGAGCGCTGCTACCAGCGCGCGCTGGAACTCTCGCCTGGTTTCGTCGATGCATGGAATAACCTCGGTCTCGCGCAGATCGATCTGAATCAGCGCGAACAGGCGTTGTCGAGCTATCAGCGCGCGCTTGCGTTGAATCCGGCGTCGGTCGAAACGCATTGGAACCAGGCGCTGTGCCTGCTGCAAATGGGCCGCTTCGAGAGCGGCTGGCGCGAATACGAATGGCGTTGGGAGCGTAGCCGCATCAAGGCCGGCCGGCGCGCGTTCGCGCAGCCGCTGTGGCTCGGCGATTTTGCGCTCGACGGCAAAACGATCCTGCTGCATGCGGAACAGGGCCTCGGCGACACGCTGCAATTCTGTCGCTATGCGACGCTGGTTGCGAAGCTTGGCGCGAAGCTCGTGCTCGAAGTGCCGGGTCCGTTGTTGCGGCTGCTGTCGACCCTCGATGGTGTCGATCAGTTGATCGAAACGGGCCAGCCATTGCCGCCGTTCGATTGTCATTGCCCGTTACTGAGCTTGCCGCTTGCGTTCAGCACCAACGAAGCGAGCATTCCGGCAGCCACACCGTATCTTTTTGCGCAGCCAGCGGCCGTCGGCGAATGGCGCGAGCGTATCGAACCGCACGGCAACACCAATGCGGATGGCAACGCAATCAAACCGCTGAATGTCGGCCTCGTGTGGGCCGGCGAGAACCGCGCGCAGGTCGCGGAACTGCGCAAGATCGATGCGCGTCGCTCGCTCGCGTTCGAGCAATTCGCGCCGCTCCTCGACGTGCCGAACGTGCGCTTCTTCAGCGTGCAGAAGGGCGCGGCCGCCGCACAACTCGCCGAAAGCGCCTACCGTGAACGCGTCGCCGATTACACGGAGCTGCTGCACGATTTCGCCGATACCGCCGCGCTCGTCGCCAGTCTTGATCTGGTGATTTCGGTCGACACGTCCACCGCGCATCTGGCCGGCGCGCTCGACAAACCGGTCTGGATTCTGAACCGCTTCGACACCTGCTGGCGCTGGTTGCTGGAACGCAGCGACACGCCGTGGTATCGGTCCGCGCGTCTATTCCGTCAACCGCAGCTCGGCGCCTGGGACAGCGTGATCGACGCTGTGCGTGATGCGTTGGCCGATCTGAGCGCGTCGCCGCCATGACGCGTTTTCACCGACGCGCGTAGACTGAATTTCCGTTCATCGACGGCAATGTCATGGAGATTCTGCAATGGAATACAGACATCTGGGTGCATCGGGGTTCAAGGTGCCGGTGTTGAGTTTCGGCACCGGTACCTTCGGCGGCAAGGGTGAATTTTTCGAGGCCTGGGGCGCGACCGACGTCGCCGAAGCGCGGCGTCTGATCGACATCTGCTTCGACGCGGGCGTCACGATGTTCGACACTGCCGACATCTATTCGAAGGGCGCGTCCGAGTCGGTGCTCGGCGAAGCGCTGAAAGGCAAGCGCGACAAGGCGATCCTGTCGACCAAGGCGACCTTCCGTTTCGACGGCGATCCGAACGGCGTCGGCTCGTCACGCTTCCATCTGATCAACGCGGTCGATGCGGCGCTCAAGCGTCTGCAAACCGATTACATCGACCTGTTCCAGTTGCACGGCTTCGACGCGAAAACGCCGATTCCCGAAGTGCTGTCCACGCTCGACGACCTCGTGCGCGCGGGCAAGATCCGCTATGTCGGCGTGTCGAATTTCTCCGGCTGGCATCTGATGAAGTCGCTCGATATCGCCGACCGCTACGGCTATCCGCGCTACGTCGCGAATCAGACCTACTACTCGCTGGTCGGGCGCGACTACGAGTGGGAGCTGATGCCGCTCGGCGTCGACCAGGGCGTGGGTGCGGTGATATGGAGTCCGCTCGGCTGGGGGCGTCTCACCGGCAAGCTCAAGCGCGGCCAGCCGCTGCCCGAGACGAGCCGTCTGCACAAGACCGCCGAATCGGGCCCGCCGGTGCCGGAAGAGTATCTGTTCCGCGTGCTCGATGCGCTCGACGAAGTCGTCGCCGAGACCGGCAAGACCGTGCCGCAGATCGCGCTGAACTGGCTGCTGCAACGGCCGACCGTCGCGACGCTGCTGATCGGCGCGCGCAACGAGGAGCAACTGCGGCAGAACCTCGGCGCGGTCGGCTGGAATTTGACGGCCGACCAGGTCGCGAAGCTCGACGCGGCTAGCGCGGTGCGTCCCGCGTATCCGTACTGGCATCAGGAAGGTTTCGCGGAACGCAATCCGAAGGCGGTTTGAGCGGCGGGTCGATCACATTCCAGGCGCCGCAGCCGGCGCAACGCAGCGGTCCAGCGCGGCAGCACGCTGGACCAGCGCATCCCATCAAGCCAAACCGCCATTGGCCCGCAACGTCTGGCCATTGACCCAGCCCGCATCCGGGCCGACCAGAAACGCGACCACGCCCGCCACGTCTTCCGGCTCGCCGAGGCGTTGCAGCGGCGGCATCTTCGCGAAGGTTTCGATCTGCTCGTCGGTCTTGCCTTCGAGGAACAGCGCGGTCGCGATCGGTCCCGGCGCGACCGCATTCACCGTGATGCTGCGCCCGCGCAGCTCCTTCGCGAACACGCGCGTGAACGCTTCGACGGCCGCCTTGGTCGCCGTGTAGATGCCGTAGCCGGGCAAGTTCAGCGCGAGCACGCTGGTCGAGAAATTGACGATGCGTCCGCCGTCGTTCAGGCGCGCGGCCGCTTCTCGCAGCGTGTTGAAGGTGCCGCGCACGTTGATGTCGAAGGTCTGGTCGTACAGCGCGTCGGACGTGTCGGCGAGCGGCGTGGGCTTCATCACGCCCGCGTTGTTGACGAGCACGTCGACCTTGCCGAGTTCGCGTTCGGTGATCTCGAACATGCGACGCACGTCGCCGGGCTTCGACACGTCCGCTTGCACCGCGATGGCCTTGCCGCCGGCTTCGCGGATCGCGCCGACGAGCGCGTCGGCTTCGCCCGCGCTCGATGCGTAGTTGACGGCGACCGCGTAGCCGTCATTCGCGAGGCGCTGTGCGATCGCCGTGCCGATGCCGCGCGATGCGCCGGTGACGATGGCGACTTTCGGTTGTTGGTTCGTGCTCATGATTCGTTTCCTCACAGAAGGGGTGGTGGATCGGTGAGGTGAATGATGAAGGCTTTCCGCGTCGAGATAATCCGGTTAGACTCGCGATCATCATTCCATTCGCTTTAATAATCCGCCGATATGGACCGTTTCGAGGAAATGCGGGTATTCGTGCGGATCGCCGAGCGCCAGAGCTTTACGCGCGCTGCCGACGATCTGCAAATCCCGCGCGCGACCGTCACCAACCTGA
Organism: Paraburkholderia sp. BR14374; assembly: GCF_040948685.1. NCBI lineage: Bacteria > Pseudomonadati > Pseudomonadota > Betaproteobacteria > Burkholderiales > Burkholderiaceae > Paraburkholderia > Paraburkholderia sp. BR14374. Next base: position 81,352 of record NZ_JBFPKF010000019.1, on the reverse strand, counting down.
TGAAGCGCCTCGAGCAGCGGCTCGGCGCGCGGCTGCTCGAACGCACCACGCGCACGGTGCGGCTCACGCCTGACGGCGACGCGCACTACCAGCGCTGCGTGCGCCTGATCGCCGACATGGAGGAGGCCGAGGGCGCGTTCTCCAATGTCGCGCCGAAGGGACTGTTACGCGTGAACGTGCAGGGCACGCTCGCACGGCACTTCGTGGTGCCGGCGCTGCCCGCGTTTCTCGCGCGCTTTCCAGACATCGAGCTGATGATCGGCGAGGACGACCGGCTCGTCGACCTCGTGCGCGAGGGCATCGATTGCGTGCTGCGCGCAGGCGTGCTGCAGGATTCGTCGATGGTCGGGCGGCGCGTCGCGCAGCTTCAGCAGGTGACGGTCGCGAGTCCTGCGTATCTGGCCGCGTATGGCGAGCCGGCCGATCCTGGCGCGCTGTCGACGCATCGCGCGGTCAACTACGTGTCGAGCGCCACCGGCAAGCCGCTGCCGCTCGAATTCCGCGTCGACGGGCGGGATACCGCGCTCGTGCTGCCGTCGGCGGTGTCGGTCAGCGGCGCCGAACTGTACGCGGGCGCGGCGATCGCCGGACTCGGCATCGTGCAGGTGCCGCGCTACCGTGTCGCTGACGAACTGGCGGCCGGACGGTTGCGCGTCATTCTGGCGGACTATCCGCCGCCGCCGATGCCGGTGTCGGTGCTGTATCCGCAGAACCGGCAGTTGTCGTCGCGGGTGCGGGTGTTCGCGCAGTGGCTGCGGGAGATTTTCGAGCCAGTGAGTTGAAGAAGCGCAAACGCAAGGTAATGCTTTGACGTGGTTAACACCTGTACATCTGCGTCTCGCATAGTGTCATTCTCAAGCGCGCAGAAAGCCACCCGTGAGCGAGGGTGGACGCACAGAACGACCGGGGGATCTGATGATGAAGCGTTTTCGTTCGCTGGGTGTGGCGACTGGCGCGGCGCAATTCGCCAGCGCCGACATCCTCGGCCGGATCAGCACGGCGTCGCGCCGGCCAGGTGCCGCGCAGACCTTCGATCTGATTCTCGAACCGCGCCCGTGGCCCGGGCCCGCCGCGCCCGATGCGACGGACGCGCGGTTCAAGATCCATATGCTCGACACGATGCGCGCGTTCGAAAAGCGCGGTGTGGACGCGATCGTGCTGCCATGCTTCCTCAGCCACACCTTCATCGACGAACTCACGGCCAACGTCACCGTGCCGGTCGCCAACATGATGACCGCGTTGTCCGAGCATATGCGGCGTAACTATCCATCGTCGCGGCGCGACGGCGCCCGGCGCATTGGCGTGCTGACGTCGGCGGCGATTCGCGCGAACGGCCTGTTCGAGCGCTACTTCGGAGCCGGCCAGTTCGACGTGTGCTATCCGCGCAACGACGCTGGTTTCGACTGCGTGACGAGCGCCGTCTTCGGCGACGAGGGCATCCGCGCTGGCCGCCTGCAAGGGCGGCCGGTCGAGTTGCTGCGCGCGGCGTGCGTCGACCTGGTCGCGCAGGGCGTCGACGTGATCGTGCCGGGGCTCGCGGAAATCGGCCTCCTGCTGCGCGCGCTCGGGCCCATCGAGGTGCCGCTCGTCGATTCGAACCAGGTGTACGCGCGCTATGTCGCGGCGGCGCGGTACACACAGCCGCAGCGGGCGTTCCGCCTCGGCGTGGTCGGCGGCATCGGGCCGGCCGCGACCGTCGATTTCATGGCCAAGGTCGTGCGCAACACGCCGGCCGCGCGCGATCAGGACCATATCCGGATCATGGTCGAGCAGAATCCGCAAATCCCGGACCGCACCGCGGCGCTGTTCGGTCGCGGCGACGACCCGACGCTTGCGCTGTACGCGGCCTGTAAGACGCTCGAGGAGGGCGGCGCGGATCTGATCGCGATTCCGTGCAATACCGCGCATGCGTTCATCGAGCGGCTTCAGCCGGCGCTGCGCGTGCCGATCGTCAATATGCTGACCTGTACTGCCGATTACTTGCGCGAGACCTTTCCGGGTCTGCGCGAAGTGGGCATGCTGGCCACCTCGGGCACGCTCGCGAGCCGCGTCTACGAACAGGCGCTCGATGCGCGCGGCCTCGTGCAGATCGCACCGTCCGCGGCCGCGCAAGCGCGTCTGATGAACGCGATCTACGGGCCGCGCGGCGCGAAGGCTGGGCATACATCGGGCGAATGCTGCGACGACCTGGCGGCGGCCGTCGACGATCTGGTCATGCGTGGCGTGCAGGTCATCGTGCTCGCGTGCACCGAGCTGCCGTTGCTGTTGCGTGAGCAAGCGCTCGCGTGTTCGGGCGGGCGGGTGGTGCGACTCGTCGATCCGACCGACCTGCTGGCGAGGCGTTGTGTCGAGTATGCGCTTGGCGATAGTGCCGCGCGCGAGACCCTGGCGGGTCGCGCGGTGCTGGCGGTGACAGGGTGCGCGTCGCCGAAGGAAAGCGCGGTCGGCTAACGAGGTATTGTCCTTCCAGTGTTCAATTACGGTTCGCGAGAGCAAGTCTCGCCTGCTTTCGGCCATGTATCGGCCCGTTCCGGGTCGTGTTATGCCTCTTGCATCAAGCAAGATTGATGAACCACCGTGCGCGCGTGGGTCAATCCTTCGCCCACGCAGCGGCCATGGCAACCGCAAAATCGCGGTAAGACCTGGGCGGGCGTCCCAGTAGGGTCGACAAGCGCCCGATCTGTTCAGTCGAAGCCACGGCACCGTCTTGCTGGTATCGCTGCATCATCAAGCGCATGTCATACGCCAGCCACGCCGGCGCGACTGACTTCAAACGCTGCTCGAGAATATCGAGATCGTCACCGCCATGGCGAACAGCGCGTCCGAGTGCATCCGCCCAGATACGGACAACGGATTGCGCCGTCAGCGCGTCCGGGCCGACCAGTTCGTAGGTTTCTCGCGGTAGCGGGCTGGCAGCGAACTCGCGCCGCAGCAACTCTTTGGCTGCTGCCTCTCCGATATCGCGAACGTCCACCATGGAAATGCCCTTCTCGCCAATCGGCATCCCATAGATGCCGTGCTTCAGCAACGCATCTTTCTGCCGCACATCGTTCTGAATGAAGTACGCGGGACGAAGCACAGTCGCCGGCATGTCGCACTGCTCGATCATGCGCTCGACTGCGTGCTTGCCCGCGAAGTGTGGCACGTCGACAAACTCTGCGCCCCTGAATACGGACAGATACACCACGCCATTCACATGCGACTCTCGCGCGATGCTCAAGGCCTGCAGCGCCTGAGTCAGGTCGTCTGCGGCGTTTGGCGCCAGCAGGAACAACGTGCTGATGCCCTTCATGGCTTGCCGTACCGAATCCGCATCGGACAAGTCGCCTCTGATTGCCCTGATGCCGTCAGCAAATTGGGCTTTCTGGGGCGAACGCGTCAGGGCGTGCACCTGAACTCCACGGCCTTGGAGGTGTTCAAGAACTTGCTTACCCACTGTGCCCGTACTTCCAGTAACAAGAATTGTCATGACTGTCTCTGTAATGAACGGCCCAAAGCGGCCCGGTGAGGACAGGTTATTCGTTCCGGATTTGAGCCGATAGGCATAGAATCGAAACACCTCGTCTCAAAAACGGAACTTTCATGAATTTAATGGCGCTTTCTGATTTCAATGCGGTCGCCACCTACGGCGGCTTCGGCCCAGCTGGCCGCGCGCTGGACCGGCCCAAGGCCACGCTATCGCGGCATGTAGCAGAGTTGGAAGACGAACTCGGAGTGAGGTTGATTGAGCGCGGCTCGAGACGAATGCGCCTGACGGAAGATGGCATCGCTCTCCATGAGCGTACTCGGGGCCTTCTGGCAGAGCTTGAGGAGGCGGGCGACGCGGTGGCCTCGCGTGCGCCCGTCGCGCGTGGACGGCTACGCATCAGTGCTCCCATCGTTTTCGCGCACGTTGTGCTGTGCAGGATCGCTGCGCGCTTCGCGTTGGCCTACCCGCAAGTCGAGGTCGAGATTGTCGCGGAAGATCGTGTCGTGGATCCGGTGGAAGACGGCTATGACCTCGTGATTCGTGTCGATCCGCCGCGAGACGATCTGCTCGTGGGAAGGCGCATTCTCGATGATGAGCGATGGCTTGTGGCAACGCCGGCCGTATCGGTTCCTGCGATGCGCAAACAGGATATGAGCCCGTTTCCGGTGCCGGCGGTCTTGTCGGCGGCTGCGCCATCGGGAGCGATCTGGAGCGTACGGATGAAATCCAAAGGTACAAAGACATTTGAGCCGATGCCGGTCCTCCGGCTATCGTCGCTACTGATGGTGCGCGAGGCCGTTCTCGCCGGCGTGGGACCGGCGATGTTGCCGAGACTGCTAGTCGAAGAAGATGTGATGGCCGGACGACTCGTCTGCTGGGGTAAAGAAGAGGGTTCTCCGGTGGAGATATGGGCGCTTTACCATTCTCGTCGGCTGATGAGTGTCAAGGTCAGAGCATTCCTGGATGCGCTTCAGGAATTACCCGCGCGAGCGTGAGAAAACGTGGCGGTGTGCGACGCAGTTCCGCACCAAACAGTGGATATTCGTGGACACATGATTTTAGGGCCCCACCTTACGCATTCCGGTAGGTGTTTGGTGAACGGTCGCGTGTTGGCATTGCAGGCATCTGCGATGGTATTTAGGCGATTGCTAACGCTGCGCAAAACGTCCCTTGTTTCGGACATCAGGTGTTGGGCGCGCTAGCCAGATTTACCCCGGTAACGTAGAGAAGCCGACGGCGATTCACCGAAGTGCCGCTTATAGTCCAGTGAGAATCGGCCGAGATGCGCGAATCCCCATCTGGTTGCGACCTCAGTAATTGATGAGGCGTTGGATGCTTCCATGGCGAGCAAATCGGCTCGGACACGTTCGAGACGCAACTGTCGCACATAAGCCATTGGGCTGAGGCCATAGTAATTCCTGAATCCGGCGAACAAGGTGCTGGCGCTGACGCCGGCGTGCTCCGCAAGTCGCTCGATGGTCAAGGGCTCCTGCACGTTTGCGCGAATATACTCCTCGACACGTCGAACGAAAAACGGCGCGAGCGCGCCGACGGAATGACGAAGTCCAGGCCGGGCACTGTTCGGTTGGCCGTATAGCAACGCATTGATCAGAGTGGACTCGAACTGACTGAAGGCCAGCGGATTCCGCAGTGGGTGGTCCGGGAAACTCAACACGTCCGCCAAAGACGGCAGCAGTTGCATCACGCAATGGCCTCCGGGGGACCCCAGTTGCAGTTCCGGATCGAATTCCACCGGTCGCCTGAACGCGTCTCCCAGATGTTGCTCGCAGTGACGCTCTATGGTCCCCCGTTCGATTTTCAGGAGAACTTGGGGACACGCGTCGCTCCAGTGCATCCGTAAGGGCAGTGACGGAGACAGCAGGGACGCTACGAGCGCGGACGAAACGAACCGCTTGTTGCCGCATTCGATTTCAGCATTGCCATGAACCGGAATCTGCAGCAGGAAAAAGCTCTCCAGGTGTCCAGGATCTATGGTCACCTCGCTCCCATAATCGAGCAGATTCAGCGAGAGATCGCCATACCGCGCGTGGTGCATGCGTCCAAACAGGCGATGGGAGCCGCCCGCCAACTCGAGTCCGTGCGGCTTGAAGATGCGTCCGACGCTCGCGCGGACTTCCTCCAGGTCGTTTGACTGAAGCAGAAGGTTGTCGCGATTGAAACAGGGCGCGGTTGCCAGCCGCTGCCCATCGACACCGAAGGCCGACCAGTGCTCCATCAGTTACTCCACTAAAAGCACGCACGCGCTTGTGCGATGCAACACGTTCGCGTCTTCGCGGAATCGTCGTGCTATTCGGATAGTACTGCGAGGATTCGAATATCGCTGTCGCATTGTCTGCTACATGACTCTTCGCGCCCGCAATAAACGGGCCATTTCCTTTTGATCGTAGTGAAATCCGCGTCCCTCCACATCGGCAAATACCCGGGACGTGGGTCCACAAATGTCTGGCCCGGATGAAGTCAATTTCCGGACTCTCCGGACATCGATTGGATTCAGCGGATAGATCGGCGGGTGCCGGCGCCCCATGCTTTGATCATGGCCCCAGCGCCTACGGAGGTGTGCCATGGCATCCGAGCAGTTCAATGCGAGAGTCGACAGGACCGTCGTGCGGGTCGGATCTGAACGCGTGCGATCAAGATCTCTGCCGACCGGCATTGAACCGGATGAGGGCAGCCACATTTTTGCGCGCCGTTCCGCATACGACCATCACGGCATCTATGTGGGAAATGGAAGGGTGGTGCACTACGCCGGTCTCTGCGGATCTCTGCACCGAGGTCCGGTGGAGGAAACCACGATCGAGTGCTTTGCCTCAGGTCACGAAATCGCGGTCGTGCAGAACTCGATGGCGAGATACGTCGGCGCCGATGCAGTTCGCCGCGCCCGCTCGCGCCTGGGCGAAAACCGCTACCGGCTGCTGAGCAACAACTGCGAGCATTTTTGCAACTGGTGCCTGTATGGGGAAAGCCGAAGTGAACAGGTGGAAGCATGTTTTGCCCATCCCCTCCGGGCGCTGCGCGCCTTAGCGATCCTTTTCCTCCAGACCTTCAGACCGAGACTGCACAGCGTGGACTGCACGGCGCGCGCAATGTGATCGATATCCCGTGGAGAACGACATGCGCGCCCCGGAAAAATCCCTGCGTGGCCAGGTTGATAAATGGCTCGCGCCGACGAACGGAATGCGCATGCGTGTGATTCAGTTCAGTCGGCTCTCGCTGCATCGCAGACGCTACGTATGCGTTGAGGCGTCGGGGCCGATGGGGACGCTAGCACTTTTCTTCTTCAGGCATGACGACAGATCGTGGCGGGTCTATCCGCCTCAGACGCAAAGACCTGCGATGGCCCCCTGGCTGTGACTTGCACACGGACCAGCGGCATCAACGACAAATTCTGCATTTCGTGGATACCCGTCGCAGGCAACGGATAGTGCACCCAGTATTGGCCGCCAATACTTGATTCACAAACAACCCTATGTCGAGGCTCAAATGAAAGGTCGATACATCGAAATTCCATGCGCGGGCGGCGCCACTTTTCGCGGCTACCTGGCAACGCCGGCCAACGGGAAAGGTCCCGGCATCGTGCTTTGCCACGAGATCTTCGGCGTCAACGGGACGATGCGCGAAGTGGCGGACTACTACGCCGAAGAAGGATATACCGTCCTTGCTCCCGACCTGTTCTGGCGCACCGAGCCGGGCATTGAACTGGGTTATTCGGCCGAAGACGCCGAACGTGCGTTCGCACTGTATCGCGCCTTCGACCACGACAAGGGCGTCGAAGACATCGATGCTGCTATAAGTGCGCTCGGTTCGATTCCCGAATGCGTCGGTCAAATCGGTGTGCTTGGTTTTTGTCTGGGTGGCAAGCTTGCTTATCTTGCTGCCTGCCGCCTGCCGCGCGTCGCTTGTGCCGTCAGCTATTACGGTGTCGGTATCGAAACGGCCCTTGGGGAAGCCGAAAATCTGCATGGACGCCTGGTGCTTCAGATCGCCGAACAGGACCGCTTCTGCCCTGCCGAAGCCCGGCAGCAAATTCAGGCGGCTTTGTCCACGCGGGAGTGCGTCGAGATTTACACATATCCCGGCGTCGATCACGCGTTTGCCCGGGCACGCGGCGAGCACTGGGACAAGGCTGCTGCGACGATGGCACATCAACGCTCGGTTGCGGCGTTCAGGCGGGAGATCGGTCCGACCTACGATCTGTCTTCGCTCTGGGAGGCGCATCTCTCTCATGAATTCACCACGCGCGACGTCGACGCGACCATGCGCACGATGGTGCCAGAGCCCTACGTCAATCACATTCCCACGATGACGGGCGGTGTCGGGTATAGCGAACTCAAGCGTTTCTACCGCCATCACTTCGTCCATAACAATCCGCCCGATACGACGATCACCCCAGTGTCGCGCACGGTTGGCGCAACGCAGATCGTCGATGAACTGCTCTTCTGCTTTACCCACACGACGGAAATCGACTGGATGCTGCCTGGCGTTGCACCGACTGGAAAGCGTGTCGAGATTCCCCTCGTCGCGATTGTGAAATTTCGCGGCGACAAGCTCTATCACGAACATATTTACTGGGACCAGGCGAGTGTGCTGGTGCAGATCGGTCTGCTTGAGCCGGAAGGCTTGCCGGTCGCGGGGGCCGAGACGGCCCACAAACTGCTCGACGAAACCCTCCCTTCGAACACGCTGATGAACCGCTGGCTGCGCGACGGCAGCGCAGAACGGTGAACTACTCTGACCAATCCACGGAGAACACCATGACATCACTGACAGGCAAGGTGGCGATCGTCACAGGCGGCGCTACGCTCGTTGGCGCGGCCGTCGCGAAGGATCTGGCCGACGCCGGCGCCAGGGTTGCTGTTCTGGACATCGATGCGGAAAACGGTCAGCGCGCATCACGCGCGCTCGGCGAAAGTGCCATTTTCGTCCAAACCGATATCACCGACGACAAGGCCATCGATCACGCGATTGCCAGGACGGTCGACAGTTTCGGTGCGGTCGACACTCTTGTGAACCTCGCGTGCAGTTACGTGGATAACGGCTTTAGTGCGAGCCGCAACGACTGGCTCGGCGCCATGGACGTCAACGTGATCTCCGCCGTGATGCTTGCGAAAGCGGCCTATCCACACATGAAGCGACAGGGCGGCGGCGTGATCGTGAATTTCAGTTCGATTTCGGCCCATTGCGCGCAAACGGGGCGGTGGCTTTATCCGACATCGAAAGCCGCGCTCCGGCATTTGACGCGCAGCATGGCGATGGATCTCGCCGTCGACAACATCCGGGTGAATTCCGTGTCTCCGGGCTGGACGTGGTCTCGCGTGATGCATGAACTCACGCACGGCAATCGCGCGAAAGCCGATAGCGTCGCTGCGTCATTTCATCTTCTGGGGCGGGTCGGCAATCCCGAAGAGGTCGCCCGGGTCGTCACGTTCCTGTGCAGCGATGCGGCCAGCTTCGTGACGGGTGCCGACTACGCGGTCGATGGCGGCTACTCGACGATGGGACCGGAACAGAACATACCCGCGATCCCCAGGCTTGCGGAATGACACATTGCGTGGGTTTGCGAGCGGATACGCAGCGAAGCCCATGCGCTTTATCCAGACAACAACCTATTCAGGAGACATCGTCCATGAGAAACATTGCAATCGTTGGAGCGGGACAGGCTGGCCTGCAACTGGCTTTGGCCTTGCTCGATCAGGGTTATCGGATCACGCTCGCCACCAATCGCAGCGCAGAGCAGATTCGCACCGGCAAGGTCATGTCCAGCCAGTGCATGTTCAATGAATCCCTGCAAACCGAACGCGATCTCGGTCTTAACGGGTGGGAAGAAGCGTGTCCTTCCATTGAGGGAATCAGTGTCGCTGTCCCGCATCAGGAAGTGGCCGGCGAAAAAATCATCGACTGGTCGGCGCGTCTGCATCGCTATGCTCAGGCCGTCGATCAACGGATCAAGATGGCGGCATGGCTCGAACAAGTCGAGCGGCGAGGAGGCCATGTGCGCATTGTCGATGTCGGGGTTCCGGAACTCGAACAGCTGAGCGCGAGCCACGATCTTGTGCTGCTTGCGGCAGGCAAGGGCGAAGTAGTCAATCTGCTCGGACGCGACCCGGTGCGTAGCGCATTCAGTCAGCCGCAGCGCGTCCTGGCCCTGACCTATGTGACGGGCATGACGGCGTCGACACCCTATTCACGGGTGCGCTTCAACCTGTTGCCTGGAATAGGGGAGTACTTTGTGTTCCCGGCCCTGACGGTGACGGGGCCCTGCGAAATCATGGTCTTCGAAGGCATTCCCGACGGACCGCTGGATTGCTGGGGCGAGGTAAAAACACCGGCGCAGCATCTGGAAAGAAGTCTCGACATTGTCCGCCGATACGTTCCCTGGGAAGCAGATCGTTGCGCGCATGTGCAGTTGACGGATCCCAACGGTGTTCTCTCTGGTCGTTTTGCACCTACCGTGCGCAAGCCGTTCTTCCGGCTGCCCTCGGGGCGGACCATCTTTGGTATGGCCGATGCGGTGGTTGTCAATGACCCTATCACCGGGCAAGGTTCGAACAGCGCAGCGAAATGCAGCAAGGTGTACCTGAACGCAATCCTCGCAAGAGAATCGGCTCCCTTCTCCGAGGACTGGATGCAGCAGACGTTCGACCGTTACTGGGACTACGCGCAACACGTGGTCAGGTGGACCAATTCGATGCTGACGCCGCCGCCGCCACACATCGTCGAACTGCTTCGCGCTGCTGGCGATTCGCAGGCGCTTGCGGCCGCGATCGTCAATGGTTTCGACGATCCGCGAACGTTTTCGCCGTGGTGGTTCGATCCGGCTGCATGCAATGCTTTCATCCGCGAAAAGACCAGGGCTGCCGCCTGAGCACGAACGTCCCGCAGGAGAACATACATGACCGCTCACCTCAATCTCGATGCGCTCGCGCCGGGCGGGCGCCGGTTCGATTCGAAGCATTTCCGCTCCGCACTCGGCCAGTTTCCGACAGGCGTCACGGTAATCACGACACGCACGACAGATGGCCGAAGACTCGGGCTGACGGCGAATTCATTTTCTTCGCTGTCGATGGACCCTCCGTTGATTTTGTGGAGCCTCGCGAAACCGTCACCGAGCATGGCAGATTTTGTTGCGACTACGCATTTCGCCATCAACATGCTGGCCGACGATCAGCAGCATCTGTCGCGCACTTCTTCAACGGCGTCTGCCGACAAGTTCGCAGGCGTGCCTTGCGTCGATGGCACTGGGGGCGTTCCGCTTATCGACGGTAGTGCTGCCCACTTCGTGTGTCGAAACGTCGGTCAATACGACGGTGGCGATCACCTCATCTTCATTGGCGGTGTCGAGGAGTACGAGTCGTTCGGCAGAGCACCTCTCGTCTTTCATGCAGGCGCTTATCGGGTTGTTTCGCCGCATCCGCATCCGCACATTTGACGCTTCACGACCGTGAAAATCTGATAGATGGTGCTGTCAATGAGAATCAACAGTGTTCGACTCTTGCCATGGCTCGTGTCAGTGGCGGTATCGTGTCTCACTTTGCCTGCATCCGCCAACGATCTGCCGGCTGTCAATCTGGGCGCGACAAGTTTTCTCGACGGCTTGCCGCCTGCGGGATCGGGTTGGTATGCGCAGCAGTACTTCGAGTACTACACAGCGGGACGGATCAACGACAACGCGGGAAACCGCGTGCCGCTGCCGAAGCAGGATATCGATATCTTTGCGGGCATCACGCAGCTCACATACCAGTCGCCTCTAACCTTTGCGACAGCGCATCCGGGTCTCAATCTGATGCTGCCGTGGATCGCATCGGCGCATGTGGATGATGGCCTGGGCAATGCGGCGCTGAGCGCACAGAACGGTATCGGTGATCTGCTGATTGGACCGTTCATCCAGTTCGATCCCGTGATGGGCGCCAACGGTCCACGTTTCGCGCAGCGCGTTGAGTTCCAGTTCATCGTGCCGATGGGGGCATACGATCCGCGCAAGGCGATCAATCCAGGCAGCCACTTCTGGTCGTTCAACCCGTATTGGGCGGCGACCGTCTGGCTGACACCGAAGTGGACCGTTTCATGGCGTCTGCATTACCTGTGGAACGCGACGAACCACGAACCAGCGACGGCGCTCGCACCCGATGTCACGTCATCTCAGGCGGGCCAGGCCGTTCATGTAAACGTCGCCACCGAGTACGAAGTTCGCCCAGGTCTTCGGATTGGACTGAACGGATACTGGCTACGGCAGATCACCGACATGAAGGTGAATGGCGTGGACGTGCCGGGTACTCGCGAAGCAGTCTGGGCAATCGGGCCAGGAGCGATGTACAGCTTTTCGCAGCAGGACCATGTGTTCTTTGACAGTTACTTCGAGCGGGACGCCAGAAACCGCCCCCAGGGGACCAGGGTGGTCCTACGGTATGTGCATCATTTTAATTAGCGATGTATCACAAGGCATTTTGCATTTTCTTTGGTTACGAAAAGTACGGTGATCGTTCCTGGTTCGGATTGCATTGGCGAGCGCCTGAATTAAGAAGGATGCCGTTACCCAGCACTAGGTGAAGCGACGCAGTGTTACAAACGCCGACGGACAGCATGCGGTGCGCGCCTTGCACCGTCAGCCGGCAGCAGACATGAGAGGACGATGATGGATACAGCAAGAAACGTGGCTGAATGGAAGGAGTTTGTGAGCGGCTGTCTGGACTTTCGTCCGGCAGAGGGCGTGTACCGGATCGCCCGCGAAATGTTCACGGAGCCTGAGCTGTTCGCGCTGGAGATGGAACTGATATTCGAAAAGGCATGGATTTACGCGTGTCACGAGAGCGAGATTCCGCAGCCGCATGATTTCGTCACGATGCAGGCAGGCCGCCAGCCGCTGATCGTGAGCCGGGACGGCAGTGGTGCGCTCCATGCGATGGTCAATGCCTGCCAGCACCGCGGCGCCACGCTCACGCGCATGAGCAAGGGCAACCAGTCGACTTTCACATGCCCATTCCATGCATGGTGCTACAAGAGTGACGGGCGGCTCGTCAAGGTGAAAGCGCCGTCGGAATATTGCGAAGATTTTGACAAAGGCGCGCGCGGCCTGAAGAAGGCACGCATTGCAAGCTATAAGGGCTTCGTGTTCGTTAGCCTTGATGTGGCAGCCACAGATTCGCTCGAAGACTACCTTGGCGACACGCGCGTCTTTCTCGACATGATGGTGGCGCAGTCGCCCACCGGTGAACTTGAGGTGCTTCCAGGCAGGTCGACCTATACATACGACGGTAACTGGAAATTGCAAAACGAGAACGGCCTCGACGGCTATCACGTAAGTACAGTCCACTACAACTATGTGGCGACAGTCAAGCATCGTCACGAATCGAATGTGCAAAAGGGTGCGGCGGCCAACGGCACGCTCGACTACAGCAAGCTCGGTGCTGGCGACGCGGATACCGATGACGGCTGGTTCTCGTTCCGCAACGGGCACTCGGTGCTATTCAGTGACATGCCGAATCCGCAAGTGCGGCCCGGCTATGCGAGTGTGATGCCGCGCCTCGTTCAGGAGTACGGCCAGCAGCGCGCTGAATGGATAATGCATCGGCTTCGCAACCTGAACGTGTATCCGAGTCTTTTCTTCATGGACCAGATCAGCTCGCAGTTGCGCATCGTGCGTCCGATCGCGTGGAACAAGACCGAGGTGATCAGCCAGTGTATCGGCGTGAAGGGCGAATCGGACAGCGACCGTGAGAGCCGCATCCGACAGTTCGAGGATTTTTTCAACGTGTCCGGCATGGGCACACCGGACGATCTCGTGGAGTTCCGTGAAGCTCAGCGGGGCTTTCAGGCGCGCCTTGAGCCTTGGAGCGACATTTCGCGGGGCCATCACAAATGGATCGAACAGGCAACACCTAACAGCACGTTGTTGGGCATCTCACCCGCATTAACAGGTTCCGAGTTCACGCACGAAGGCTTGTATGTGAACCAGCACGGCGCATGGCAGGCGCTATTGCTGAAAGGGTTGCGGCAGAAGTCATTGAGCGTTAAGGAGATCTGAGATCATGAACCCGTTGCAGCATTCGATCGAACAATTCTTTTATCGCAAGTCCGAACTTTGCGATGCGCGGGACTGGGATGCTTACCTCGCCCTTTTTGACGAGCAATGCGAATTCCATGTGCCTCAGTGGGACTCTGAATTCGAGTACACGACAGATCCCCGGCGCGGTCTATCACTGATCTATTATTCGAACCGCTCCGGGCTGGAAGATCGTGTTTTTCGACTCCGCACTGGCAAATCTGCCGCGTCGACACCGTTACCGCGTACCCTCCATCAAATCACCAATGTACGTGTTACTGGCGGGCCGGACGGGTTGACGGAAGCAAAGGTCAACTGGGCGACGTTTTACACGCGCCATGGCGTGTCGGATCACTTTTTCGGCCATGGGACTTACCAGCTGCGTGCCGACGTCGATAGCTGGAAGATCGTGCGCAAACACATCCTATTGCTCAATGACCGCATCAACGCGGTCCTCGACTTTTACCATCTTTAATCGAGGGCATTGAGATGAATCACAAGGTAGCCTTCAGTTTTGCCGATGGTAAGACATTGTTCTTCGATGCCGGCGCAAACGAGATCTTGCTGGACGCGGCATTGCGCAATGGCGTGAAGATTCCATTCGACTGCCGCGAAGGCGTTTGTAGCACTTGCAAGGGGCGCTGTGAATCGGGCGAATATGAGCAGGACTACGTGGACGATGAAGCGCTCTCTGCCGAGGATCTTGCGCAACGCAAAATGCTGTCGTGCCAGACCAGAGTCAGATCGGATGCGTCGTTCTTCTTTGACTTTGACTCGACGTTGTGCCGTGCCGAGGATACAGGTCGCATGACGGCGACCGTCACCCGTATGGAGAAAGTATCCGGCTCTACGGCAATTCTGCATCTCGACGCGAGTGGCGTGCGCAGACGTCTGGACTTTTTGCCCGGTCAGTATGCTCGCCTCCTCGTTCCGGAGACGGACGCATGGCGTTCCTATTCGTTCGCGAATCAGCCAAGTTATGACAATCAGTTGCAGTTTCTGATCCGACTGCTGCCTGACGGCATCATGAGCAATTACCTGCGCGAACGCTGTACGCCCGGTCAGTCAATCGACCTTGAAGCGCCATTTGGGACTTTCTACCTGCGACACGTCGAGCGACCGCTTGTGATGGTCGCGGGCGGAACGGGTCTCTCGGCGTTCCTCGGCATGCTGGATGAGATGGCTTCGCGTGGCGGTTGCGGTCAACCCGTCACGCTGTATTACGGGGTGAACAACGTCGGCGACCTGTGCGAGTATGAACGGTTGAAAGGGTATGTTGATCGTATCGAGGGATTCTCGTACGTGCCCGTGGTCGTGAATTCGTCGCCCGATTGGAGCGGGAAGGCGGGATATATTCCGGATCATTTGGACGTGAAGGCACTAGCCGCGCGACCTTTCGACATGTACGTATGCGGTCCGCCCCCGATGGTTGAAGCGGTCAGGAAGTGGTTGGCGACTTCAGGCCTTCAAGATTTTCAGCTGCATTTCGAAAAGTTTGCAAGCACCGGAGGCCTTGAGTGACGTACGGAATGACCCCTCCGATCTGATATCTGCCTTTGGAGCAGCGTCGGGCCGATCGTTCAGGGTCGGTTTGCTTCGATCCCGCATCCGAGCCGTGCGTTCGGCCAACGCCTCACCGGGTTGGCTGTCGCGGACCAGCATCTTCCCACTGTGCCTTGACGAGATACTTGCCCCCGCCGCAGATCCGCCGGGACGCCAATCCCGGCAGTCTCCCTGATGCGGTTCGTCCAGCCTCAAAAATCCGCTCGCGTCCCACGAATTCGGTCCGCAGGCACCACGCGCGAGGCGCACCCTCACCTGTCATGGAAAACTGTATAAACATACAGTATAGTATCCCCCTACAGCCAGGCTTCCGGGCGCTCGTCGCGCCGTCCCGGCTGCACCGAACTTGCGCGGTCGCGAGAGCCGGCCGTGAGAGGTGACCCACTCCTTCAGACGGTCGGAAAAATTGTCCTCCAACGACGCAACCCCTGACACCCTCGCCGATACTCCCCAAGCCGGCAAGCCGAGCAGCAACAAGACCCAGGGCACGATCCGCATTCGCGGCGCCCGCCAGCACAACCTGAAAAACGTCGACCTCGACGTGCGCACCGGCGAAATGACGGTCGTCACCGGGCCGTCGGGCTCGGGCAAGTCGAGCCTCGTGTTCGACACGCTGTATGCGGAAGGCCAGCGCCGCTACGTCGAAACCTTCAGTGCGTACGCGCGCCAGTTCCTCGACCGGATGGACCGGCCGCAGGTCGACCGCGTCGACGGCGTACCGCCCGCCATCGCGATCGACCAGACCAACCCGGTGCGCAGCTCGCGCTCCACGGTCGGCACGATGACGGAGCTCAACGACCATCTGAAGCTGCTGTACGCGCGCGCGGCCGAGCTGTTCGACCGCCAGACCGCGCACCCGGTGCGGCACGACACGCCGGAGACGATCTACGCGGAACTGCTCGAGCGCACCGCGCAGGAGGAGCCGCGGCTCGTCGTCACGTTCCCGGTCGAATTGCCGGAGTCGGCGTCCGAGCAGGAGGTCGAGCAGTGGCTGTCGGCGAGCGGATATACGCGCGTGCAGGCGCAGCGCGAAGTCGATTCACCGACCGGCAAGCGCAAGCTGCTCGACGTCGTCGCCGACCGCTTCCGGCTGCGTTCGGTGGACAAAGCGCGCGCGATCGAGGCGATCGAGGCATCGCTGAAGCGTGGCGGCGGGCGCGTCAATATCTACGTGCTGCCGGCCACCTCGGACGAACCGAAAGCCGAAGCCGCCGAGCCGCGCATCTGGCGTTTCTCCACCGGCCTGCACAGTCCCGAAAGCGATCTGCGCTATGCCGATCCGCAGCCCGCGCTGTTCTCGTTCAACTCGGCCTATGGCGCGTGTGATGCCTGCCGCGGCTTCGGCCGCGTGATCGGCGTCGACCTCGGTCTGGTGATTCCAGACGCGCGCAAGACGCTGCGCGAAGGCGCGGTCAAGCCAATGCAGACGCCCGCGTGGAAGGAGTGCCAGGACGATCTGATGCGCTATGCGGCGAAAGCCGACATCCGCCGCGACACGCCGTGGGGCGAGCTCAGCGAGCGCGAGCGCAACTGGGTCATCAACGGCTCGCCGGACTGGAACGGCAAGTGGCAGACGCATTGGTACGGCGTCAAACGCTTCTTCGATTATCTGGAATCGAAGGCGTACAAGATGCATATCCGCGTGTTGCTGTCGAAGTACCGCAGCTATACGCCATGCGAAACCTGCGGCGGCGCGCGTCTGAAAACCGAATCGCTGCTGTGGCGCCTCGGCAGCAAAGCGAGCGCGAACGACGTGCTCGCGCCCGAGCACCGCTTCATGCCGCGCGGCGTGCAGTGGTCGCGCGCACAGCTCGAAGCGTTGCCGGGTTTGACCGTGCACGATCTGATGCTGATGCCGATCGAGCGCATCCGCCGCTTCTTCGACGACATCACGCTGCCGAGCGCGTTGCTCGACGACGCGCTGAAGCTGCTGCTCGCCGAAGTGCGCACGCGCCTCAAGTATCTCTGCGACGTCGGCCTCGGCTATCTGACGCTCGATCGGCAAAGCCGCACGCTGTCGGGCGGCGAGGTGCAGCGTATCAACCTGACCACCGCGCTCGGCACGTCGCTGACCAAGACGCTGTTCGTGCTCGACGAACCGAGCATCGGCCTGCATCCGCGCGACCTGAACCGCATCGTCGAGGCAATGCACCGGCTGCGCGACGCGGGCAATACGCTGGTCGTGGTCGAGCATGATCCGTCGGTGATGCTCGCGGCGGACCGGCTCATCGACATGGGTCCGGGGCCTGGCGAGCGCGGCGGTTCGATCATTTTCGACGGCGCGCCCGACGCGATCCGCTCGACCGGCACGCTGACCGGTGAATACCTCGGCGGCCGGCGCCATGTCGCGGATGCCGCGCACTGGTCGCGTCGCACGGTCGATTCAAGCACGCCGCGCATCGTGCTCGAAGGCGCGAGCGAGCACAATCTGCGTGACGTCACGGTCGAAATTCCATTGCAGCGGCTCGTCTGCGTGACCGGCGTGTCCGGTTCCGGCAAATCGACGCTGCTGCAGGACGTGCTGTATCCGGCGATGGCGCGCCACTTCGGCCTTGCCACCGAAGCGCCGGGCGCGTTCAAGTCGCTTGAGGGCGCCGACCAGGTCACCGACGTCGTGTTCGTCGATCAGTCGCCGATCGGCAAGACCGCGCGCTCGAATCCGGCCAGCTATGTCGGCGCGTTCGACGAAATCCGCAAGCTGTTCGCGAAGGCGCCTCTCGCGCAGCAGCGCGGCTACGGCCCCGGCATGTTCAGCTTCAACTCGGGCGACGGCCGCTGTCCGACCTGCGGCGGCTCGGGCTTCGAGCACATCGAAATGCAGTTCCTGTCCGACGTGTACCTGCGCTGCCCCGATTGCGACGGGCGTCGTTATCGCGCGGAAATCCTCGAGGTGAAGATCGAGCGAGGCGAGGCCGCGCGCTCGATGAGCATTGCCGACGTGCTCGAGCTGACCGTCAGCGAGGCTGCCGCGTACTTCGCAAAGGATGCCGAAGTATTGCGCGTGCTGCAGCCTATCGTCGACGTCGGGCTCGAATACGTGAAGCTCGGCCAGCCGGTGCCGACGCTGTCTGGCGGCGAGGCGCAGCGGCTCAAGCTCGCGGGGTTTCTCGCGGAATCGGCGCAGGCGCGCAGCACGCGTGGCGCGAAGCAGGCGGTCGCGAAGCGTCTGTTCATGTTCGACGAGCCGACCACGGGCCTGCATTTCGACGACATCGCGAAGCTGATGCAGGCGTTCGGCAAGCTGCTCGCGAGCGGTCATTCGCTGATCGTGATCGAGCACAACCTCGACGTGGTCCGCGCGGCCGACTGGATCATCGACCTCGGTCCCGAAGGCGGCGACGGCGGCGGCCGCGTGTTGTGCGCGGGCACACCGGACGAAGTGAAAGCGTGTGCCGAGTCGCATACCGGCGAGGCGTTGCTGCAATACGACTGCGCGATGGGCGTCGCAGCGGAAGCGGAGCCGCAAGGCATCCCGCTGCAGAAGGCACTGAGCGCGGCCCGCGCGCGTCGCGCGATCGAAGGCGAGGACGTGGTGCGCATCGTCAACGCGCGCGAGCACAACCTGAAGGGGCTCGACGTCGATATTCCGCACGGCAAGTTCAATGTGATCACCGGCGTGTCGGGCTCGGGCAAATCGACGCTCGCGTTCGACATCCTGTTCCACGAAGGTCAGCGGCGCTACCTCGAATCGTTGAATGCGTACGCGCGCTCGATCGTGCAGCCGGCCGGGCGCCCCGAAGTCGACGCGGTGTACGGCATTCCGCCGACCGTCGCGATCGAGCAGCGGCTGTCGCGCGGCGGCCGCAAGAGTACCGTCGCGACCACCTCGGAGGTGTGGCACTTCCTGCGTCTGTTGTACGTGAAGCTCGGCTTGCAGCACTGCATTCACGACGGCACGCCGGTCACGTCGCAAAGCGCCGAATCGATTGCCGCGCAGTTGCTGCGCGATCACAAGGGCCAGCATGTCGGCTTCCTCGCGCCGCTCGTCGTGAACCGCAAGGGCGTCTATACCGACCTCGCGAAATGGGCGAAAGCGCGCGGCAATACGCATCTGCGGGTGGACGGCGAGTTCGTGCCGGTCGATCCGTGGCCGAAGCTCGACCGGTTCCGTGAGCACACGATCGAGCTGCCGGTCGCTGATCTCGTCATCTCGGCCGATCATGAAGCCGAGCTTCGCGAAGCGCTCGATCAGACGCTTGAGGTCGGCAAGGGCATCATGCATCTGCTCGCGCCGCTCGACGGCCTGCACGACGCGATCAACGGCGGCGAGTCCACCGCGAAGCTCGGCGACGTGAAGGTGTTGTCGACGAAGCGCGCGTGTCCAGTGTGCGGCACGAGCTATCCCGAGCTCGATCCGCGCATGTTCTCGTACAACAGCAAGCATGGCTGGTGTACGAGCTGCGTCGGCACGGGGCTGTCGCTCACGCGGGAGCAGCGCGCCGCGTATGACGACACGATCGTCGTCGACGACAATCGCGGTCGTGAACAGAGCTTGCCGTCGGAGGAGCAGGAACCGGAAGGGCTCGTCGACGAGCCGTGTCCGGATTGCGCGGGCACCCGGCTGAATCCGGTCGCGCGCGCGGTCACGTTCGACTCGCAGGCGATCGTCGATGTCGCGCAATGGACCGTGTCCGACACGCGCGCATGGATCGATACGCTGCAGATGACGGGCCGCGATGCCGAAATCGCGCGCGACGTGGTCAGCGAAATCGGCAGCCGGTTGCAGTTCCTCGAAGAGGTCGGGCTCGGCTATCTGAGCCTCGATCGCGCGGCGCCGAGTTTGTCGGGCGGCGAAGCGCAGCGCATCCGGCTTGCCGCGCAACTCGGCAGCAATCTGCAGGGCGTGTGCTACGTGCTCGACGAGCCGACCATCGGCCTGCATCCGCGCGACAACCAGATCCTGCTGAACGCGCTGCGCAAGCTCGGCGACAAGGGCAATACGCTCGTCGTCGTCGAGCATGACGAAGATACGATCCGGCGCGCCGATCACATCATCGATATCGGGCCGGGCGCGGGCAAACGCGGCGGCACGCTGATCGCGCAGGGCAGCGTCGCGGACCTGTCCGCGCAGGCCGATTCGCTGACCGGGCGCTTTCTCGCGCAGCCGATCGTGCATCCGCTGCAGCCGCGTCGCGAGGTCGTCGCGCCGGGCAAGCGCGCGGCCGCGGTGCCCGAGAACTGGCTGACCGTGCATGGCGGCAAGTTGCACAACCTGCGTGACGTGACGGTCGGCATTCCGCTCGCGCGGCTCGTCGCGGTGACGGGCGTCAGCGGCTCGGGCAAATCGACGCTCGCGCGCGACGTGCTGATGACCAATCTGCTCGACGCGGTCGGGCGCTCGGTGCTGTCGTCGCCGGCCACCCGGCGCGCGCGTGCGGCGGTCGAACAGAAACCGGCCGCGAACCGGCGCTCGAGTGTGCTCGCGCGCTCGGCGCCGCGCGCGCCGCTGAACGTCACGCACACGTGGCAGGGCTGCGATTCGGTCACCGGCTGGGAGAGCATCGACCGCGTGCTCGAAGTCGATCAGACGCCGATCGGCAAGACGCCGCGTTCTTGTCCCGCCACCTACATCGGCGTGTGGGATGCGATTCGCAAGCTGTTCGCGGGCACGCTGGAGGCACGCGCGCGCGGCTATACCGCGTCGCGTTTCTCGTTCAATACCGGTGAAGGCCGCTGCCCCGCGTGCGAGGGCCAAGGCGTGCGCACGATCGGCATGAGCTTCCTGCCCGACGTGAAAGTGCCGTGCGATGTCTGTCACGGTCAGCGCTTCAATCCGGAGACGCTCGCGGTCACGTGGCGCGGCAAGAACATTGGCGACGTGTTGACGATGGAAATCGACGAAGCGGTCGAGTTCTTCGCGTCGATCACGAACATCGGGCATCCGCTGCAACTGATGAAGGACGTCGGGCTCGGCTATCTGACGCTCGGCCAGCCATCGCCTACGTTGTCGGGCGGCGAGGCGCAGCGCATCAAGCTCGTCACCGAGCTGAGCAAGGTGCGCGACGACGTCACCCGGCGCGGCCAGAAGCCGCCGCACACGCTATACGTGCTCGACGAGCCGACGGTCGGCCTGCATATGGCGGACGTCGCGAAGCTGATTCGCGTGCTGCATCGGCTCGTGGATGGCGGGCATAGCGTCGTCGTCATCGAGCACGATCTCGACGTGATCGCCGAGGCGGACTGGATCATCGACCTCGGTCCGGAGGGCGGCGTGGGCGGCGGTACGATCGTCGCGGCAACCGATCCGGAAAGCCTGTCACGTGTGGCCGCGAGTCACACCGGCGCGGCTTTGCGGCCAGTGCTCGCGCGCACGGCCGCTACGGCGGCGCTGGCCGGCGAAGGGACGAATGGCTGAGGCAACCTGACGACCAGCGGCGCGGCCGTTGCGGGCCGCGATTGCGGTCCCCAACCCACTGTTTGCTCGCATTCCACCCGCTTGTCAGATGTGCCGTTGCAACCGTGCAGGTTGCAACGGCCGGCGCTTCGTCGCGTGTGCGCCACACATCATTGCTGCACTGCATACAATCGTCAGAGATTCGCCGAACGAGACGCATCCGCGCCATTAGTTCATACGAAAGCGACCGACGATGTTTCAAAATAGAAACGTTTTTAGAACCCCCGATAAATCAGCATTTGGATATTAATTTTCGGCCCGGAATGAATGCCGTCGATATCCCTAATGGCGCGGGGAATAACTTTACGCTTTGCGAATAAACTACCGAATTGCGCGGACATAATCCGGACGATAAGCAGTTCACAATTGAAACATTTTTGATTCGGCAAGAAACGTACTCGGTAAGGTGGGTCCACTACGCTTCGCATTATCGGCAACTTTGCCCGAACGGGCGAGAGTGCCGTCCACGAAGGCTTTGCGGTAAGATATCCCCATCCTCTGCGCTCAACCTTGCATAGTTGCCGGCCCTGCCGAGCGCTCATATCAATCGCTCAATAACCGCTTATCCTCAGACATGGATATTCGTGATGAAATATTCTTTTCAATTTTACTATAGCGATCCATTCCGCTAACATCACGCTTAATCCTTTATGCGGCGTTAGTCCGTTTTCCCGCCGTAATAACGCATTCTCTCGTTCCGTCTGCTGACGGGGCAAATCGGGGTCCACAATGTATGCCCGTTTGGGGAAGATCATGCCGCACATGCACCTTGATACAACGAGAATTACGTGGCTTCACACGCCTGCATTGAACGTCCGTACTGCAGCGCGGCGAATCGGCATTCTGCTGTTCGACGGCTTCTGGCTGCTCGGCCCCGGTACCGTCGTCGAAATGTTCCAGACCGCCAATGAGTTCGCGGGCACGCGCGCGGGCGAAGATCCGCCCTACGAAGTGCAGTTCCTGTCGATGGAAGGCGGCAATGTTGCCAGCTCGTCGTCGGCGCGCATCTGGACTGATCGCATCGACACGCGCTTTGGCGGCGGTTTCGACGTGCTGTTCATCGCGGGTGGCTACGGCGCCCACGTGGCGGCACGCGACGAACGCCTGCTGAACTGGCTGCGCGCCGTGCAATCGCGCACCCGCGCGATCGAAACGATCGGCGAGGGACGCCTCGTGCTCGAAGCGGCCGGCCCGACCGAGCATGATGGCCTGATGAGCCGCTATCCGGGCGCGAGCGCGAGCGAAGGCGCGTTCAGCGCGGCCAACGACCGTCACGACTGCGCGCGCAGCGCGCTGATGTTCATCAAGCGCGACCTGGGCGCGGAGCTCGCACGCAGCGTCGCCGATCGCGTGATGCCCGGCATGGCTTCCACGTGGGTGCCGCTGCCGGCCGAGGGCGGCACGCTGAGCGTCGCCGAAAAGATTCGCGCGGCCGCACGCTGGATGGAGGCGAACTGCGACCGTCCGGTCTCGGTCGCCGATGCCGCGCAGGTCGCCGCAATGAGCGAGCGCAATTTCCTGCGCCGTTTCAAGCACGAAATGCAGGTCACGCCGTCGGACTACCTGCTGCAGGTGCGACTGCGCATCGCGTGCAACTTCCTGACCGAGACCGAATTGCCGGTCGACAAGATCGCGCGTCGCAGCGGCACCGGCAACGGGGACCGTCTCGCGAAAATCTTCCGCAAGCGCATGGCTTTGTCGCCAACCGAGTATCGCGCCCGAAGCCGGGCGGCCACTGAGGCGTAGCATGTATCAATAGCATGCGATAGCGCGCCCGCGCCGCGGGCGCGCCTCGTCTGTTGGACGCGGTCGCGAGAGCGGCCGTAGGTTCGCTGGCCAGCCTTCTTACGAGCACAGTGGCGATGGGCAACAGGGTCATGGCGACGGCATTGCCGGAGGTGAAACTCATCGAGCCGGAAGTGTTCATCGACGAATTCGGCTTCTGCTTCGAGAGTTTCAGCGCGGACGAGTTTTCGGACGACGTCGCGCAAGGTTTCAACTTCGTGCAGGACCGCCATCTGCGCGCCGTGCATGGCGTGCTGCGCGGCTTGCACTACCAGGTGCAGCGTCCGCAGGGACGGCTGCTGCGCGTCGTGCGCGGCGAGATCTTCGACGTCGCGGTCGACGTGCGCCTGAACTCACCGAACTTCGGCAAATGGAGCGGCGAGTATCTGAGCGAAGGGAACCAGCGGCAAATGTGGGTGCCGCCCGGTTTCGCGCACGGCTTCGTCGTGCTGTCCGAGGTCGCCGAGTGCGTGTGGAAGACCACCGAGTACTGGTTTCCCGAACTCGAACGCTGCCTGCTGTGGTCCGATCCCGACATCGGCATCGAGTGGCCGATCGACTTTCAACCCATTCTCGGCAGCAAGGATGCGGCGGGTCGTCGTCTGTACGAAGCCGAAAACATGTCGTGAACGACAGGTGATCGGCCAGAGTTTTTACGACATTTTTTCTTGAGACGCTCACGGGCCAACCCTACACTTCGGGCATCCAGTCAGTACGAGGTGCTCAACGTGAAGCGTCGCGCAAGCCGTCCGCAATCCGTTCCGGTGCACTATGCATGTCGTGCCGGCCACGTCGAACTCAGGCGCTTCGACGCGTCGCGCGATTCGTTCGTTGCGTTGACTGCGCTGCTGCATCGCGCGTTCGCGCCGCTCGGCGCGCAGGGGCTCAATTGCACGTGCGTGGATCAGACCATCGAAGCGACCCGCTTGCGCGTGCTGCGCGGCGATTGCCATGTCGCGGTATGCGACGGACAGATCGTCGGCACGATGACGCTTTATGCTTCGGATGGCGAAGCATCATGCGAGCTATACAGGCACGACGATGTTGCGAGCTTGCGCCAGTTCGAAGTCGATCCCGCGTGGCAGGGCCGAGGCATCGGCACGTTGCTGATCGCGTTCGCCGAACACTGGGCCGCAACCCGCGGCTATGCGCAACTCGCACTCGATACCCCGCAACCGGCCACGCAGCAGATTGCGTTCTATCGCGGGCAGGGGTTTCGCATCGTCGACTTCATGCGCTTCGCGCACAGGTGCTACGACAGCGCGATTCTGAGCAAGCCGCCGGTAGCGATGCGCACGCTCGCGAACTGGTCGCGGCGTCTGCATGCGACGCCGCAGATCGCGCATGCGGCCTGAAGCAATGCCGCATACGTCCGAGGCATGCGGACAAAAGCAGTGGAACAGCAGCGCAAGAGAAGCGGAAGAAAAGCGGAGTTGAAGCGCCCGATGCTTCGGCAACTATTGCAATATGCTGCGGCAAGTATTGCAACGGCGGCCACGGCGACCGCAGCGGTGCAATCCTGAACGCGGCACCAACGCAGCGTCGCCGGTTCGCATCGGGCGAGGGGTGAATTCACCGAACGCTGTGTGCAGCCGTCAGCGTCGGATCACGCCCATCAGCAAGGTGACGAGGAAGATCACCAGGAAGATGAAGAACAATACCTTGGCGATTTCGGTTGCGCCCGCGGCAATGCCTCCAAAGCCGAACACTGCGGCGATGATGGCGATGATGAAGAAAATCACAGCGTATCGAAGCATGGTGCCTCCACCGGTGGATTGTTGAAATGACGTTTGAACGGCGCCCCGTTGCGTACGTCACGCGGCTTCACGGGTGAGATGCCGGCGAGCGGAATTCAGCAATACATGTGCCATCGTTTCATTGACGCCAACGTTTGCGTGACGAATATTTCGCGGCACGCGAAATTGCCGTCGAGCCGGCGCTAACGTTTGCATTCCCTCTCGCCAGGCCAGCAATGTGCCAACCATGGTGCGGAGTACGTAGAACCCGTCACGCGTCATCCACGCAGCCAGTGATACGCCAGCGGCCCGCACAACATGCCCCAGGTCAGCACACACATCAGCAGCGCAATGGTCACGGCCGCGCTGCCGCAGTCCTTCGCGCGCTTCGACAATTCATGTCGCTCGAACGAGATCCGGTCGATGGCGGCCTCGATCGCCGAATTCAATAACTCCACCAGCAGCACGAGCAGCACCGAGCCGATCAGCAGCACGCGCGCGATGGCGTCGACCGGCATCAGGAACGCCGCCGGCACGAGGATCGCCGCGAGCGCAGCTTCCTGACGGAACGCGCTTTCGGCGTGCAATGTCGCGACGATGCCAGCGTACGAATGCCGCAACGCGAACAAACCGCGCAGCGGACCGCTGCGCTTCGCGGCCGGCGCTATGGTCGAGTGAGCGGAGGAGTCGGCCGGATCAGGCATGTTTCGGGATGATGTTTGATGTGCAACAAATGACCGTCGATGTTACAAGATATCAATGACGTTGCAAATTGTGATATCTTTGCGCCGCCCAACAGCGGCAGGCATGTGGCACCTTCTCGCCTGACCGACCGGCTTCGGAAAAATGAAAGGAACGCATAACCGGTTAGGGCTGCTGCCAATTGCGTTCAAATCTCAAATGTTGGTCACCCCCGTTGCTCGTTCCGCTCAAGGTTTCGCCGGATTTTTCCGTATACGAGGAATGGTGCGCCGCGTGTTTCTCCCGTGCGTGCCGGCAGTCCGTTTTCCCACTTCGCGCGTTCGCGCGGCAGACCGGATTCGCACCGTAAGTGGCGCACTCGCGCGCGCACGGTCCAGGTCCAACAAGCTGAGCTGTTCATGAAACCAGTTGTGTCGTTGTGCGTTTCGCTGAGCGCCGTTGTCGGCGCGTTGTATGCCGTCGCGTCGGGCGCCGCGCCATCGGTGCCTGTCGTCGCCGCCGCGGCGATTGCGCCGGCCGCCCCCACTGTCGCGAGCGCGAGTGCCGCCAAGACCAATCCCAGCGCCAACTACCTCGACAATGATGCCGGCGTCCCGACGCCCGCATCCGGCTCCAGCACATCGCGCGTTTCATTCGCGACCCTGGGCGCGTATCAGCCGCTGACGCTACGCGGTGTCGAAGACGCGCGCACCGTCAATCTCGGCGTGCGGCTCGATCGCCTGGTCACGGCCGCGCGACTGCGCTTGCGCTACACGTATTCGCCATCGCTGGTGTTCGCGATGTCGCATCTGAAGGTGTCGGTCAACAACGAAGTGATCGCGACCGTGCCGTTCGATCGCGAGCACGCCGGCAAGCTCGTCACGCAGGACATCCCGCTCGATCCGCGCTTTCTGACCGACTACAACCAGGTCGGTCTGCGCCTGATCGCGCATTACACGCTCGAGCATTGCGAAGACCCTGAGAACTCGGCGCTGTGGGCCGACGTGAGTCCGACGAGCGAATTCATCGTCGATACCGCGCCGATCCGTTTGCCCGATGATCTCGCGCTGCTGCCCGCGCCGTTCTTCGATCACCGCGACGCGAACCGGCTGCGTCTGCCGTTCGTGCTGCCGGCCGCCGCCGACAACGCGACGCTGCGCAGCGCGGGCGTACTCGCTTCGTGGTTCGGTGCGCAGGCGGATTACCGGCAGGCGCGCTTTCCGGCGCTCTCGACGTTGCCTACCGACTCCCACGCGGTCGTCGTCGCGCGCAGCGAGCAGTTGCCCGCCGGCCTCACGCTGCCGCCGATCAACGGTCCGATGCTGATCGTCGCCGACAATCCCGTCGCGCCCAACCGCAAGCTGCTGATCGTGACCGGCCGCAGCGCCACCGAAGTCGATGAAGCGAGCACCGCGCTGGTGCTCGGCACGACCGCGCTCGCGGGTCCCGCGGTGCGCATCACGCAGCTCGCCGCCGGCGCGCCGAGGAAGCCCTACGACGCGCCGCGCTGGCTGCCGGTCGACCGGCCGGTCTCGTTCAAGGAACTGATCGACGATCCGTCGCAACTGGAGGTGCGCGGCAGCACGCCCGACGCGATCCGCTTGAACCTGCGCGTGCCCGCCGATCTGTACTCGTGGAACGGCGCGGGCGTGCCGCTGAATCTGAAGTACCGCTACACGGCGCCGACCGTGCAGAACAACTCGGCGCTCGCGGTGCAGATCAACGATCAGCTGGTCAAGTCGTACCGGCTCGCGCTCGCGAGCGCCGACGACGCGCAAGGCCGCCTGCAATTGCCGGTGCTGTCGAACAACGCCAATCGTGCGACGAGCGCGCTCGATATTCCGGCATTCCGCGTCGGCAGCTCGAACCAGTTGCAGCTGCGCTTCAATCTCGATTCGCAGAAGACCGGGCTCTGCCAGGGCGTCGCGACGAACCCGGTGCAGGCCGCGGTCGATCCCGACTCGACGATCGACTTCTCGGATTTCGTTCACTACGCACGGATGCCGAACCTCGCGTTCTTCGCGAACAGCGGCTTTCCGTTCACGCGTTACGCGGACCTGTCGCAAACGGCCGTCGTGATTCCCGAGCATCCCGCGCCGCAGGAGCTCGAAAGCCTGCTGACGATGCTCGGCCACATGGGGCAATGGACCGGCTATCCGGCGCTGCGCGTGCAGGTCGCGCGGCCGCGCGAGCTCGCGCAGCTGAGCGGCAAGGATCTGCTCGTGATCGGCGGCAACGGCTCTGCGCCGTGGCTCGCGCGCTGGCCGCATGCGTTGCCGCTGACGATCGGCGCCCAGGCGGGCGACGCCGCCGCTGCGTCGGGTGCCGCTGCGTCGAGCCCGCTCGCGCGCGCCTCGTTCGCGGTCGACGAGCAGTGGCACAGCGCCGCCCGGCGCGACGGTGCCGCGCACAGCGACGCGCATCGGCCGGACGGTGGCGCGCGCATCGAACGCGACGGACCGCTGGCCGCGCTGATGGGCTTCGAATTGCCGGACAGCCATGGACGCAGCGTCGTCGCGCTGAGCGCCACCGATCAGCAGCAGTTGTCGCAACTGCTCGACATGCTCGAAAAGCCGGACCGCGTCGCGCAATTGCAGGGCGACGTCGCTTTGCTGCGCGATGGCAAGGTGGACAGCATGCGCGTCGGCGACACCTATCTGGTCGGCTATGTGCCCTGGTATGCGCGGCTGTGGAGCAAGGCGATCCAGCATCCGGTGCTGCTCGGCGTGCTCGGTGCGCTCGCCGGCTTGCTGCTCGCGATCGGCGCGTTCACCGCGTTGCAGGAACTGGCCGCGCGGCGCCGGGGAGTCTGATCGATGAGTCAGTCGAAGGGCGGGGCGCTATGGCGGGCAGTGCGCGACGGGGTGGGCGTTGAAAGTGGCGCAGACCTGCACGCGAGGTTCGCGAGCAGGCTCGTGCGAACAACGGCGAGCGTTTCAGCAACGGTGCTGACCACGATGCTGACGCTCGCGAGCAGCCACAACGCGTTCGCCACGCAAGCGCCGCTGCCGAGCCACGCCGACATCACAGCTTGCACCGCCGCGCCCTGGCCGCGCTGGCAGCAATTCAAGCGCGACTTCCTTTCCGCCGATGGCCGCGTGATCGACGTCGGTTCGTCCGACGAGCGAACGGTGTCGGAGGGCCAATCGTATGCACTGTTTTTCGCGCTGGTCGCGAATGACCGCCCGGCCTTCGACACGATCCTGCGCTGGACCGAGCAGCATCTTGCGCAGGGCGACCTGACCGCGCGTCTGCCAGCATGGCTGTGGGGCCGCTCGTCCGACGGCAACTGGGCCGTGCTCGACGCGAATGCATCGTCGGATGCGGACCTGTGGATCGCCTATGCGCTGCTCGAAGCGGGCGACGCTTGGCGCGAGCGCAGCTACACGGCGCGCGGCGCCGTGCTCGCCCGCCGTGTGCTCGACGAGGAAACGGCCAACGCGCCGGGGCTCGGCTTGACCTTGCTGCCGGGCCCGGTCGGCTTTCATCCGGACCCGGACCTGTGGCGCGTCAATCCGAGCTACATGCCGCCGCAGGTGCTGCGCGGCCTCGCCACGCGGCTGCCCGACGATCCGCGCTGGCCGCGTTTGCTCGCGAGCACGAGCCGCATCCTGGTCGATACCGCGCCGCATGGCTTCTCGCCGGATTGGGCGCTGTACCGCGCGAACCGCGGCTTCGCACCCGACGCCGAGACCCACGCCGAGAGCGCCTATAACGCGATTCGCGTGTACCTGTGGGCCGGCATGCTCGACCGGAGCGATCCGCTTGCGCCGACGCTGCTCGCGCGCTTCGCGCCGTTCGCGGACTTCATCGCCGCGCACGGCGCACCGCCCGAGAAAGTCGACGCGACGAATGGCCGTGCCGGCATCAACATGGGCAACGCCGGTTTTTCGGCGGCGGCCGTGCCGTTTCTCGATGCGCGCGGCCAGCGCGCGCTCGCCGATGCGCAGATCGCACGCGTCGCCGCGCTCGATAGCGAGACGGCCGCCGGTTACTACACGAGCGTGCTGAGCCTGTTCGCGCTCGGCTGGCGCGAAGGCCGCTATCGTTTCGCCGCCGACGGCACCCTCGATCCGCACTGGAGCACGTCGTGCCGCGCCGCGCCGCAGTGACGCGCGTGGCGCGCTTCGGCGTGCTCGCGTGCGGATGCGCCGCGGCGATCACGGGTCACGCGTACGGCAACACCGGGCAAGCCGAAGCGATGCGCACGACTGCCGCGCGCACGGCTGCCATCGGTACGCTGGCGGCACCCGCTGCTCAGCCGAGCATAGCGCCGCCGCAAAATCCCGCCGCGCAACGCCTGCTCGCGACCGCGCGCATGTGGTCGACCAAACATCGCGACGACCTTGCGTTGCAGGCAATCAACAAGGCGCTGCTAGCCGCGCCGGGCGATCCGGTGTTGCTTGCCGAGCAGGTGCGTATCGAATTGCGTCTCGGGAAAGCGCAAGCCGCGCAGGCGACGCTCGCACGCTTGCGCGCCAAAGCGCCAGACAGCGCGCCGATCCAGCAGCTCGACGACGAATTCCGCGTCGCCACCAACGGCCGCGAGGAATTCGCGACCGTGCGTCTGCTCGCGCGTAGCGGCCAGTCCGCCGAAGCGGTGCGGCGCTTGCAACTGCTGTTTCCGCACGGCGCGCCGTCGGGCTCGCTCGGCGCCGAGTACTACCAGATTCTCGCGGGTACGCCCGAGGGCCGCGAGCAGGCGCTGGTCGCACTGCATCGGCGGATCGCCGCCGATCCGTCCGACGTCGATGCCGCGCTGGTGCTCGCGAATCTGCTGAACGCGCGCGGCGATACGCGCGCGGAAGCCAACCGCATCGCGTGGAATCTGGCGACGCGGCCCGACTCCGATCGCACGGCCTCGCTCGACACGTGGCGTCACGTGCTGCAATCGGCGGGGGTGGACCTCGCGTATCTGCCGGCGTTGCGCGCCTATCTGCAACTCGTGCCGGACGACACCGAATTCCGCGAGCGGGTCGCGACGCTCGAAGCGCGCCTCGACGCGCAACGGCAACTCGAACACAACCCTGACTACATCGCCCAGCAGCGCGGTCTGCGGGCGCTCGAGCGCAACGATGTCGCGGCCGCCGAGCCGCTGCTCGCGCGCGCCGCGAGCGCGCGTCCCGACGATGCCGACGCAGTCGGCGGTCTCGGCATCGCGCGCATGCGGGCGGGGCGGCAGGACGAAGCGCGCACGCTGTTTCTGCGCGCGGCCGCACTCGCGCCCGACAATCGCGCGAAATGGCAGAGCCTCGCGCGCACCGCCCAATTCTGGGGCACGCTCGCGCAAGGACGCGCGGCTGCCGCGGCGGGCCACGCGCAGGAGGCGGAGCGGGCGGCGCGCGCGGCGCTCGCGATGGAGCCGGACAACGCGGACGCGAAGCTGATGCTCGCCGACGCGCTGCTCGCGCAGCACGACTGGAGCGCGGCCGAGCCGCTCTTGCGCGACATGCTGAGCGGGCATGCGCCGAGCGTGGCAGCGCTGCGCAGCACCCAGACGCTCTTCGAAAACACCGGCCGCGCGGCGCAGGTCGAGCCGTTGATCGACGCGTTGCAAAGCCGCTTCACCGCCGCCGACGATCGTCAGAGCCTCGCTCGTCTGCGTGCCGATCTGCTTGCCAAACAGGCGGACCAGTTGCTCGCCGGCGGCGAGCGCGGTCCCGCCGCGCAACGCTATGAAGCCGCCTTGCGCAGCGAGCCCGACGCAGCGTGGACGCGTTTCGCGCTCGCGCGTCTGTACCGCGATCTCGGCCTGCCGCAACTCGGCCGCAACGTGATGGACGAGGGGCTCGCGCTCGCGCCATCGGCCGAGATGCGCTATGCGAGCGCGCTTTACCGCAATTCGCTCGATGACCTGAGCGGCGCGCAAGCGGCGCTCGCGCTGATCCCGGAGCAGGACCGCACCGAGGGTATGCGGGCGCTCGATCGCAATCTGCAAACGCAACGAAAGCTTGCCGACGCGCGCGCCGCATTCGCCCGCGACGATCGCGCAAGCGCGCTCCGCCTGCTCGACGACGCACGCGCTTTGGCCGGCGACGATCCGAATCTGCTCGCGTCGGTCGGCGCGCAGTGGATCGACGCGGGCGACGCCGCACGCGGCCTCGCGTTGCTGCGCGACTGGATCGACGCGCATCCGGGCGAGGCCGACGCGGACGTGCGGCTGCGTTACGGCGATCTGCTCGGCGGCGCGCGACGCGACGCGGAGCTGTCCGCATGGCTTCAGCAGTTGCGTGACGATCCGCGGCTGAAGCTGGACGCTGCGCAACACGCGCGCCTCGAGGATCAGGCGCTGCGGGCGGCCTTACGGCAAACCGACGAAGCGATCGATCATGGGGATTACGAAGCGGCCGAGCAGCGACTCGCGGCGGTGAGCGCCGCCGGTCGGCGCGACAAACGCTACACGCTCGAACTCGCCGATCTGCAGCGCGTGCAGGGCCACTACGCGGCCGCGCGGGCGACCTTGGCGCCACTGCTCGCCGCACAGCCCAACGATCCGGAAGCGCAGCTCGCGCTGGCCCGCGTGCTGGAGCAGAGCGGCCAGCGCGGCGCCGCGCTGCGCGTCGTGCACGATGTGCTTGACGGCGCCGCGCCCGACGACGTCGACACCCGGCTCTCGGCCGCGCGCCGGCTCGCCGCGTTGAACCAAGCGCGCGACGCGCAGCAGATCACGACGGCACTGCGCGCCGCGTATCCGACGCGGCCGGACGTGACGGTGCAAAGCGGCCGCATCGCCGAAGACCTCGGACAGTACGAGGATGCGGCTTCGCTGTACCGTTTGTCGCTCGCGCAGGAACGCTCGGCGGGTGTGCGCGCGGGACCCGATGGCACGCCCGCGCGAGCCGCGCTCGACGATCTCGAACAGCGCCGCAATCCGTCGATCGAGACCGGCTGGCTGCCCGCGTATAAGTCCGGCGACGCGGGCATCTCGCAGCTGCGCGCGTGGCAGGTGCCGGTGTACGTGCAGATCCCGTATCGCTATGACGGCCATTTCTTCGCGCACATCGATACCGTGCATCTCGACGCGGGCACCCTGGATGTCAGCGACGCCAACGCGTTCACGCGCGATACCTTCGGCAGCTTCGGCGCGGCCGACAAGCTCGGCACGTCGCTCGGCCTGTCGCCGCAGCAACTCGCCACGCTGGCCGCGGGCTTGCCGTATCTGCATCAGTCGGCCACCGGGGTCGCGCTCGGCGCGGGCTACACGTCCGACGCGTGGCGCTTCGACTTCGGCACGACGCCGCTCGGATTCCCCGTGTCTTACCTCGTCGGCGGGGTGCGCTACCGCTTCGACGCGGGACCGGCGAGCTTTTCGGTCAGCGGCTCGCGCCGTCCGGAAACCGGCAGCCAGCTGTCGTATGCCGGCATGCACGATCCGGTGACCGGCACCGTGTGGGGCGGCGTGCGCCGCGATGGCATCGACCTGCATTCATCGTTCGATCTCGGTGCGGCGAACCTGTTCGCCGATCTCGGCGCGGGCGAGCTGACCGGGCGCAACGTCGCGAGCAATCAGGAATTCACGCTGCGCACCGGCTTCACGATGCCGGTCTACCGGCGCGCGAATTCACTGGTGAGCACCGGCCTCGTCGGCAACGCATGGCACTACACGAACAACCTGCGCTTCTATTCGTTCGGGCAGGGCGGCTACTACAGTCCGCAGCGCTATCTGTCGCTCGGCGTGCCGCTCGAATGGCTGGGGCGGCATGGCGCGCTGAAGTGGGATCTGAGCGCGACCGTCGGCGTGTCGAATTCGTACGAGCGGGATTCGCCGTACTACCCGAACGGTCTGCCCGCCGGTCTCGGCGCGGCGCCGGGGCTCGACGGTCTCGTCAATGCGGGCAGCTCGACGCGGGGCGTCGCGTTTTCGTATGGGCTCGCGGGCGTCGTCGAGTATCGCGCCGATCCGCATCTGGTGTTGGGCGCGCAGTTGAGCATCGATCGCTCGCACGACTACGCACCGAGCGCCGCGCTCGTCTATCTGCGCTACACGTTCGATGCGCGCAGGCAGGACAACCGTCTGTCGCCGCAGCCGGTACGGCTTTATTCGAGCTATTGAACGGCGATGCAACGAGACCTGGGACAGCAGACGTGAACACCGATTCGAATCCAACCCAAACTCCTGGGCGCACTTTCATGCGACGCTGGCTGCGCATGTTCGGCGGCACCGGTGGGCAGCG
The DNA here is from genome assembly GCF_040948685.1 of Paraburkholderia sp. BR14374. Lineage (NCBI taxonomy): Bacteria > Pseudomonadati > Pseudomonadota > Betaproteobacteria > Burkholderiales > Burkholderiaceae > Paraburkholderia > Paraburkholderia sp. BR14374. The sequence continues at coordinate 47,493 of NZ_JBFPKF010000019.1, read as the reverse complement.
TCGCGCACGGCAGGTCGGCCGTCTCGCGATCGAGGCCTTGCCGGGCGAATGGGCCGCGCTCGAAGCGGGCAAGCTGTATGCGATCTATGCGGCGCCGCGCACGCCGGGGGGCGACACGCCGGGCGTCGATACGCTGATCTGGGAAAGCGCGCGCACCGCGCTCACCCGCGACGTGACGGTCGTGCTCGCGCGTGAACGCGCGGCCGTTGCCCAGCGTTTGCGCGAGCGGGGCTTTAGCGCCAACGCGCCGGCCGCAGGCTGGCCGCGCAATCTGAACGTGCTGGCGATGCCGGCAGTCGATGATGCGCAAGAGTCGGAGCAGCAAGCCGACAGCGCCGCGACGCACGGCAAACTGTTCGGCGGTCTGCGCGCGCTGAAGCGCTTCGGTTTTCGTGCAGGCTCGCTGTATTTCATCGAAGGCGCCGAACGCTGGTTCAACTGGCACGACGCCGCCGCGCTCGCGCACGAAGGCCGGATGCTCGCGAACTGGTGCGCGGCACGTCGTATCACGCTGGTGCTGCTGCTTAGCGTCGATGGAAATGGCGAAGACGATTCACTCGATACACGCGGCGCGCCGGATGGCGTCATCGATGCATCACGCCGCAACGCGTTCCATGCGGCATGCGCGGGCGTCGCACGGATGGAGCGCACGCACGGCGAGCTGCTGTGGCATGCCGACTTCTGGCGCGCGGATCGCACGCTGGTGACGGGCGAAGTCCGCTCCCTGCGCTTTACCGACAGCGGCCACCTCAGCGTCGCGCCCGATGCGCTGGCCAGCAGCGTCGCGCGCGGCGAACGCCTGCTCGCGCGCGACGAGCAGCGGGTCGTCGTGAGCCGCGCGGTGGTGCGAGGTCACGAGGCGTGGCTGCCGCCGCATTGGGAAGTGTGCGCCGATCAGGCCGCGGTGCTGAGCGCGTGCGCCCATGCGCAGGCCGCGACCGTGGTGGTCGATTACGCGGGCGGCGCGCAGCTCGATGCGTTGTGCGCGACGGTTCATGCGCTGCGCCGCCAGGCCGGGCGCGCGCTGAAGATCGTCGTCGTCGAGCGGGGCGAAGTGCTGCGCCATCAATACGAGCTGCTCGTGCTGACGCTCGGCGCGAACCTCGTGCTCGGCCGCGACCTGCCGTTCTCGCGCATGCAGTCGCTGCTGCAGTCGCTGCAGGGGCAACTCCATACGCGGCCGGTCGCCGCCGACTACCGCAGCGCACTGAGCGCCGCGTTGAGCGACGACGTGCGCGGCTATCTGCCGGCCGGCGCGTTCTGCGAGCGCGTGCGCCTCGTGCTCGCACGCAGCGGCGTGCTGCAACTGCCGCATGTGCTCGTGAAGCTGACGCTGCTGCCGCAATGCGCGCACGTCGATGCGCTGAAGCACTGTGTGCCGCGCCGCGCGGGCGACGTGCTGACCGTCGACGCGTCGCATCTGTACGTGTTCCTGTTCGCCTGCCGGCTCGCCGATGCGGACGCCGCGCTGGCACGGATCATCGATGTGCCGGTCGAACAGCTCGCCGATTCGCTCGTGCACCTGGCGGAGCAGAGCATCGGCGCCGAACTCGACGCGCTGGACGCGGCCAACCGGCGCAACCGGATCGCCGATTACAGCGATATGTTCGCGGCGTCGATGCGTGATGGCGCGCCTTTGAGCTCACCGCTCGCCGCAGCGCTGCACGAAGCCGCGGGCGAAGCGGCGCACGTGGCCGCCGTGCAACTCGCGCAAGTGGAAGTGGCGTTGGTTCATGCGCGTGCCGAGCTCGAAGTCGATGCCGCGCCAACGTCTGCGCCAACCCGGCCTGCCGGATCAGCCGAAGCGAAACCGCTCGCTCCTGAGCGCCGCCGACCCCACCCCATGCCACCGCGTCGTCGCGCCGAACCCAGCGCGATGCCGGTGCGCGCGAGGAGCATCGAATGATCGAACTGGTTCTGATGTGTTTCGTGGCCGGCATGGTCGTCGCGCTGCCGGTGTGGATCGTCTGGCAGCGCGTTGGCGCGCGGCGCGCTCTTGCGGCCATGCGCGGCTTCGATCCGCGCGACGCGGTGCCGTGCGAGATCGAGCCGGTCGCGCTGCGCGCCCGTCTGCTGCCCGCGCTCGATACGACCCAGGATGAGGTGGCGCGATGAAAACGATCGCCGTCGTCTCGACCGCGGGCGGCACCGGCCGCACCACCTTGACCGCCGTGCTCGCGGTATTGCTCGCGCGCCGCGGCCGCCAAGTCGTCGCGCTCGACTTCGATCCGCAGAACATGCTCGGCGCGCAGCTAGGCATCGACGGTCTCGCGGCTTCCGGTCTGTCCCAGGCGCTGCTCGATGCGGACACCGCATGGCATGCATCCACGTGGCGCAACGCGGACGGTGTGCTGTTCGTGCCGTACGGCGCGGTGTCCACCGCGCAAAGCACGCAGTGCGACGCACGCCTCGCCGCCGAGCCGCACTGGCTCGCCGACGCGCTCGCCGAGCTCGATCTGCCGCGCGATGGCGTCGTGCTGATCGACACCGCGCGCTATCCGTCGCAGCAGGCCGAGCACGCGCTGCGTTGCGCGGACCTCGCGCTGTGCGTGACCCCGCCCGAACCGGCCGCGTGCGCGACGCTGGTCGCGCGGCTCGCGGCGCTGCGCGATACATGCGCGCAGCTGCGCATCATCGTGAACCGGCTGAACCCCGCGCGCGACATGCAGCGCGACGTGCTGGCGATGCTCGGCGCGGCGCTCGGCGACAAGCTGCCGCTCGCGCAGCGCGTGCATCTCGATGTCGCGTTGCCCGAGTCGTTCGCGCGCGGCACGTGGCTGTTCGACGACGCCCCGCATTCGCAGGCGTCGCACGATCTGCAGGGGCTCGCGAATTGGCTCGATGCGTGGCTCACCGAGGCCACGGCGCCGCTCGATCGGCGGGACGGCGGGTCATGAGCGAACGGGAAACGCGTTCGTTGCGTACGCGAGCGCTCGACTGGGTCGCGCGCGGCCTTGGCGTGCCCGCGACTCGCACGCCGCTCGACTGGTTCGTGCGGCTGTTCTTCCAGCCGCCCGCGCCGGGCAAATCCGATTACGCGCGCCGCTGGATGCGCGCGGCCGTGCTGCATTTCGCGCTGCAATGGGGCGTGCTCGAACCGCATCGACTGCGCGCATGGCTGTGGCGCGCGTTCATGCGCGCGCCGCGTTCGTCGTCACGTAGCGCGGCGGCGACAGTGCGGGCGCTGGCCGCCTGGATCGACCGTTGGCTCCTGCCGCTCTGGCTGCTCGGGCGGCGCGGGCGCGAGCGCGTCGACGCGCTGCTGGCGAGCTTGCCGTGGCAGCGCTGGGGCACGCGGCTCGAAGACGCGACGCAGCGCATCGGCCATATTCGCTGGCTGCTGCCGTTGATGGTTGTCGCGGGTATCGGTTTGTGGGCGGTGATCGGCACGTCGCCGCTGCAGTCCGACGGTCAGTTCGAGTTCTTCGCCGTGCTCGTATTCATCGCGCTGATCGTGCGACGCTTTCCGGGGCGCATGCCGGTGCTGATCCTGACCACGCTCGCGATGCTCGCGATGGTGCGCTACGTGTGGTGGCGCGTCACCCAGACGCTGTCGTTCCAGACGCCAGGGGAGGCGATTCTCGGTTATCTGCTGTTCGGCGCGGAAGCGTATACATGGGTGATTCTGCTGCTCGGTTTCGTGCAGACCGCGTGGCCGCTGAAGCGCGCGGTCGCGGCGCTGCCCACCGACACCTCGAGCTGGCCGAGCGTCGACATCTACATCCCGACTTATAACGAGCCCCTGGCCGTCGTGCGACCCACCGTGTTCGCCGCGCAAGGCATTGACTGGCCCGCCGACAAGCTGCGCGTGTATCTGCTCGACGATGGCCGCCGCGAGGAATTCAGAGCCTTCGCGCACGCCTGCGGCATCGACTATCTGACGCGCGACGACAACCGTCATGCGAAAGCCGGCAACATCAATAGCGCGCTCGCCCGCACGCAGGGCGAGTACGTCGCGATCTTCGATTGCGATCACGTGCCGACGCGCTCGTTCCTGCAAACGACGATGGGCATGTTCCTGCGCGACGCGCGCTGCGCGATGGTGCAGACGCCGCATCACTTCTTTTCGCCGGACCCGTTCGAGCGCAACCTCGGCACGTTCCGCCGCGTGCCGAACGAGGGCAATCTGTTCTACGGGCTCGTGCAGTCGGGCAACGATCTGTGGAACGCATCGTTCTTTTGCGGTTCGTGCGCGATCCTCAAACGCGATGCGCTCGAAGAAGTGGGCGGCATCGCGGTGGAGACCGTCACCGAAGACGCGCACACCGCGCTCAAGCTGCATCGGCGCGGCTACACGACCGCCTATCTGCCGACCGTGCAGGCCGCCGGTCTCGCGACCGAGAGCCTCGCGGGCCACATCCAGCAGCGCACCCGCTGGGCGCGCGGCATGGCGCAGATCTTTCGCATCGACAATCCGTTCATCGGCCGCGGGCTGGGCTTTTTCCAGCGGCTCTGCTACGGCAACGCGATGCTGCATTTCTTCTACGGCGTGCCGCGGCTCGTGTTCCTGACGATGCCGATGGCGTACCTGTTCTTCCAGATGTACTTCATCAACGCATCGGCGACGACGATCGCCGGATTCGTGCTGCCGTACATCGTGCTCGCGAACCTCGCGAACTCGCGCATGCAGGGCAAGTACCGTCACTCGTTCTGGGCCGAAGTCTACGAGTCGGTGCTCGCGTGGTACATCGTGCTGCCGACCACCATCGCGTTCTTCAGCCCGAAGCACGGCAAGTTCAACGTGACCGACAAGGGCGGGCGCATCAGCGAGGGCTACTTCGACTGGTCGACGTCGAAGCCGTATCTGGTGCTGCTCGCACTGAACAGCGGCGCGCTCGCGGCCGGCGTGTACCGGCTGATGTTCGGACAGAGCGGCGAAACGGCGACGATTCTGATGAACGTGTTCTGGACGCTCTACAACCTCGTGATGCTCGGCGCGGCCTCGAGCGTTGCGCGTGAGGCGAAGCAGGTGCGCGTCACGCATCGCATCGCGATGCGCGCGGCGGCGACGCTGCTGCTCGCGGACGGCTCGACGCTCGCCTGCACGACCAGCGACTATTCGACCGGCGGCCTCGGTCTCGATGTCGAGCCGGGTTTGAACCTGGCGCCGGGCGACAGCCTCGGCGTGTGCCTGAGCCGCGGTGATCGCCAGTTTCATTTTCCGGTGTACGTGAGCCGCTGCGTCGGCCGGCACCTCGGCGTGCGCTTCGACGGCCTCACGCTCGAACAGCAACGGCAGCTCGTGCAATGCACGTTCGGCCGCGCCGACGCGTGGCTCGACTGGCAGGAGCAAACGAGCGAGGACACGCCGCTGCTTGGTTTGAAGGAAGTGCTCGCGATGGGCGTCGAAGGCTATTCGCGACTGTGGGGCGGGCTCGCTCGTGCCTGCGAGACACTGCTCGCGCTCGACCGCACCCGCTATTGATACAGCCTGCGCGCATCGTGTCGCGCGCAGGCCAATGAGAGAACCTGTCGATGACTTTGTGGAACCTGTACTTCATCCTCAAGCTGTACCTGTTCGCGGGCGGCCATCTGCAGCCGCTGTGGCTCGCGAATCTCGGCTTCGCGCTCGCGCTCGTCGTGACTTCGACGCTGCGCCGGCGCGCGCTGCGCATCGTGCGCAACCTGGCCGGTCTCGCGCTCGGCGTGCCCCTGATGTACCACGAGGCGAACGTGCCGCCGTTCTCGCGTCTGACCGAGGAGTTCGGCAATCTGACCACGTTCAGCTACGGCTACTGGCTGGAACTGGCGCAGCGCTTCCTGCCGCCGATGCTGCTGCTCGCCGCGCTCGGCGCGCTCGTCGGCTATCTGATCGTGAATCGCTGGGTGCGCGTCGCGACCTTCGTGCTGATCGCGCTGGTCGCGATTCCGCTGTGGCACGAGGGCGGCGTGGTGCTCGCGCAACTGCGTGGAGCGTCGGCGAACGCAGCGGCGAATGCCGGCCCGAATGGAGCGAACAACCCGCTCGCCGCGCAGCCGCTCGACCATAACGCTGCGCTCGCCGCGTTCCGCACGCAGGAGTCGCAACGGCAGGTCAGCTTCGGCCATCTGGCCGCCGATCCGAACGCGCAGTTCGACGTGATCGTGCTGCACATCTGCTCGCTGTCGTGGGACGACCTCGATGTCGCGAAGGCGCGCAATCATCCGCTGCTGTCCCGCTTCGACTATCTGTTCACGAACTTCAGCACCGCGGCGAGCTATAGCGGGCCGGCCGCGATTCGCGTGCTGCGCGCAAGCTGCGGCCAGCAGGCGCACGCGGACCTGTACAAGAACGCGCCACAGCAGTGTTATCTGCTCGCCGATCTCGCGCAGGCCGGCTACACGCCGCAGACGATGCTGAACCACGACGGTCACTTCGACAATTTCCTGGAACTGATCCACGACAACGCCGGCGTACCGAACGTGCCGCTGATTCCGAACACGAGCGTACCGGTCGCGATGCATGCGTTCGACGGCTCGCCGATTCGCGACGACTACGAGACGCTCGCCGCGTGGTACGCGCAGCGCGCGAGCATCGCGGGGCCGGTCGCGCTGTACTACAACACGATCAGCTTGCACGACGGCAACCGGCTGCCGAATAGCAGCCTGACGAGTATCGATTCGTATCCGCTGCGCGTGAACAAGCTGATGAGCGACTTCGACCGCTTCGCCGATTTGATCGCATCGTCCGGGCGGCGCGCGGTGATCGTGTTCGTGCCCGAGCACGGCGCGGCGCTGCGCGGCGACACGAACCAGGTCGCGGGCCTGCGCGAGATTCCGACGCCACGCATCGTGCACGGGCCGGTCGGCGTGCGCGTGGTCGGCTTCCAGGGCAATCATGGGCCGACCACGGTGATCGACGATCCGTCGAGCTTCCTCGCGCTCGCGCAGCTGCTGTCGAATCTGGTGTCGAACAGCCCGTTCAAGCCGGGTGTGAGCCTGTCGCAGTACGCGACGAGTCTGCCGCAAACGCAGATGGTAGGCGAAAACGAAGGGACGGTGACGATGAAGACCGCGTCCGGCTATGTGGTGAAGACGCCGGACGGCGTATGGGTAGACGGCAAATGACGAACGCGCGCAATACGTCGAAAAACGCCGCGCGCGGCGGCTGGCCCGTCGACGATATCAGCGGCCTCGCACTGCGTCTGCCGGAGCTCGAGGTGGGCCGCTATTTCGATGCCCAGGCGAAGGAAGCTTACGAGCAGTCGCTGCTGAAGTGGCCGGTGCTCGCGCGGCTGATGAACCTCGTGCCGCGCGACGAAGCCGAAGTGCAGGCCGCGCAAGATGCGCGGCAAGAATCGGGCGTGGAATAAGGCCCGCGTCGAACGCTCAACGCAACTGCGTAACCGCCAGCAGCAGCACCATGCTGCCGATCGCGCCATCCAGCACACGCCACGCAGTCGCGCGGCGAAACAGCGGCGCCAGCATGCGCGCGCCATAGCCGAGCGCGACGAACCACACCGCGCTGACCGTCATCGCGCCGAGCGCGAAGGCGACCCGCGCGCCTTGCGGTTCGCGCGCGCCGGCCGTGCCGATCAACAGGAACGTGTCCAGATAGACGTGCGGATTGAGCCACGTGAACGCGAGCGTCATCAGGATGATCGGCAGCGCGCGTTGCGTGGGCGGGGCTTGATCGGCGGAGGCGCCGCTCGAACCGTCGAGCACCGCGTGTCCCGGCCGTACCGCGCGGCGCAGCGCGCTGATGCCGAACCAGGCCAGATACGCGAGCCCGACGTAGAGCATCGCGTGCACGAAGCGCGGGTAGCGCTCCATCAGCACCGCGGCGCCGCCGACGCCTGCGCCGATCAGAATGAAATCCGATAACGTGCACAACAGCACGATCTTGCCGACGTGCGAGCGCATGATGCCCTGCCGCAGCACGAACGCATTCTGCGCGCCGATCGTCACGATCAGTGATGCGCACAGCGCCGCGCCGTGGGAGAAAGACAGCCAGTTCATAAATGGTCCGAAAAATGGAAGAGTAGGGATAGACGGGATATTCCAGCCGCGCTAGTCTGCGTGATTGCGTCACATAAGAAAACCTAATTTACTTAATGCGGATTAAGGAACGCTAATGCTCGACTATGCCTTGCTCGATGCGCTGGCCGCCGTGGTCCGTCACGGCTCGTTCGACCGTGCTGCAGGCGAGCTGAATATCACTGCGTCCGCGGTGTCGCAGCGGGTCAAGCTGCTCGAGGAGCGCGTCGGCAGCGTGCTGGTGAAGCGCGGTCAGCCGTGCGTCGCGACGACCTCGGGCGCGCTGCTGTGCCGCCACACCGAGCGCGTGCAATTGCTCGAAGCGGAGCTGAACGGCCGCCTGCCGACACTGCCCGGCGCGCTCGTCGAGCAGTGGCCGGCGCTGCGCGTCGCCGTCAATGACGACAGCGTCGGCACCTGGTTCATCGACGCGGTCGCGCCGTTCTGCGTCGAACGCGAGATGCTGCTCGACCTCGTGATCGACGACCAGGACTACACCGCGCAGCGCATCCGCGACGGCAGCGTGCAGGGCGCGATCACGACGCAGGCCGAACCGGTGCAGGGCTGCCGCTCGACGCGCCTCGGCCGCATGCGATACCTCGCGGTGTGCTCACCGGCGTTTTTCGCGCGCTATTTCGCCGACGGCGTCACGCGCGACAGCCTGCGGCGCACACCGTGCGTCGACTTCAACCCCAAGGATCAGCTGCAAAAGCGCTTCATGCGGCGCATCACACGCGCGGAGATCGATCCGCCGCTGCACTGGATTCCGCACGTCGCCGGCTTTATGCGCGCGTGCGTGATGAACCTCGGCTGGGGCATGTGCCCGGAGCGGATGGTCGCCGGGCATCTGCAGCGCGGCGAACTGGTCGAGGTCGCGCCGGGCAAGCATATCGACGTCGATCTGTACTGGCAGAGCTGGCGGCTGTCGATCGGCTGGCTCGACGATTTCAGCGCGATGCTCAGGAAGCGGGCCGGCGAGTTCCTCGATTGACGACACAGCGAAGACTCATGCAGGAACGCTCCGAGCGCTACAGCATCAGTTCGATCGAATGAAACAGCCGGCGCTGTTCGGGGTTCTGCGAGCGCGCGCCTTCGTCGATCGTCTCGCGCAGGCAGTCGAGAAAGCAGGCGGCCGCCGGGCTCGTCGGCGCACCGCGCCGCGACGTGATGCTGATGATGGTTTCGTCGAGCGTTTCGCGCAGCGGCAGCGCCCACAGGTTTTCCTTCGCGCGTATCGCCTCGACGAGCGGCCACGGAAAGATGCTGACCATGTCCGTGTGCGCGAGCAGTCCCAGCACGATCGCGAGCGAATGCGCTAGCACGATCGTGTGCGGCACCCGCATGCCGCGCTTGACGAACAGATTGTTCGACATCGACTCGCGGCTCGCCGGGTCCCAGTTGAGGATCCATTCCTCGTTTTGAAGGTCGAGCAGCGTGCGGCATCCGGCCTTCGGATGGTCGCGCCGCGCGACCACGGCCGCGTGCGTCGAAAAGAGCGGCGCGTTCTGAAACTCCGACTGCGGCGACGCGGGCGGCGGCCGACCGATCGAAAAATCGAGGCTGCCGTCGCGCAGACGCGGCTGCACGACCGCGAGCAGGCCTTCGAAAAATTCCAGTTGCACGTCCGGCATCCGTTCGCGAAAACGCCGCACGGCGGGCGGCAGAAAGGTCAGCGCGACCCACGGCGTGACGCCGATCGACAGCTTGCCGGCCGCGGCTCCGCGCAATGCCTCGATCTCGGCTTGCGCGCGCTGCAACTGGCCGAGCACGAGCCGCGCATGCACGACGAGCGCGCGGCCGAACTCGGTGAACGCGACGCCGCTCGCGCTGCGCACGATCAGCGGCGCGTGCAGGTCGGCTTCGAGTTCGCGCATCGCCTTGGTCACGGCGGCCGGCGACAACTCCAGCGAGCGGGCGGCGGCCCGGATACTTCCAGTATCCGCGATCGCGGCCAAGGTATTGAGCTGATGCAGTTTCATGCGAATCGGGAGTATGAAAGGGGGCAACCAGTGGTTGGCACCCGCAACGATTCTACGCCTGCCTCTCGAAATTCGGCGCGGCTATGCTCGGTTCACGCTGACATGGAGACAGACGGCATGAACACGATGGTCATTCCGGCGGGCATCGCCGAAATCGAGCAGGAAATGGTCGCGCTGCGACACAGCATCCACGCGCATCCGGAGCTCGCCTACGAGGAGTTCGCGACCGGTGATCTGGTCGCCGAACGCCTTCGGGAGTGGGGCTATACCGTGCATCGCGGCTTGGGGCAGACCGGCGTGGTCGGTCAACTGAAGCTCGGCCACGGCACGCGCCGGCTCGGCTTGCGCGCCGACATGGACGCGCTGCCGATCCACGAAACCACCGGCCTGCCATACGCGAGCAAGCGGCCCGGCAAGATGCACGCATGCGGTCACGACGGCCACACGGCGATGCTGCTCGCCGCCGCCAGGTATCTGGCGCATGAAAAGAGTTTCGACGGCACGCTGAATCTGATCTTCCAGCCGGCCGAGGAAGGGCTCGCCGGCGCGAAGAAAATGCTCGACGACGGCCTGTTCGAGCGGTTTCCCTGCGACGCCGTGTTCGCGATGCACAACATGCCGGGCTTTCCCACTGGCAAGCTGGGCTTCATGCCGGGATCGTTCATGGCGTCGTCGGATACGGTGATCATCAAGGTGATCGGCCGCGGCGGTCATGGCGCGGTGCCGCACAAGGCGGTCGATCCGGTCGTCGTGTGCGCGCAGATCGTGCTCGCGCTGCAGTCCATCGTGTCGCGCAATATCGCGCCGCTCGATATGTCGATCATCACGGTCGGCGCGATTCACGCCGGCGAAGCGCCGAACGTGATTCCCGAAACCGCCGAGATGCGCCTGTCGGTGCGCGCGCTGCGGCCCGAGGTCCGCGACCAACTGCAGCAGCGCATCACCGAGGTCGCGACCGGCCAGGCGGCCGTATTCGGCGCGCGCGCCGAGGTCGACTATCAGCGCCGCTACCCGGTGCTCCTCAACGATGCGGCTATGACCGCGCTCGCGCGCCAGGTTGCGCTCGATTGGCTCGGCGAAGACGGGCTGATTCGCGACATGCAGCCGCTGACCGGCAGCGAGGACTTCGCGTTCCTGCTCGAACGCTGCGCGGGCAGCTATCTGATCATCGGCAACGGTGACGGCGAGGGCGGCTGCATGGTCCACAACCCCGGCTACGACTTCAACGACGCATGCCTCGCGACCGGCGCGGCCTACTGGGTCAAGCTCGCGCAGACGTTCCTCGTTTGACGCGGCGGCGCGCGAGCGCGTTGCCCTGGCAGCACAAGGATAACGATGGAGACACAAATGGACTATTCCGCCACACCGCGGCCCGCGAGCGCGAACGGACTCGATGCGCTCGATGCGGCGCGCCTCGCCGATCAACCTCAAAAGCGCGTCGGCCACGCAAAGGCGATCGCCGCGATCACGCTCGGCAACGGCCTCGAGTTTTTCGACTTCACGATCTACAGCTTCTTCACGACGATCATCGGCAAACTGTATTTCCCGGTCGAGGGACAACTCGTGCAACTGATGCTCGCGGTCGGCACGTTCGGCGTCGGCTTCATCATGCGGCCGGTGGGCGGCATCGTGCTGGGCGGCTACGCGGACCGCGCCGGACGCAAGGCCGCAATGAGCCTGACGCTGTGGCTGATGACGCTCGGTTCGGCGATCATCGCGTTCGCGCCCATCTATGCGGCGATCGGCGTCGCGGCGCCGCTGCTCGTGATTCTCGCGCGGCTGATCCAGGGCTTTGCGCTGGGCGGCGAGGTGGGCGCATCGACGGCGCTGCTGCTCGAATACGGCAGCGATCGAACGCGCGGTTTTTACGGCAGCTGGCAGTTCGTGAGCCAGGGGATGAACACGGTGGTGGGGTCGCTGCTCGGCGTCGCGTTGGCCGCGACGCTGTCGCCGGCCGCGCTCGAAAGCTGGGGCTGGCGCGTGCCGTTCGTGATCGGCATGGCGATGGGGCCGATCGGCATCTACATCCGGCGGCATCTGGAAGAGACGCTGCCGGGTATCGAAGATGGCGCGGCAGCGGCTGGTGAAATGGGTGCGCAGCCCGTGGCGCAAACTCCGTCGCTGCCGGTCCGCGACCTGTTTCGCGACCACGCACGCTCGATCACGACCGGCGTGCTGACGACGATCGGCGGCACCGCGGCGAACTACATCGTGCTGTTCTATCTGTCGACCTACGCGATCCGCATCCTGCATCTGCCGATGGCGACCGCGCTATGGGCCGCGTGGACCGGCGCGGTGGTCACGGTGATCTGTTCGCCGTTCGCGGGCGCGCTGTCCGATCGGGTCGGCCGCAAGCGCGTGCTGTGGGTATCGCGCGTGTTGCTGATTTTCGCCGTCTATCCGGCGTTCATGACGATCAATGCTTCGCCGACGGTGCCGGTGCTGCTCGCGGTGGTCGCGGGCCTTGCGCTGCTCGTCACGTTCACCGCGGTGCCGAACATCGTGATGCTGCCCGAGCTGTTTCCGCGCGCGATTCGCGCGACCGGCATGTCGATCGTGTACTGCCTCGGCGTGTCGATTTTCGGCGGCTTCGCGCAGTTCTTCGCGACCTGGCTGATCCAGATTTCGGGCAGCAATCTCGCGCCGGCGTGGTACCTGATCGGCTGCGGCGTCGTGTCGTTGCTGCCGCTGCCGTTCATGCGCGAGACCGCGGGCAGGGCGATCGATTGACGTGACGGGGACTGCGGTCGGCTGAAAAAAGAGGCGTGATTATTTTCGATCGCGCCTCTTTTGTCATTTGCGCACCGCGGTGTCAATACGAATTACGACCGGACTACGACGGGCCGCCCGCGTCCGCCCTGACCCTGTTGCGCTCCAGTCTCATGTATAGGTTCGCGACGCAGATCCCGAAGACGATGTGAACGAAGAGGCTCGCGCCGTTGCGCGCTTCTGCAAACCACGGAAAAAACTGTGTCATGCCGTAGAAATTGATCAGGTAAACGACTACAGCGAAAGCGCCACCCGCCAGTGAAGCCATTCCCATGCTCGAGTCAAGCTTGAATGACGTCATGATCAGACCGAGGATTAGCGCCAATACGATGGCAAGGCCAAAATGCACCACAAAGGCCGCGAGCACGATGCCAATTGAGAATGATTGCGGCGATTGCAATGCGCCTCGTCCCAGCATGATCGCGGCGACCATGCGTGGGGGCTCCAGCAGACTTCCGCCCGTCATCACTGCCATCAGGACAACTCCTAACGCCAGGAACACAGCCCCCGCGATGACGCCTGCCAGCACGGCTGCCCGCCAGTCGGGCTGGCCGTGTGTGAATTGATGGGAACCCATGTGAAGTTGCACGATTTTTCTCCCGATTGATTCGGATAATTCATTCTAGTTCTCTGTGTCGCGAGATTGATAGCGCCGCGTGACTATCGTCATCCCGAGGAATGATCTTCGTTCTGGCGACCACGTGGCGTGCAGCGTGTCAGCGGATCGATAATTAATCTTTTAACTCGCAGTGGAGGATCAAATGCCTTGATGTCTGCTTTCGGCAACGGCCGCAAGCGTATCCGTTCGGTGTGCGCGAAAGTGATCAACCAGAACGGCGGCAAAGGCGTAGTGTTATATAGCGGACTGTTCAGAGTGGACGGAATGGAACCCGATCGCGGCACCATGGCATAGTCCCGGTGCGTGCCACCGCGTGCACCTTTGCCTCGGCACGGGTGAGGTTGGGGCGGCAGAGTCTGCTACCGCTAGTCAATGATGGAAGGAGGCCACATGTCACTCATCGTCGCAGCACGCTTTACGACATTCCCCGCCGCTGAAGACGCTGTTCAACGGCTCTTCAATGCCGGTTTCGTCGAGGAGGACGTCACCCTGTTTTTCGTCAATCCGCCCGGCCAGCACGCACGTTTTCAGCCCGGCGGTGGTACCAGCACCGACGCAAACGCGAGAGAGGCGCCGAAGGGTGCCGAGATAGGCGTCACGATTGGCGCAGCGGTTGGCGCCGTGCTCGGCGTCGGGATCTTCGCGGTGTTTTCGGCGCCGCTCATCGTGTCGCTGATCGCAGCCGGGGTGAGTGCATATGTCGGTGCATTGGTCGGCGCGATGATGCGCACGCAGGAAGCCAGCGACGAAGAAATCCGTGGTTCCGGCGTGCTGGTGGCCGTACACGTGTCGCCGGACAACCAGTTGGACGCCGCACGGGTGCTGCGCGATGCGGGAGGCGCGGCGATCGAACGCGCGACCGGCAACTGGCAACAAGGGCGGTGGGCCGACTTCGATCCGCTCAAGCAGCCTGTGCCGCTCAGCGAATTCAGTGAGAAGCACGCCTGATTCGAAGGTGTTTTTCGCCGAAATTTTCAGCGAGCGAGGAAACATGAACGGCCCGGCATTTGTCGGGCCGTTTTGTATTTGAAGCGGTGCGTTCCAGGCGCGCCCCCGTGCTGGCGCTGCGCGCGGAACGCATCGGCAGCAATGCGCTCGCGCTGGCGGCGCCCCCCACGGTGGCGCGCGTCTACTACCCGGGCGCCGGACGCAACGCCTGCCACGTGAGGAAGGGTCGGCGAAGAGATCAATGGAAGAAGAGTTCGCGCATGCCGAAGGTGTGATGCGCTTCGGCAGCCATCAGCACCAGCAGCACCAGCAGGCACAGGGGCGGTATCAGGATCGCGTACACCAGCGCCAGCCGCTCCCACATCATGTGCATGAAGATCGACACGATCAGCCCAGCCTTGGCGATCATCAGCACGATAATCAGCGTCCAGCGCAGCAGGCCCTGCACGTGGAAGTAATCCACCATGTACGACAACGTGCTCAGTACGAACAGCAGGCCCCAGATCTTCAGGTAAATGCCGATCGGATGCTGCTGGCCGTGCGCGGCGTCGGGTCGATGGGCGAGATCGGTGTGGTCCATGGTCTGCCTCACCACAAATAGAACAGCGCAAAGATGAACACCCACACCAGGTCGACGAAGTGCCAGTACAAGCCGGCAATCTCCACGATCTGGAAGTTGCCGTGCTCGGTGAACCCCGGCTGCAGGATCTTGCGTCTTATCAGCAGCAGGTAGATCACACCGCAACTCACGTGAAAGCCGTGGAACCCGGTGATCATGAAAAAGCACGCGCCAAACTGCGCCGCGCCCAGCGGGTTACCCCAGGGGCGGATGCCTTCATGGACGATCAGCTTGGTCCATTCGAAGGCCTGCATCGACACGAAGGTCGCGCCCAGCAGCGCGGTCGCCAGCAACAGTTGGGCGGCGCGCCTGGCGTTGCGCCGGTAGCCAAAGTTGACAGCCATCGCCATGGTGCCGCTGCTGCTGATCAGGATGAACGTCATGATGGCGATCAGCAGCAAGGGCACATCCACGCCGAAGACAGTGAGCCCGAACACCTTGGAAGGGTCGGGCCACGGCACGGTGGTCGACATGCGCACCGTCATGTAGCCGATCAGAAAACTGCTGAAGATGAAGGTGTCCGACAGCAGGAAGATCCACATCATCGCCTTGCCCCACGGCACCTTGAAGGCCTGGCGGTCGGCCGACCAGTCGGTGACGATGCCGCGCCAGCCGTCAGGCCCGGCGTCGGGGGGCGGGGTGACAGCGGATTCGGTCGGGAGCGTGGGCGTGGTCATGGCGCAGCTCCATACAGCGGCCCGCAGATGGCGGCGACGAACCCAGGGGTGATCCACCACATCGCCGCCAGCAGCACGAGCCAGACAGCCAGCAGGAAATGCCAGTAGATGGCGCACAGCGCGATGGCACGCTGGGTCCGGAACGGGTTCCCACGCTGGAGACGCGCGATCGTTACGGCCCAGGCCACCAGCCCGCCCAGCACATGCAACCCGTGCAGGCCGGTGAGCAGGTAGAGGAAGCTATTGGAAGGATTGACAGTGACAGTCTGCCCCGCCGCCGACAGCATGCGCCACGCGCTCAGTTGTCCGATCACGAACACGGCCGCGAGCACACCGCCGAACAGCAGCCATGCCGCGCGGTGCATGGTAATCCGCCGGGCGCGCTGCATGGCGATGCTTGCCAGCACCAGCGCGCCGGTGTTCCACCACAGCAGAGCCGGATGCGGGATCGGCAGCCAGTCGGGCTCGCGCATGCGCATCGCATAGGCGAGCAGCAGCAGTGAAAACAATGTCGTTGCCACCGCCATGAAGATGACCAGGCCGATGCGGCTCGCATTCGGCAAGACAGGTGGCGCGTCAGGAACGAAGGAGCGGCGCAGTGTAGTCATTCGCTTGCCTCGCCGGGTTGCAGCGTCGGGTGGGCCGGTGCCGGTTCAGGCGCCGTCTCAGGCGGCTGGTTTTGCGGGACGAAGTCTTCCTCGTGCCCCGCCGGGCTGTATTCGTACGCCCAGCGGTAGACGACGGGCAGCGCGGCGCCCCAGTTGCCGTGCACGGGCGGCGTTTGCGGCGTCTGCCATTCCAGCGTGGTGGCCCGCCACGGGTTGCCGTCGGCACGCTTGCCGCGCGCGAGGCTCCACGCCAGGTTGTACAGGAACAGCAACTGCGCCGCCGCAACGATCAGCGCAACGACGGTGATGAACGTGTTGAGCGTCTGCGCCGAATGTGGAATGAAGCTGTAGCCCTCATACTGGTAATACCGCCGCGGCATGCCGAGGATGCCGAGATAGTGCATCGGGAAGTAGATCGCATAGGTGCCGACGAAGGTAACCCAGAAGTGCACGCGCCCGATCGTGTCGTTGAGCATGCGGCCCGTCACCTTCGGATACCAATGGTAGATGCCGCCAAACACCACCAGGATCGGCGACACGGCCATCACCATATGGAAGTGCGCCACCACGAAGTACGTGTTCGACAGCGGAATGTCCACGCTCACGTTGCCGAGATAGAGCCCGGTCAGCCCACCGAGGACGAAGGTGCTGATGAAGCCGATGGCAAACAGCATCGGCACGGTCAGGTGGATATCGCCGCGCCACAGCGTTAGCACCCAGTTGTAGACTTTGAGAGCGGTCGGAACGGCGATGATGAGCGTGGTCGTGGCAAAGAAGAAGCCGAAGTACGGATTCATGCCGGCGATGAACATGTGGTGCGCCCAGACCACGAAGCTCAGCGCACCGATGGCGACGATCGCCCACACCATCATCTTGTAGCCGAAGATGCTCTTGCGCGCGTGCGTGCTGATCAGGTCCGATGCGATGCCAAAGGCTGGCAGCGCGACGATGTAGACCTCCGGATGCCCGAAGAACCAGAACAGGTGCTGGAACAGCAGCGGGCTGCCGCCGGCATACTTGAGCGTCTGCCCCATCGACACCACGGCCGGCACAAAGAAGCTGGTGCCGAGTGTCCTGTCGAGCAGCATCATCACCGCCGACACGAACAGCGCCGGAAACGCCAGCAGCGCCAGGATGGTCGCGGTGAAGATGCCCCACACCGTGAGCGGCATGCGCATGAGCGTCATGCCGCGCGTGCGCGCCTGCAGCGTGGTGGTGACGTAATTCAAGCCGCCCATCGTTGCCGCGACGATGAAGATCGCCAGCGACACCAGCATCAACACGATGCCCCATTCCACGCCCGGCGTGCCCGGCAGGATCGCCTGGGGTGGATACAGCGTCCAGCCCGCGCCGGTCGGCCCGCCTGGCACGAAGAAGCTCGACACCAGCACCAGCACGGCCAGCAGGTAGACCCAGTAGCTCAGCATGTTGAGAAACGGGAACACCATGTCGCGCGCGCCCAGCATCAGCGGGATCAGGTAGTTGCCGAAGCCCCCCAGAAACAGCGCCGTCAGCAGGTAGATCACCATGATCATCCCGTGCATCGTGACGAACTGGTAGTAGTGGTTGGCGTCGATGAAGCTGAACTTGCCCGGAAAGCCGAGCTGCAAGCGCATCAGGTTCGACAGGACAAGGCCGACGAGGCCGATGGCGATGGCCGTCAGCGAGTACTGCACGGCGATGACCTTGTGGTCCTGGCTCCAGACATAGCGGGTCCAGAAGCTTTGCGGGCCGTGGTCGGGGTGCGCGTAGGTCATTGGGTCTGCTCCGCTAGGGTTGGGCTGCGCTGGTGGCGGCCGAGCCGCCCAGCGATTGGATGTAGGTCACCAGCGTGGTCAGCTCCTGCTCGCTCAGGTCGAACTTCGGCATGATGGGTGCGAAGCCCTTCACGACGCGGGCCGTGGGGTTGCGGATGAAGGCGCGCAGATAGGCCTCGTCCACCTTCGCGGTGCTGCCGTCGGCCATCGTTTCGGTTTTGCCGTACAGGCCCTTCCAGGTGGGGCCCACGCGCGGACTGCCGTCCACGGTATGGCAGGCGAAGCAGCCCTTGGCCTCCGCGAGCGTCTTGCCCTGGGTAGCGAGCGCCTGGGCGCCGCCGCCTGCAGCGGCGGTCGCGGCCTGCACCCTGGCCTGCTGCTGCGCGAACGTGCTTTGCTGCGTCAGCCAGCGCGAGAACGATGCTTCGTCTTCCACTACCACCACGCCGCGCATGTTGGCGTGCCCGAGACCGCAAAGCTGCGCGCACAGAATGTCGTAACGCCCGGCCTTGGTCGGCGTGAACCAGAAGGTGGTCACCATGCCGGGCACTATGTTCATGCGCGCGCGGAACGGCGGTACGTAGAAGTCATGCAGCACGTCGCGCGACCGTGTCAGGACCTGGATCGGCCGGTTCAACGGCAGGTGTACCTCGGGTGTCTCGATCAGGTAGTTGTCACGGCCGTTGGGGTCGCCGGGGTTCATGCCGAAGGGGTTGTCGTTGCTGATGTAGCGCACGTCCGTCGTGCCCAGCTTGCCACCGGGACCGGCAAAGCGGAAACGCCATTGCCATTGCTGGGCGAACACTTCCATCTGCAGCACGTTGCGCGGCGGCCGTATGTAGTCCGCGTAGACGAAGAGTCCCGGTGCCAGCAACGCTGCCACGCCTACCGAGGTCAGGCCGATCAGCCACCATTCCAGGCGCCTGTTGTGCGGCTCGTAAACAGCGCGATGACCCCTGCGGTGGCGGTAGCGCAGCAATGCGATCACGATGAACAGGTTGATCGCGATGAAGAACACGCCGGTAATGACGAGCGTGATCGTCAGCATGTCGTCCATGCGCACCCAGTTCGAGGCGATCGGCGTGGTCCACCACGGGCTGGCAAAGTGAAACCCCACCGCCAATACGATGATCAGGAACAGGGCAATCGCAAGCGACATAGGTCACCTCGCTGCGCGTCACTCGCTGGCGGCCGCTAACAAAAGGCTCCAGGCCTCGGCGCCGCCTTGCCGTACTTCGGTACTGTCCGCGCCGGCACGTCTTTAGACCAAAGGTAGTCCTCTCCTCTGCATCGTGCAAGGCTGCGCAAGGGGGAAGTGCGCCCCATGTATAGGGCGGATGAATGGAGGAGTCGCTTGCTGCGATGCAATGTAAGACGGCCGCCTCCTGCATCGATTTCCCAGGCCACCTACGCCTCCTGATGGCACGCGGCAGGGGTACGATAAACAGCATCGACCCGTTGGGGGACTCCTTGATTGATGGAGAGCCGACATGAGACGTCTTTATTTCCTCGTACCTGACACGACGACGGCGAAGGCGATCGTAGACGACTTGCTGCGGGCGCGGATCACATGGCGACATATCCATGTCCTCGCGAATCACAGTGTCGCACTCGAACAGTTACCCGAGGCATCGTTACTGCAAAGCAGCGACGTCGTGCACTCGCTCGAACGCGGCGTGGCGCTCGGCGGTGCCACCGGCGCGCTTCTCGGCCTCGTGGCACTGGTGTTTCCTCCCGCGGGGCTCACGATTGCGGGCGGAGCCGTCGTCGCATTGACGTTGACAGGTGCCGGCTTCGGGGCCTGGACCGCCACTATGATCGGCGTCGACGAACCGAACGCACGGCTCGAGCGCTTTCGCGGCGCCATACGTGACGGCCAGATCCTGATCATGGCCGACGTGCCTGGATCGCGCGAACAGGAGATCGAGCAGATGGTCGCGCATCATTTTCCGAAGGCCGATCTCGAAGGTGCGGAGCCGACGACCCCGATCTTCCCCTGAGAAGCAGTCGAGACGAGGCCATCGGTGCCCCTTGCAGTGAAGCCTTCAGAGGGGAACCGTGAGGTTTGCAAGAAGGGGAGCCGCAGCCTTGTTTCGTCACGTTCCGGACAGCCATGAACCTTGCCGCCCAGGTCAGCTCACGCCCCGACTGATACACCCGACGCACCTCACCGCGCCGCCGACTTCCCACGCCCCGGCACCGCCGCGCCATTGCCATCGCCGTTGCTAGCCGCCGCCACGCGCGTCTCGGGCATCGCCGCCCACACCAGCAGCACCGCGAGGGCACCGGCCGCCGCGAGGCAGAAGAAGCTCACCATGTTGCCGAAGCGATCGGCGACGAAGCCCGCCGCCGTCGTGCTCAGCGTCGCGCCGATGCCGGCCGCGAGTCCGAACAGGCCGATACACAGGTTGTAGCGGCCCTTGTCGCCGGCGACGTCGGCGGCGATCAGCGGCAGCATCACGCCGAATACCGCGGCGCTCAAGCCGTCGAGCATTTGCACCGGTACCAGCAGATAAGGGCTGCTGATGCCCGCGAACAGCAGCGCTCGGATCGGCAGTGCGGAGAAGCCGAGCAGCAGGATCGGGCGGCGGCCCCAGCGTTCGGCCGAGCGTCCGACCCACGGCGACAAAATCGCGACGATCGCCTGCGGCACGATGATGCACGCCGCGATCACGAGCTGCACGTTGTCGCCCATGCTGGCCGTCACTTCGCCGGCTGCGAGGTTCAGCATCGCCGCGTTCGACAGATGGAACAGCACGATGCACGCGGCGAACAGCAGCATGCGCCGGTCGCGCAGCAGCTCGCGCAGGCTTTCGCGGCGCTCGAGCTGCTCAGGGGTGGGCAGCGCTTGCGGCAGCTCGATGGTGTCGGTGCGCTGGATCATAGAGAGCGCGATCAGCGCGGGAACCGCAAGACCGGCGGTCAGAAAAAACACCGCGCGCGGCGAGTAGTACTCGCCGAACAGACCCATCAGACCGGCCGCGACCGCGCTGCCGATCGACGCCCAGCGCGCATTGCGGCCGAGCCGGTCGCCGAGATTCGCGCGACCCACCAGCGCGAACGAGATCGCCGCGAGCGCGGGCGTCAGCATGCAGCTCGCGAAGCCGTGGAACACCTCGGCGGCTATCACCGGCAGCAGGGTCGGGCTCATCGCGAGCAGCATCGCGCTCAGGATGATCGCGGTGATCGCCCATGCGGCCGCAGCTTTCTTGTTGCGCAGCGCGTCGACCGCGGCGCCGCCGGGCACCTGGCTGACCATCGCGCTGATCGTGCCGACCGACAGCACCATGCCGATCTCGCCTTGGGTCCACTTGTGCGACGCGAGATAAGACGCGATGAACGGCCCGAAGCCCGTCTGCACGTTGGCGACGAAGAAGTTGAGCCAATCGAGCGCGCGCAGACTTCGCGCCGTGACCTGAGTGCGGACCGTCATCGGACCGCCCGTGCGTTGGAAACCGCGACGGCCGAAGCGGCCGGCGGCGCCGAGGCCGCCGGCGCGGCGCTCGCGGCAGGCTGCGCAGGCGGGGCGGGCGGCGGCGCGGGCGACACCGCGCGGATCGGCTTGTCGGCCACATAGGGCGGCGTCGCGTTGATCTGCGCATCGCTCAGCTCGAGCTGCGGATGCAGCTCCTTGTCGCGCGTGACGAAGCGCAGCGCCGACCAGTTCGCGGCGATCGTGCGCCGGTCGGTGCTGACGATGCCGCCGACGTCGAGCACGACCGCCTGCGGCTGCGCGTTGCCGTCGATCAGCACGTCGACGACGCGGCCCACCTTGGCGCCGTTCGCGCGCTCGACGGTCGCATCGAGCAGCGCCAGCTCCAGCGCGTTCGTCTTGTTCGCGGCGGCCGGCACGGCCGTCGCGGTGAGTGTGATCGGCGCGCCCTTCGCCGTCGGCGTGAAGTGGAACGTGCCCCACGGGAAGTTCACCTTGCGATCGCCGACGCCGAGGAAGCCCTGCAGATTGACGACCATCTCGCGCGGCTTGCCGGCCGCGTCGGTGGTCATGTCGATCGCGCGGCCGACCACCTTGCCGTCGGGCTTCTGCACCGGGCTGTCGAGCAGCGCGCGCGCGTCGCTGCGCTCGATTGTGCGCAGCACGATCAGCGGCGGCGGTGGCGGGGGCGGCGGCGGCGGAGCCGGCACGACGACGGGCGGCGGCGGTTCGACCTTGTGCGGCTTGACGACCGGCTTCTTCGGCTTCTTCGGCTCCTCGGGCCCCTCGTTCGCCTCGGTCTCGACCGGCTCGGGCGCGGACGCGGCGACCGGCGCGCTCGCCGGCTCGACCGGCATCACCCGCGCGTCGACGATCGGCGCCTGCTGTGTACCCCACAGCAGGCTGCTGCAACCGGACAGCGCGGCGAGCGCGAACAGCGCGGCCACGGTGCATAGCCAGCGAAACAGTCGAAGCATCTCCAGCGAATCAGGCGAATCGAGCGGGCCAAACGATCCAAGCGGTCCGAACGGGACAATCGGCAGGCGCCCGGCGGGGCGCGGAAAACCGCCAGTCATCAGGAAAAACTCCACGGGCAGGTGCGGACGGGCGCGATGAGCCGCCGCGGTTGGAATGGGGTACGGCCCAGAGTTTAACCTGCGCTGCCGCGCGGGCAGGCTTTCACGGACTGGCTTGCAGGCGTTTCGCCGATGCTCCGGAGATATTGCGCTGCACGCCGCCTGCCTGCAACGCGATCGCCGAAGCGGGTTCGGCGCGTTTCGCGGCCGCTCGAATGCCGTAGGTGTAAACGCGCGCAGTGCTGGCGCGAGCGACCGTCGCGCAAAAGTTATAAGTTGCGCGACATGTCCGGCATGCCATACATGCGATTGGACGCATAGTTCTCTTCACCTACATTTCGACTCAGAAAAGCGTTACCCACACCAACAAATCCACGAGACGAACCTGATGACGGCCGCGCAGGCGGCCGTTTCAGCGCGCTGATAAAGGAGGCACTCATCATGATGGAACCCCAGGCCCTCGCGAATTCCGACGTCGCGAGCGAATCCTTCGACACCGAATCATTCCGCGGAAAGGGCTTTATCGACCGCTACTTCGACATTTCCGCGCGCGGCAGCACGCAGCGTCAGGAGATCGTCGCGGGCATCACGACCTTCCTCGCGATGGTTTATTCGGTATTCGTCGTGCCGGGCATGTTCGGCAAGGCGGGCTTCGATACCAGCGCGGTGTTCGTCGCCGTGTGTCTGACCACGGCGTTCGGCTCGCTGCTGATGGGCGTGTGGGCGCGTCTGCCGATCGCGATCGGCTGCGCGATCTCGCTGACCGCGTTCACTGCGTTCGGCCTCGTGCTCGGCAAGGGCCTGCATCCGAACGTCGCGCTCGGCGCGGTGTTCCTGATGGGCGTCGTGTTCACGACGATTTCGGTGACCGGCGTGCGCTCGTGGATACTGCGCAATCTGCCGACCGGCATCGCGCACGGCACCGGCATCGGCATCGGCCTGTTCCTGCTGCTGATCGCCGCGAACGACGTCGGCCTCGTCGTCAAGAATCCGGGCGCGGGGCTGCCGGTGTCGCTCGGCAATATCACGGCGTTGCCGGCGCTGATGTCGGTGGCCGGACTCGCCGCGATCTTCGGGCTGGTGCGGCGGCGCGTGCCGGGCTCGATCCTGATCGTGATCGTCGCGATCTCGGCGATCGGGCTCGCGATCGATCCGGCCGTGGCGTTTCACGGCGTGTTCGCGGTGCCGTCGTTGAGCGCGCCGGGGCATGCGTCGCTGATCGGCGCGATGGACGTGAAGGGCGCGCTGTCGATGGCGGTGCTGCCGAGCGTGCTCGCGCTCGTGATGACCGCGGTGTTCGACGCGACCGGCACGATCCGCGCGGTCGCCGGCCAGGCGGGGCAACTCGACGAGAACGGCCGCATCATCAACGGCGGCCGCGCGCTGACCGCCGATTCGCTGAGTTCTATCTTCTCGGGCCTGCTCGGCGGCGCGCCGGCGGCCGCGTATATCGAATCGACGGTCGGGGTCGCGGCGGGCGCGAAGACCGGGATGGCGGCCGCGGTCGTCGGTCTGCTGTTTCTGGTCGTGATGTTCTTCTCGCCGCTCGCCGCGCTGGTGCCTTCGTACGCGACCGCGCCCGCGCTGATGTACGTGGGGCTGCTGATGCTGTCGAACGTCAGCAAGCTGCATATGGACGACATGGTCGACGCGATGGCGGGACTCGTGTGCGCGGTGTTCATCGTGCTGACCGCGAACATCGTGACCGGCATCATGCTCGGCTTCGCGACGCTCGTGATCGGGCGCGTCGTCAGCGGCGAGTATCGCAAGCTCAATGTCGGCACCGTGGCGATCGCGGTGGTGCTGGTCGGGTTTTATCTCGGCGGCTGGGCGAT
The DNA here is from genome assembly GCF_040948685.1 of Paraburkholderia sp. BR14374. NCBI lineage: Bacteria > Pseudomonadati > Pseudomonadota > Betaproteobacteria > Burkholderiales > Burkholderiaceae > Paraburkholderia > Paraburkholderia sp. BR14374. The sequence continues at coordinate 23,217 of NZ_JBFPKF010000019.1, read as the reverse complement.
CTGAGTGTTTGTCCTTGACTTTCCCCACCGCGTTTCTAAACCGTAGCTGTATGGTCAAGCCCTGCATCCGCAGGAAAGGAGACGCAGATGGAACCGCAACATCGTATCGCCAGCGAGCAGGAGTGGCTTGCCGCGAGCCGCGCGCTGCTCGCCGACGAAAAAGCGCATATGCGCGCTGGCGACGAACTCGCGCGCAGGCGTCGCGAATTGCCGTGGGTCAAGGTCGAGAAGCTTTATACGTTCGACACGCCCGACGGCCGCAAAACGCTCGCGGAGCTGTTCGACGGCCGCAGCCAGCTGATCGTTTATCACTTCATGCTGGGGCCGGACTGGCAGGAGGGCTGCGTCGGCTGCTCGTTCCTGTCGGACCATATGAGCGGGATTCTCACGCATCTCGTCCATCACGACGTCAGCTATGTGACCGTATCGCACGCGCCGCTCGAGAAAATCGACGCGTTCAAGCGGCGCATGGGATGGACCTTTCCGTGGGTGTCGTCGAGCGGCAGCGATTTCAATTTCGACTACCACGTGTCGTTCACGCCCGAGCAGCTGGCGAGCAAAAAGGCGTTCTACAACTTCACCGAACAGGACGTCGGCGTCGACGAGCAGCACGGCCACAGCGTGTTCTACAAGGACGAAAACGGCGACGTGTATCACACGTACTCGTGCTATGCGCGCGGCGACGAGCGCTTCGTGAACACCTACGCGCTCTTGGACATCACGCCGAAAGGCCGCAACGAGAAGAGCAATCTGACCGACTGGGTCAGGCTTCACGACCGCTATGGCGACGAGGCGCACGGCGGCTGCGCGGAGTCCGGCTCGTTTACGGTGTGAAGTGGTGAAGGTGACGCAGAGAGAACGGCGGGGGCGCGCTACAGCGCCATCTCGAAGGCGGGTTTGAGAAACACCTCGATCGCCATCACGATGAGACTCATCGCCGCGGCGGAGAGCGTCAATACGCCGTATTCGTCGTAGCGGGTGTCGTACAGGCACGCGACGACGAACAGAATCGCCAGGAAGTTCGTCAGCCAGTAGAAGTTCAGCGCGAGCGTCATCGGTCGAATCCAGGCTCATGGGCGACGGTACGAATCGCGCCGTCGGGTCGACGCGATTCTATCGAAACGAGCTTACGGATTCGCAACGGCCGCGCTTACACAGCTTGCGGCACCATCATGTCGCGTTCGATCCATTCGATCACCGACGTGCGCCGCGGCTGCCAGCCAAGCAGCCTGCGCGCGCGCTCGCCGCGCACGCGGCTATTCGAGCCGAGACCGTACGAGGCCATTTCGTAGCCCCATTCCTGTTTCGCGTCTTCGAGCGGCCAGTTTTGCGGCGCGCCGAGCTTCATCGCGCGAGCAATTGCGGTGCTCATGTCGCTAAACGACGCTTCGCCGCTTTCGACGAAATAGAACGTGCCGGCAGGGGTTTTATCGAGCGCGAGACGATACAGCTCGGCGACGTCGTCGATATGCACGTTCGACCAGATGTTGCCGCCGCTGCCCACATGACGCACGACGCCGCTCTTTTGCGCCTGGCGCACGAGCCGCGGCAACTGCACGCTCGCGCTGCCGGCCACCGCGCCGTGACCGTAGATCAGCGTGTTGCACAGCACGGCCGAGCGCACGTTGCGTTGCGCGGCGTCGAGCACCAGCTGATCGATTGCGACGCGCGCGGCCTTGTCGGCGCTCGGGGTGGGCAGCGCGTCTTCGTGATAGATGCGTGCTTCACCGGCTTCGCCGCCCGACGCATCGCCGACGATGCTCGACCCGCTCGTGTGCAGGAACACATTGCCCGAACCCGCGAGTCCGTCGATCAGCGCGCGCACCGCGCCTTCGTGATCGCTGCTCGCGGCGTTGATCACGGCGTCGGCCGCTTGCGCTTCGGCGATCAGCAACGCGCGGTCGTCGAGCGTGCCGATGACCGGCTCGATCCCGAGCCGCTTCAACTCGGCGCTGTGTTCGGGCTTGCGGATCAGCCCGCGCACCTGATGGCCGGCGCGCGCCAGATGCGCCGCGATGGAGCCGCCGATAAAACCGCTTGCGCCAGTAACGAAAATCTTCAAGACCTTCTCCTGAGGGAAATGCTGGGACAAGTGCGCAGTATCGCTCGCGCGGATTCTCGCAAAAAGCGTGTTAGTCTCAAATCAATCTTGATTTGAAATCAACAATGAAAACCTCCACCGACGAATTGCTGGTGTTCGTCACCGTGATGCTCGTCGACGAACGGCAACCCGTGCATGCGGTGTACTACCAGAGCGCATCGCTCGCGGGGCGCGTGCAGTGCTTCCTCGATTTCATCGCGGCGCGGGTCGAGCTCTGATCCGCGTCGCGGCGCCTTCTCTCCTATAACTCAGATATCGGCCGAGCCGCGCCGCAAAGGTGTATATACAACTGTGGTTTAAGCCGCAGAGCCCGCGCCGACCCATGGGTCCTGCATCCGCCGCATGCCGACGCGCGGCCAAACCTGCCGATCTTGCGCGGAATCCTGCGGCAAATAATGGAAATCCCCAGGCACGGAATCTCGAAAAAGAAGTTGTATATACAAGGCCCGCGGGCTAGACTTATTTGAACTTGTATAGACAGGACGACAACCATGATTCTGAAGCCCGGCTACCTGACCCTCCCGCAACTGCGCCAGATCGCACGCGAGCAGGTCACCCTGCAACTCGATCCCGCGAGCCACGCCGCCATCGACGCGTGTGCGCAGGCCGTCGCCGACATCACCGCCAAGGGCGAGCCGGCTTATGGCATCAACACGGGCTTTGGCCGCCTCGCCAGCACCCACATTCCGCGGGATCAGCTCGAATTGCTGCAACGCAATCTGGTGCTGTCGCACGCCGTCGGCGTCGGCGAGCCGATGTCGCGCCCGGTCGTGCGTCTGCTGATGGCGCTGAAGCTCTCGAGCCTCGGCCGCGGCCACTCGGGCATCCGCCGTGAAGTGATGGAAGCGCTGATCGCGCTGTTCAACGCCGACGTGCTGCCGGTGATCCCGGTCAAGGGTTCGGTCGGCGCATCGGGCGACCTCGCGCCGCTCGCGCATATGTCGGCGATCCTGCTCGGCGTCGGCGAAGTGTTCGCGAAGGGCGAGCGCATGCCGGCCACCGAAGGCCTCGCGCTCGTCGGCCTGAAGCCGCTCACGCTGCAAGCGAAGGAAGGTCTCGCGCTGCTGAACGGCACCCAGGCGTCGGCCGCGCTCGCGCTCTACAACATGTTCGCGATCGAAGACCTGTTCCGCACCGCGCTCGTCGCCGGCGCGCTGTCGGTCGATGCGGCGATGGGCTCTGTCAAGCCGTTCGATGCGCGCATCCACGAACTGCGCGGCCATCAAGGCCAGATCGACGCGGCGGCCGCATATCGGTCGCTGCTGCAAGGCTCGGCGATCAACGTGTCGCACGCCGATTGCGACAAGGTGCAGGACCCGTACAGCCTGCGCTGCCAGCCGCAGGTGATGGGCGCATGTCTCGACCAGATGCGTCAGGCCGCCGAAACGCTGCTGAGGGAAGCGAACGCGGTTTCCGACAATCCGCTGATTTTCCCGGACACCGGCGAAGTGCTGTCGGGCGGCAACTTCCACGCCGAGCCGGTCGCGTTCGCGGCGGACAACCTCGCGCTCGCCGCGGCGGAAATCGGCGCGCTCGCCGAGCGCCGCATCGCGCTCCTGATCGACGCGACGCTGTCGGGCCTGCCGCCGTTCCTCGTCAAGGATGGCGGCGTGAACTCCGGCTTCATGATCGCGCACGTGACGGCTGCCGCGCTCGCGTCGGAGAACAAGACGCTCGCGCATCCGGCCTCCGTCGATTCGCTGCCGACATCGGCGAACCAGGAAGACCATGTGTCGATGGCGACGTTCGCCGCACGCAAGCTCGGCGATATCGCCGAGAACACCGCGAACATCCTGTCGATCGAATTGCTCGCCGCCGCCCAGGGCGTCGATCTGCGCGCGCCGCACAAGACCAGCCCGAGCTTGCAGAAGGTGATGGACCTCGTGCGCAAGGACGTCGCGCACTACGAGCTCGATCACTACTTCGCACCGGATATCGCGGCGGTCACGAAGCTCGTGCAAGCCGGCGCGGTCGCGAAGCTGAGCCCGTTCTCGTTCGTGTCGGAACAATGAGTCGTCGAGAGCGCGGATCACGACAATGAACGCACCCGCTTATCAGGGCATCAAGGACTTCATCCTCGCGCGCATTCATGCGGGCGAGTGGGCCGAAGGCGACCAGGTGCCCTCCGAGAACGAGCTTGCGCGCGAGTTCAGCGTCGCGCGCATGACGGTCAACCGCGCGTTGCGCGAGCTGACCTCGGAGCAGGTGCTCACACGCGTACAAGGCTCGGGCACGTTCGTCGCCCGGCCCAAGTACGAGTCGACCCTGGTGGCGATCCGCAGCATCTCCGATGAGATCGTCGCGCGCGGTCACCGCTATCAGGCGAAGGTGCTGAACATCGGCGCCAGCATCGCCGATGCGGCGCTCGCCGAAGAGATGCAGGTGAGCGCGGGCAGCCCCGTGTTTCATTCGCGTCTGCTGCATTTCGAAAACGACGAGCCGGTGCAGTTGGAGGAACGCTGGGTCAATCCGGCCGTCGCGCCCGAATACGGGCTGCAGGACTTCACGAACACCACGCCGAACCAGTACCTCGTGCGCGTCGCGCCGCTGCAGCGCGTCGAGTACCGCATCGAGGCGCTCGCCGCCGACGACATCACGCGCGAGCTGTTGAACATGAGTGAACGCGAGCCGTGTCTGGTGCTGCACCGGCGTACATGGTCGCAAGGCGAGGTCGCCTCGATCGCGAATCTGTGGCATCCGGGCACCCGTTACCGCTTCACTGGGCATTTCTGAATTCGCTTTTTCGCGCCTTCTCGCGCTTTTTCGCGCTTTTTCGTCTTCGCCGAATCTTTATCGAACATCGTCACGCATTCCGAGGGACACCATGAACAATCCGAAACACATCGATCCGCGTCTTGATCCGACTCGCACGATCCGCGCACCGCGCGGCGCGGAAAAGACCTGCAAGACCTGGATCGCGGAAGCCGCGTACCGGATGATCCAGAACAATCTGGACCCCGAGGTCGCCGAGCACCCGCACGCGCTCGTCGTGTACGGCGGCATCGGCCGCGCCGCGCGCAACTGGGATTGCTTCGACCAGATCCTCGCGTCGCTGAAGGACCTGAACGAAGACGAAACGCTGCTGATTCAATCGGGCAAGCCGGTCGGCGTGTTTCGCACCCATGCGGACGCGCCGCGCGTGCTGCTCGCGAATTCGAATCTCGTGCCGCATTGGGCGACCTGGGAACACTTCCACGAACTCGACCGCAAGGGCCTGATGATGTACGGCCAGATGACCGCGGGCAGCTGGATCTATATCGGCAGCCAAGGCATCGTGCAGGGCACCTACGAGACCTTCTTCGCGGTCGCGAACCAGCACTTCGAAGGGGAGCCTGCGGGCCGCTGGATTCTGACCGGCGGCCTCGGCGGCATGGGCGGCGCGCAGCCGCTCGCGGCGACGATGGCGGGTTTCTCGATGATCGCGGTGGAATGCGACGAGACGCGCATCGACTTCCGTCTGAAGACGCGCTACGTCGACAGGAAAGCGAAGACGCTCGATGAAGCGCTCGCGATGCTCGACGAAGCGAAGAAGGCCGGCAAGCCGATCTCGGTCGGCCTGCTCGGCAATGCCGCCGACGTGTTCGCCGAGTGCGTCGCGCGCGGCATCACGCCGGATTGCGTGACCGACCAGACCAGCGCGCACGATCCGATCCACGGCTACCTGCCGCAGGGCTGGACGGTGGAAGACTGGCGCGAGCGTCAGAAGACCGCGCCGGACAGCATCGTCACGCCGGCCAAACAGTCGATGGCGAGGCAAGTGCAGGCGATGCTGACGCTGCAGGAACGCGGCGCGGCCACGCTCGACTACGGCAACAACATCCGTCAGATGGCGCTCGAAATGGGCGTGGAAAACGCGTTCGATTTCCCCGGTTTCGTGCCGGCGTATATCCGCCCGCTGTTCTGCGAAGGCAAGGGCCCGTTCCGCTGGGTCGCGCTGTCCGGAGACCCCGAGGACATCTACAAGACCGATGCGAAGGTCAAGGAGCTGATCCCCGACGATCCGCATCTGCACAACTGGCTCGACATGGCGCGCGAACGCATCGCGTTCCAGGGTCTGCCGGCGCGGATCTGCTGGGTCGGCGTGAAGGATCGCTATCGTCTCGGCCAGGCGTTCAACGAAATGGTCAGGAACGGCGAGCTGAAGGCGCCGATCGTGATCGGCCGCGATCATCTCGACACCGGTTCGGTCGCGAGCCCGAACCGCGAAACCGAATCGATGAAGGACGGCTCGGACGCGGTCAGCGACTGGCCGTTGCTGAACGCGCTGCTCAATACCGCGGGCGGCGCGTCGTGGGTGTCGCTGCATCACGGCGGCGGCGTCGGCATGGGCTTCTCGCAGCACTCGGGCGTCGTGATCGTCGCGGACGGCACCGAAGCCGCGCACCAGCGCCTCGGCCGTGTGCTGCTGAACGATCCGGCCACCGGCGTGATGCGTCACGCGGATGCGGGCTATGAACTCGCGCAGCAGACCGCACGCGAGGCGGGTCTCAATCTGCCGATGCTGGGCCGCTGATCGTGACCCGGGCCGACCACGCGGGCGACATGGCAAGCGTCACGCTGATTCGCGGCGCCGAGCTCGTGGCGGCGCCGTGGAAAAACGGCGGCGGCGTTACGCGCGAAGTCGCGGCGTTTCCGTCGCCGGTCGGTGGGCAGGGCGCGGGCGCCGACTTCGTGTGGCGTGTGAGCGTCGCCGATGTCGCGCAGGCCGGGCCGTTCTCGCGCTTCGACGGCGTCGACCGGACGCTCGTGCTGCTGTCTGGCGCCGGCATGCTGCTCGATGAACTCGGCGACGCGGGCGTCGTCGCGACGCATGTGTTGCGGCAGCCGCTCGACGTCGCGCGCTTTGACGGCGAGACGCGCATCGACGCGCGTCTCGTCGCTGGCGCGACGCGCGACTTCAACCTGATGGTGCGGCGCGACGTGGCGCAGGGCGAGCTGGACGTGTGGCGTGCCGGCGCGAAGCAGGACGCGCCGCGCGTGCTCGACGGCGACGTGGCGCTGCTGTTTTGCGCGGGCGGCGCGGTCACGGTCGCGCTGGCGGCGGACCACGCGCAAGCCGTGCGGCTCGACACCGGCGATACGTTGCGCGTCGACGGGCCGAACGCGCTCGCATGCACGCTAACGGGCGACGGCGCGGTGCTCGCAATCACGATCCGCTACACGCGATGACGATTCAATCATGATCGGGCTTTGCATGCGCTGCATCACGGCCAACCCATCCACAGACACGCAACGAGCGGCAAAGAGCACGCGATGAAGCAAACCGTCTGGCATCACCTGAATTTGTGCCCGCAGGGCGATCCTCGCCACACGCACGCCGATGCCGCGATCGCGGTCGAAGACGGCCGCATCGCCTGGCTCGGCGGGTTCGCCGAGTTACCCGCGCAATTCGCCGGATGGCCGCGCGAAGATCTGCGCGGCGCGTGGGTGACGCCGGGCCTGATCGATTGCCATACGCACCTCGTGTATGGCGGCCAGCGCGCCGACGAATTCGCACAGCGGCTAGCAGGCGTCAGCTACGAAGAAATCGCGCGACAGGGCGGCGGGATCGTATCGACGGTGCGCTCGACGCGCGCGGCGGACGAAGCGTCGCTGTTCACGCAGGCGGCGGCGCGGCTCGAACCGCTGCTCGCCGAAGGCGTGACGGCGATCGAAATCAAATCGGGCTACGGTCTCGATCTCGCGAGCGAGCGCAAGATGCTGCGCGTCGCGAGACAACTCGGCGAGCGCTATCCGGTCACGGTCTATACGACGTTTCTCGGCGCGCACGCGCTGCCGCCCGAATTCGCGGGCCGCGCCGACGCGTATATCGACGAAGTCTGCAACACGATGCTGCCCGCGTTAGCGGACGAAGGCCTCGTCGATGCGGTTGACGTGTTTTGCGAGCGCATCGGTTTTTCGCTGGCGCAAAGCGAGCGAGTGTTCAACGCAGCCGCGCGCTACAAGCTGCCGGTCAAAATGCACGCCGAGCAGTTGTCGAACGGCGGCGGCGCCGCGCTCGCGGCGCGGCACCGCGCGCTGTCGGCGGACCACCTGGAGTTTCTCGACGAAGCCGGCGTCGCCGCGATGAAGGAAGCGGGCACCGTCGCGGTGCTGCTGCCGGGCGCGTACTACTTCATCCGCGAGACGCAGTTGCCGCCGCTCGAACTGCTGCGGCGCTACGAGGTGCCGATCGCGATCTCGACCGACAGCAACCCGGGCACGTCGCCGGCGACTTCGTTGCTGCTGATGATGAACATGGCGAGCACGCTGTTTCGCATGACCGTGCCCGAGGTGCTGCAGGGCGTGACCACGCATGCGGCGCGCGCGCTCGGCAAAGCCGGAGAGCACGGCGCGCTGCAGGTGGGTCGCGCAGCCGACTTCGCGGTGTGGTCGGTCGATTCGCTGGCCGAGCTCGCTTACTGGATTGGCCGGCCGCTGTGCGCGCGCGTCGTGCGCGCGGGCGAAACCGTTTATACGCGGCGCGGGTCGAGTGTGACCTGAACCGAACCGGAACCTGACAGATGACGCAATCCAATCAATCGCTGTTCGCCGCCAACGCGTATCTGCCTGAGGGCTGGCGCCGCAACGTGCTGCTCGAATGGGACGCGCGCGGCACGCTGAGCGCCGTCACGCCGGATCGACCCGAAGCGCCGGCCGGTGTGCCGAAAGCGGCTGGCCCGCTGATACCTGGCATGCCCAACCTTCACTCGCACGCGTTTCAGCGCGCGATGGCGGGGCTCACCGAATATCGCGCCAACGCGACCGATAACTTCTGGTCCTGGCGCGACCTGATGTATCGCTTCGCCGCGCGCATCACGCCGGAAGGCCTCGCGAGCGTCGCGCAGTGGCTCTACATCGAAATGCTGAAGGCGGGCTATACGTCGGTGTGCGAGTTCCACTACGTGCATCACGCGCAGGACGGCCAGCGCTACGCGAATCAGGCCGAGCTTGCTGAGCGCGTGGTCGATGCGGCGGCGGCGAGCGGGATCGGCATCACGATGCTGCCGGTGCTGTATCAGTACAGCGGATTCGGCGCGCGCGCGCCGCGCGAGGATCAACGGCGCTTCATCAATACGCCGGAGAGCCTGCTCGATCTGCTCGGCACGCTGCGCGCCGCGCGCCCCGAACATGCGGCACTGCGTTACGGTGTGGCGCCGCATTCGCTGCGCGCGGTATCGGAGGCATCGTTGCGCGCGCTGCTTGGCGGCATCGATGCGAGCGCGCCCGTGCATATCCATATCGCCGAGCAAACCGCCGAGGTGGACGCGTGCCTCGAAACCGAAGGCGCGCGGCCGGTGCAATGGCTGCTCGATCGTTTCGAGGTGGATAGCCGCTGGTGTCTCGTGCACGCGACCCATGTCGATCCGCATGAAACGCTCGCGCTCGCGAAAAGCGGCGCGGTCGCGGGTCTGTGTCTGACCACCGAGGCCAATCTTGGCGACGGCATTTTCCCCGCGCACGACTATCTGGACGCGCACGGCCGCATCGGCGTCGGCTCGGATAGCCATATCGGCGTCGACTGGCGCGCCGAGTTGCGTCTGCTCGAATACGGCCAGCGTCTGACGCGCCGGCAGCGCAACGTGCTGGCGTCGGCGCAGGCTCCGCATGTCGCGGATCGCCTGTATGCGGCCGCGCTCGACGGCGGCGCGCGCGCGACCGGCCGCGCGGTCGGCGCGTTGCAGCCCGGCCATCGCGCGGACTGGCTCGTGCTCGACGCCGCTCATTCGAGCATCGCGGAGCACGAGCGAGAAGCGTGGCTGTCGGGCGTTGTATTCTGCGAGCACGGCGATACGCCGATCCGCGACGTCTATGCGGGCGGCATCAAGGTCGTCGACGATCGCCGGCATCGCGACGAAGAGCGCGCATATGCGCGCTATCGCGCGGCGCTCGCGGAACTGCTCAAATAACGGCGATGAGCGCCGAACCGATTCTCCGATCCCACTGATTCCGGACTGACATGACTGCTTCGAACCTCACGCCGGTTTTCTCGCTGCATCAGGGAAGCCTGCCGCTGCTGATCTCGATCCCGCATCTGGGCACGCAAATCCCCGCCGACATCGCCGCGACGATGACGCCGGTCGCGCAACGCACCGACGATTGCGACTGGCATCTCGATCGGCTGTACGCATTCGCGAAGGTTCTCGGCGCGTCGTTCCTGACGCCGACCTACGCGCGCTACGTGATCGACCTCAACCGTCCGCCCGACGGCGCGAACCTGTACCCGGGGCAGGACACCACGGGTCTCTTGCCGGTCGATACGTTCGACAAGGAACCGCTCTATCGCGACGGCCATCTGCCCGACGACGCCGAAGTCGCGCGCCGGCGCGACGCGTACTGGAAGCCGTATCACGACGCGCTCACCGGCGAGATCGCGGCGCTGAAGGCGAAGCACGGCAAAGTGCTGCTGTGGGAAGCGCATTCGATCCGCTCGCGCGTGCCGCGATTTTTCGACGGACGTCTGCCGGACTTCAACTTCGGCACGTCGAACGGTGCGAGCGCGGCGCCGGGACTAGGCGACGAACTGGCCGCGCTGGTCGAGCGCCACGGTGGCTATACGGCGGTCGCGAATGGCCGCTTCAAGGGCGGCTATATCACGCGCCAATATGGTCAGCCGGAGCAGGGCGTGCATGCGGTGCAACTCGAACTGTCGCAGATCACTTATATGGAAGAGCGCTTGCCTTATGCATACGATGAAGATCTCGCCGCGAAGGTCGCGCCGTTGCTCGAAGCGCTGGTGACGACGGCTCTCGCTCGCGTGAAAGCAGCCTGACGTCGAGGTGACCCGACGGGTGCCTCGAGGACGGCGTCGGCGTGCATCGGTTAGCGGATCGCGAAGGTGTAACAGCATGTGTCCGTGATTGCATATCGGCGCGATCATATGGAATGGTTTGGGCGTCGATCGCGCACTGCGTATCGTGCGCCGGTTGGTTCACGATGCGGCGCGCCATGAAAAAAAGCCCCGCGAAAGCGGGGCTTTTTATGTGCACCGCGTCCGTTGGACACGGTCTCACCGCCATTAGTGGCAGCGCTTTTCCCAATGATGATGAACCTTCACCTTATGGCACTCGTGGTGACGTTCATAAGCTTGAGCGGGAGCGATCGCGCTCAGGGTGGCGACGGCTGCGGCGATGGCGAGAACGATTTTCTTCATTACAAAACCTTAAGTCAATGTTGTGGAGCGACCCATGCAGCACGACCCGTGCCGCATCGGCGTGTAAGGATGCCACATCGAGCGCCCGCGAATAGGAACGGTGCGCAAATACGTGTGTCAATGCAACACGCGATGTGTTGAAAGCCCTGTTTTAGCGCGCTTTGCGCTGAATTGGCCGGTGCGTACCATGTCATGCGTGTACCTTCGGCATCTGGGCCCCACCGCACGCAGGGCGGCATAGCTGCATTGCACGCGACACCGCGAGACGACTACCCTTTCAAAACGATGACCTGCGCGACGCGGTCATCGATTCATCAGGCGAAAAGATGGAAGACCCAGCGATGGAAGATTCCGACGAATTGCTGCTGCCAGTCTGGCGCGCGAACCTGGTGTTGCTGACCAGCGAGGTTGGCGCCGCGACCCGGCTCGCGCGCATGATGACGTTTTCCGCGAGCTACCTGAAGCTGATGCTGTCCGGCCAACGCGAATTCAGCGAGGAATTCGTGCGCGGCGTCGAGGCGGTCACTGGTTTGCCGGGCGGCTGGATGAACGTGCCGCACAGCGGTCACGAGATTCCGCCGAATGCGCGCGAGGCGATCGACAACGAACAGCCGCTCGCGCGCTTTCGCGGCACCGCGCATCCGGTGCGCAAGAAGACGGTGCTGCGGCCCGAGCCGATTTTTGGACAACCGGGGCCCGCGCGTCGCGTCGAGGAAGAAACGCTCGATGTCGAAGCGCACCGCCGGCATGTGCATTTTCGCAAGGTACGCGATGTCGCGACGCAGGAAGTGCGGCGCTTCGAGCGGCATCTGCTGCATGCGCCGGTCGAACTCGCGTCGATGCGTGCGAAGGTCGAGGACGTGATGGCCGCGGCCGAACTCGACGACCGCATTCAGGCCGATCTCGAGGGCCGGCTCGAACAGATCGACAAGCACCGGCACATGCTGCTGCGGCACGTGGAAAAACTGCAGGCGCTGCTGAGCCAGCTCGACGACGGCGAGTGATCGCGACTGACGGCGGCCCGGTCCGAAACGCGCGGGCCGGCGATGTGCTACAACGACGACACGAATCTTGCCGAGGTGGATCTTGGGGAACATCGTCGTCAGGTTGGCGCACGCGTCGCTCGCGCGGTGCGTGCGCGCCGCGGCGCTGCTTGCGGCGCTAACTGCCGCGAGCGGCATCGCTTTCCCCCTTCGCGCGAGCGCCGCCGAAATCGCTACCTCCCCCAACGAGCGCGCCCCTGCGACGATCGAGCGTGACGTCCATTTGTTCGTGATCCAGAAAGACGGCTCCATCGAGGAACACGACGACACGGTGATGCGCGCGGACACGGCCAGCGGTGTCGACGCAATCGCGCAACGCTACGTGTGGTTCAACAAGGACATCGAGCAGGTGCAACTGCTGGCCGCCGAAACGATCGACCCCGACGGCACCGCGCATGCCGTCGGTCCCGAGGCGATCCGCGACGTGCAGGAGCCGCGTTCGTCCGGTGCGCCGAGCTTCGAGGACGGAGTGTTGCGCACCGTGATCTTCCCCGGCGTCACGAGCGGCTCGCGCGTGCATCTGGCGTTTCGCAAGACCCGCGCGAAGCCGCTGCAGGCGGGCACTTTCGGTTATCTGGTCGAGCCGTCGCTCGAACCCGTCGACGAGCAGCGTCTGATCTTCGATCTGCCCGCCGACGTGCCGCTCTACGCTGACGCGCGCGGCTACGTCGCGGTGCCGCCCGTCACCGCGAATGGCCGCACCCGCTACGAGTTCGACTATCGGCACGGCCCGTATCCGCGCGTCGAAGCGGGCGCGGTTGGCTATGCGAACTGGGGCGACCGGCTGATGGTGTCGACGGTGCCGGACTTCGCGAGCTTCGCCGCGCGCTATCGCGGTCCCGCCGACAACGACGCGACCCGCGACGATCCCGCGATCGTCAGTCTTGCTCAGCAACTGACGGCCGGCCTCAGCGATCCGCGCGACAAAGCCCGCGTGTTATACGACTGGATGCGTCTGAATATCCGCTACGTCGCGCTTTTCCTCGGCGAGACGGCGGCGATTCCGCACAAGGCGGCCGATATCCTGCGCAACCGTTATGGCGACTGCAAGGACCACGTCGCGCTATACGGTGCGTTGCTCGCGGCGGTCGGCATTCGCAGCGAGCCGGTGCTGCTGAATCTCGGCCCGTACTACACGTTGCCCGAGGTGCTGGGCTACGGCGCGAGCGCGATCAATCACGCGATCATCTGGATTCCCGAGTTGGCGCAATTCGCGGACACGACGGCGGGCGGCACCGCGTTCGGCTATCTGCCTGGCGGCGTGATGGACCGGCCGGTGCTGCTCGTCGACGCCGGCGTGCTCGCGCGCACGCCCGCCACTCAACGGCACGAACGCAACGCGCGCGTGCAGATCGACATCGATGAAAACGGCACCGCGCATTACGCGTACCGCGTCGAAGACCGGGGCTATCCTGCGGAGATCGAACGCAACACGTTCCGACGCGCGACGCGCGAGGGCGCGCAGCAGATTGCCGCGAGCCGTCTGCTGAAAACGGGCTTGCATGGCACCGCGCAGTTGCAGACCGACGACGTCGCCGTGACCGGCGGACCGTTCGCGACGTCGATGCAGGGCAGCGTGCCGCATCTGATCTGGCCAGACGGCACGACCGCCGTGCCGGCGCTGACGAGTCTCGCCGGCGGCATGAACTCACAGGTCGAGGCGTGGCTCGCGGAACCCGTCAGAACGCAGCCGTGGGCATGCATCGGCGGGGAGTTCGATGAAACGCTGGAAATGAGTTTGCCGCGCTTCGTGCGCGTGACGGACCTGCCGACCGACAGCACGGTCGAGGACCCGTTGCTCTCGTTTGCGTCGCGCTACGTGTTCGATGCGGCGACGCGCACGTTGCAGGTCAACCGGCATCTGCGCGCCGCGTTCGGCCACCAGATGTGTACGGCTAACGAGTTCGCGGCGATTCGCGACGACCTCGTGCGCATCGAGCGCGATCTGGATGCCGAGGTGATCGTCAGGGCGGCGGCCGCGACGCAGTAGCGCGCCCCGCGCCGGCCGTAAGCCGGGCAGGGCCGCTACGATTCACTGGACGGCGAACTCAGGTGCCGCTCTTCGTGACGACCGGCACCCATGCGCCGTTCTTCACCTGATACAGCGTCGAGGCGCCGCTCTTCAACGCGCCGGTATTGTCGAACGAGATCTTGCCGGTCACGCCGTCGTAGTCGATCGACTTGAGCACCGGGCGGTACACGTTCGGCGAGTCGGATTTTGCCTGCTGCATCGCCTTGATCGCGACCCATGCGCCGTCATAACCGAACGGCGCATACGACAGCACATCCGCGCCGAAGCGCTTCTTGAACTTCGCGTTGAAGTCCTTGCCACCCGGCAGTTGCGCGAGCGGGCGGCCGTATTCCCAGGCCATCGCGCCGTCGGACGCATCGCCCGCGAGCTTGATGAAGTCTTCGTCCATCACGCCGCCGCCGCCGACCAGTTGCGCGTTCAGGCCGAGCTGCTTCATGCGCCGCGCGAAGCCCGCCGCCTGGCTGTCGAGGCCGGCGAAGAACACGAGGTCCGCATTGGCGCCCTTGAACTTGGTGATCTGCGTGCTGAAGTCGACCGCGTGGTTGTCGGTGTAGTCGCGCGCGACGATCGTGCCGCCGTGCGCCTTCACGGCCTTCTCGAACTCGTCGGCTTCGCCCTGGCCGAACGCGGTGCGATCGTCGATGATCGCGATGCGCTTGGCCTTCGTTACCTCGACCGCATAAATCCCTGCGTTCCCGGCGTTCTGCGCATCGGTCGAAATCACCATGAAGGTGTTCGCGAAGCCGCGGCCCGTGATGATCGGATTCGTCGCGGCGGGATCGAGCACCGGAATGCCGGCCTGCTCGTAGACCTGCGAGGCCGGGATCGTCGTGCCCGAGTTGAAGTGGCCGACCACCACCGCGACGCCCGAGTCGACCAGCTTCTGCGCGGCCTGCACGCCGACGCGGGGGTCGGCCTGGTCGTCCTGCGAGACGATCTCGAAGTGTGCGACCTTGTCGCCGATCTTGATCTTCTGCGCGTTGGCCTCGTCGATCGCGAGCCGCACACCGTTTTCCAGATCCTTGCCGTAGCCGGCATTGGCGCCCGTCAGCGGCGCGGCAAAACCGATCTTGACCGGTAGGTCGTCGGCGAAACTGGCAACAGGCGCGACGGCAAACATCGCACCCACGAGCATGGCCAGCGGTTTCAGCGTGTTGCGAAGACTCATGGTCTCTCCTTGCATCGACGGTTGTTATGAAAGCGGTGCGACGAAAGCGGTACGACACGTGAGGCCGAGGCAAGCCCTCGCGCATCGCAAGGCTACGAAGGATCGGTCGCCGCTCACAATGCTGGAATACACGCAGTGGCGTTGCGCTTCGCAGCGTGTTCGCGGGTCAATCTGGGGCGAATATAGAAAGCCAAATTGCCGTCGTCTTGGCAATTCGTGGCGTTTTGGATGAGCATTTCGGCATAGCGGGCCGTGTGCGCATCACGTCCACAAGGAGCGTGCGTGAGGCATCCAGGCTGGCTGGCCGCGAGAAGTTCCGCTGCGGCTGCGGATTGCGGCATACGCTTAAGAAACCGGCGCGAGCGCGCCGGCCGGTGTTGCGGTGTTGCGGAGTTAGCGTTGGCGCGGAGAGATTCGAGCCTTTCGCCTAGCGCTCGCCTTGCTGACGCAGCAATTCCTCACGCAGACGCAGGAGCGGCGCCTTCGTGTCTTCGTCGGCCCACGTGTCGAGATCGTCGATTGCGCGCTGGCAGCCGTCGAGCACCACGTCCAGATCGACCGGCACGCCGTTGTTCAGTGCGAATTCGATCGTTTCGGCGAATTGCTGGCACTCGTCCTCGCCGTATGAGATGTCGAGATTGTCGGCGATGATTTCGGCGATGTTGCTGCGTGCCTTGTCGTCGGCCGTCACCATCTCGACGATGCCGCGCGCGACGGCAGGCGAGTAGTACAGCGCGATATCGAGCCATTGCGCGGGATCGAAGTCGGGCTGGTCGAACTGGTTCTCGAAGTACTCGATCGCTTCCTGTTCGTGCGCTTCGTCCGCGTCGACGCTGATGCACAACTGCTCAAAAAATTCTTCCCGCTCGCTGCGGATATGACCGTCCATCGAATGCCTCGTCTGCTGAATGCGGAATGCTGAAAAATCCCGTGGAATGCGGGCGCAAGCCCCGTTCCACGCGGCACGCATTATAGGACGGCTGCTGGCGCGACGCTGGTGGCGGCGTCCAGCAACGGGTGACTCCCGTCAGTGACCTGAGCTCGACCTAAGCCGTCTCCGCAACCCACGCATCGAACCACTCGCGCGGCTGGGCGATTTCATTTTGCATCGCCACGAGTTCGAGTTCATAGCGCCCGGCCTGCCAGGTCGCCTTGACCACCGCGTTGACCGCGGCGAGCGTGTGCTCGAAGGCCGAGCGGATCGAATCGCCAAGCAGCGTGCGCGCGACGAAGACCGCGCTCGTCAGATCGCCGACGCCGACCGGCTGGCGCGCGAACGGATAGAGCGGGCGCTGTCCCATCCACGCTTCGCGTTCGCTGACGACGAGCATGTTGAAGCGGTCGGCGGGACTGTTGCGATCGAGCAGATGCTTGACGAGCACGAGCTTCGGCCCTCGCGCGAGCACCTCGCGGCACGCGGTGACGGCTTCCTCGAGCGTCTCGATCTCGCGGCCGACGAGGCGCTGCAATTCGATGTGATTCGGCGCGATCCCGTCGGCGACCTGCGGCATTTCGTTGACGAGGAATTCCTGGATGCCGGGATCGACCTTGTAGCCGCCCATGGCGCCCATCACCGGATCGCAAAAGTACCAGGCGCGGGGATTGGCCGCCTTCACGGCCTTGACGATGTCGATCACCGCCTGCGCCTGTTCCGTCGTGCCGAGATAGCCGGAGAGCACCGCGTCGCAGCGCGGCAGCATGCCGATCGCGCCGATGCTGTCGACGAGATCTTCCATCTTCGATGCGTCGATCGCGCTGCCGCTCCAGTGCCCGTATTGCGTGTGATTCGATAGCTGCACCGTATTCAGCGGCCACACGTTGACGCCGAGCCGGCACATCGGAAACACGGCCGCGCTGTTGCCGGCGTGACCGAACACGACATGGGACTGGATGCTCAGAACGTTTTTCGTCATGGTAAGGCTCGCGCAACCGGTCATGCGCGATCAACAAAGCGGGAAGGGAGTCTCGCGCGGGCGGGCAGATGGCCCCGGCGCCGCGCGGCAGACATGCCTGATACAGATGGTGCAGGAAAAACGCACAAACTGCATAGCCGGCAAGTCAGCAAACGATACAGGAGTTTGACCGCCGCGAGTTGATCCGTCCCCGTGCTGTTGCGCCAAACCATCAAACGCGCCTGAACATTAACGAAATCTGACAGTTTCCCCCATGCCCGATGCTTCAGACGAGTTCGCGATACAAAGCCAGATAGCGGTCGGCCGAGGCGCCCCAGCCGAAGTCCTGGCGCATTGCGCGCCGCTGCGCGGCTTTCCATTCGGTGCGGCGTCCGTACAGCGCAAATGCGCGGCGGATCGCTGCGGCGAGTCCGGTCGGATCGAAGCGGTCGAACACGAAGCCGGTGGCGAGATCGTCGGCGAGGTTTTCGAGCGATGCGTCGGCGACCGTATCGGCGAGACCGCCGACGCTGTGCACGAGCGGCAGCGACCCGTAGGCGAGTGCATAGAGTTGCGTGAGCCCGCACGGCTCGAAGCGTGACGGCACCGCGACCACGTCGCTGCCGGCGATGATCGTATGCGCGAGCGCTTCGTCGAAACCGAGTTCGACCGCGACCGATTCGGGATGCGCCTGCGCGACCATCCTCAGGCCATTCTCGAGCGCCGGATCGCCGGTGCCGAATACGACCAGTTGGCCTCCGCGCTTGACGATCTCGGGCACCGCGCCGAGCAGCAGATCGAGGCCTTTCTGTTCGGTCAGCCGGCTCACCACGCCGAACAGCAGCGCGTCGCTTCGTTGCGCGAGGCCGAAGCGCTTTTGCAGCGCTTCCTTGCAGGCGAGCTTGCCGGCCAGCCGCGACGAGCTGAAGCGCGTTGCGAGCAGGGTATCGCTGGCGGGATTCCACACCGTGTAGTCGACGCCGTTCAGAATCCCGCTCAGATCGTGCGCGCGATGGCGCAGCAGCGCATCGAGCCCGCCGCCGTGCGCGAGCGTCTGGATTTCGCGCGCATAGTTCGGGCTGACGGTCGTGATGCGGTCGGCGTAATAGAGCCCCGCCTTCAGGAACGACAGCTGTCCGTAGAATTCGACGCCGTGCATGTTGAAGAAATCGTGCGGCAGGCCGAGCAGGCCGAACTGATGCGCGGGAAAGATCCCTTGGTACGCGAGGTTGTGGATCGTGAACACGCTGTGCGCCGGCGCGCGGCCGTGCTCGCGTTCGGCGGCTTTCAGGTAGGCAGGCGCGAGCCCAGCGTGCCAATCGTGCGCGTGGACGATCTGCGGCGACCACGTCGGGTCCATTTGCTGCGCGAGTTGGGCGGCGACCCAGCCGAGCAGCGCGAAACGCTGCGCGTTGTCGCCGTACGGCACGTGTTCGTCGTTCAGATACGGGTTGCCGGGGCGGTCGTACAGCGACGCGGCCCGGATCACGTAGACCGCGAGCCCGTTGGTGGGCAGCGTGCCGCGTTCGAGCGTCACGTTCGGCGCGCCGAAGCGGTTGCCCAGTTGCGCGAGCGGCTGAAGATCGTGCAAGCCGGCGAGTACCGCCGGAAAGCCGGGCAGCAGCACGCGCACGTCGGCGCCGCGCTCGATCAGCGCGGACGGCAGCGCGCCCGCGACGTCGGCGAGACCGCCCGTTTTGAGAAGGGGATACAGCTCGCTTGCGACGTGCAGGGCGCGAATCGTCATAGGCCGGGTCTCTGTCGGGTTGGCAGGGTTGCTCGGGTTGGTAAAAGGTCAGCGGTGTCGCGGGTGAAGCCGGATGAAGCGAGGAAAGGCATGGCCGGCGGCGCCGTGGCCGCCGGTGCATGCATGCGGCGGGCGCGCTACTTCGGATGCTTGCGCAGCGCTTCCTGCGTGACCAGCACGACGCCATCGTCGGTGCGATAGAAGCGCTCGGCGTCGCGCGCCGGGTCTTCGCCGATCACGGTGCCTTCCGGAATCGTGCAGCCGCGGTCGATCACCACCTTCTGCAGGCGGCAACTCGCGCCGACCGTGACCTGCGGCAGCAAGACTGCCTCATTGATATTACAGAACGAACTCACTTTCACGTTCGACGACAGCACCGAGCGCGAAATCTGCGAGCCCGAGATCACGCAGCCGCCGCAGACGAGCAGGTTGTTGCCCGAACCCTGCAGCCCCTTCATGTCGCGTACGAACTTCGCGGGCGGCAACTGCTCCTGGTACGTCCAGATCGGCCACGACTCGTCGTACAGGTCGAGGGTCGGGATCGTCGAGGCGAGGTCGAGGTTCGCGGCCCAGTACGCGTCGATCGTGCCGACGTCGCGCCAGTACGGCTCGACGCTCGGGTCCGACGACACACACGACATGCTGAACGGATGCGCGATCGCCACGCCCTGGGTGACCACGCGCGGCAGGATGTCCTTGCCGAAGTCGTGGTCGGTATCGATCGCGGCGATGTTCTCTTCAAGCTGCTTGTACAGGTAGTCGGCGTTGAACACGTAGATGCCCATGCTCGCGAGCGCCGTGTCGGGACGGCCGGGTATCGCGGGCGGGTCGGCCGGTTTTTCGACGAAGCCGGTCACGCGGCGGTTTTCGTCGACCGCCATCACGCCGAACGCGACCGCGTCCATGCGCGGCACCTCGATGCAGCCGACCGTGCAGTCGGCGCCGCTGTCCGCGTGATCGGCGATCATGCGCGTGTAGTCCATCTTGTAGATGTGGTCGCCCGCGAGCACGACCACATACTTCGGACGGATCGAGCGGATGATGTCGAGGTTCTGGAACACCGCGTCGGCGGTGCCGCGATACCAGTGCGCGCCTTCGACGCGCTGCTGCGCGGGCCACAGATCGATGAACTCGCCCATCTCGCCGCGCAGGAAGCTCCAGCCGCGCTGGAGATGCCGCAGCAGCGAATGCGCCTTGTACTGTGTGACCACCGCGATGCGTCGGATGCCGGAATTCAGGCAATTGGAAAGCGCAAAGTCGATGATCCGGTATTTGCCGCCGAAGTGCACCGCCGGCTTCACACGCTTGTTCGTCAGCGGCCCGAGCCGGGTGCCGCGCCCGCCGGCGAGGACGATCGCTAGAGTAGTGCGCTGTAAGTCGTTCAGCCGTGCCGGAGTATTCATATTTGTCTCCTGTCGATCGGCGCGAGCCCTTCAGCACTCACGCCGACCTCATGCAAGATGGTTGCCTGATTGGTATACCCCCGGAATGATCTGGCCGCGTCCTCTCCGCTGATGATTTGGGCTGCCTGGCAGTCGTACCGCATTGCCGTTCTTTGCTGCCTGTTTTCGCGAGTCGGTTTGTCAGTTCTAGCACCGATTGGACTCGGGTGAATAAATGTTTGTTGCGGGGGCCGCGTGGCCGACCATCCCGTAACGATCGCCTGCTATGGCGCATTTTTCGGTGCGGCGCAGCACATTGGCCACGAGGTCGTGTCCGGACGATGCTCGAGCGTGTCGGGCGCAATATGCATGCCACGTCGGTGCTGCCGCGCGCCGTGTCCGCGCTGCGCGACTGGCGCCAGAGTTCGGCGGTGCATCGTAGAATCGTGCGCTTCACGCCTCGTGCATCCCTGTTGCGTTTCTTCCAGACCATGCCGATGAATCTTCGCCATCCATTCCTGCTTGCCCTGTCGAGTGTCTGCGCCTGTGCCGTGCTGGGCGCGGCGTCTGTTGCCGTGGCCGCCACGCGGGCGAGCGAGGAGAGCCCGGGCGCCGCGAGCGCCGCGGCCGCGTCTTCACTCGACGATTCCAGCCCGGCCTACGGTCCGGAACTGCAGGGCTTCAGCTATCCGGCGCCGGTCGAGCGCTTCGAATTCACGTCGCAGGGGGTGCCTTTGCAGATGGCCTACATGGACGTGAAGCCCGCGCATGCGAACGGCCGCACCGTGGTGTTGCTGCATGGAAAGAATTTCTGTTCTGCAACATGGGATACGACGATTCGCCGGCTGAGTGGCGCCGGCTATCGCGTGATCGCACCGGATCAGATCGGGTTTTGCAAATCGAGCAAGCCCGAGCATTACCAGTACAGCTTCCAGCAGCTCGCGCGCAATACGCATGCGCTGCTCGAGTCGCTCGGCATCAGCTACGTGACGGTGGTCGGCCATTCGACGGGCGGCATGCTCGCGGTTCGCTATGCGCTGATGTATCCGCGTGAAACGCAGCAGCTGGTGCTGGTGAACCCGATTGGACTCGAGGACTGGAAGGCGAAGGGCGTGCCGTCGCTATCGGTCGACCAGTGGTATCAGCGTGAGCTGAAGACCAGCGCCGACGGTATTCGCCGCTACGAACAGGCGACTTATTACGCGGGGCAATGGCGCGCGGACTATGAGCCGTGGGTGCAGATGCTCGCGGGCATGTATCGCGGGCCGGGTAAGCAGATCGTCGCGTGGAATTCCGCGCTGCTGGATGACATGATTTACACGCAGCCGGTTTTTTATGAATTGGGGCAGCTCAGCATGCCGACGTTGCTGTTGATCGGTCAGAAGGACACCACTGCGATCGGCAAGGATGCGGCGCCGCCCGAGGTGCGAGAGAAGCTCGGCCATTATCCTGAACTGGGCCGCGCGGCCGCGAAGGCGATTCCGCATGCGACGCTCGTCGAGTTCGCAGAGCTTGGGCACGCGCCGCAGATGCAAGATCCGGACGCGTTTCATAAGGCGCTGCTCGATGGACTCGCGGCGGTACAGACCGATCGTTGAGCGTCCAACCGGGTTGTTGTCCCGCTACCGTACTCCTGCGTCCTACATCGCCAGGCGGAACTTCCTGGCAGCTACTTTATGGTTTTTCGCGGATTTCCAGGAAGGACGCTGGCGGACAGGCTGTAGTCGGCCATCTACGGACAATCGAGCCAGAGCGAGAATAGTCGCCTAACCGACCCGAGGAAATTTTAAAGCGATCATTTCAGGCGTTGGAATTGTTCCTCCAATGCTCCAATGAGACGGCGCTGTTCATCGATCCTCACCCACACAGAAGAACGAAACGATGGATCACCGCGCCCTTCAATTTCGACCATCAAATCAGTGATTCTCCTGAGCATCTCGGCCTTCTGGTCATCCGAGAGAATGCCGTCGATCGTCTGCACGTGAACAAAAGGCATACACCACTCCAGAAAAGTTGTTTAAGATCCATCTGAGTCTGAAAATCAGACTCACGCTAACATTGCGAGGCAACCTGTGTCAAAGCAAATATCGCGAAACACCGAGAGAAAACGAAATCGCCCACTCGTTGCAATAAACGAGTGCGGTCTTGCGCATGCGGCCAGCCTAGTCGGCGATCGCTGGGTCTTGTTGATTCTTCGCGAAGCGTTTTATGGAGTGACGCGCTTCGAGGAGATACGTGAAGACATAGGCGCTTCAAAACATGCCCTGAGCAGTCG
Source organism: Paraburkholderia sp. BR14374 (assembly GCF_040948685.1). Taxonomy (NCBI): domain Bacteria; kingdom Pseudomonadati; phylum Pseudomonadota; class Betaproteobacteria; order Burkholderiales; family Burkholderiaceae; genus Paraburkholderia; species Paraburkholderia sp. BR14374. The sequence goes on along the minus strand of NZ_JBFPKF010000019.1, from coordinate 444 downwards.
GCTGGAACTATTGACGAATTCCGGCATTTTGCTTGCACGGCCGTATCGAGAGCCGGGCGAGCGAGAACGTAACGAATACGTTCTTACAGAAAGGGGCGAGAGCCTTGGCCCAGTGTTGCTGATGCTATTGGACTGGGGGCAAACATATCTGCAGTCATCGAGCAAGCGGGTCTCTTTAGTCGAGCGGGCTACGGGTCAGACGGTTAGAAATGCGTTTGCGACAGATAACGGACGCATCGTTGCCGGGGCGGATATCACGTTGAAAATATGCTCCTAGCCATGCTCTTCGAACGGCCGCTTTCCGCAACGCCCATGGTCCGCTTCGGGTCGAGCTTGTGTGAAAACGCGTTGATCGCCTAGACTGGATTAACTCATTCAGCATGGGTGACCGGATGAAGCGATTCATAGAAGGCGAAGATCGCAAGCAGGTGACGCTGCTTCCAG